>CAYPZD010000032.1:7983-41585 GCA_964415055.1 uncultured Verrucomicrobiota bacterium | reverse complement strand
CCGTTTTGAACAGTGAACTTTTGAATGGTGAATAGTGAATTTAGAATGGTGAATTGGCGGTGAGGACATAGGTGGATCGTGTCGTCTCGACGCGCACCTTGTGGTATCCAAATCGACCAAAGGTGTGCAAAGGGAAGCCCAAAAACATCCAACACCCCACATCTCCATGACAGTCGTCAGCATGTGAACTGATCCAGTTTGTCTGCTGGAATCAATTCCCTGTTCTGACGGTTGTTCGTTCTGCCAGCCAGATAACATCCGGGTTGTTGGGAGAAGCCACGTTGAGTTGGAGCGAATTGCTGTTCTCCACCGGGGGCATGGTGCGGGCATCCTGCCATTTTTTGATTTCCGCATGACCATCTGCGAACGACAATCCGGCGGCTCCATTGTGATAACTTGCCGGGAAATCAATGATACGTGCTGAACCGGGATCTTCGACCATTTGGTTGGCGTATCCTCCGGCATTGATGCCGTCGGGATGTTCATCCAGAAGAACATAAAGATTGGATGGGCCTGGGTTGCCGAAATCGCTTGATTTGAGGAATATTTTGTAAGCCTTCTGATTGCTTTGAAATCCACTACCGGGTGGTAACCACCCGCCGGGTCCTCCCATGGCCTGACTCATCCCCATGCTGCGAACTCTGGAATGCCGCTTGCCATTGATCTGGACGTAACTGCGATCCGCGGGGCAGAGGTAGACCTTGGTCGTCGGCAGGTAAGGGGCAAACTTGGCGCGTTTGGGGTCCAGCAAATCCTGAATGTTGGTATTGTCCGGATTGCCCGAATCAAAATTCAACCATCCGCCTACCCAAGCACCCTCTTCCGTGCCGCTATTGCCGGGTTTGGTCAGGTAATCACTGTTATCGTCCGGATACATCAGGTGTGCCAGTTGCAACTGCTTCAGATTGTTCAGACACGAAATACCCTGGGCCTTGGTTTTGGCTTTGGACAGGGCGGGGAGCAACATGCCGGCAAGGATGGCGATGATGGCAATGACAACCAGTAATTCGATCAAGGTAAATCCACCGGAATGGAGCTTGGAACGTGTCTGCATGCTGTGAGTCATGAAGGTGGGAGCTCGCTTTGTCAATGGGGAACTCCCTTTAAAATGGTGAATGGTGAATTTTGAATGGTGAATTTTTTGCATAAAAAAACGGGCTCCGGTTTATGGGAGCCCGTTCGTGTTAAAGATGATCAGAATCAGTTTGCGGAGCTGGTGTCTTCTGAGGAGTTGGCGGTTGCCATTTGCACGGAGGCCATTTCCTGCTGGAGCCATTCGGAGATGGCTTCGCTGCGGCGTGTTTGACGCAGTTGCTCGGTGAAATCGGCCAACTCTTCGCTCATCTTGGTTTCATCCGCTTCCACGAAATCTTTCAGAAACAGGATACCAGCACCTTCTGTGGTGTTGCTGACTTCGCTGGTCTCTCCTGGTTCAAGTGAAAAGGCCAGGTCCTGGAGCCAGCTGACGGTGATGCGGCGATCGGTGAATCCGTCCAATGTGCGTGATGCCAGTGAAACATCGGGGATTTCAACGATCGTTTGTCCCAACTCGGAGCAGGCTTCTTCGAATGTTTTGCCTTCAGCCATGGCTGCTTTGAGGCTTTCATGGAACTGAGTGGCTTCGTCACGCGCTGCCTGGAGTTGCTGGTCGCGTCGGAAATCTCCGACGACCCGTGCCCGGACTTCGTCCAGTGTAGGGGGATGATCCGGGATGATTTCTTCCAGAGCAAACAGGTAGATGGCATCCGGTGCTTCAAACGGGGTGGCAATGGGCTCTTCCTCGGTTAGTTCAAAAGCGCGCTGGGTAAAGGTGAACGATACTCCGAGTCCAGGCGCCAGTTGGTTGCGGGAGAACTCGGTGGTGACTTTGGATTCCTGACCGCCTTCAACCGCCAATTGCTCGAGCACTGCCGAGGAATAGGCTTCGAAATTGGCAAATCCCTTCATGAAGTTCTTGGTTTCCTCGATGGCGACTTCCAATCCGGCTTTTTCAAGCTCTTCCTCGCGGATTTGCTCTTTTGCTTCCTCGGCGGAAAGGACTTCACCGTTCCGGGTGAAGGAATTGGTGCCGCGATCCAGGTAGATGGCATCGATCATGGACTGGAGGTTGGTGCTTTGATTGAGCTTGGCTTCCGCTTCGGCCAGGTAGTTGGTGGCGGCGAATTTCACGTAGCGGATCTTGCGTTTTTCTTCCACACGATAAAGGGCCATGTTGTTGGTGAAATAATCCTCCAGACCAACCAGGTCCTGTCCGGCCGACATGTGATTCGTGCGGGAGAACATAACTGCTGAGGTGGAAGCGGCCAAATTGCGGCTCTTGTAAAGACGTTCGGCTTCGCCGGGGGTGACCATATCGCCGCTCAAGCTGACCAGGGAGGTCAACTGGCCGATGCCGATGGTGTTGGCAGCGTAGCGATGGAGGTCGTCTTCGGAAATCCCGCGTGCCTTGATGGCTGCCAGAACGTTGTCATACAGTTCGTTGCGAAAAGCGCCGGTGGCAGGGTCGGAAAAGGAATTGACCTTCCACTTGGCAACGGATTCAGGGCCGACCTGAATGTTCATTTCTTCCAGTTTGCGAACCAGCATCAGCCGGTTGACGGCCTCCTGCGTGGGGTCAAACCCGAACTGCGTGCCCAACTGCTCCGGCCATTGGCCCATGCTCAGGAAAACCTGGAGTGAAATTTCCTTATAAGCTTCGTAGTAGTCGGTCTGTGTAATGGGCTGACCTTTATAGGTTCCAACGACTGCGTCAGCGCCGGACCGTCCACCGGAATTCCCCGATCCGACGCTTGGCGTGAAGAAGACTACAAACGACACAATGACCACCGCAATGATGACGATGAACAACCATTGCTGATGTTTTCGAATATGTGCAAACATGGCTTTTTAAATCAATATCGCGTCCACCCAGGCTTTCCGAGGGCGACTGCGTTTTATAATGTCAAAGTGGCGCACAGTAAACAAGCCCGTGGTCACAGGTCAAATCCAAAAACAAATCATTTCACCAGCATTTCCGTTTCCGAATCATCTTTACAGTCCGCAAGGTCTTGGGTATCGCTTTTGGATGATGCGTTCCATGAGCTTCAAGATACTAGTGTTCACCATGACCGTTTTGCTCCAAACCGGTTGTGTGAAAACGACCATCGTGAACCTGACACCCTCGAAATTACCACGTAACTCGCAGGGTATCTATCGGATCGAAGCCGCCTGGGAAAGCAATCAAAAGAGTATCCGCGATGAGTCCATTCAAGGGTTTGTGGTGATAGATGGGAATCATGTCCCGATGGAACGTGTTCAGGTGGTGGAAGATCGCTGGGAAGTGTTGCTTCCATTGGATCAGGTGGACGAAGGTCACACTTATTTGCTGAAGTTCGATTATCTTTACGACAGCTTTCCCGAAGCCAAACCGGACAGTCTTCGAACCCAGCCTTACAAACTGAACATTGTTGAACCCAACCGCCCATAGGTTTGAGGGGCCGGAGGGCTTGATTCGGAATCATTTGGGTGGATGAATATTGGTTTTCCCTGGCTTGGAACAGCCCGGATACCCCCTTCGCCATCTTCCAAGCGCACCAAACCCTGGGTTCCCGTGTCCCATATGGTGGGATTTGACTGGAAAAGGCGTTCTCTCAGCTCATTGACCCAGCGATCGTTTCGATCCGGAGCGATACCTGTCACCAGAATCAGACTCGGTTCAATGGAGTCCATCCAGTAAACATTCGGCGACATCCCGTCTTCCGGCCGGTTGATCACCAAAACGTCTGCTCGCAAGTCCGGGTATCGATTGGAAAGGGCGATCATGCCTTCCCGACTCAAATCCCCCGCCAGCAACATGCGGCAGTCCCCCCATTGAATCATCCCGACCAGGTTGGCGTCGTCTGCTCTTCGGTAGTCGTTGTTTTCCGGTGGGTGCAGGATTTTCAACGATTCGACGGATTTACCTTCGCCGATCAGCTCTACGTTCCATTCCTCCTCCTCAGCCAGGGTCATGAGGTTGCGATAGTAGGGAGATCGATAACCTTTTCTGAAGGAAATGATCCGTTCAGGAGGATAGCGGTGGACCAATGCCTCATATCCTCCGATATGGTCCGCATCACCATGGGAAATCCAGAGATTTTTCAAGCAGTTCACTCCTCTTGATTCAAGGAAGGGAATGGTTGTTCGTTTGACCATGCGATCGTTTCCTCCATCGATCAGCGAATCGTGCAGGACACCCGCGTGGTTCATCCAGATCGCATCGCCATCAGCAAGAGGGATGAAAGCGATTTCCTGTCTGGTCCATGACTGCTTCACATGCATCAGCAACAGAACGATCGACAGTGTGCCGCAACCATAAGTGGCCCATTTCTTCCATGCATGCTTTTGAATGCCCAAGGCAAGAAGCACCAGGAATGCGTAATAATACCAAAGCAAAGAATCGGGAAGGGGGCTGACGTAAAAGTGGGACAAGGGAAGCGAGGCCATCCATTCCCCCATACGCACCATGCACTGCATCCAGAACCAGCCGCTGTGATTGAACAGTTCCGTCAGCCAGGGCGCCCAGGGCTCGCAGACCAGGCTGCCCATCGCACAACTGATCGTTGCTCCTGCCATGGGCACCATGAGGATGTTTCCGGCCAACCCGACCGGAGTCACCAGATGAAAATGTTGCCAGATGATGGGGAGAGAACCGATCCAGGCCGCCAAAGAAATGGACAGGGCCGTTGCCAGTTTACGCGCCCCCCCATTCCAAGCCCGTTGGAATGGGGTGAGACGTTCCTTCAGTATCCAAGGATCCGTTTGAAGTCGCTGGAGCAGGAACTGTCGAATGGGTTCCGAAGTGGTGGCCAAGCCCAGCACGACACCGAAAGAGAGCTGGAAACCAATCTGGAACAATTGCGTGGGTTGCCAGATGAGCACGAACCACGCGGCGGTAAACAGTGAGTTGAGCATGGTGTGCGGCTTCTTCAACATCCATCCGCTCAACATGACGGAGGTCATGATTCCCGCCCGAATCGCCGATGTCTGCCAGCCGGTGATCGCCACGTAGCACCACATGGCGACCAAAACCCATAGTCCTGCATGCCACCTGGATCGAATCACCATTTGTATGCCAGCCATCAGGAGTCCGGTGACCATGGCGACGTGCAGTCCGCTGATGGCAAACAGATGCATGGATCCCGACCAGCGAAACGGCTCGACCATGTCATCATGCAACCACCCCTTCAACCCCAGCACCATGGCCCATCGCAATCGCGTTGCGTCATCCAATTCCGGCAAGCCATACGAGAGCGCCCCCATCGCCCATTCCCGGAAACGATCGGTCCAGGGTCTGGCGGGGAGATCTGATCCGGTCTCTTGGATGGACCAGTCCTCAGGTGTGTTTGCGTATAGAATGCGATGGATGCCATTTTGCTCCAGATAGGATCGGTAATCAAACAACCCCTCCGCCATGGGGCGTGGGGGCGCGGTCAATACCCCGGTGATCCTTACCGGGATCCCTTTGTAAAACGATGTTGGCAGCTTTCCGGATGTTCTGACCAATATCTGACCGGACACAGGCATGGATCTCGTCTCATGAGCCATTCGCTCAAGATGAAGCGTGGCCAGACTGCGATGGGATTCCTTGCCGTTCACCTGTCCAACCTTCTGCCTTGGAGTTTCAGCCAGGACCCCTTCGACAGTAACATGCCAACCTTCTCCAAGATTCAGGTGGCGTACATCGTTGGCCTGGGCGGGGCGGGTATGCTGGGCGTGTAGGCAGGCGCCACTTGTGATCAACATGGCCACCAGCCAGCCTGGCCGCGAACCTTTCAACAGGATGAAACAAAGTCCCGTGACCCAGAAAAACGTTGCCCACAGGAACACTGGCACTGGCAATAGATGATCCAGTAAAATACCAGCCGCGAAAGCCAGGGTGATTTTGAGCATCGGGTGGTTCATGAATCATTCTTTCTTTTGTCGCGTACGCCAGCGGATCCAGCCCATCGCCATGGTGGCGCCCAACGCGTCAATGCCGACATCCACCGGACTGCCGACGCGGTGATCGGTTCGGGATTGATGCCATTCGTCGGTCGCCGCATAGAGCATACAGATCATCAGACAGCCTGAGGCATAACCGGTATTCCAAATGTTCAAGGGATGATGTCGAGAGGCGTTCAGTGCGCGGTACCAGAGAAGAAACAGTATGCCATATTCGGTGAGATGCCCTATTTTACGAACCACCAGCTGGATCGAAGCGATGCTTGCATCGGCAATGTCCGGAACAAAAAAGCGCAGGAAAGGGCCGATCAATCGGGACGTCTGCTGACCCGAGAAATGGTCCGTTGAAAAAAGGGAAATGACCACCATCCAAACCAATGGCGGCAGCCAGAACTTTGTCCAATGTCTAAAAATTGAATTTATCATTCATGCATCCGCACTGTGGGCATCGAGCGCGATCGACCGTGGGATCATCCGTGTATACAAAGGCGCAATCCGAACACCGGAATACATGGTCATCGGTTTCTTTAGGTTCGAAACGGCGTCGTCGGATGTCGGAATAAATCGCGCAAAACAACACGCCTGCCAACGCGATGGAGACGTAGGCAATCATCCATTCACTGAGAGCACTGACATTCATCGGACATCTCCTCCCGTCTGAGGTTTGGGTGGGGCGCCTGGTTTTTGTTGCAACCATTGGATTTCAACATCCCCCCATTCCAATGGTCCGGGCGATGATTCATTCCAGTTGGGATCCCTCCGAAACATCATGGTCTTGATCTTGCGAATGGCTTTTTGAATAAACTCCTGTTCCCCGGGATTCACGCTGTCAACCATGCGCACGGATTGAACAAATCCCAGTGGATCGATCCCGATTTGAAGGTGGGTCGGGGGAATGGGTTGAGATCCGGTCCAGACAGCCAAGTCCGGCATGACATTCGGCAGGCGGGCTTCCAGGTTTGGACTGAACTGCATTTGGGATTGTGCTTTAACAAAGGGATTTGCGGGAAGCGGTTCATCCAGTTCGGCTTTGGGTTTGCCGATGGGTTTCCACATGGCGGCGGATGTTTGGTCCGAGAACTGAAGAAATGATTTGCCCCAGTCTGTCTTCGGCTCCTCCAGATAGCGTGGTGATTCACTCCAGTCACTGTATGGATTCCGGTTTTCGAACGATTTATTCCAGAGTTCGCTCGTGAATCCACGTTCGTTGGCCTGTGCCATCAACAAGGGGTTTCTGACCAGAGGATGCTTTTTGATTAGCGGATCCCAGGAAGTGCCGGCCGCCATCACCACAGGCGATGCGGGCAGCGCACGATTCGCTTTCGCCGGATCATGCAACGGAACCTGGTAAAACCAGATCATCACCCCGTGAAACAGGGCGACCGATCCGTAAATACTCCATTTCCTTTTGTTGATCATGATCGTTGATCGACCCGGTGTTACTTTGTTTCGGTGGAAAAAGGCTTGGTCTTGGTTGCCAGCAGTGTGCGGGTCACGCCCGATTGGGAGGCAATGTGAGAGATCCTTGAGATCACCGATAAGTGGGTGGCTTCATCTCCCTGAATGACCAGAGTAGGGGGGGATTCAAATTTTCGGACTGCTTCCTTCAATCGGCTTTCGAACTCGTCTTCCGGCACGTGCTGGCTCTCGAAAAAGATTTTACCCTGAACATCGACGGCGACCGGAATCACGGGAGGCTGGATTCCGGGAACCGGTTCACTTCCCAAATCCGGTAGCTCGATCTGAACGCCCGGTGAATACACCAGCAAGGTGCTGAAGACCAGCATCAGGCAGAGCAAAAAGAAAATCCCGGCAAAAGGAGCGACGTCCAGTTGACCGCGGAATATTTTGGCGTTGCGCGGGAATTTCATGTTTCGAACTACTCCCTGTTTCCAAATGTCTCGGTGACGATGCTGACGATTTCGGACGAGGCTTTTTCCATGTCCAGGACGATGGAATTGACGCGACTGACGAGGTAGTTATAAGCGGCATAACTCGGGATGGCGACCGCAATGCCCCCGGCGGTGCAGATCAGCGCCTTCCAGATGCCGGCGGCCATCTCCGGAATGCGGGCGTACAGGCCGGCATCAGCGATGTGTTTGAAAGTGTCCATCATCCCCAAAGCGGTGCCCAGCAGTCCGATCAAAGGCGCAATCTGAGCTACTGTTGCCAGGAGGTTGAGCTTTTCTTCCAGTCGGGGGACTTCCATCAATCCCGCTTCCTCAAGCGATTCCCGCACGCCGTCCTTGCCTTGTTCCCTGCTGAGGATCGCGGCTTTGACGAGCCGGGCCACTGGGCCGGGTGTTGCCTCGCAAATTGAAATGGCTTCCACGACGTTGTCCCGTTTCAACACGTTACGAACGCCGTTGATGAACTCCATGGAATTGATCTGAGATCGGTGATAGTGCAACAGTCGCTCCAAAAACACCCCGATGGCGGCGATGCTTGCGATCACAAGCAGCCACATCACGGGGCCTCCCTGCACAATAATTTCCGGCGTTCTCATGTCTGTCTTATAGGCTCCCAACCCGCCACTCGCAAGCGTGATCCAAGGAAAAAGCCGTTCTAGAGGTGGTTGAAGGGGGGGATGCTTTTTTTCTCACACAAAGGCACGAAGGCACCAAGGTGTTTTATTTTGATGGGGTTGTCGTTCAGATGCGGACTTTGATGACGATTTTTTTGACCTGTTGGGGATCTTTGATCGCCATTCCCGGCATGTGGGCGTCCTGGGGTTTGAGGATGGCAAACATGCCCGGGCGGAGTGTGATGAAGTCTCCGGAACCTTCCAGCTTGTAGAAATCTTTTTCTTCATCATAAGGCCCTGCTGACAGCCCGGAAATGGGGGCGTAGCCCAAACGTTCCTCTCCGGACAACACGCATTGCACATCCAGATGCTTGATATGGGCTTCCCAGAAACCTGCTTCCATGGGTTTCGTTTGATAGGATTCCACCATGGCAAACACACGATCCCCATCAATGTCATGACGCCCCAATGGGAGTTCCTCAAGGTTGCTTTCCATTAAAAAACGTAGAGCCGATTGGATACCCTCACCCAAGTCAAAGTATTCACCTGCCTGCTTGATTTCATCAACGATCATGCAGGTGTTTTAGCACACCCAACGCGGCGCCTTGAAGCGGAAAGAAAAGAAACCGGGAACTATTCAGAATGGGAGGAAGGCAGTTTGTATTTTGGTAGGGTGGTCTAACGACACATCGGAGTTGCGTGCCATCGTGTCCGTTTAACGTCTGAAATCCTTCGAATACCAGAACACGCTCACGGCCCTGTGGCAGCAGGGCCCTACTCGTCGGGAAAGCTTGTCCCTCCGGTTGTGGGTTTCTATTTTTTGAACTGCGCTCTTCCTGGTCAGGTCGAAAGATTCAGTAATTGCTTTTCGATGATGTCTCTGGCTTTGTCCTTGCGATTGTTGGCGAGATGAGTGCGGATGTTTTGAATGATGGCCAATGCCTTCGCTTTTGTGATGGTGCCTGTTTTTAGCCTGTTCAGCAGATGACATTCGAATGTGCGACAGCATTCGGGGCGGTGGGGATACAGGCTGCACTGTGTGCCGGACAGGGCATTGCATGGTTGGATGAGGAGATGTTTTCCTTCCTCCTCTTCAATTTCCAAGCCCATGATTTCCATGCTGTCTGCTTCATGGACATCCTTGAGTTCAACATCCTCAAAAACCGAGCCATCGCAACAGAGACCACAGTCCACACAGACGGATTGCGCCAGAGATGCTTGAGCGGGTGATTTTACTGATGGCTTCAATGGTAGATTCTTTTGAGGTGTGGTTGACGTGAATTCATAGACCGGGATACATTCGGATGTAAATCGTTTTTCCGAAGCAAGTGGGCCTGGCAGCCTGTAAAAGTTTAAATTTCTAACAGGAATATTAAAAGCTAGCTGTCTTGACGGAAGTTAACGTGCGTGTTAACTGTTGGGCATGGTGCGAGAGGTCATCTTTTACAAGACTGAGTCCGGGCGGATTCCAGTTGAAGAGTTTCTGGACAATCTCTCAACCAATCAGGCTTTAAAGGCTACCTGGGTTATCCGTCTTGTGGAGGATATGGATATTGTTCCGGGGCATTATTTTCAAAAGCTGTCAAATACTGAAGACCTATGGGAAGTAAGGGTTCGAGTTGGAACAAATATATTCCGGTTTCTTGGCTTTTTTGATGGTCGGAAACTGGTGGTGTTGTCACACGCATTCCAGAAAAAGAGCCAAAAAACGCCCCGGCAAGCCATTCGATTAGCCGAGGAACGGAAGCGAGATTATTTAAGAAGGAAGAAGAGATGAGCGACATACAGAAATATGTTAAGAAACGTAAGGTGCAAGATTTGAAGTTTGCTGAGACTTATGATGAAGGGTATGAGTATTTTAAGGTTGGTGTGATGCTTAAGCAGGCGAGACTTGAAGCTGGAATCACCCAAGAGGAATTGGCTGCTCGCCTCCAAACCAAGAAGACCGCTATTTCCAGGATCGAGAATCATGCCGAAGATATCAAGCTTTCAACTCTTGAGAAATTTGCGGATGCCATAGGAAAACGCCTTACCCTGAAGTTAGCCTGATTTCAGATTTCCAAAGTGATGAGGTTTTTGGTTCATAAGCGCTTTTGTATTGGACTCATCACCGCATTTGTTTGCGGTGCAGGCGACTGGGTGTGTGGTGGCGCCTTGTCCCCTAGGGGCGAGTCGATTGATTTCAATCAGGATATCCGCCCCATTTTGGCGGATCATTGCTATCCCTGTCATGGACCGGACCGGAACAAGCGTAAGGCGGATTTGCGATTGGATCTGCCGGATGGGTTGACGGTTGTTGGGAAAGAAGGTGCCATTTTGGTTCCGGGCGATACTGAGGCTTCGTTGTTGATCCAGCGCGTGGTGACTTCCGATCCGGATCTGGTGATGCCTCCACCGGATGCGGAACATGCATTGACCGATCTGCAAAAAGAAAAACTCTCGCAATGGGTGGAATCCGGCGCTGAGTGGGATCGGCATTGGTCTTTCATCCCTCCGGGAAAAGGAACGTTGCCTCAGGTGGAGATGAGCGATTGGGCGCGTGGGGCTATTGATTTTTTCGTGTTGAACAAGCTCGAGTCCATGGAACGGCGTCCCCTCCCGGCGGCGGATCCCCGGACCTTGATACGTCGTTTGTCCCTTGATTTGACGGGTCTGCCTCCCTCTGCTGACGACGTGGCATCGTTTGAACGGTCCTATTCCGAGGCATCCTTCGATATGCTGGTGGAGCGTTTGCTGGCGTCGCCGCATTTCGGGGAACGGATGGCTTTGCCTTGGCTGGATGCCGCGAGGTATGCCGATACGCATGGCTACCAGAATGACGGCGAACGTGAAATGTGGCCCTGGCGTGACTGGGTGATCGAGGCGTTCAACGCCAACATGCCGTTTGATCAGTTCACGATGGAACAACTCGCCGGTGATTTGTTGCCTGATGCGACCCTGGATCAGCAGATCGCCACTGGCTTCAACCGGAATCATCGTTATAATTCCGAAGGCGGCTCCATTCCGGCAGAGGTATTGGTTGAAAATGTGGCCGATCGGGTTGAGACGACCGTGACCACCTGGCTGGGGTTGACGATTGGGTGCGCTCGTTGTCATGACCATAAATATGATCCGTTGACCATGGATGATTACTACGGGTTGTTTGCCTTTTTCCACAATGTTCCCGAGACCGGGCGTGCCATCCGAGACGGCAATTCCGAACCATATATCCACGCTCCAAACCGCATTCAACGGGAACGTCTCGCCGCTTTGGAGCAAAACTTGAATGATGCGAAAACCGAGCTGGACGACCTCGATGATTTGATTGATCAGGAATTGGAGCGATGGAGGACGGATGAACATCGAGATCAGTCCGATCGTTTCTTTCTTCAAGATGGTTTGGTGGCAGAGCGAACCTTCGAAAACGGTCTGACAGGTTTTGATTTGAAGGATCTGGAAACAGATTTGGATCAGGAAGGAATCACCTGGTGCGACGGCATTCGCGGCAAGGGAATTCAGTTGCGCGGTGAGTGGTCGGGGTCTCTCGGTGACATAGCCAGATTCAACAACATGACCCCCTACAGTATCGGCCTTTGGGCGTGGGCGGATGATGGAGCCAGTGGCGCTGTGTTCTCGCGTATTGAGGATGGTGTCGGGGGGAAAGGATATCAACTGATCTATGACCAGGGGCATTTTGAATACCTTTCTATTTCACAGGGCTATGCCGGACGGATTGGCGTTCGTTCAGTTGATACTTTTTCACCCAGGCAATGGCATCATGTGCTGGTTACTTACGATGCTTCGATGAGCGCTCGCGGGATTGGGATATATGTCGATGGAAAACCCATCGAAGTGGAGCTAACCCGCAACAACGATTCCAATCCGGGATCCCATTCGTCGAATCCATTTCTCCTGGGCAAAAGTTCCATGGCAGACGACTTCAGCGGAGCGGTGGATGAACTCAGAATCTACAATCGTGTGCTGAAACCGGCGGAAATTGCGTCCTTGTCCGAGCCCTTGTCCATGGAACAAGTCTTGAAACTGGAAGCTGCTGATCGATCCGTAAGACAAACCCAGCTTGCTCGTATGGCCTATCTTGAACATTCACAGCATCCTTTGATTTCGAAGGCCGTGTCGGAGATTCGAGAGGCGGAACGGGCGTTGCAAACCTATGTGAAAACATTGCCCACCGTGATGGTCATGCAGGAGATGGAGGAACCACGTCAAACGTACGTGCTCACCAGAGGGCAATACAACAAACCCGGAAAACCGGTTGATTCGGGAGTGCCCACCATGCTTTCCGAATGGGATGACGATGCCCCGGCCAATCGACTGGGTTTGGCCAAGTGGTTGGTCAATGGTCAGCACCCGCTGACCGCCCGGGTGTTTGTGAATCGTGTTTGGCAGATGTTGTTCGGGCGCGGTCTGGTGGATACGGCCGAAGATTTTGGAATCCAGGGTTCCCTGCCTTCTCATCCGAAGCTTTTGGACTGGCTGGCGGTGGAATTTGTGGAATCTGGTTGGGATGTCAAACGCCTCATCAAAACAATTGTCAGCAGTGCCACCTATCGGCAGCGTTCCGATGCGCCAGCCGGGGATTTCGCTTGGGATCCGGACAATCAATGGTTGGGCAGGGGACCTCGTAATCGCCTGCCGGCACATTTTGTGCGGGACCAGATGCTCAGGGTGTCTGGTTTGGAAGTCAACCGTATGGGAGGTCCACCTGTTTACCCCTATCAACCGGACGATCTTTGGGAAGCGGTGAGTCGTAAGAAATACCCGGAAAGCAAGGGAGCCGATTTGTATCGACGCAGTATCTACACCTATTTCAAACGCACCGTGGCACCCCCGTTGCTGCAGACATTTGATGCTGCAGATCGTGAATCCTGCATTGTGCGTCGGGCGAGCACCAACACGCCATTGCAGGCCCTCGCAGCGATGAATGCGCCCACTCTGTTGGAAGCTGCTGCGGAATTGGGACGTCAAGCGACGGCCAGGGAAGATTTGGGAGCGGAAGCGAGGGTTGATTTTCTTTTTGAAAAGGTATTGTTCAGGGCTCCCAGCGCCAGCGAACAATCCCGGCTCGTACGAAGTTTTGAGTTCTACCAATCCCTCGGCAAATCAGACCAGCAAACCATGCTCATCGAACTCGGAAAACCGGACATAAAAGTCTCCCCGGAAGTCTTCCCCGCATTCGGCGTAGCACTCAGCCTCCTGGCCCTGGACGAAACCCTGGCGCCTAGGTAGGAATTTAAAATAGTAAATGGTAAATAGTAAATTGGGGGGTGAGGTAGATCGTGCCGTCCCCGGCGCGCAGCCTCATGGTATTTGATTTCACAATCGCCTTTCTGGGGAAAGCCCAAAAACACTCGATGCCCTTAAGGTTAATTCACCATTCACCATTCTAAATTCACAATTCCTTCCCTTTCGCCCAGGCGTCGCCGAGTTCGTTGAGGGATTTTTCGCTGATGTGTTTTTCGGCAAGGGGGAAGACGAAGCGTTCTTCTTTATCAAAGTGGTCGTTTGCCAATCGAAGGGTTTTGATCATGACCTGTTTGGCCAGGCCTGGATCATCGCAGTCGACAATCTTCTGAAGGGTTTCGATGATGATGTCGTCTTCTTTGTGGAAATTTTCCAAATGTCCGATCTCATGCAGAAACGGTTCAATGGGGGGAACCAGCAGGTCGTGTTCGGCTTGGCCGTGCTTTTCGAGCAGGTGGAGCAGAATCTCCGCCAGCACGCGAATGCGTTCTACAGAAGGGTTTTGGTCGAGCTGTTTTTCGACAACTTCAAAGAGACTGTGAAAAACCGTGTGTTCGGCCAGTAGTGCGTCTGTAATTTTTATGGCTTTTCGTTGTGTTTTGCTTTTTTGCAGCCCTGTTTGTTCAAATGCTGCCTCGTTTTTCGCTTCCCAATTAAGCCCTCCCAGACTTGAAGCAGGCAAGCAAATAGATGCAAAAAACAACGGGCCCCGGGAAAACGCACACGGTTTACTTTCGTTTCCCGAGACCCGCCAAATCCTGTCTTACGACAAGAAAATCTGTTTCAATGAACTTTAAGGTGCTACCGCCCGACCAAACTGCATGGGTAATTGGTCGTCTGGTGTTAGGATAAGTGGACTGTTGGAGTCGTCGGCCACATCCACCCAAGGACCGTTGATGTCTGCAGCCGACTGAAGAATTCCCGTCCAGCTAACCACAATGTTGTCTCCCTCACGAGCAATGCTGACGGTCGGATCCACTTGAACCAGTTCCCCTGAAGTGATGCGGATGTTGTCGATCCCAACGATTTCATTCCACCAGGTGGTGGTGGATTCGACCCTGAGGTTGATGGTGGACGTGCCGGCCGGAATCGCATAGGTGACATCCTGGAAGTTCAGGTTCAAACGTGTCGGATTTTCTCCATTGGTGCCCTGGTCATTGAAGAATTTATCGTTGCCGCTGGGCGCGGTAAAATCGATCAATGGGTTACCGTCATCAATGTAAACTCTCAGGAAGTCGGATGTTTCAAAATCCAGGAACGTGGCCGCGGCGGCAATGGTCAGGTTCAGGTTTTCCTTGCCGGATACATTGATGGGATCGTTCCAGGTAATGGTCTTGGGCAGCACTCCTGCGTCGAATTTGTTTAAGCCGGATCCGGTAAAGAAGGCGTCCCCCTCAAACCCGGCGAACGGACCACCACCAAACACCGACCCTCCATCTTCCGGAGCTTCCAGCGCGATGAAAAATGGCACTGTTTCCTCTTCGGGTGGAACATCCATTGCATAGGTGGTGACATCAATGTTTCCAACCAGCGTGATGGCGCCGCTGATGTCACTGACCGGTTCCCATTCAAAGTCGTCAATCGTGGTGGGGGTGCCGCCGCCGGCCGAGAAAGCGGTCAAAAACTCGCTTCCAAAGGCTCCACCTGAGTTGTAGGCCACCCATTCGAAATCGAAGGTTCCCGCAGGAAAATCAACATCAGCGGTGGTATATCGAAAGGCTCCGGTGCCATCCAGAGTCAGCACCTGGTCGTCATCCGAGATGCCGTTTCCATCCAGGTCAACGCGAACATAACCGCCATCGTCCGCACCCAGTGCAATGGAGATGGTGTCGGCTGATCCGATGCGAATCTGCCCGGTAGCGACCGTGACAAATCCACCCGCAGGATCACCAGGGGCAGGGAAATCACCGCTGAACACACCCCCACTCGCCGCGTTGCCTGAAGCCACGATGTCCGCTTCCGGAATGGTGCCGGTTGATTTGCGGTTTTTTATTTCACCACTGATGACTTGTTGGGCTTCCTCAATGCTGTCCACACTGGCGGCAATGGTCCGGGTGAAACTGGCCACCACCGTGGCATCGCCAGGAAAGATTTCTCCGGCCAGGTCAAATTGGTTGGAGTTGTTGATGAATGTTTTTTCTCCGCTCAGACCGCCCGCTGCCGGATGCCCGGTGTCGTGAACGGTTACCGGACCGATATCTGAGGTGATCGTTTGACCGATACTTGACACCAGCATGTCATCATGATCGGGAGACCGGTAGGTCAATAGTGGAACTTCGTAGGTGGCAAATCGGCTGGGATTCGATCCGCCGCTGCTGCTCTTGATGACTGCATCAATCTCTGATGCACTGGGCAGACGTCCGCCTTCATCATCTTCCAACACCGTATGCCCCTTGGATTCGAGTCGCTCAACCAGGACAAAATCTCCATCTCCTGCCGGAGGGGGCGAAAAAAGGATGGTGGCATTGCTTTTCCCGCCGGTCATCCAATCCACAATACCGTCAAAAAAAGTCAGAAAATCATCCGTGACATCGTCTGCCGCGATCGTGTGATGGTAAGCCAGGATCCCTCTTTTCTCCGGTGTGGGAGCGGGAACTCCTACAAATGAGACATCCGTGTTGCGCGCCCAATAAATGGGCCCTTGTTGATCGGCATTGCCCAGTTCGGATTGGATGCGGTCCAACTCATACACATCCCCCCCTTCAACCGTGTATCTGGATCCGTCTCCATCTGTTTCGAATGTTTCCTGAAACAGGACTTCTTGTCCGCTTAATTGACTGGAAAATATCAAGCCAACGGACAGCGTGATCGTCGTCAACCAAGACTGATGGTTACGACTGGAAGAAGAAAAAGAAGTGTTTTTCATAAGTCTACCTGATGTTGCTAATTGTATGGTCCTCCCAATGCTCTGGCCATTCGTCGTCCGATGGAGCCAGTCGGCATGCTGAGTTTCATGAAGATACAAAAACCCACAACCAGCCGTCCCCGGCCAAAAAGATTCATTGGAATGCGCATAGTCAAGCAGAGTTCGGGTGCAATTGCAATCGGATTTTTCGGGCTCCAAGAGAGACGGAATATGAGGTTTGGCAGACTCAGCTCCATTGCCTACTCTTTACAGCTTTAGAGAGTGTCTCAGATGTGCTTTGTTCGAAATATCATCAACATGTTCTGCGCTTATTGTCATGGTTTGGTGGCAGTGGGGGCTTTGTTTTTTCCTGGACGTGAGCGCCTTGCCTTGGAGTCGATCAAACGGACCGTTCGGTTTCGGTTTCCGGATGTTCAACACCTGCAACCGCATCAACTTTGGGAATGGTTGGGAGACGAGGCCCGTGAGAATCCCTTGGTGATTGATGTGCGAACCCGGGAGGAATACAACTATAGCCATCTGCCCGCAGCCGTCCAAATGGATCCGGATATAGAGACCAAAAAGGCGCTGAAGATCATTGGAAAAGATCGCTCTGTGGTGGTTTATTGTTCCGTCGGTTACCGTTCTTCTCAACTCGCGGCGCGTTTGATGAAGGCCGGTTTGACACATGTTACGAATCTGGAGGGTTCTGTTTTTGCCTGGGCGAATGAAGGTTTTCCCTTGGAAAACGACGGTCGGCCAGCCTCAAAAGTGCATCCTTACAGCCACGTTGCCGGCAAAATGCTGCATGAAAACGTGCGAGGAAACCTCAATTGAACGATTTTCGCTTATTTCCTTCACAAATTTGTTGCGCCTTTCTGTTTCATGGGTAAGGTAACCGCCGGCTTGTCCGGTGGTGTAATGGTAGCACAAGGCCCTTTGGAGGCTTTGGTCAAGGTTCGAATCCTTGCCGGACAGCCATGTTTCAAATGTGGCCGGGTTCAACCGGCCTCTTTTTGTTTATCCACTTTTCAGTATGATTCCGGCCCTCTTGGCGACTTTTCTCTTCTGCCTTTCCGCGGTGTCCGCCACCAAAGCGACTCGCATTGTGGGTGGAATTTCAGCAAATTTCTGGAGATTGTTGTTGGCAACCGTGCTGCTGGCCATCTGGTCCCACCTATTTGCCCAGGGGATGCAAGGGCAGGGATTTGCCATGTTTTTCTGGAGCGGCGTGGTTGGTTTTGGAATCGGAGACCTGGCCTTGTATCAGGCTCTCCCCCGTTTGGGATCAAGATTAACCCTGCTCCTGGTTCATTGTGTGGCCGCTCCTTCCGCTGCCTTTGCGGAATGGCTGTGGATCCATACGGTTTTGACGCTGCCCCAGATGGCCTGCATTGCCTGTATCTTGCTCGGGGTGGTGGTGGCTCTGCTTCCTGACCGAAAAACATCATCGACGACGTCCTTCAATGTGACGGGTGTGATCTATGGAACCATCGCGGCCCTGGGGCAGGGAATCGGGGCGGCAATGAGTCGATTGGCCTATGATATCAACGCCAAAGAAGGATTGGCCATTGACGGTTTAACAGCCGCCTATCAACGTATTCTGGGTGGCCTTCTGATTGCCTGGATCGCTGTATGTATGATGAGATGGCTGCGTAAGCCGACTGGTGAATCTGTCCTTGCAGGAAGCACTCAAACTGAAAATAACAGACCGTCACTCCGGAAGGCGGCCCCCTGGATTGTGGGGACCGCTCTGGCCGGTCCCAGTCTGGGAGTCGGATGTTATCAATGGGCTTTGGAAAGCACTCCAAGCGGACTGGTGCTGCCCGTGGTGGCGACCACGCCCTTGATGGTGATTCCGTTATCCGCCTGGATGGAGGGGGACCGCCCCACCAAACGATCCATCGCAGGCGGATTGATTGCCGTCATCGGAGTGATCCTCCTCGGGCAATTTCGATAAACATCAGGCCATCGGGTGCCAGCCGGCGTCGGCCCACAGCGATCCGCTCACCGCAACATTGTTGATCATGAAACAGATGGCATCCGCGATTTCGGCGGGCTCGATCAATCGCCGCAATTGGGTCTGCGGGATGATGTGCTCATTGATGAAATCCTCACCCAAAGCGCGCACCATCGGCGTGTTAGTGTATCCAGGGTGGATGACACCGGATCGCACACCATGGAAGATGGATTCCTTCATGATGGTCGATGCTGCGCCCTCCAATCCGGCCTTGGTGGCGGCGTAGGCGATCTGACCTTTGTTTCCCAATGAAGAAACCGAACCGATAAAGACCACAACCCCCTGCATGCCTTCACTGGGATCCCATCGCTTCAATCCGCGCTCTTTTCGGTCGTTTGCAATTTGCGCGACCATCTCAAGCGCCCAGTAAATGGGAGCGATCAGGTTGATTTCTGTAACTTGTCGAAACAAGTAGGAAGGATAGATTTCGATCTCTTTGGTTTCCTTGTTGGATTTGACCGCCAGACGATCCCGTGTGATGCCGGCCGCCGGCACACACATGGAAACAACCCCCTGGTTTGCTCTCAACTCGCGAAACACTTCCTGGCGAAAATGTTCATCAGAAACATCACCCTGAAAGGGAATGGCGACCTCTCTTCCCGCCTTCTCATTCATTTCCCGGGCAACGGATTCAACCTGATCGCTTTGATCAACCATGCCGACCGCCTTTGCGCCGCGATTTGCCAATTCCTCGGTTAATGCCCGACCAATACCGCTGGCCGCGCCCGTGATCACACCGACTTTATCTTGTATATTCATGTTTTCGTTGAAGTTGAATTTCAGTTTTACAGAAAGGATGCATCGCTGGAGCAGCTGGTAGAACAGCAAAGGTCTCAAGCCATGTGAGTGAAGCGTTCATGTGGATTCCGTGATTCCAACCTAAAAGAGAGCCAGATCAGTGTCAAATGAATTTGTGCGTTCGCAAAACATATTACAGCCAAAATAATGTCGAATGAGGCGTTTCTTCAGCGTAAATGTTTGTTTTTGCATTTCTTTTTGCATGAGTGCATCATTTTTACATGAGTGCAGCAAACTCAAGTCAGGAAGAAACCGTCGAAATCCGCAAATATCCCAACCGGCGTTACTATGACTCCACGCACAGTTGCCACGTGACCCTGGAGGCCATTCGGGACATGGTGCGTGACGGGCAATCGGTGAGAGTGGTGGACTCTAAAACATCCGAAGACATCACTGCCCGCGTCCTCACACAAATCATTTTGGAACATGAAGCAGACAAGCTGGGTGTGTTTCCGGTGGAGCTGTTGACACAAATGATTCGGTTCGATGACAAAATGGTGAGTGAGTTTATCAAGAATCAGATACAAACTCCAATGACCGCTTTTTCGCAATTCTATGACCAATGGATGAAAACGGCTTCCGGCATGGGAGGCACACCTTTTTTTCAGCAAGGTTTTCCATGGGGCGCAAGCGGAATGCCAGGCATGAATATGGGGGCGGGTTTCGGTGGCGGTATGAACGACATGTGGAAGAGTCAACTCGAGGAACTGCAGAAGCAGGTGGAAGCTCTTCAGGGCAAAGTGGACAGCAAAGACGGGAAACCCAAGCAGTAAAACAATGTTTTGAAAAATTGTGCAAATGCAAAAAAAAGGCTTGACCATGACCTGTCTTTGATGGATGTTTGATGGTAGAAAGTCCCGGGAAGGGAGAGGGCCTGGGTGATTTGATAACCATCAACTCAGAGAGAAACAATCCTATGACTGCAAAAGCCAAACAATCCAGAACCGAATACTTCGATCAGGCCCTTAAAAATTACGACCAAGCTTTCAAAATAGGCCTTAAATGGCAAGAAGATGCAACACGCATGGTCACCGATTTTGTGAATCAAAGACTGGACGCTGTTGGTGTGAATGAAGGGGCGGACAAAGTGCTGAAAGATACCATGCCCGCCGCCCAGAAACAGTTTGATGAATCCTTGAAAGCGATGGATGCCAACGCCAAGAAAGGGCTCGAAATGATGCGTCAATCCCTGGATGTTGCAGCTGCAAAAGATCCTGCGGAAGCACAAAAAAAAGTCAACACCCTCATGAAGGATTCGGTTGATTTTGTGCAGGAACAAATCAAGTCGGTCACCAAAGCCAACAATCAGATGGTCGAGACCTGGATGAAATGGACCGAAAATCTGCCCAATGCGGTAGGTGTGAAGTAGCGACTCAGCTAGTCCGAACGGTACATCAAAAAGAAACAGTTAAACATCCATCCAGTTAGATCCCACTTATGAAATCCATCGTTTTGTGCGGCGCTTGTCGCACCCCCATCGGTTCTTTTTCCGGTTCTTTATCCACTGTGGCAGCGAGTGAACTAGGGGCCTTGGTCGCCCGGAATGCTTTGGAAAGAGCAGGCGCATCGCCATCGGACGTTGATGAAGTGATATTTGGCAATGTTTTGAGCGCCGGTCAGGGCCAGAACATGGCACGTCAGGTGGCGATGAAGGCCGGGTTCGGTGTGAACGTGGGAGGAACCACGATCAACAAGGTGTGTGGATCCGGTTTGAAATCGGTGATGCTGGCTGCACAGGCCATTCAATGTGGGGATGCCGATCTCATCGTCGCTGGAGGAGCTGAAAATATGTCAATGGCGCCCTATTTGCTGGATAAAGCACGCTCGGGTTATCGGCTGGGTCATGGTCAGTTGGTTGATTCGGTGATTCGTGACGGTTTATGGGATGTTTATCATGACAAGCACATGGGGATGTGTGGGGATCAATGTGCCGAGAAGTATGCGTTTACACGTGAGGACCAGGACAACTATGCGGTGCGCAGTTTCCAGAGGGCTCGGAAGGCGGCGGAAGAGGGTGTGTTCCAAGATGAAATCGTGCCGGTTGAGGTGAAGTCCCGAAAGAGATCGGTTATGGTTGAGGCAGATGAGGGGCCGGCCGTCTTCAAAGAGGAAAAACTGCGAAGCTTGCGCGCCGCTTTCGGCAAAGAAGGCACTGTGACGGCAGGAAATGCATCCAGCATTAATGATGGGGCGGCAGCTGTGGTGGTGTGTTCCGAAGAAAAAGCGGCGACCCTGGGGCTGAAGATACAGGCTCGTATTCTGGGTTATGCGACCGCATCGATCGAGCCGGAGTGGTTTACCCTGGCTCCGATTCATGCGGTTCGCAAGTTGCTTGAGAAGACCGGGAAATCAGTGTCGGATGTGGATGTGTTCGAAGTAAACGAAGCGTTCTCAGTGGTGGCCATGGCAGCGATCAAGGACCTTGAGCTTCCCGAAGACAAGGTCAATATTCTGGGGGGAGCCGTATCGTTGGGGCATCCTATTGGCGCCAGTGGGGCTCGCACTTTGGTTACTTTACTGAATGCCTTGGGGCACAGCGGCGGATCCATCGGTATTGATACGCTTTGCATCGGTGGCGGGGAAGCCGTCGCCATGATGGTGGAACGGGTGGCTTCCTGAGTGACCGAACGAAATCAATCAACATAATCAAGGAACGATATGAGCGAAGGCAAGGACACACCTTGGGAGCAGGCGGCTGCTTTTCAAAAAATCTGGTCGGAGACGTTCAGCAAAATGACGCAGGGGACCTTTCAGTTCTCGCCCGATTCCGCTCCTCCTGAATTCATGCGGCAAATGCGAAGCAGCATGTTCCAGGCATTGGGCAAGACCTGGGAGGAATTCATGAGGTCTCCGGAGTTTCTGAGCTCCATGAAACAAACCATGGACAGTGCCATTGCATTCAAGAAAATGACCAACGAGTTTCTGGTCAAAGCCCACGATGAAATGCAGGGAACCTCCAAGGAAGATCTGCGTGCATTGCTGGCTGCTGTGGGGCGAATGGAAGCCAATGTGCATGCGCGTCTGGATCGACTGGAGGAACGGCTGGATGAGATGACTTCCAAACCGCCGGCTGCAAAAAACAAATCTGCCGGGAAAGCGGCAGCTCGTCCCAAAAAAGCCGTCGCCAAGAAAAAAACGGTGACTAAAAAGAAGGCGGCGACCAGGAAACGGTCCCGTTAGTTTGCGTCAGCGCCAAAACCATTATCCGAAAGTTCTGAATCATGGAGACAACGATCGAAAACCCCTGGTTGAAGTGGCAGGCTGCCTTTGCTGAAGAAGGGATGACTGAGATGAAACGATGGTCGCGCTTGCCGTTGATTGCGGAAAAGGCGCGCAAGGTTACCAAAGGCGCCACACCTTCTGAAGTTGTTCACCGTGTGGATCACATCAAGCTGCTCCATTATCCGTCCAGCAAACCCGTCAAACACAAGACACCTCTGCTGGTGGTGTTTGCTTTGGTGAACCGTCCATACATCCTTGATCTGAAAGAAAAGAGAAGTGTGATCCGGCATTTTGTCGATGCGGGATTTGATACTTACCTGATTGATTGGGGGAGTCCCACCCTGGCCGACCGCTATTTAAGTTTGGATGACTACATCAATCGCTACATGGACGGGTTGGTGGATTTTGTTTGTGAACGCACCGGAAGTTCCAAGACCAGTATTTTGGGTTACTGCATGGGGGGGACCATGAGCACGATCTATACGGCGTTGCACCGTGAGCGCGTGGCCAATCTCATGTTGATGGCAGCGGGAATCGATTTTTCCACTCGTGAAGGTTTGCTGAATCTTTGGGCCGATCCGAATTATTTTGATGTGGATGATTTCGTGGATACCTTCGGCAATTGTCCCGCCGAATTCCTGCAATCCAGCTTTCTCATGTTGAAGCCGGTGGGGAACCTTATCGAGAAACCACTCAATTTCATGGAGAACGTTCACAATGACAAATTCGTTGAAGATTTTCTGACCATGGAAACCTGGTTGAACGACAACATTTCTGTTCCGGGCGAGATCTTTCGTGAGTTCGTCAAGCACCTCTATCAAAAGAATCAGCTCGTGAAAGACGAACTCCATGTTCGCAATCAGCGGGTGCAGTTGAAGGACGTGACCTGTCCTTTACTGAACATTGTGGCAAAAGGGGATGATCTGGTTCCCTGTTCCCAGAGTTTGGCCTTAAACGATCTGGTAGGCTCCACAGACCGCAAAACCATGCTGGTCCCGGGGGGCCACATCGGCCTCGCAGTCGGAGGCAAAGCCCAACGCGAAACCTGGCCAGCCGTCTGCGAATGGCTCGCTGAGCGAAGCAATTTCAAATAGTAAATAGTGAATTTAAAATAGTGAATTGGCAAAGGTGGATCGTGTCGTCTCGACGCGCAACCTTGTGGTATCCAAATTGTGAGAAAACAGACAAAGGTAAGCCCAAGTTTCTCGACCACCTACGACCCAATTTACTATTCACTATTCACTATTTTAAATTCATTCCTTCCAGCCATTACAAAGTACCCTATCCAAATCGTGAGAGTAATTGCCAAAACGGCCATCCGTGCCGGGTACCCGATGGCGCTGGGAGAAACGAAGCCTTCAATCAGACCGGCAAAGACCAGCATCACCATGACTCCGACTTCCATGACAAGCGCTGAGCGGCCGATTTGCTTGAGTGCGGTGCGACGCCGGACCTGGCCCGGGCAGTAGATCGCCCTGGCCAGTAGAAAACCGGCCGCTCCCGCAAGGCTGATCGCAAGTAACTCGACGCCGCCATGCGGCATGATCCATCCCCACAGAGACCGGCTGTTCCCCTGCACGGCAAACCAACCTGCTATCGCCCCCAAATGCATCCCGTTGAAAATCAGAATGCCCGCCGTGCCAATGCCTGCGGTCAAGCCCATGCCGAAGGCCAGGAGTGATACCTGGATGTTGTTCGACATGATGCTGGACGCGGCAATCGGGCGCGACAAACTGGGAATGTCGTGCATGTTGTCTTCCTTGGCCGGATTGAAATGCAGGAATTCATCCGGGACGAGGTCAAATCCAAGCTGCGGGTTGTTCAGCACGGAAAAATACGTCACGACGGCCGTGCCGAAGAAAAGGATCGAAGAAAGCCCCAAAGCCCATAGATGTTGCCGCACGGCTCTGGCAAAGGCGTGCCACCAGGTTGCTTTGGATGAGGCATTCTTATTCTTTGAGTAGCCATATAAAATCACATGGCCGGCCACCGCCATACGGTTAATGCGATCGATCACAGAGTCCGGAGCGCCAAGGGATCGTGCGCGTGCCAGGTCGGCGGTGATTGATTGGTATTGATCGAAGAAGGCCATGAGTTCCGTTTCGGAAAGATCCCGCAAGGTTTTGTTCCGACGCTTTCGCATGCGGGTGGTGGCTTCTTCGAATCGACGCCAATGCGCCTGTTTGTCAGCCCCCTCAAATGTTTCGATGGATTCGTTGGATTGCATGTGTGACATCGCTCAAAAGAACGTGGACTCGGATTTCGGTGTCTGGGATGTGCCGGAACGGGAACCTTCTTCATTCGCCTGGTCGAGCAATTGTTGGAGAAAGGTTTCATCGCGTTGTAGGATGCCGGGCAACGAGTTTTCTTCCGGCATGTCACGACCTGAGATTTTCCATAGAGGCGCCGCCATGGATTGTGCAAGGTCCTTTCGGCGTTCGAGTGGAAATGTGGTGCGGCGGTTGAGGTATTGCTCGATCAGGTCCATTTGTTTGACCGTCACATTGCCCCCGGGCAGGGAGAGTGGTTTGCGGGAATGTCCTTTTTCAACTCGTGCCGCCCAGGCGGCGCCCGTGCGGGATTCGATCGTCCTGGGGAAGGATTCGCGGATGACGATGGTGCCTGCCACCATATCCCCGAGTCTTTTGCCGGTGGGATCCAGATGCATCACCATTCCCCCCAGGAAGTAGGTCGGTGGCGGAAAGCCATCCGCTGCCCGTACGAAATTCCGCACGGCGGCTTCGTAGAATCCGATGGGCAATCCATCCTCTCGAATCACACGGATCCCCATGGCTTTTTTGCCAGGCGTTGTTCCCTGATAATAACCTTCGAGCAGAAAGTAATAACCCCAAAGAACGGCAAAAGAAATCATGATCATCAATGCGATGCCGTAGGATCCGAATGTTTCCGCAGAACCAAATGATTCGCGCACCATCACAGCGAGCGGTCCCAGAAAGAGAAACAGCCAGAAAGCAATCAACACGGCAGCGATGATGACCAGATCGATGGCATGCGCCATGAAACGCGATCCCAAACCGGCCAACTCAAATTCGAGAGAGGCATGTTCGGGCGTGGAAAGGAAGACGGAATCTTTCATGGCGTTTATTGCAGATTGCTCATGCGAATTTCGATGTATCGCCGGATCAGGTTGACCGTGAGTGATTCGGGTGTGGTTTCCAATACCAGGATGCCTTTGGATCTCATTTTCTCCAAAGCAAGGTGACGCTTGATGAGTAGCTGGGAGGCGGCGGCTTTTTCGTATATCTGATGTTGGTTGTTCGGCATTTGGCGTGCCGATTTTAAAATGCCCGGCTCCGACAATACCACGCAGAGGACGAGATGTCTGGATGCGGCACGTGCGAGGTTGTTGGCCAGTCCGGTGCTCCCCGCAAGATCCAGGACGTCGGTGAAAAACACGATCAGGCTTCGTCGCTTCAGCAGATGCATTGCTTCCGCTGTCACCTGCCAATAGTCGGATTCCACGGGGGAGGCTTCCACATGGTATAAAGTTTCCATCATGCGATGCATGACGCCTCTTCCTTTGGTGGAGGGCATGTAGGCCTGGATTTGATTCGAGAAGCAGACCATGGACATGTTATCCCCGCGCTTGCTGGCGACCTGACCGAGCATCAGGGCGGCGTTCATTGAATGATCCAGGCGTGTCGCGCCGGAAATGGTTTCGCTCATCAAACGTCCGCAGTCGAGCATGATGGCGATTTGCTGCCCGCGTTCCACCTGGAGCTGACGCACGATGAGCTTTTGCCTTCGTGCGGAGGCTTTCCAGTCCACGTGACGGGTGTCGTCGCCTGTCACATAGGGACGTAGGCTTTCGAATTCATGACCCTCACCGCGTTTTTTGCGTGGACGTTTCACATGCCAGTCTTTGAGCAGCATTTTTGCGGTGAGTCGTTCTTCGGGGATGAGTTGGAAATCCGGATAGACCTTGACCGTTTCTTCGATGTCCCAGCTTAGCTCCTTCCATATCCAGGCACCCGGAGAGGACACGCGTGCAACGCATTTCCCAAAAGATTGCAGGCCCCGTCGAGTCGGGTGGATGGTGTAGGAAACTTGGATGGTTTGATGGGCTTCCACGCGAACAAGTTCAAAGACATTGTCCAAAATAAAACTGTCCGGGATCTCATCTCTCAGTTGTAGAAGGATTGGGAGAGCGCTGTGGTTTTCGATGGATAAATGGATCGCACTTGCTCGTCCACAAAGGAATCGTGCGGGTGTTTTGCGATGGATCTTGATGGATGACTGATGGGGAATCAAACGGGCCTTTTTAAATGTGAATGCAAACCAACCCATCCAAAACACGGCGCCGAACACCCATGCGGACGGGCCCAGTACGGTTGTCGGGAGCCAGCATAGCCCGCCTATCCCCAGCCATATGAGGCTGGGCGTGCCAGGGATCCAGTTGAGTCGCAATCGTCGCATCTTAACGGGGAATAGGAACTTGCTGGAGGAGTTCCTGGATACAGGAGTCGGGGCTCAGTCCTTCCACTTCAGCCTCGGGAGTCAGGCGGATGCGATGCCTTAGCACGGGACAGGCGAGTGTCTGGACTTCATCAGGGGTGACGAATTCTTTTGAACGCAGCACGGCCAGAGCCTTGGCGGCATCCATCAGCATCACGGCCGCCCGCGGGCTGGCTCCGAGCGCGAGGCTTTGAAGGGATCGGGATTGCCGGATGATACTGATGATGTATTGCATCACCGGTGCTTCGATCGGCAGCGCCTTGGCTTGTGAGCGAACGGAGGCAAGATCGTTCCTCCGGATCACTGCCTGAATCTGTTGCTCCGGTTTCGGAGCGTTGTCTCCCAGAGTGTGCATGCGCTGAAGCATTTCGAGTTCGGCGTCCTCGGATGGGTAGGGGACATGCAGTTTCATGAGAAATCGATCCAACTGAGCTTCGGGCAGGGGATAGGTGCCTTCGTAATCCACCGGATTCTGGGTGGCGACCACGGTGAAAAGCTCTGAAAGAGCGTGGCGTTCGCCGTCGATGCTTACCTGTTTTTCCTGCATGGCTTCCAACAAGGCGGCCTGGGTTTTGGCCGGAGCGCGATTGATTTCATCGGCCAGAACGATGTCTCCAAAGACAGGTCCTTTGCGGAATTGAAAGCGGTTTTCATGTTGATCGAATATGTTTACCCCGGTGATGTCGTTGGGCATCAGGTCGGGCGTGAACTGGATGCGTGAATAATCGCTGTCGGTGCTCGCCGCGAGGCATTTTACGAGCAATGTTTTGGCGACACCGGGAACGCCTTCCAGCAAAGCGTGTCCTCCGGCGACCAGGCAGGTCAGCAAGCCTTGAATAACGGATTCCTGTCCGCTGATGATCGTCTGGAGCTGGTCTTGCACCTGACCCGCCAGTGTGCGGCCGGTTGTTTCTTCGGGAGCTGGGTTTTCTTGTGATTCAATGTTCATGACGATAAAAATGTTGAATGGTGGCGGCTGTCTGGCTGAGTTGTTTCAGCGTTGCTTCGTCGCTGGATGGTGATTGTTCCAGTTTGGTGAGTTGATCGATCAACTTCTTCCAGTGCTCGCCCACTTCAGTGCTCTGAGTGTGATCCGCCTGGGCCTGGATCCAGTCTTTCCAGGGCACATTCAACCCGCCCTGTGTCAGATCCAATGCCAGGGTGTGGGCAATCCATTGACCGGACAGGCGTGTGGGTTGGGCTTGTTCAAGCATGGAGGATCGTGCCTGGAGGAGTTTGAGCGTTTCACGTGTATGGGTCACTGGTTTTTCATAGATGCGTCCCAGACGACGTTGGGTGAAAAACATGAACAGTCCGCCTGCCAACATGGCATGGAGCGTGAACCAACCCCAGGGCGTGTGCATGAAATCTCCGGCCAGGGAAGTAAATCCCCGGCGTTCGGCAAAGCCGTGGTGGTATTCATCGAAGGCAACGCGACCGGTTCCCCAATCGTGGCAGATGCGGGTCCACCAGACCGCGTTGTCGGAATCCATCATGGCTTCGTTTGAAATCATTGAGCTGTGACCGGTGATCAGGATGCGTCCCAGTCCCATCGGTTTGTTGATGACAAGCGGCTCATTGTTTTCCCCGATCACGAAGGGCTCAAAAGCTCCTTCCCATGTGAGTGTTTCGCGCGATTTAATCCTGTAGACAGGCAGGTCTGCACCCACTGTCAACCATCCGCTCAAGGAGTGTTGGGATTGTTGTTCCACTTCAAAACCAAGTTCCAATCGCTTCAGGAAGCCATCCTTGATGGTTTGGGGATTGGTGTCTTCTTTTTTGATTTGCAGCGCTTTCTGGCGTCGTTCGTTGAGCCAGGAATGTTGCTTTTTCAGGGGCTGATCCGATATGGGCCAATCTTCTTCCAATGCCAGAATGAGCTGTCCTCCTTGTTCGATCCATTCCATGAGCGCCTCCGTTTCATGGGGGCCAAGAGGACGCCCCGGGGAGGCGACGATCAATGTGTCGATGTCTGGGGAAAGGTGTTGGTGTCCTGCCACCACGGCGAATGGCTTGCGCCATTGGGTAACGGATGGGAGGAATTCCTGCAGGATCATCCACAATCCCTTCGCTCCCGTTTTGTCGGTGTAGTAGGTGCTGGGACGATTGAGCAGGTCATGGCTTGCCGCCGGCGAAAGAATCGTCAGCAGGGCCATCAGCAAACTGAAGCAGGCCAGCGCTGAAAAAACGATGATCCGGTTCTTGCGTTCGGTGTTCATGAGGATTCCTCCATGCAGGTGACCACTTCTCCCAATAGTGATTGGATTTCTTCCTCTTCGATTTCAACGCTACCATAAACGTTGGTTTCGTAGGTCTGCGTGAATCGCTTGAGCAGATCAAACCAGGCGTGTTGTTGCCCCAGCTCACGGAGGTAGGTGGTGTTGGTTTTGTATCCTTGAAACTGAATGCATCCGATTTCGTCCAGTAATCCCAACAACACACGATGACCAATCCAGATGGCTTCATGTAATTGTCCCGATGTGAGGGCGGTCCTGGCTTTTTCCAATCCCTCGCGCCAGCTGGAAGCCTTGCCCTCCAACACTTCCATGGATCTGCCGCTTCCTGACTGGGGTGCTTGAGATTTTTTGCCGCCAAAACTATCCCCAAACGCGGTATAGACGATATGCGTGACCAGCAGGATCAGGACGATCAATAATCCGATAATGATCAGCCAGGTGTAAAAAGGGTTTTCAGCGGACCAATCCTGAAAGGAATGTAACCAGTCGCCAAATCTGCCCAGCCATTTCTGGATGAGATAGGCGGTCTCCTCCTCCCGGAACTCCGATTGCTCGAGAATGTCGCGAGCACTCTCGCGGATGATCTCGTCATCGAGCATTGATTGAGTTTGAGCCATGTTCCGGTCGTGTCAGAGGCGTGTGGTGCTGTTGGAATTGTGATGAGTTCTTCAGAATCCCTGGTCCTGATTGATTGGAGGTTGCTGGTCGTCGGAACCTGGGTTGAAATCTTCGTGCATGGCTTGCTGAAGCATTTCCAGATCGAAACCTTCCTTGCGAATGCGGAAGTCATAATACAACAACGTCGCTGCGATCACACCGACCGGCATGAGTAAAATCCCGACGCCCTGGCTGATGACATTGTAGACCAGGTCACCGAAGAAGGTTGTGGCTCCTAGACTGAGATCCACCACAAAGTAAAAGGCGATGTTGAGCAGGATGCTCAGCAGCCAGATGGTGATCAGTACACCGAAAACACTCCAACGCCTTCCGTGAGCCAGATCGCGGCTGCGTCGCATGCCATCCCGTGCTGTTCCGCCTTCGATAACCACCGCAGGCAGCGCCGCGACATAAGAACACGCCCACATGATGCCGGGAACGATGAAAAGCAACATGCCAATGAAAACTCGCATGCCAATGGAAAGTGAAACGTTGAACAAGGTGCCCAATCGACGCCATCCAAAACCGATCGCCTGCCCGATGCCGACTTCACGGTTGAGGTAACGTTCACTGATGGCAAAGGTGGAGGCTCCCTGAGCCCATGGGTAAATCACAAATCCATAAAGACAGATGACCACCAGGTTCAACAGTCCTCCGATCAGTGTCGCCGAGGTGTTTTGAGTGCGAAGGGCATGTTGTGTGAAGGAATTGATTGCGATCATCACTCCAGCGGCAGGCAGGGTCAATACGGCCGAAATGCCGAGCAACAAACTCCAATGATGTGAATAGAGTTTCAGGGTGCGGTCCAGGATCTGCCCTGCCGACATGGGTTCCATTTTTTCCAAAGTTTGCATTTTATCGTGTTGTTTCCGGGTTTTGATTAGTCGGGGCACAGTTTAAAACCGGTTTGATACCACTGTCTTTTACAATCGACGAATCCCATTGGAATCCGCGTAGGGCGAGATAGTTTCGTGTTTCTTCGAATGCATGGATTGATACTCGACAAGCTCTTCGGCATCAAGATCCGAATTTGAATATCCAAACCATGACCGGTTCTTATCTATGTTCCATTGAATCCGGCGAAAACTCTGATAGGGTGTTCGCACAATGGCATTTGGATCATACAGGGATTTTGTCGAAAAATTGGAAGCAATGGGTGAACTGGTTCGCATCAAGGAACCGGTGGCCACCGAATTGGAGATCACGGAAATCACCGACAGGGAGATGAAAAAGCCCGGCGGTGGCAAAGCTTTGTTGTTCGAAAAGCCCACAGTCAATGGCGTGGTATCACCTTTTCCGGTTGCGATCAACACGATGGGCTCCGATCGTCGCATGGCTTTGTCGATGGGAGCCGAATCAGTGGAATCCGTGGCGACGGAACTCGGTACCCTGATGAAGGCAAAACCACCCACCGGATTGAAGGATGCCATGAAACTTTTGGGGACCGCCATGGAGCTCCGGCATACCCGGCCCAAAAAAGTGAAATCAGGTCCCTGCAAAGAAGTGATTCACCGCTATGATGCACCCGAATCCCGCTCCGAACCCTGGCCCCAGGCTCCATCCGCCGACCGGGATCCGGCCAGGGATGCGAATCCGGTGCCCACGTTGAAAGATTTTCCGATCCTGAAATGTTGGCCATTGGATGGCGGACGCTTTATCACGCTGCCCTGTGTGGTCACCAGAGATCCGGATACCGGAGAGGGGAACCTGGGCATGTATCGTGTTCAGGTCTACGATGAACAAACCACCGGCATGCATTGGCAACTCCAGAAAGTGGCGGCCAGACACGGCCGGAGATACTACGAGACCGGACAGCGGATGCCGGTGAGTATTTTCCTTGGGGGCGACCCGGTCTTTCCGTTTGCCGCGACGGCGCCCTTGCCGGATGGATTGGATGAGTTCCTGCTTGCCGGGTATCTGCGTAAAAAATCCATCGAGATGGTTCAATGCGAAACCAATGACCTGCAGGTGCCTGCCAATGCCGATTTTGTGATTGAGGGATACATTGATCCCACAGAACCGTTGCGCGATGAAGGTCCCTTCGGCGATCACACCGGGTTTTATACCTTGCCGGAGCCTTATCCAGTGTTTCACATCACCGCGATCACTCACCGCAAGGATGCTGTTTATCCGGCCACCATCGTTGGGATTCCACCCATGGAAGATTTCTACATGGGCAAGGCGAGTGTGCAGTTGTTTCTGCCCGTGTTCAAAATGAACTTCCCGGAGATCGTGGACATTGCACTGCCCGCAGAAGGAGTGTTTCACAATCTCGTGTTTGTCAGTATTCGCAAGACCTACCCCATGCAGGCTTTCAAGATCATGCATGGACTGTGGGGGATGGGGCAGATGATGTTCACCAAATATATCGTGGTGGTCGATGACGATGTCGACGTGCACAATACCAGTGAAGTCCTGTTCCGCCTGTGCTCCAACACCGAACCGAGACGGGACACCATCTTCACGAAAGGCCCCGCCGATGTGCTGGATCATGCGACCGAAGCTGTCGGGATCGGTTCAAAACTGGGGTTCGACGCAACCCGCAAATTATCGGGTGAAGGCTTTCAACGCGAATGGCCCCCACTGATCAAAATGGACGCTGACATACGCGCCAAAGTGGATGCCATGATGAGGGACTCTGTGAAGGATTGATCGGATTACCATCCCAAAGCGCGGATGATGACATCTGCGGCGAAGAGTCCCGCCATTCCGATGGCGCAGACAAATTTGCCCAGTGTTCCCGCGAGGATGCCCAGTAATGCCCCGGTGCCGGCTTTGGTGGCTTCGTCGAAGTTGCGGCCGCCCAGCATCTCGAGGGCAAGCGCCCCCGCAAACGGACCGATCAAGATGCCCCAGGGCCCCAAGAGCAATCCGAACATGCCGCCCAAAAGTGCTCCGACAACGCCCTTCCAGGTTGCTCCGAGTTTACGGGCGCCAATCAGACTGGCCACGTAATCAAGTATCAGGGAAAACATCATAACCAGACCCAGCACGATCATGACCCCCATGCTGGCACTGGCTTCTCCGAAATAAATCTTGTGACCCAGCGCCGCGATAAATACAACGGGCGTGCTCGGGATGGCCGGGATGACACTTCCAACGGCTCCCACCATCATCACGATTTCGGTCAGAAATAATCCAATTACCTCAGCTATCGTCATCCATTCCATTCTACCGTAAAAGCACCGGTATGCATGAAATTGTTTCAACTTTTTTGCAGGATTGGTTTTGAATGTTGGAATGAGGATAGCGCGCTACAGGTAGATCGGACCGTCCCGGTCCGCCCCTTGTGGCATACTTTACCAAGAATGCCATCCAAAGGAAACCCTGGCGAATCCGGTCGACAAAAACCATTTGCCACATTCAGGAAAGATATGGGTTTCAGAAAACCGAAGGCTTCCCAAAACGGAAACGGGTTGCCGTTCGAAAACCTTAAGGGGCGCGCCAGGGACGGCACGCGCTACCTTGAGGCGCGCCAGGGATTCCGCAATTGCGGGACGCTTCCTTGAGTGACACCTGGTGAAGCTACCTGCGTGCCTGGTCCAAGAACACTATGCGAAGACTATTTGCCGCGCATGTTGAGGGCGAAGTTCAGGCGGATTTCTTCACGTGTTTTTGCGT
>CAYPZD010000032.1:0-7883 GCA_964415055.1 uncultured Verrucomicrobiota bacterium | reverse complement strand
TTGCCGCGCATGTTGAGGGCGAAGTTCAGGCGGATTTCTTCACGTGTTTTTGCGTCATAGTACTCCACCGGATTGTAATCGTCCGTGAGAATGATGCCGCTGTCCGGATTGGATTCCATCTTGTTTTTCCAGGCGGTTTCAACGAAAGCCATGATTCTGGGATGCACATCAGTCATGTCCATGGCCTGATGTGGCTTAAGATTTTCTTTCCTGGAAGCGACAAAGAAAACATTGCCGCGTGTCCCGTCATGAATGTGTACCGTGCCGAATACCGATTGCAGGGTCTTGTCCAGCGATGCCATGAAAAAATCCTCTCCCGGATCGAAATGTCCAAAGGCATTGATCACCAGAATGGAATCTTCCTTCATGCGTTTGGCCATGCTTTCGAAGCATTCGCGGCTCATCAGGTGGGAAGGTGAGGAATCCCCCAGGAATGCATCCAGCACCACCACGTCGTAGAGTTCTTCGGAAGCGTTCAGAAAATAGCGACCGTCTCCGATATGCAGGTCGAGTTTGCTTGGGTCCAGTCCGAAAAATTGTTCTCCGATTTCGACCACACCTGGATTGATCTCCACCACTTCCACATTGCTGCCCTCATTGGCCAGTTGCATGGGGACGATGCCGACTCCCAGACCGATACATAGCACTTTCTCTGGAGCGGCGTGATAGGCGTGTGTCAGTCCGTGCAACATGTAGGTAAAGACCGTCAGGCTTTTGTCTGCTTTCGGATCGTGGATGTTTTGAGTCAGAAAATCGTTGAGGTAATACCGGACATCTCCCTCATCAGAATCCACGACCTGCATCAGTCCGAAATTGGAATTCTTGCGATACAGTTCATTGCCGAATCCCGAGCTTTTCACCGATTCCACTCTACCAGCCACCATGGAAAGTAGTATTCCAGTGATAATCCCGGGGAGTACTCCGGGGGCCTTTTTGAATCCTTTCTCAAACATCAGGAAATAAACGACAACCAGAACGATTTCGATGCCGACCACCATGAGCATGGTGTAGGTGTTCGGAAGGTGTGGGATCAGGACATAACTGATCAACACGGTCCCCGCCACACTTCCGACTGTGCTGATGGCGGACAATCGGCCTACCTGGACCCCGATGGTCTGGGTGGTCTGGGTGGTGATCCTTGCCAGAAAGGGAATCGTGATGGCCAACAGGGTCAATGGTGGAAAGAAAAGAAAGAGCGCCATCAGCAGAGATCCCATCGCCAGTTTGAACTTCAGAAAGAAATAGGCGACGGGCTCGAGTGCCAGGGTGGCGATGGCCAGGTAAATGGATGCAAACAGCATGGAGTAAAACAAACGAGCCAAGTGTGGTTTGCGATCCGCCATGCGGCCGCCGTAGTAATATCCGAATGCCAGGGAAATCAAAGTGGCCGCGATTTGTGCCGTCCATACAAAATGCGATGTGCCGAAATAGGGCGATAGCATCTTGGCCCCCAGAATCTCGACGATCAGGATCACTCCGCCGTTGATGGCCGCAGTCAGATAAAGGAAAGGCACCAATTTGGCCGCCATGCCCTGGTTGTCGGTATCGGATTTCTTATTGCTCACACACATTTTCTATAGTGAGCTGCGGGTAAAATCAAGGCAGGCTTGAACGATGAGGCATTTCATATGGTACCAAAGTAAGGGATAAGGTGGGCGCGCTCTGGACTTCGGTGTGCAGCACCGCTCTGGATACGCTAGGGAAACGTCATGATTCCTGAAAGCCGCCAACATCCGCTTCCTCTTGACGGATCCTGCTCACGTGAAAGTTAAGGTCCGTGAAACTTGTGCACGCCCCGCGTCTTCGCACGGTATCCAAAGCTCCGATGACTCGGTGCACTCCAGAGGCGCATCCTTTGAAAACGATACATTTTTCCTCTGTGATCTCTGTGCCCTCTGTGGTTTCATACGCCTTGCCCGGAAAGCATGTGCAGGACCATCCATGGCAGATGGTCTGCGGTATTGCTTGAGGGGTGCAGACATCAGCATGAACCGGATGCATTCCATCTCATTGAAACGAATTCATCACCGACTGGATCAGCATCTGGCGGTGGATCTACGTTCGCTTGCTGTTTTCAGGATGTGTCTGGGTTTGTTGCTCATGGTGGATTTCTCACTCCGCATGCTGCAGGCCTCTTCTTTGTATTCAGCGGAAGGCGTCCTTCCCCTGGAAATCCTCCGGCACTTGCCCCAGCAACCCTGGTCCTGGTTTTGGTCGGTGTGCGCAATCTCCGATCGTGTCGAATGGATCCGGGCTTGTTGTGGAATGGGGATTGTTGCTTCCTTCCTGCTGGCTGTTGGTTGGCGTGCGAGATGGATGTCTCTTGTCGCTTTGATTTTTCTACACTCCATACAGGCACGTAATCCCTGGACCAACTACGGAGGCGACAAACTGTTTTTTCTCCTGTTGTTATGGTCCTGCTTTTTGCCGATGGGAGCAAGGTTCGCTTATAGCAGGAAAAGTGATGTGGGCAATAGACCCGACTCAATGGCGCTGAGTAGCTGGGCCGGGTGGGGGCTTCGGCTGCAGGTGTGTGTCATGTACTTATTCTCGGTGTTGCGTAAGCATGGAGATGCCTGGCTGGATGGATCGGCTTTGCACTATGCCTTGGAGATTGATCAGTTTGCGTTGCCTGCGGCTGTCTGGTTGAAATCATTGCCGGACTCCATGCTGCGTTACCTGACGTGGTTGACCTTGTTGGTGGAGGGGGTGGCTCCCTTGTTGTTGCTCGCCCGCGGAACCCTGTTGCGATTGATCGGTATGGGGCTGTTGTTGGTGTTGCAGTTTTCATTCTGGCTGACCTTGGATATCGGATTGTTTCCTTTCATTTCCACCTTGGCATTGTTGCCGCATGTACCGGGGCATGTCTGGACCTGGTTTGGTTTTGGACGTGGTCCGGTCCTTTTGAAACGCGAAACATTTTCCACCGCCGTGAAGGAACGTCTCGTTGCCTGGATGCTGGTGTTCATGCTGGTTTGGAACGTATGGATGACCTGGGATTATCCCGATACACTGAAAAGTCGCATGCCAAACTGGGCGGCCCAGGTGGTCAGCCTGCTACGAATGGATCAGTATTGGGGCATGTTTTCCCCGAAACCCATGGTTCACGACGGTTGGTATGTGATGCTGGCTGAACGCGAGGATGGTTCTCAGTTTGATCTGCTGGATCCTGAGCGATCTTCCTTGTGGGAAAAACCTGATGATGTGCTGAAAACTTTCCCGAGTGATCGCTGGAAGGAATACATGATGATGCTTTATGATCTTTCGGAACAATCCGGATTATGGGAGCGGGTCGTTGATCATTTCAAATCCACGTGGGAAAAAAAACATCCGGGTGATCCGCAGATCCAGAACGTGGAGGTCTACTACATGATGGAAAAAACGCTACCCGTCGGTGTGGCACCGGTGGAGAAAGAGTTGCTTTGGCCGGAGCCGCCGGGCCTGTGAGGTTTGTTGTTTTTAATCCGCAGATGGATTCTGAGGTTTGCTATCGGTCATCGGTTCCGTTTGCTGAATCGAATTCAGTAGACTTCAGGAGTTCCAGCGTTTTTTTTCCAATTTCGTAATAGGGTCTGTAGTCCAAATTTTCATAATAGGAGGTGATTACCCTGTAGGGTTCCTGTGACTCTTTTGCCTGATCCAGCTTTTTCAGGAATTCATCTTTTGAAGGCGAATGGTTCATTGCTTGATGAAACAGGTTCCAAGCTTGAGCGTGCTCGGGTTCCAATTGAAGAATCGAAAGGAAGGCGGTGAAATGTTGTGGTGTCCAATGGCCGGGTTGCTTGATGTGATTCAACAGGCGGTCGATGATTTCGGTGTTATCCCATTTTTGGAATCGATGGAGACGTGCGACTTGAAGGGCAATGGTAACGCTTTCCATTTCGTCTGCGATCTTTAGCAGTGTCGGTTGGAGACCGTCGAGAGGTTGATTGGATGCTTCCAATAATGCCAGGTATTGAAATGTGTGTGGGAGTGAAGGCTGTGGTTGAATAAAAAGTATGGGGGGACCTTTGAACGGCCTGTTTCTATCTTTCGCTGAAAGGAGCATGGTCTTCAATTTTTGAATGGCATCCTCCTTGGTGGATTCAGGAGATAGTAAAAATGTAGTTGCTGCGAAGGTTCGATCGCTTTCCGACCCTTCTGCCAATTGGAGCAGCCTTTTTTTTGCAAAGGCTGATTGATCCACATGTTTTGATAGAATGGTCATCAGTGCTGTCGTGTCCCTTATGGGGGGCATTCCGGGCAGGTAGTCGGCCAATTCCTGGACCGTATCGGTTTTTTGGTAAAGCTTGGCAATGGTTCCTGCCGCCAGGCTTGTCCACGAGGCATTAGTGTGATTCAAAAAGGGGCCCATTGAGCGAATTATATCAGCCTGGTGGTTGGTTGCTTGGCGTAAGACCACCGTTGCGTAGTACATCTCGTAGTAGTCGGCTGAGTTCAATTGATTCAACTGGACTTCGGTCCGCTCCAGCGGAAATTCCAGATGACGAAACAGAAATCCCGCTTGTTCGCCCCGTGAAGCTTGCTGTTTGAAGCCTAAAAACTTTCCCCAGCTTGCTTGGCGTAGTTTTTTCGTCAGCTTGATTTTGTAGCGAGATATAAAACCGCGAGGCATGCTCATTTCATCCAACAGAAACTCAAGTCCCTGTTTTCCGAAATGGTGAAATGCTTCGATGGCCTTTTTTTGGCGTTCGGTTACATGAGGTCCTGATCGAAAACTTGTCTGAGAAAAATCATTCAGCCACCATTCCATGGTATGGCTTTCGAAAAGCGGGGCTTGGGTGCGTAGCGACAGATAGAGGCCGACGCACAACACGAAGAAACCTGTCGTCAACCCAAATTTTTTCAGATTGGAATGATTGCCGAAAATCATATGTGTTTGATTTGGAAACAACATAGACTTCCTTTGATGGTTCGTCATTCAAATTAAATGGTCAGGACAATTACTGAAAGGGATCCCTTCTATTCCAAATCCCATCTTCTCGATCTTGACCGTGTGTTGCATATGTGATACGTAAGGTTCATGAGTAAATCAGCCGTGGTGCATGCGCGTATTGAGCCGAGCGTGAAGAAGAAAGCCGAAGCCGTGTTCGGAAAACTGGGCATGTCGCCAACCGAAGCCATCAGGCTTTTTTATACGCAGGTCAGTCTTCACAAAGGTTTGCCCTTTCCTCTCAAAATTCCCAACGCGGAGACCCGGCGAGTCCTGGAGGACAGTCGTGAGGGGAAGAATATTGAAGAATTCAACTCACTTGATGATATGTTTGCAAGCTGGGAGCACTGATGCGCCTTCAACAAACCAAAAGGTTTTCCAAAGACCTGAAGAGAGCGATAAAAAGAGGGAAAGATTTGAGGAAAATCAAAATGATTGTTTCCTCATTGGCCAGAAGTGAGCCTCTGCATCCCAAGCATCGGGATCATGCTCTCATAGGGGATTGGAAAGGTTCCCGCGAGTGCCACATTGAACCGGACTGGTTGCTCATTTATACCATTGAGGCCGATGAAGACCTGCTGAGATTGGAGCGGACCGGAACTCACAGTGATCTGTTCTTTTAAACGATTCCCCTTGTTTCTCCACGGAAAACTGAGAAGTTCTCCGCTCTGAAAACGACTGAATCATCCTCTGAATCAAATGCACGGCGATCCTGGTTGGCGACGAACATGCCCTGGGAACCGGGGCGCTTTCCGGTTTTTTATGGTTGGATCATTGTGGTGGGGGCCACCTTGGGGACTTTGTTTACCATTCCGGGACAGACCATGGGGTTCAGTGTGTTCACGGATATCCTCATGGAGGAACTGGGATTGTCCCGTGTCACCTTGAGTTTGGCTTATTGTGTCGGGACGGTTGCCAGTGGTTTGACTTTGCCTCGTATGGGCCGCTTGGTGGATCGATGGGGAGAACGTCGCATGACGATTGTTTCCGCTCTGGCAACCGGCTTGGTGTTGTTTTACCTCAGTCTGGTCACTTCCCTGAATCGAACCATTTCCGTAATGCTTCCGGCATCCTGGCATACGGCTTGTGCTTTTGTTTGCATCGGGATTGGGTTTTACCTGATTCGTGTGTCGGCTCAGGGTGTGCTTTCCATGACTTGCCGCAATGTCATTGGGAAGTGGTTTGATGTCAAACGTGGCATGGCGCTCGCCGTGAGTGGTGTGTTTGTTTCGTTTGGATTTTCAGTGGCGCCACGGTGGTTGAATGATCTGGTCGAACGCTACGGTCACGACGGCGCCTGGCGGGTGATTGGTTTGCTGACGATTGTGGTGATGGTGCCGGTTGCCTGGGCGGTGTTTCGGGATCGTCCGGAGGATTGCGGGTTGGTGATGGATGGGGGCTCGGTGAAACGCACCGGATCAGTCAACCGGGACATGCACATTCATCATGACTTTACGCTCAATGAAACGCTCAAGACGTTTTCCTTCTGGGTGTTCAATTTGTCTTTTGCCTTTTATGCCCTATTCGCAACCGCGTTCACTTTTCATATTTTGTCTATGGGGGAGGCGTTTGGTTTTGATCGTGAACGCATCTTGACTCTGTTTGTTCCGATGGCGTTGGTCAGTATTACCACGAACCTGAGTTTTGGTTGGATCAATGCCAGGCTTCGATTGAAGTATTTGTTGGTGCTGATGAATTTGGGCGGTTTGGCGGGTGTGGCGGGGTTGTATCAATTGACGAACGATTGGGGAGTGGCTGCTTATGTTATTGGCAATGGCATCGCCGGGGGTGGTTTCGTCAGTTTGTCAGGCATCATCTGGCCGAGGTTTTTCGGCAGGCTTTGGCTCGGATCCATCAGCGGAGTCAACATGTCCACCATGGTCATCGCCAGCGGGTTGGGGCCGCTCCTTTTTGGTTGGTCTGAACAATGGACCGGATCATATCGCCCGGTTCTGTTCATCAGCATGTTCGTGCCCGCCCTGTTTGCATTGCTCAGTTTCTGGGCCGATAATCCTCAGCGCCAGCTGGAAGACCCTGTTTCATCCTGATTTTCCACGGCAGGGCAAGAATTTGCAAAACCGGGTTCGTGTGCTTCTGTCGATAGAATGCATCCCGATGGAAAATATCATGTAACCAGTTCTTCCGTTTTTCGGTCAGCCTTGTCGAGTTCCACTTTAATCGTCGAGTAGGTGATGATCTCATGGGATCGTTTCTTGTCTTGAAACGCGTTTTCATGTAATCCATTCAGACTCACACAACACAGTTCGAACGACATGTATATGATCAAACCGATATTGGGCAACCTGCTGGGTTGCGTTCTTGCCGCCGGTGTGTCACTGGTTGGTCTTCAAGCTGCTGATCCCAAGGCTTTTGAGACCGACCCCCTCCTGAAGCCGGACGACAATCGTTTCACACCCGTTGTGGTGACGGAAGGCACGCTCAATGAGCCCATGTCGTTTGAGGTGTTGGAGGACGGCCGAGTGTTCATCATCGAACGACGTGGTGGCGTGAAGCTCTATGATCCCGTGGACGCCAGTGTCAAATCCGTCGGTCAGTTGTATGTCAACTCCACCGGCAACAATGAACAAGGTTTGGCTGGGATGACTCTTGATCCCAATTTTGAGGAGAACGGTTGGATGTATCTCTACTACCACGATCCGGTTGATGCCAAGGCAGTGATCAGCCGGTGGGAGATCTTCAATAATACGCTGGTGGCCAATTCCGAGATCGTGATGCTCGAATTTCCCGCTCAACGCGAGACCTGCTGTCATACGGGTGGTGGAATGGCCTGGGATGCCGCCGGCAATCTGTATATCACCATCGGAAACAACACCGGCAATAATCAGGCCGCGCACACCGACGAACGCCCGGGTCGAAGCAGTTGGGATGATCAACGGGGTGCCGCCAACACCAATAGTCTGGAAGGTAAAATCCTGCGCATTCATCCCGA
>CAYPZD010000031.1:0-50740 GCA_964415055.1 uncultured Verrucomicrobiota bacterium | reverse complement strand
GTGCCGGAAAGGATGTTTATGTCGAAAAACCGATTTGTCTCGATCGGGATGAGGCTGTTCGGTTGAAGGATTTTGCCAGTGAACAAGGGCGTATCCTGATGGTCGGACACCTGCTCCATTATCACCCTTGTATTGCCGCTTTGAAACAGCTTATTCGTGATGGGAGTCTGGGGAAACTACATTACATTACCTCAAATCGCCTCAACCTTGGCAAATTCAGGCGTGAAGAAAATGCACTATGGAGTTTTGCTCCTCACGATATCTCTGTGATTCTGGCACTGGCTGGAAACGCCCTGCCTGTCGAAATCGCGTGTCACGGAGGAAACTGTCTGTCTGATCACGTGGCGGATACCACCCTGACGGCATTGAAATTTGCCGGAGGCTTGAAAGCCCACGTCTATGTCAGTTGGCTGAACCCATTCAAAGAACAGAAACTCACTGTCGTGGGGTCGGATGGGATGGTTGTGTTTGATGATACCAAACCATGGCCAGAGAAGTTAATGCTTTTCGAACGTTACCTGACTTGGGAACAGGGGCATATCCCGACACCCAACCGCAAGGGCGCACGTGCCATTGAAGTTGAAATCAAGGAACCACTCAGCGAAGAGTGCGCACACTTTTTGGAGTGTTGTCAGAAACGCACCAAACCGTTAACGGATGCCGAGGAGGGACTGCGGGTACTGGAAGTGTTGCAAAGCGCTCAAAACAGTTTGGATGCGGATAGCGGTAAAGTGGCTTTGAATCGTCCAGCCGAGCAACGTTCTGCCAAACAGGAGGTGGATGTTCATTCAAGCGCGATGGTGGATGAGGGAGCCCGGATTGGAAAAGAAACGCGGGTCTGGCACTTTACTCACGTTTGTGGTAAAGCGGTGATCGGGGCTCATTGTTCTTTAGGGCAGAATGTGTTTGTGGGAAACAAAGTCAGCATAGGAAATCGGGTGAAGATTCAGAACAACGTTTCCGTTTACGACAATGTCACCATCGAAGACGATGTCTTCTGTGGCCCCAGTATGGTGTTTACCAATGTTTACAATCCCCGTTCTGCAGTGAGCCGCAAGTCGGAATACCGGGATACCTTGGTGAAAAAAGGCGCCACTCTTGGAGCCAATTGCACCATTGTATGCGGTGTAACCATTGGTGAAAATGCCTTTGTCGGTGCCGGTGCGGTGGTCAACAAAGACGTTCCCGATTTTGCTCTGGTCGTCGGCGTTCCTGCCCGGCAAGTAGGCTGGATGAGCGCTTATGGTGAGCAGTTGGACCTGCCTTTGGAAGGGTCGGGTGAAGCCGTTTGTCCGCATACCCAGGATAAATACCTTCTGACGGATGGTGCCCTGTCAAGAATGCCTTCTACAAATTCAACGGATCAATCATCATGAAATCTCACGGAACAGGCGAACCTCCCTGGCAGTTTGCCGTCATTGGCAAAGAGGTGGTGATTGAGAACCAGGTCCTGATTTTTCATCCCGAAAATATCGAGATAGGCGACAACGTCTACGTGGGGCATCAAGCCATCCTGAAAGCTTATTACAAAAATAAAATGGTGATAGAGGATGGTGTTTGGATCGGACAGCAGTGCTTCTTTCATTCCGCAGGAGGAATTCATATCGGAATGAATGTTGGAATTGGACCAGGCGTGAAGATCCTGACCAGTTCACATACAGATACGGATCCTGATAAGCCCATCATGCATCAACCAGTCGAAATGAAACCTGTCACCATCGGTGAAGGTTGTGACATCGGCGTTGGTGCCATTCTTCTGCCTGGAGTGACATTGGGCAGAGGTGTGCAAGTTGGGGCCGGCGCCGTGGTGACACGTTCGTTTCCCGATGGAGCGGTTGTGGCGGGTGTGCCGGGCAAGTTGATTCGTTCGAGATTCTGATCGAAGCATGGCGCGCCCTGAAACATCCGAAACGCTAAAACCTCTCAAGGGTAAGACACTCTTCGTCGGGCCACAGGATATTGCGTGCTTTGCGTCCCGGATGGCGGAAGGACTTGCGGAAGGTGGCGCCAAAGTGATGCTTTACCGCCAGGTGGTCGAGCCGTTTCATCCGAAAATGGAGTATCACCAAAATGTGGATGTTCTGTTCGATCAGGGCATCAAGCGCGCATCGGCAAGACTGGCAGGGGGCGCGCTGACCAGACTCTCCGGCTCTCTTGCATTGATGTTCTACAAAATGCTCGCGTTTTTCAAAGCGTTGATATGGGCTGATGCCTGTCTGTTTATCGGTGGACGAGGGTTTATCGGTTATCCACTGGATTATCTGGTGCTCCGCATGTTCGGCAAGAAGGTCATTCATTTTTATGTGGGTACGGCTTCAAGGCCCCGTTATTTGTCTGGATTTGCCCGCGATGTTCTGAAAGCAAAAGAGCCCCCGGCAAAACAAACCCGAAAGCTTGCACGACGTGTGCTGCGTCAGTCCAAGCGAGTGCAGGCCGTTTCACGTTTCGCCTCCCTGGTGGTCGAGAATCCTTTATGCGGACATTTTCATCCGAAGCCTTTTATCAATTACTTCCGACTCGGTGTTCCCGTCGGGCACTATTTTGGGGAGCCTGATTCCACATCATCAAAGCGCGAAAACGCATCGCCTGCACGCGTCTTCCATTGCCCATCCGCACCTGAAGTCAAAGGGACACATGCCATTGTTGAAACCATGGAGCACTTAAAGCACGGAGGTCATGACATTGATTTTGTGAATCGGTCTGGCATCCCGCATCCCGAGGTGTTGGGTGAAATCAAGCGATCCGATTTTGTGATTGATCAATTGTATTCCGACGCCCCTCTTGCCGGTTTCGCCACCGAGGCCGTGGCTTTGGGAAAAACCCCGATTGTAGGCGGGTATGGTTGGGAAATTTTGAGACGCAGTCTTCCTCCGGAACTTTTTCCATCCAGCGCAGTCTGTCATCCGGATGCTTTGGGAGATAAGATTCTGGAACTCGCAGGTTCCCCGGAAACGTCCTCGTTCATGGCGAAGGAAGCCAGGCGTTTTTTAAACACTGAATGGAGTGGGCATGCTTTTTCACGTAGAATAGCCCAACTGCTCGAAGACAACATTCCTGATGATTGGTGGATTCAGCCATCCGATGTTTGCTACGTTCATGGGATGGGATTGAGTGAAGAAGAAGTGCGACGTATTTTGCAGTGGATGATCGAATTGGAAGGTGAGGATGCTTTATGTTTGAAGCATCTTCCAGCTCTCAAACAAAGCATGATCCATTTTGCCCAGGGATCAAAGGTGGATTATTCCGAACTTGATGCTACCGGGCCAGGCATGCCTTGAGGCATTGTGCCACTCGTTTTACCTTGGTTTCATCCATGAATGCATGCAAGGGCAAGGCCAGACCTTGATTCAGTAGGCGAGTTGAAATCGGGCAATCATCCATTTTTTCTGGATCGGGTGATGCAAACGGATCCAGTCTATGTGCGGCAAATGCTCCCATGGAACATTCGATGCCCTGTTTTCGCATTTCAGCGATGATGGTATCCCGGTGGTAAGTATCCCCCAATACCGTCATGAAGGTTTGCCAGGTATGAGATTCAGCGAGCGGGGGAAGGTTCAGTCCCTCGAGATCAGAAAGGTGTTGGTGATACCAACTCGCCACCTGCTTTCGTTGAGTGAGCATGGCGTCGTAACGTTCCAGTTGGGTGTTGCCTAAAGCGCCCTGGAATTCCGTCAGTCGATAATTCCATCCACATGTGCCGAATTTCCGCTGTCCGTCTTCGATGATTTGACCATGATTGCGCAGGCTGCGCAGTTGGGCGTCCAATTCAGGATCCTTTGTGACAATGCATCCGCCTTCGCCTGTCGTCAGTGATTTGCGGGGATGAAAACTGAACACTCCCATGGCCCCAAAAGTGCCCACCGCACCCGACACAAGTTTTGCCCCCAGCGCGCAGGCTGCATCTTCTATGACCCAGATATTTTCCTCCTGCGTGATCGACATGATGGCAGGCATATCCGCGGGTAGCCCGAACTCATGTACGACGACCAGTCCTTGAATGGTTTTGTTGTTCTTTTTGCAAAGGTTGATCTTGCTCTTCAAATCTTTCGGGCAAAGGTTGTAGGTCAGTGGATCCACATCAACAAAGACGACCTCGGCTCCGCACCGGACAGCCATGTTGGCTGCTGAGGGCCAGGCAAAACTGGGGATGAGGATGACTTTGCCGGTTTGGATGCCCAGCGCCTCGTAAGCGAGATGCAGTCCTGCCGTGGCAGATGATACCGCAATCCCGTAAGGGAGATCATGCATGGCGGCAATGGTCTGCTCGAAACGCTCGACTTCCTTGCCCTGGACGAGCCATCCCGACTGGAGGACGCGTGTGACTGCTTCCAGTTCTGCCGGACCAATATCCGGGCGCATGAGTGGAATGATATCGGACGACATATCAACGGTCTTTAAAGTATTCTGCCGTTTTTTGGATGCCTTCTTCCAGGTCGATTTGAGCTTTGAAGTCCAGGTCTTGTTCGATCTTCTCCACACTGGGAATACGCAGTGCGATGTCCGCCGATAAGGAGGGCTTGAATTCGATTTTGGATTTGGAATCCAATACGCGGCAAACTGTTTGCGCGAGTCCCAGGATGGTGATGGCGCTGCGTGCGTTGCCGATGTTGTAGGTTTGTCCCACCGCTTTGGGAGATTCCAAACACCTCATCAGGCATTCCACGAAATCATCCACAAAACACCAGGCGCGGATCTGTGTGCCGTCTCCGTAGATGTTGATGGTTTCATTCTTTAATGCCTTTTTGATGAAAATCTGCATGGCTCCTTCACCAGTTTGTCCGGGACCATAGACGTTGAAAGGGCGAACCGTGACGGTGGGGAGTCCGTGTTGGTGGTGGTAGGCTTTGACCAGATGTTCACCCGCCAGTTTGCTCACCGAATACACCCAACGAGCCTCACCCGCCGAGCCGGTGACCGCGAGATCTTCTTCACGTGAATTCATGGCCATGGAGCCGAACACCTCGGAGGTGGAAAAATCCAGAAACCGGTCGGTGACTCCATGCAGCGCGGCCGCACGGAGCACGTTGGCTGTTCCGATCATGTTGACTTCCATGGTCAGGATCGGGTTTTTGATGACGGTGTCGATCCCGGCAATGGCGGCGGCATGCACCACCATGTCGAATCCTTTGAGTGCATTCTCCAAACCGGAATAGTCCAGAACATCGCCTCGAATCACCGATACATTGGCGTGGTTGGCGTATCCGCTTTCCGTCAGGGTATCGCGGGCAAAGTTGTCAAAGACGGTGATTTCATTTTCGTCAGCCAGTCGTTTAATCAGTGTATTGGCAATGAAACCGGCGCCACCTGTGATAAATATGCGTTTGTTCTGAATCATGTTGATGTTCGTTTGAGAATGGATGCTACACATTTCCGGTCCTGATGCACAGTGGTAACTTTTGGGGATTTTGAGTTTTTGTTTTCAGGCAGCCACCGCAGTCGCGGGATCCACGAGATGAACAGGGTGGACTGGATGTATTGATGATGGTTTGAACAGGCTTCGGACTGATTATTTCCTTTACCCTCGGGGAAACACCTCACTTGTTGGCGCCGCGCATGCCGGTACGCATGCGGAGTTTGAAGGCGAGCATGCCTTCCTTGCCACTGATTTTGAGGCGTTTGAGCAGGAATGGATGGTAATGCTCCCGATGATCGATGCCCGATACGGTGGTCACTGCTCCCAGGTAACCAGCTTCTTTGACCAGATCCGGATCTTCATCTTTCAATATACCAAACGGGTAGGCAAACGTTTTGATGTCTACTCCAAAGCGGGCCTCAAGCATGTTCTTGCTTTGGGCCAGTTCCTTTTTTTTGGATTCAGTATCGATCTTGGCAAAGTTTGGGTGCGTCATGGTGTGGGATCCGATTTCAACCACGCCGCTGTCGATCAATTCCATCACCTGGGCGTCCTTTAACTTGGGTTCCTTTTTCAATTCGCCCGAATCGTGCTTCTTTTTCTTGTTCACCGACCAGTCCGTTTGATGGCGATCGACCACCAGATAGACCGTGCCTTTCGCTCCATGCTTTTGGAGGATGGGTAGTGCCTGTTCGGCGTTGTCGGCGTATCCGTCGTCAAAGGTGATGGCCACGCTCTTTGGCGGGAGTTCATGCCACTGTTCGATCAATTCGGATACCGTACAAAAGTGCCAGCCATTCTCTTTTAGATAGCTTAGTTGCTGGTCAAATAAAGAGGGGGATACACGCATCCCGTTGAACCTTGCCCCGGGAATGATGTCGCGGATCATATGGTACATGAGCACTCGTGGATGACGGTCATCGATCGAAGATCGCCACCACGCATAGCGCCATGAAAACCAGCCGAATCCCATCAGCCCCAGAATGCCAACCGTCAAGAGGATGTTATCCATGGTCTGCTGTTCTGGGTTTGAACCCGATGTAGATGGCTCCGGTTTCCTTGCGATCCATGGCAAGTCGTTTCAATTGCTCGGTGGTAAAAAGGTCGGATGCTTCAATCGTCTCAACTTCAAATCCGATGCCTCGCATTCGTTCCGGATAATCGTCTCCATAGGAGCGTAAATGTTCGTCCGGACGTATATCACTTGATTTGCGGATATTGCCTGGTTGAGCCTGATGATCGGCCGAGGCCGTCGTGACAACTGGAACATTCAGAATGGCCCACCCTCCGGGAGTCAGGATACGGAATAATTCCTGCATGGCTTGAAGGTCATCCGGCACGTCCTGCAGTACATGGCTGCAGAAAACCGCATCAAAACTTTCGTTGGGATAGGGGATGGACATGACGTCAAACTGTTCATCGACATCCTTGCGTATCAGGTCAGCTGTCAGATAAAGCGTCTGCACCCATGAACGGAACTTGGGCTCCAGGCAAGGTTCTGGCGCGATGTGCATCATGCGGGTGGTATCGTTGAAAAGTCGGGTGTGCTCCTTCTTGAGGTAACTGTAAACGAGGCGATCCCGCTCCCGTGAAATGCACCATGGACAGACGGCATTGGCACGTTTGCGTTCGCCCCGGCCTGCACTGCGAAATTTTCGGAAGGAATGTTCGCAGACGGGACAATGAAAGGTGTTGCCGGCATACAACAGAGGACTCAGTTTGTCTCTGAATCGGCGCACTTTGACTTCCAATGATTTCAGAAATTGCATGGTGTTCGTGGGATTGATCAGGATTTTGGCAGCAGAATACTGGTGCGATAATCAAAAGTTTGAATGCGTCGCTCCACTTTTTTTCGGGCAAGGAATTTGAACCAATCCGATACCGGAATGAATTCGCTGTTGCCCAGACCGTCAACGATGACCAAACGATATTGATCGGGCGCTTCTTCCACCGCAATGATGTTGTGAGGCAGGAGGTTTCTGGAAAGGAACAATTCACTGCGCAACCAGGCCTTGAATTCCTCCATGGCCTTACCGATGCCTTGTGTCATGCCGGACGGCAATAATTCCTCAAGGTTCGAAGGAAATGCTCCATCATGGTTGCGGTATATCTGGGTGACGATGGCCAGGCCCTGGTCCGATTCCTCTGTGCCGTAGAATTTGGGGATATGATCCCACAGGCGGGGATTGTTCTTGGCGAGCAGGAATTGATATATTTTGAGTTCTTTCCATTGGTCGTCAAACCCCTTCAGCCCACGGAACCGTCGCCATCCCGTGGCAAGCGCTCTTCGTTCCTCCGGGGTTCGGTCCGGACGCAGCACCTTGACGCAGCGGTCCGGATGATCGGGGTGAATATAGCACCGGCGTGTTCCTCCAACGGCAAACGGCTTCAGATGATTCAGGACCAGCATGATTGATCGGTGCTATGAAACGGTGTGGAGCTAAAGTTGACCGTCCAGATAACTCTGTAAAAGAATGGCCGCGGACATGGAGTCTACTTTCTGTTTGCGCTTGTCGCGGCGTACGTCTGCTTCGATCATGACACGGTTGGCCTGGGCACTGGTCAGCCGTTCGTCCCAGGTGCGGATGGGGGTGCTGAGGTTTTCCTTCAACATCTCCACGAATGCTTTCACCTTTTCGGCAGCAGGGCCGTAGCTCCCGTCCATATTGCGGGGCATGCCCACCAGGATGAGTTCCAGTTTGCCGTCCCATTCGGAGCGGATGTAATCCACAATTTTATTAGAAGGTACGGCATCGATGTATTGGGCCGGTTGAGCGATCATCTTCATTTCGTCGCTGATCGCCACACCGATTCTGACTGTTCCGTGATCAAGGGCCAGGATACGCATGATAAAAATAAGGAATCTCAGCCTCAGTCGCGAATGTGTTTCATCGATTCGGCTGCGGCTTCGATGGTTTTGTCGATGTCTTCTTCGGAGTGTGCCGCCGAAATGAATCCGGCTTCAAACTGTGAGGGTGCCACATACACGCCCCGTTCGAGCATGCCATGGAAATATCGGGTGAAAAGGTCCCGATCACATTTCATGGCGTCACCGAGATTATAAACCGGGTCTTTGCCGAAATATCCGCAGAACATGGACCCGCAACGTTGGAAGGTGACATCCAGATTGGCATCCGCAGCGGCTTGTTTCATGCCGGTTTCCAGGCGCGTTCCAAGCTGTTCAAGTCGTTGGTGCACTTCGCCGGACTTTAATGCTTCCAGTGCAGCGATCCCGGCGGCCATGGCGAGCGGGTTGCCGCTGAGAGTTCCGGCTTGGTAAACAGGTCCGACCGGGGCCAGGTAATTCATGATATCTTCTCGTCCCCCAAATGCCCCGACCGGCAAACCGCCGCCGATGATTTTTCCAAAGCAGGTGAGGTCCGGTTTGATGCCGTAGAGTTCCTGGGCTCCGCCTTTTGAAACACGGAAACCGGTCATGACTTCATCAAAAATCAAAAGCGTTCCGTGGTTGGAAGTGAGCTCGCGCAGCTTTTGCAGGAAACCATCCTTGGGTAATATCAACCCGGCATTGCCAACAATGGGTTCCAGGATGATGGCGGCGACTTGATCTTTGTTGGCTTCCAACGCTTGCGTCACGGCATCGGCATCGTTGTAGGGGAGGACGACGGTGTGTTGAGTGAACTCTTTGGGCACGCCCGCACTGTCAGGATTCCCAAATGTCAAAGCGCCCGAACCGGCCTTGACCAAAAGTGAATCCGTATGTCCATGATAACATCCATCGAATTTAATGATCTTGTCCCGACCGGTCGCGCCGCGAGCCACACGGATGGCGCTCATGCAGGCTTCTGTTCCGGAATTGCACATGCGGACCTTGTCCACATTGGGGAACAGTTCCTTGATCAGTTCGGCCATGCGGGGTTCGTATGGATTGGGGATGCCAAAACTGGTCCCGTGATCCGCTGCTTTTTTGACCGCGTCGATAATGCCCGGGTAGGCGTGGCCAAGAATCGCCGGTCCCCACGTGCCGACGTAGTCAATGTAATCATTTCCATCGACATCCCATATGTGGGCGCCCTTGGCGCGGTCGACAAAAAAAGGCTCGCCACCCACCGCACGAAAGGCCCGGACGGGGGAGTTGACGCCTCCGGGAATGTGTTTCAATGAAGCTGCAAATAGTTCTTTGGACCGATCTGTCACTCGCATATCGCTTGTTTGTCTGAAGTCTTAATTTGATTAAATTTCCAAAACCTTTTCGAAGGAAGTAAGCACGCGCGCCTTGCCCGGGCGAATCACGATGACATCTTCCAGGCGAACACCGCCGATGCCGTAATAATAGAGGCCTGGTTCAACGGTCATGACATTGCCGGAACGCATGATATCCTGCGACGCTTTCCCCATGCGGGGCCATTCGTGGATTTCGAGTCCGAGTCCGTGACCGGTTCCGTGATAGAATCCCGACATCCGCCCTTTGATGCGCTTGGTGGGGAATTCGTGTTTTTTAAATACGTTTTCCACTGCTTCATGGATGGCAAGGCCGGAGACTCCATCTCGAGCCATGTCGATGGCCGCCTGTTGGGCTTCGCCCACGGCTGCGTATTGCTTCTTCACCCCATCACTGGCTTTGCCCCGCACCACGGTGCGCGTCATGTCGCCAAAATATCCCGTTGTTTCTGAACGGGGAAAGATGTCAAGAATGATGGCCTGGTGGGCTTTGAGTCGTCCTGTGCCCCGGTTATGCGGATCGCAAGCCTGGTTGCCTCCGGCGACAATCGTATTGTTGGCTTGTCCGCCTTCCTGGCAGATAGCTGTGTGGATAATGGTTCTCAGTTTTTCGGAAGTCAGGGGTTTGCCTTGGAAGAGAAGCTGTGCCTTGGGGCCGATCTTTGATTGTTTCAAGGTGCGGACCGCTACTTCCAACCCAACTTCCGTCATGCGCAATGCTTCCTGCAGGTGACTAATTTCTTTGGGCTGTTTAATGAGGCGTTCCGGGAACACTTCGGTGGGGTTCAATTTAATTTTGGGACAATGTTTATTGATGATGTTGGCCATCTTCAATGGGAATGCATCCGGAACCTGAATGGATTGAACCCGGTATTTGTTCAACATCCAACTCGCCACTTCTCCCCAGCCCGGCTGTTCAACTCCCGTCCGTCGCAGGATGGACTGAATTTTTGTGAGGGACACCACTTCACAATGAGGGGCCTCCTTGGCGGCTCGATCGAATTCCAGATCGCTCATGCAGATGATTTCCTTGCCCTTGCGACGTAGGTATATGAAGGGGTCGGGGACGAACATGCCGGTGGCATAAAGCATATCGGCGCTGAGTTCGCTGTCTGCGATGATCAAGACATCATCCGGTTTTTGTGTCTTTGCCTTTTTGGATGTTTTTTTAGCTGCCATGTGATTGTGGGGGAATGCGATTAAATGAAGGTGAATTATTGAATGTAAGTCGGTGAAAGCAGGTATAGACGGCCAGCCTGTAATCTGGGGCGATCAAAGCCAAGGTCGACCTCGATCTTTTGATTGGATTCCGCTTTGCCCAGAAAACGAAAGAAGGAGGAAAATGAAAAGGGCTTGTCGTAAGCAATCAGGTTGGCCTCGGCAATGCCGGCAAGTGATTTGGCTCGTTCGACCGCCTTGTCAAATCCGCCCAATTCATCCACCAATCCCAATTCGAAAGCTTGTTCGCCCGATAGGATTCGACCGTCGGCGAAATTTTGCCAATTTGTTGCAAGCGGTTTGCCGGAGTCGCCATCCTGACTTTGGGCCCAGTCACGGCCTTCCTGGATGACTTGTTTGAAGCGATTGAAGGTGGTGTCGACCATTTCCTGCACCATGGCTTTTTCTTCCTGTGAAACGTCGTCGGGGAATTTTTCGCCACTGAGCATGTCCTTGAATCTTCCGCTTTTGAAAACGTTGGGTTCCACTCCAACTTTCTCCATTAAGTTACGGTAATTGTAACCGTGCATGATCACGCCGATGCTGCCGGTGATGGTCAGCGGGTGGGCAACAATCCAGCGGCAGGGCGCCGAAACGTAGTATCCTCCGGATGCGGCCAGTCCTGCCATGGAGGCGATGACCGGTTTGCCGGTTTCTTCCTGGAATTTCAGGATGGTTTCATAGATTTGATCCGAAGCCAGGACTTCGCCCCCGGGGGAATCCACCTTCAGGATGACAGCTTTGATCTGGAAATCTTCGGCCGCCTGTTTGAGTTGCTCATCCATCCAGCGCACCATGTTGACCCCGCTCCGCTCCAGCGCCAGACTGGATATGATGCCGGTGACATCCGCCACCAGGATCTTGTCGCTGGCGCCATTGTTTTCCACCTGGATCTCCTCCAGTTTAGGGAGGCCGATACCGGCGCTTCCCGAGTTCGCCACGGAATCGAGGTAATACCCCATGTTGCTCAAGGTGCTGAGCACCAGTAATCCGAACAATACAAAGATGATAAACCACAAGCCAAACCGACGCCGGGGCGGTGGGTAGGGCGAATAATAACCGCGCGGCGGAACGGGGCCGCCGGGTGGTTTGCCTCCAATGGGAGCACCATATTGACTCATGCCCACAGGCTAACGAGCTTCCCTCCCAGACGCAAGCGGGTTCCTTGATTGTGCGGATTTCGTTTTACTAGGTTTGAACCTCAAACAAGCCCTCGCTGAAGTGAATGAGGTATCTCTTTATCAGTTAAGATTAAAGTGACGGCGATGCAGATATCCCTTAAGATGTCGTCAATCTGTTTTGAATCATGAAAGTCTCTTCGCTGATACCTGTTTTCGTTGGGGCGGTTTTGTTTCTGTTGGGCCAAGCTAATGTGGCTGAAGCTCAGTCTGCTGCGCCCATCCGACTGCATCCCGATAACCCGCACTACTTCTTGTGGCGGGGGCAACCCACTATCTTAATCACTTCGGCCGAGCATTATGGAGCTCTTTTGAATCTTGATTTTAACTATCGAACCTATCTGGATACGCTTGCGGATCAGGAAATGAACCTGACCCGTGTGTTCAGTGGGGCCTATTGCGAGCCTCAGGGAGCGTTTAAAATCACAAGAAACACATTGGCCCCGCTGGAGGGGCGTCTCCTCACTCCCTGGAAACGGAGTGATACGCCTGGTTATGCGAATGGTGGCAACAAGTTTGATCTGGATGCATGGGATCCGGCTTATTTCAAACGTCTCAGGGATCTGGTGGAGTATGCTCAGGAGAAAGGTGTGGTCGTTGAGTTTACCTTTTTTTGTCCCATGTATCGGGATATGCAGTGGGAATTGAGTCCGATGAATGCTGCCAATAACGTCAACGGTGTCGGAGATATCGGCCGGAACGATGTTTATACATTGGATCGAAATGGTGGATTGCTGGCCTATCAGGAAGCTTTGACGCGGAAACTCACCGAAGTCCTCAATCCATACGACAACGTCATGCTCGAAATCGCCAACGAACCATACTTCGGGGGCGTGACGATGGAATGGCAGCATCGCATTGCCGACATCATGATTGAAACGGAGCAGGGGTTCGCCAAAAAGCACCTGATCACTCAAAACATCGCCAACAAAAAGGCCTTGATCGAAGATCCGCATCCCGGAGTTTCCGTGTTCAACTTCCATTACGCCACTCCTCCCGATGCTGTGGGGATGAATTACCATTTGAACAAAGTGATCGGCGACAATGAAACCGGATTTCGAGGTAACGCCGATGAACCATATCGTAAAGAAGCCTGGGATTTTATCATCGCGGGTGGGGGGTTGTTCAATCACCTAGATTACTCGTTCGCGGTCGGATTTGAGGACGGAACCTTTGACTATCCGTCCACTCAACCAGGGGGAGGTAATACCGGTTTTCGCAGGCAGATGAAGATTCTTGGAGATTTTATCCGCCAGTTTGATTTCGTTCACATGCATCCCGACAATTCAGTGATTCATGGTGGTGTGCCGGAAGGTGGAAACGCGCGCGCCCTGGTTCAGCCAGGGAAAGCCATGGCAATCTATCTGGTCAATGATGGTCCGATTGAACTCAAGATTCAACTAACGGAGGGATCTTGGTCTGCATGCTGGACCGATACATTGACCGGAGAAATTCGGAAAAAGGAAAAAATACAGGGCGGCGGCATCAGAGTCCTCAGTGCTCCTTCATTCAAGTCGGACATCGCGCTGGCATTGATTCAAGAAAAGGATTAGCTGTTCAGCCTGTGTTAGATATTTGTGCTATTGATGGTTGCCGGTGTCATCATGGAGATGCCTCAATATAGAAAGCAGGAGGCAGCTGTTCAGACCTCGGCCTGACTTGCACCCACCTGTTTTCATCGAGCGTTACCCCAAATTTTCTCCAGCACTTTATGGATCTCCGGATCGTGGAGTTCGAGTTCGGCGCGGACGAAGGGGTAGAAGTCGTTGCGATAAAAATAGGCTTCGGTGGCCTCGGCGAAGTATTCCTTGTGATTGGTGAGCCCGTAGTGGCGGACTTTTTTCCCGGTGTAGAGCAACACTTCCTCGTATGTCCCGGCCGCCTCCGCTTTTTTGAAGGCTGCCAGAATCTCCGGATGATCGAAATCGAGAATCTGATCATGGTAAGCATGGGCCAGTTCGTGCAACACGACTGCTGGATGTTTCAGGAGTTGTTGACGTGAAAGCAGGTGTGCAGCAACCGGGATATGCACCTTCTTTGCCAGACGCGGATCGTGTCCGTTGTTTGTCAACCACCCCTGGCTCGGATGATACTGCATGGATTTAAGGGTGGGGTGGTTCTCTTCCATCCAAATCTCCAATGTCCGCATTTTCCTGAGAGGTTCCGCCGGAATCAGGATGGAGATTCGGTGCAAATGATCGGCCAGCATGCGAATGGCCTGTTTTCCTTTGTCTGTCTCCAATAAGGTCGGTTCAATATGGATGTTCCATCCCTCGATATGTTGTTCGACAGGGTGGAATCGAATTCCTTTTTCAGGATTCAACGCAGGTAACTTTTCCTGAGCCAGAACTGGTGCGGCGAGGACGATGGTCAGGATGATCCAGAATGATCGGACGATTGATGCGTGCATATGATTGAAAGCAAAGGATCTGGTTAATTCCTGGCAGCCGAACCGCTTTTGGTGCTCCTGCGGAAGTTCAGGGGCGTTCGCTTGTCTTTGACCGGTGCGACTTGTTTGCCTTTGAGCCGTTCCACATCTTTTGCGATCTTAAACCATTCTTTGGCCATGGCTTCCACTCGCTCGGGATGTTGTTCTGACAGATCGTTGAGTTCGGTGCGGTCTTCATCCATGTTATAGAGCTCCCAACGCCCCAGTTTTGCGGATGCCAGTTTCCATGGTCCCTGACGCAAGGCCCGATCGGTTCCAAAGTGAAAGTAAAGTGTTTCGTGGGGATCGCGCTGCTTACCTTCGAAGATGGGCGCGAGTGATTTGCCCATCAAAGGATCGATCTTGCGTTCGCCAACTTGTGAGGGGTAGGTGGCATCGCCGAGTTCGATCGCGGTGGCCATGACATCGATCAGGTGGGCGGGTTGGTCTGTGACCGCACTGCCGTCTTTGAGAGTGCGGATACCTTCACCGGATTTTAGTTTCAGGCCTTTGGGCCAGTGAGCGATCATGGGTGAGCTGATGCCACCTTCATGCTGGTTTTGTTTATACAGACGAAACGGGGTGTTTCCGGCGTGTGCCCAACTGGCGTCGTACGTCCAGTAAGATTTTGGATCCCAAGGTTTCAGATATCTTCCCCTGGTTCGTTCAAACGGGCAGGCACCATTATCCGAACAAAAGAGAATCAAGGTGTTGTCATAGACGCCCTGGTCTTTCAGTCGTTGAACGAGTCTTCCAATGTTCTGATCCAATACGTCCACCATGGCGGCAAAGACTTCCATGCGATCGGCTTCCCAGGATTTTTCCGAAGATTCGACATCACTCCATGCCGGGACATGGTCCGGGCGAGGGGATAGATTCCATTTGGCTGGAAGCAGACCGGAATCCAACTGACGCTGATGTCTTGTTTTTCGCAAAGCATCCCATCCTTGATCATATTGACCCTCATACTTGCGGACATCTTTTTCGGGAGCTTGCAACGGGTAGTGCGGGGCGTTGTAGGCGACGTATAGGAAGAAGGGTTTATCGGTTTGCGTGGCTTCGTCGAGGAAGTCCAGCGCGAAATCGGTCATGGCATGGGTGGTGTAAAAAGGTTTGCCATTCAGGGTTTCGGGTACTTCCCACTTTTCTCCATTCAAGCGAAAGGAATTGTCTCCTACGAAGAAATTGACGGCGCCGGATAAATGCCCCCAGTAGCGGTCGAATCCAAAATCGGTGGGTTGCTTGCTCAAATGCCATTTTCCGGACATGGCCGTGAAGTAACCGGCGGATCCCAATACCTCGGCGATGGTGGTTCCCCGGTTCAATGATTCCGAACCCGCCTGATCACAGTAGAGTCCGGTCAATAGGGAAACCCGGGACGAGTGGCATTTGGCGGTGTTGTAGAACTGTGTGAACCTCAGACCTGATTTCGCGAGTCGATCCAGGTTGGGGGTTTTGATCTCAGATCCGTAGCAACCAAGGTCCGAGAAGCCCAGATCATCCGCCATGATCAGCAGGATATTCGGGCGCTCAGCGGCCACGTTCAGACTCAAGGTACAAGCCATCCATAGTAAAAGCACTCGCTGGAACATGGATGTATCTTCAGGAATCCCGCCCGAAAATCAAATCCAAATATTATTCACCTGGTGTGACGCGGTAGAAACGAAGGGTTCCAACCCCGGGTAACGCGGTGCTGTCGGTGTAGATGTAGGTGCCGTCTACCGAGCTGGTGCTTTCAAGAATGCTCCAGGTGATCATGTCTTCAGTTCCTTCGATGAGGAAGTTGAGGCCGGGGACTGTCTGGACTTCGAATTGCAGACCTTCGTTTTGGAGACCGACGTTCTGGATGCTCATGCCCACATCCAGTTCGTAGGCGAGGTTGACGGTGCCGGTGGCAGCATCCACTCCATCGACTGCGATGAAGTAGACTGTTCCGGCTGTCACCGAAAAGGTGACCAGGCTGTCGAGTCCATCCGCTCCGCTATCATTGTCACAGATCACTTCGGTGAGGTCATCAAAACTGCTGCCAGTGGAGGTGTATACCGCCATGACGGTATCAAAATCGCTGCCGTCCGTACTGATGGTCAGATCGCCGTCCGCGGGGGCTTCATATGCGAACCATTGGGAGGCGCCTCCGGGAATGCCGCAATGATCCGGTTCGCCAGCTTCCTTGGTCGCGCCGAAGGTGTTGAAGATCTGTGCGCCGGTAAAGCCCGTGGCCAAGGATGCCTGACGCGTACGGAACGCGGAGCCTACGCGCTGAGGTTGGAACAGCAGTCCGGGGCGCAAGTCCTGAATATTGAAGAACAAATCTGCAAATTTTTCTTCCAATACCAATTCCCGAATGATGCGTCCTCCTCGTCTAGGGACGTTGACAGTGAGGTGTGCGGGTTGTGTGCGGGTATTGTTGCCGCCCGCATCCAGGGTGATCCAGTAGGCACCCGCATCCTGTGGTGTCGCTGCCGTAACAACCAATGTCGTGCCGTTCGCTCCCGGAACGGGTGTGCCGTTGTGGAACCATTGCAAGGTGACGTTTTGGATGTTTCCGGTGACCGAGGCGGTAAGTGGAATGTCTTCGCCCAGGTTGACGGTGTTTTTTTCAGGGGTGATCCGGACTCTGGGGATGCTGACCAGTTGTGCAACATTGAGGTCCCAACTGAATAGGATGTTTCCGCTGGCATCGTTGAAACCGTCAATAGCGATCAGGTAATCCACCCCCGCTTGTGCGTTGAACTGGAGGGCACTGGTAGAAAAACCGCCGCGGTCGTCGTCCCTCTCAAGTTCGGTTAACGTCGCAATATCGTTGCCCGCGTAGACGGAGAGCAATGTGTCAAAGCTCGAACCTTGTAAGGAAAGGGTAGCCAATCCCGAAGCATCCGGGCGCCAGGTATACCAAATGGATTTTCCGCCGCGCTTGTTGCCATGACGCGGTTCGCCTGCTTCCAGGCTGGCGTTTTCGTTGCTCGTGCGTACATTACCCGAATTTCCGGGGAGGGCGGTTGCCTGACTGAATGCATCCGCTCCATCGAGAACAGGCCAGTCAAGTGAGACGATGACTGGATCTGAAAAGTTTCTTCCGTCCCTGTTTTCCACACGCAATAAGTAACTTCCTGAATTGGCTCGAGTGACTGCGGGAAGGATGGGCAGGGTTTCCTCATCAGCACCCTTCAAACGTTCACCATTCAAAAACCATTGGTAGCGCAACGGCTCAGCGCCAACCACGCCAAAGTCCAAGGTCAGGTCCGATCCGGACGTAACGGTCTGGTCTGTGAGTGTCTGGGACAAAACGGGGCCTTCTTCCGCGGGAAGAATGATTTCCACATTCAGCACATCGGAAATGGAAACGCCGCCCTGATCATCATAGGCGCGGGCAAAGAAACGGCGTGTTTCGGCTGCATCGGATGAAAAATCGTAGGTGAATGGAGATTCTGTGTCCGTAGCCAATACATTCAGCCCTTCCACAAACTCGACCTTTGTGATGGTTCCATCGGGATCCTTGGCCTCGAGTTCCAAGGTCCATTTTCCAGGGGCGGCCACCGGTTTTTGGAAAGGTTGATCGTTCCATTTGATCTCGGGGAGTTCATTGGTTTCGGTGGCTCTGGGGGCTTGTCTTACTGTGACAATCTGTGGCTCGTTGTTGATGGTGGTGAATCCCGTTAAAAGAACGTTTCCATTCGAGTCGGCATCAATATGAGTGGCTTCTTCCGGTGCGTTACTGTTTTCTTTGAATCTCGTTTCATATGTCAGTTCTCCAGTAGGGGCAAAGACAAGGGATGCAAAATCCTGACCAGTCTGGGCGTCATACCGGATGGCTGAAAGGTAAATGGTATCGTTGGTGTCCAGGTCAATGCTGGTGACCTGGTCCGGTTGGTTTGGTGAGGAGGGGGGAACTGCACTGGCCCATGCCGCACGACCTGCCGCCAGGAATTTGCCGATGATGATCTGTGTGCCCGAGGTGGGGGAGCTTGTTGTGCCGGCTACGATCAATGCCCCGTTTGAATCAACGGCAGCCACTTCGGGGATTTCGGTGGTGTTTCCCTTTAGTGAAATCTGGTTTTGCCAATGATTGGTTCCATCGGAATTCAGGTGAATGATCTGGATGTCAGCCCCGGTGTCTGCGCTGACGGTGGTTCCTACGAGGTAAAGGGCATCTCTGGGATCCACGTGGATACTGTCCGGAGCAAATCGGGAATACCCCAGGCTGGCCAGGTTGGTTGCCCAATCCATGCGGCCATTTTGTCGATAACATCGGACTTCCAACTCACCACCATTATCACTCGAAACTCCCAGGACATAAATGCGCCCATTGGGAGAAACAGCCATGGCTTCTGCAAAGAAGGGGGCCTTGGGATCGGACCAAATGGGTTCGAAAGGTTCGCCGCTACTGGCGTTCAGTTCTTGAATGATCATCCCCTCCGCTTCTCTGGATTTCATGTTCGCCAGGAGAAAAATGGATTGATTGCGGTCCGACTGCATGTCCACGATGTCAATTCGATCTTCAGGAGAAATGGGGGGCGAGAATGTCCAATTGATCGATCCTCCACTGCCAACGGATGCCAGAAATGGAAGTTGAACAGGGCCTTGTGGAAGGTCCTGAGTGATTTCTTCCACCAAATCTGCCGGGTTGACCAGGGAAATACCTCCGACAATCACATTGCCGGAGCTATCCATGACGGCGGTTTCAGCCGTTTCCTGGCTATTATCATTAAAGCTCGGACGAACCGCCCAACTCTGTTTTCCACTGGAATCGTAGCCGATGACCAGAAGGTCCCGGTTGTTGCCGTCATTTTCCGCAAAAGTTCCGGCAACGACAGCTCCACTACCCTGATGAAAGACCCCGACTGGTTTGCTGTTGTTGCCTTCGGCGCTTTCAAACCTGGCATCCCAGGTGATGGCTACGATTGTTTGTCCCTGATTGGCATTCAGATCCAGTCGCATGGGATTGGATAAGATCGAACCAGCAGCGTTGGTGACTCTCAATATGTAATTTCCCACTTTGTTCTCATTGAAGTTATTAACCTGCAGGAAAGGTTCCGTTGCATTCGGAAGTTCAATGCCGTTGAAAAACCACTGATATTCCAGAGGAGCCGTTCCTTCAGCCTCCACGTTTAATGTCGCGGATACACCCGGAAGCAGCTCCGCTGATCCGGATTGCCGAACAACGCGGGGTTTGATGCCTGGCGACGGGTTAGGGCCCGGATCAACCGGATCAGTCGGATCAGTCGGATCAGTCGGATCAGTCGGATCGACAGGCGGATCGGTCGGTGTGGGGGCTGAAGCCCCGATTCCTTGGATGCTGAGGGTGGCTGGTTCGCTCTTGGCATCTCCTTCGAGTGCATACAGCTCGTAGGTGTAGGTCAAGCCATCCACAATCATCTCATCTGTAAATGAATCTGCATCGTTTGGGAGTCTGGTTGGCGTTTCCGGGTTGTCGGGGGTGAGGGAACGGATCAGTTCGAATCCAGTCAATGTGCGGCTGGACGTATGGCTCCAGGTAAGCTCAATTTTTCCTTCGGATGCCTTGCCTCTAAATGCCACCGGGGCAGCTGGTGCAGTGTCCGGTTTTTGGGCTGCCAGCCAAGGTGCCAGACCCACGAGTAGCAGGCATGCCATCAGCGACATTCTCCCTGTCAGGTTGTGTCTGTGCCCTTTCGTTATTCGAGACTCGATTTTCGATTCCATCCTCATGTCCTTCCAAGCTGTGCCAATCCTAATCATTTTCTCTCTGTGAAATAGCAAAAAAGCTGCCAATACCAACTTTGAGTGGCTTTCTTTACCCGGTTGGGAGGTGGTTTGAGTGGTTAAATGTTGATAGTGAATATGTAATGACCTATGTGTGGAGTGGGTTTTTAGTTGAGTTGTAATTTTGAACACGGTGTTTTCTCAAATTCGATAAAGTGGATTCAACCTTGAAACCTACCTTTCGAGACTTTTGTAAGCTGCTCTATCTGTTTTCACTTTCCATTGTACAGAGGATACGTAGGATACCCCGCATGCTGAGACCGGAGCATTTTTTAAATTTGGAGGAAACCGAACATGCCTGTTTGTTCACCGACCTTTCCCGCGTTTGGGAAGGCTTGAAAGGCTTGAAGGATTACGTTGCAAAAAACGTTCGCCCCGAGCAATTGCACACAACTGTAGGACAACCGGGATTCATCGGGGAGAACGTCTTCATCGGTGAAGGGACGGTCATCGAGCCGGGTGCCACCATCCTGGGGCCTGCCATCATCGGCAAAAATTGTCAAATTCGGGCGAATGCCTATATCCGTGAAAACGTCATCATAGGCGATCACTGCGTGGTCGGAAATGCCACCGAGATCAAGCATAGCATCCTTTTCAACCATGCGGTGGCCCCTCATTTCAATTATGTTGGGGATTCCATTCTGGGTTTCCATGCCCACCTGGGAGCCGGGGTTAAAATTTCCAACTTCAAACTGACCCAGGACACCATTTTTGTGGATGATGTCGACGTGCATGGCATGCCCATCGATACCGGAATGAGGAAGCTGGGAGCAGTCATCGGTGACTATGGTGAAGTGGGGTGCAATGCCGTGCTCAATCCGGGTAGCTTGATTGGACGGCATTCCATCGTGTATCCCAATGTCTGTTGGCGTGGCATTCTTCCAGATAACATGATCGTCAAAAATCGCGCCGAACAGGATGTGGTGGTGTTGCGGCCTCGCGAGTATTGATGAGGCACTCAACAAACCTTTTATGATCAGAGTTTCGGAGGGTGAACCTGCAGGTCCGGGCAACAGCGAGTTGGTGGATCATGTTGAATCGATTTTTTCGGAAAGCGGCCTGCTTTCCGGTGCCCGAAACTTTGAATACCGCCCCGAGCAACAGGCCATGGCCAAAGCCGTCGCCGAGGCTCTCAGCGACCGCGAACATTTGATTGTTGAAGCAGGAACCGGGGTTGGAAAAAGTCTTGGTTATCTGATTCCCGCCATCCTTTTTGCTGTTTCGGAAGGGAAACGGGCGGTCATCTGCACTCACACCATCAATCTTCAAGAGCAGTTGGTCGAGAAAGACCTTCCCATGCTCAGCAAGGTGCTGCCGGTCAAATTCTCGTATACCATGCTGAAGGGAAGGCATAATTATCTGTGCACCAAACGACTTCACAAAGCCCTTCAGATGGCGGACGGTTTGTTCACCTCACCTGAAAGCGCCGAACTGCAGCGTATTCAGGAATGGGCCAGGGAAACGGGCGACGGCAGTCTCTCCGATTTTGACGAAGAACCGAATCCCAAGGTTTGGTCCCAGGTGTGTTCCGAAAGAGGTTTGTGTTCGCCCAAAATGTGCGGTCCCAAATCCGATTTTGCCGAAACAAATGACGTCTGCTTCTTCCAAAAAGCCCGGCAACGTATCATGTCCGCCGACGTGGTGGTGTTGAATCATACCTTGTTTTTTACCCTGTTAAACTCCGTCGAAGAACCCAGTGACGGCGGGGTTTTGTTCCGGAACGATTTTGTCATTTTTGACGAAGCCCACACGGTGGAGCAGGTGGCTTCGCGTCACATCGGTCTCGGGATTTCCAGTGCCCAGATCCATTTTGCGCTGAACCGTCTGTGGAACCCTTCCACTGAAAAAGGTCTGCTGTCCGTGCTCCAAAAAGGGAAAGTGGTGCAGCAAGTCAGTGATGTTCATACTCATGCCAAATCTTTTTTCAGCGAAGTGGAGGAAGCCTGCAACGAAATCCTGGAATCCAACAAACAGGAATCAGGCGGCCGGGCAGGTGGGTGGAAGTCCGCGGGATTCTGGCGTGAACTGCGGATTCGACGGCCGGACCTGGTGGAGGATTGCCTCACGCTTCCCTTGCAACGTTTGCGAACGTCCATCAGTGAATTGATCAAGACCTCAGACGACCGCGAAATCGGACAGGAACTGCAGGATTGCAACCGACGCCTCGCGGAATTGAAGGAAACCATCGCCATGTTCCTGACCCAGGAATACGATCCTTACGTCTACTGGGTGGAACGAGGAGGCCGGACCGGACAAAACCTCACCCTGAACGCCGCGCCGGTGGACGTGTCCGAATTCCTAAGACACAGGCTTTTTGACAGCGGTACCTCCGTCATCATGGCGAGCGCCACTTTGTCCATGGCTGGCAACGCGCCAGAAACAAAAGCGGGTCATTTTCCGTCAGGCCCTGGTGGAGGCAAAGGCAAGTTGAAGCAGGGGATGGACTATTTTGTGACTCGCATCGGAGGGTATGATGCACGCACGCTGCAATTGGGATCACCTTTTGACTTCAAGCGACAGATGAAGGTCTACGTCGTCTCCAAAATGGCCGACCCTCGTGACGACGCCTATCGCGACAGCCTTTGTCACTGGATCAAACACTTCACCGAAATGACCGGGGGCAGAGCCTTCGTGCTCTTCACCAACCTGAAACTCATGCGGGACATTGGTGAGGAAATGCTGCCATACTTCGAATCCAAAGGCATCACCTTGTATGTCCAGGGAACCGGGCTGCCTCGCTCCACCATGTTGGAACGGTTTAAAGAGGATGAATCCTCGGTATTGTTTGGCGCGGACAGTTTTTGGCAGGGAGTGGATGTGCCGGGTGATTCGTTGCAGAATGTCATCATTACCCGACTGCCGTTTGCGGTTCCCGATCATCCGTTGACCGAGGCGCGCGTCGAGCGCATAGCGGCTCGGGGAGGGGACGCCTTTTTCGAGTATTCATTGCCGGAGGCCATCCTGAAATTCAGACAGGGCATCGGGCGATTGATCCGAACCCAGAACGACCACGGCATCGTGGCGGTGCTGGACAACCGCGTCTTGTTGAAACGTTATGGACAACGGTTTCTGGATGCCATCCCTGAAGCGCCTATTCAGACAATATGACCGACCATGAGTGATCATCATTGGAAAGACGTTCCCCGGTCACTGTTTGTGGTCATGACCCTTCAATTCGCGGTGGGTGGATCGGTGTTGCCATTCATGGCGATGTGGCTGGAGGAAAGCGGTCTCTCATTTGCCTCCATCGGAACCATCTTTTCCATTTCCTCCTCCACCTACCTGGTGTTTCCCTTTCTCTGGGGGATGATTGCCGACCGGTATGTTCCGATCCAAAAAGTATTCACCTTTCTGAACATCATGGCCTGTGTGGCCTTGGTCTGGTTGCAGTCGCAAAACCAATTCGTCGGACTCCTGGTGGGATTCCTGATGTTTTATTCTTTCTACCACCCGACATTCACCCTGATCAATGCGCTGAGTTTTCATTACCTGAGCAATCCTCAAGAACAGTTTGGTTTCCTGCGCGCCTGGGGTTCGCTTGGTTGGATGATCCCTTCCGGAGTGATCTTTGGCTGGTTGCTCACCCATGCCGGAACCTCGCTGCATTTCGTCTTGTATCTCGGGATGGCTTCGGCACTGTTGACCGCCGTCAGCACGCTCTTTCTGCCGCCCATCACACAACCTGCGAAACCCTCCAAAACAACCCAGCATTCAGGCTATTGGGAAGATGTCCGAAAGCTTTTTAAGAACAAAGATTACATGACCCTGCTGGGAGCGTTCTTTCTGTTGTCCGGATCCTTTTCGTTTGTGGTTTATTACGGACCCCCTTATCTCAAGGCCAATGGCGTTCCGGTCGCCTGGATTGGTCCGATCCAATGCATTGGAGTGGCTCTGGAAGTGGCCCTGTTTCCCTTCTTACGAACCTACATCCGGCGCTGGGGGTTTGTCTCAGCGTTGTTGATTGGAGCCGCCAGCCTTATTCTTCGGCATTTGCTTTATTACCTCTCCACCAATCCCTGGGTGCTTGCTTTGAGCTATTTGCTGGCTGGAATGGTCATTGTATTCTTCCATATCACCCTCAGCATCCTTGCCAACATGATCGCCGGTCAATCCGTCCGCGCCACCGCCCAGACTCTGTTGGTGGTATTTGGTTCCGGTGTGGGACCGATGATGACCAACTGGATCGCCGGACGCCTGTCCGCATCCGCAGACAACTCGCTCCAACCCATCTTCGGCTTCGGAATGATCCTGGCCCTCGCAGCCTTCATCCTGATCGCCATCCGTGCACCGCACCTTAAAAAAGTCAAGGCGCAGGAATAAGGTCCGGCCGCTTACAAAACCACCGGAGGGACCGGTTCAAGACCTGAAAATATGCCCTCACCAAATGATGAGGAACGCGGGGAGCCGGTGGATTTACACTTGGTGCAATAGAGGTTGTTTTTCCGAGCTTTTTTATTCATTAACGCTTTTTAGTGCAGTGTCCCGGACGTCCGGTGCGAGATACATCCCTGCCTCCTGCTCGAGACGTTGCAGGAATTGTCGTGCAGACGATATTAGGTTCTTTCGCTTGGCAAGTAGAACCACACCAAGCAATCCGATTACAGGTAATCCTTCCTGAACAGCGAGTTTACGTCCTTTCCGTTCGTCGATTAGCAACCTATCCGCATGGAGCTCGCGTGCAAGTTCGATAGCTTCCGCTTCGCCGATATCTACAATTTGTAGGTATTTCTTGGCCTGTGCAGTATCCTTGATTTCTACAGTCCTAAGCCATTCCGGAAGTTTATTGTGGCTGCGCAGTAGTTCGTTTTGAACAGCTTGAGGAATGAAAACTTCATCAAAAATTTGGGGTAAAATGTCCTCATGTCCCACCGTTAGCAGTGCCGTGAGTGGAGAGGTGTCGGAAACAACAATCATTGAACAGATAGCGCATCTACTGTTTGAAGATCATCGGTGAGGTCTTCCTGCCCATAATGGATAGGGATTCTGCGACGACCAAGCTCGCGGAGAAACTCTGCCTGGGACATCCCGGCGACTTGAGCTGATTGCCCCAACGTAGTCTCTTCGGTTACAAACAACCCGATCGCTAGCATCAAAGATGTGGTTTGCGCTGTGTAACGACATTCAAGTTCTGCGGGCAGCATGACATTCATAACGATATTGTATCCCGATTCGTATTCGAGGCAATCTTGGTTTTTTGAAACCTTAAAAACTATATTCATCAAGATATGTCTCGGGCTCTACTCCGATTCCAACTTGATCGCAACTTCGATGGCTTCAGGATTGACGGTTGTGGCGCAGGTTTTATGATGTGCGGACGATTTCCATCTGAACATCATGAGTAAGAAAAAAGCTACCAGTAAACGTGCCGGCGCGAAGAACATCGAATCGATGTTGCGTGAGGATCGTGTCTTTAAACCTTCCAAGGAGTTTTCCCAGCAGGCTCACATCGGATCGATGGCGCAATACAAAAAGATGTACAAGCGCTCCATCGAGCAACCCGAAGCTTTCTGGAGTGAGCAGGCTGAGAAGGAATTGGTGTGGCTCAAACCATGGAAAAAAGTGCTGCAATGGAAGGCTCCCAATGCCAAATGGTTCATTGGCGGGCAAACCAATGTCAGTGTCAACTGTGTGGATCGATTCCTGGATTCGGAAAAGGCCAACCAGGCCGCCATCATCTGGGAAGGCGAACCGGCTGAACCCGGCAAGCCTGGCGAAGAGCGCACGCTGACCTACCGTCAATTGCACCGCGAAGTGTGTCAGTTTGCCAATGTCCTCAAGAATCGTGGCATCAAAAAGGGAGATGTTGTTTTGATCTATATGCCCATGGTGCCGGAAGCTGCCGTGGCCATGTTGGCTTGTACTCGCATCGGGGCGATTCACTCGGTCGTTTTCGGTGGTTTCAGTGCCCAGTCGGTTGCTGATCGTATTCAGGATTCCCAGGCAAAAATGGTCATCACCGCTGATGGCGGATATCGCCGGGGTGGAGTGGTGCCTCTGAAGGAAAACGTCGACAATGCTCTGAAAGTCAAAGTGAGCGGACGGTATATCACCAAGTCGATCGAATCGGTCATCGTTCTCCGTCGTTGTGAAAACAAGATCACGATGAAGAAGGGACGTGATTTCTGGTGGCACGAAGAGCAGGCCAATGCATCTACAGAATGCGCCCCGGCGAAATTAAACAGTGAACACCCGTTGTTCATTCTTTACACCAGCGGTTCCACCGGAAAACCCAAGGGGATTCTGCACACCACCGCCGGATATCTTTTGGGAGCGAAACTGACTTCCAAATACGTCTTCGATCTCAAGGATAAGGATGTTTACTGGTGCACCGCCGATATTGGTTGGATCACCGGACACAGTTATATCGTCTACGGTCCCTTAGCTAACGGTGCCACTTTGATGATGTATGAAGGCGCTCCCAATCATCCGGCTCCGGATCGTTTCTGGGATATCGTTGAGAAACACAAGGTCAGCATTCTTTACACGGCACCAACCGCCATTCGTGCATTCATGAAATGGGGTGAGGAATGGCCTGCCAAGCATGATTTGAGCTCACTACGTTTGTTGGGAACGGTGGGTGAACCCATTAATCCGGAAGCGTGGATGTGGTATCACCGCGTTATTGGCGGGGAACGTTGCCCAATCGTCGATACATGGTGGCAGACGGAGACAGGTGGCATCATGATTACACCATTACCCGGGGCCACACCGACCAAACCCGGAACAGCCACTTTGCCGTTTTTCGGTATTAAACCCGAAGTGGTTGATGACAACGGAAAAGCCGTTCCCAAGAACACAGGGGGCAAACTGGTGGTCCGTCAACCCTGGCCCAGCATGTTGCGGGGTATTTGGGGAGATCAAAAACGTTTTGTAGAAACATACTGGAGCGAAGTCAAAGGCAGTTACTTTACCGGTGACGGCTGTCGTCAGGATAAAGATGGGTACTTCTGGATCGTTGGCCGCATCGATGATGTGCTGAATGTATCCGGTCATCGCATCGGAACCGCCGAGGTTGAAAGCGCACTGGTCAGCCATCCCAAGGTCGCCGAAGCAGCGGTCGTGGGACGTCCGGATGATATCAAGGGGCAGGCTTTGGTTGCGTTTGTCACTTTGAAAGGCGGGGCAAAGGTCAACAAAGATCTCCGCAATGAATTGCGCAATCATGTGGGTAAAGAAATCGGACCGGTTGCCAAACCGGATAACATTCGTTTTGCGGATGCGCTTCCCAAGACGCGTTCTGGCAAAATCATGCGCCGTTTACTGAAGCAAATCGCGTCCGGGCAAGCCGAACTGCAAGGTGATACCAGCACCCTGGAAGACATCAGCGTCATTGCCCAACTCAGCAAGGACGAATAAGGAGCAATTTGAAAAAAGCCCTGGATCATTCCGATTCGGGGCTTTTTTATTTCTCATGCTCGTTACGATGAATCAAGGTTTGAGCCGCAGTGGTGCACAGCAGGTAGAACGTATCGTCTCGATGCGCCCGCTAGCGACAGCTATGCGGATGTGGGGCGTGCGAAAATCTTGGGCTTCCCAAAACAGAGAGCAGCTCTGGTTAAGAACACCCCAAGGAAACGCGCCGGGGACGGCACGTTCTACCTGGTGGGCGGCGTTCAGGTAGAACGTATCGACTCGATGCGCCCGCTAGCGACAGCTATGCGGATGTGAGGCGTGCGAAAACCTTGGGCTTCCCAAAACGGAGAGCAGCTCTGGTTAAGAACACCCCAAGGAAACGCGCCGGGGACGGCACGACCTACCCGGCGGACGGCGTTCAGGTAGAACGTATCGTCTCGATGCGCCCGCTAGCGACAGCTATGCGGATGTGAGGCGTGCGAAAACCTTGGGCTTCCCAAAACGGAGAGCAGCTTTGGTTAAGAATGTCCCAAGGAGACGCGCCGGGGACGGCAAGATCTATCTTGGGGGGGCTACTGGTAAATCGGATCCTTCCTGGGGGGGGTCATTACCCCGGAGAAATCTTTGGCCATTTGTGTGAAATTGCCTCATCGTTGCCGAACAGGTAGGACGTGCTGTCCCCTAGCGCCTTTCTTTGTGGCATTGGAACTGCCCTTCACCTTGCAATGAGTATCAATTAGGCTTTGTTTATCCAATGGTTATTCTCAGCCATGATTGACTTTTATGTTACTTTGTAATGGTTACATGTTATGAAAAGTCATATTAGTGCCACTATTGATAAGCAGTTGTTGGATGATGTTGAACGTTATCGAAAACAGGAACGTCGGTCTCGGAGTCAGATTATTGAGTTGGCATTAGAGAAACTGCTTGATGAACAGGCGCTTGCTACGGAAACCGAAATTGTGACCACTCCAGGGGAGTTCAAAGGGAGCTTTAAACGAGCGGAAACCTATGAACGTTGAATCCTTGTCTGGGCGAATTCTATTGGACACCAACGTCCTGATCTATGCCACTCTGAGTAATGATCCGAGAAACAAAAATAGTAAGACAACACTATTTTGATAGGCAGTTGGCAGCTCTCATGATCCAAGAATCAATCCCTTTGATTCTAACTGAAAACGAGAAGGATTTTAAGGAGATCGACGGAATTACACCTATTAACCCATTCGCTTAAACAATCACATCCGAGATAACCTGTCCAAAGACATCCGTTAGGCGGAAGTCACGGCCGGCGTAGCGGTAGGTGAGGCGTTCGTGCTCGAATCCCAGGAGATGAAGCATGGTGGCGTGCAGGTCATGGATGGAGACCGGATTTTCCACAGCTTTGAAACCAAATTCATCCGTGGCTCCATAGGTCGTGCCTCCCTTGATGCCTCCTCCGGCCAGCCAGAGTGAAAATCCCCAGTGATTGTGGTCCCGCCCTTGCGCGGCTCCGCCTCCGCCTTGGTCCATTTCCACGGATGGGGTGCGGCCGAATTCACCGGTGCAGAGGATGAGTGTTTCGTCCAACAATCCCCTTTGTTTCAGATCCATGATCAACGCGGCGAGGCCTTGATCACATTCGTTGGCAACCTGGCGATGGGTGTCCTTGATGTTGGAATGGCTGTCCCAGGGTTGCATGTTTCCGTGCCAGGTCTGGACAAAACGCACTCCTCGTTCCACCAGTCGGCGCGCGATCAGGAGTTGCCGGTTTTGTGGTCCTTCTCCGTAGAGTTTCAGGATGTGCTCCGGTTCTTTGCTGACGTCAAACGCATCGGTCGCTTCGAACTGCATGCGGTAGGCGAGTTCAAATGAAGCAATGCGAGCTTCCAACGCGCTTTCGTCGGGCCGATGGCTCAAATGGCGACGGTTGATCGCCTGAAGCAGTTCGAATTGTTTCTTTTGTTCCTGACGATTCAATCGGGCATTGTGTACATCGGCGATCAATTCCTTGGGGTCGGTTTTGGAACTGTCCACGTGGGTGCCCTGATAGACGCCCGGTAAAAAAGCACTGCGCCAATTGCCGGCGCCTCCCACAGGCATGCCACCTGGGCAGAGAGCAACGAATCCCGGCAGGTTTTCGTTGTCGGTTCCCATGCCCCAGGTCAACCAGGAACCGAAGCTTGGCCACACCAGGCGTTGTGTGCCCGTGTTCATGAGCATCAATGACAGTTCATGACTGGGCAGCTCGGCATACATGGACCGGATCACCGCCATGTCATCGACACATTGGGACAAGTGGGGGAAAAGATCGCTGACCGGAATGCCGCTTTGACCATGTTGCTTGAACTCGAAAGGCGAGGGGAGAGCCACACCGGTGCGACGTTCGGTCTGGAGGTTGTCGAACGGCAGCATTTGTCCACCGCGTTTGGTGAGTTCCGGTTTGGGGTCAAAGGTGTCCACCTGCGACATCCCGCCGTTCAGAAAAACATGGATGACGTGCTTGGCTTTGCCTGGAAAGTGGGTGGTTCCTTTCGTGGCGGCCTGTGCTTCCCGGGTGAGCATGCCGTTCAGGGCAAGCGCGCCGAATCCCATTCCTGATCGTTTCAGAAATGCGCGTCGATTAAATGGTAACGTGGAGTCCATGATTTCTTAATCCACAAAGTTGAACTCGTTCGATGCCAGCAATGCCTGCGCCAGGCGCGGCCAGGGATCGGTTTCCGATATTTCTTTCCATTGCTCGACATGATCCAAAGCCGCCCGCATCTCCTCCGGATCCGGCCATCGTGAAAGGGTTCGCTGATACAACACGCGAATCTTGTCTTCATTGCTTTCTGCCGATTGGACTTCGCGCCTTTGCACCAATGCCTCGGCACGATCCAACATGAATGCCGAGTTCAGCGCAAAGAGCGTCTGTTGCGGGACGGTTGTTTCGGGTCTTTTGGCGGTGCATGCGCTGGGATTGGCTCCGTCAAAGGTGGTTAGCAACGGAGATGGCACGTCGCGATTGACAAAGCCATAGACGCTGCGTCGCGGGGTGATCCTGGCGGTCATCATGTCGAAGGGACGTCCGCCCATGCTTAAATCAAGTTCGCCCGAAGCCTGCAGCATGGCGTCGCGCATGGATTCCAGACTCAAACGCTGGCGTGGCATGCGCCAAAGGAGTTGGTTGTGGGGATCTTTGTTGCGTGATGTTTCATTTTCAATCGAGCCCTGTCGATAGGTTTTGCTCAGCACAATACGTCGGTGCAGTTGTTTGATGGACCATCCTTCTTCTCTGAAAGTCTCTGCAAGGTAATCCAAAAGTTCCGGGTGTGTAGGAGGATCGCCCCGTGTGCCGAAGTCGTCGGGTGTTCGGACCAATCCTTTGCCGAAATGATTTCTCCAGACCCAGTTGACCAGCACGCGCCGTGTGAGCGGGTTGTCGGGGTGAACAACCGATTCGGCCAGATGCAGGCGTCTTGTGCCGGGGGAGAATATCTTCGGTTTGCCTTGGCTCAATGCCGTCAGAAAACGGGGTTGAACACGGTCTCCCTTGTCCAGTGGGTTTCCCCGGCGGAAGACATAATACGCTTCATCCTCTTCAGGTTTGGGTTCCGTCAAGGCCATGGATCGGGGAGGGGAGCCTGCCGCGGTGAGGTGAAGGTTGTGAATCGCTCCGCGTCGGCCGCCAAGGTTGTCGCTGACCGTTCGGTTCAGCAGTCGGGATGCCTCGTTGTCAGGCAGCGCTGTAGGAGTGTCAGGTGTGTAGAGGTGACGGCGTAGCTGACGCAGGATGGCGCTGTTGATTGTCAGGTGGCGGGCGTCCTGATCCGGAATGACGTCCGCTCCGGGCAGGGCTTCTTCGGCAGCTTGAACGCGGGCCTGCAACCATTCCCGATGCGTGTTCGCAAACACCTTCCCGTAGACATCCGCGAGTGATTCCAGCGAATCAGGCTTAATTTCTTTGATTGCCTCGAGGATCTTTGGATTCCATTTCGGGGCGGTGGCTCCAAGGTTTTGTTGAGGTGTGGCTTTGGTAAGATCCCCGTTCTCCTCCTCCCAGGTTTTGAGTTTGGAAGCGAGCTGATCGCTGAATTCTCGGGAATCCACTTGCGACAATTGCTTCCATGGTCCAAACACCGGATCGGAGGCATCCATCGTCGCGAGGTATTTTCGCCACCGTTCCAACACGTGGGGCCGAATGTCATCGGTACGAAAAGAGAGAAATGAAACCGACAAATCCTGTTCAGGGGTTCCTTTGGCCAGTTCCTTCAGAAACGCTCCCACCTGCATGCGAAGTCTTCCCCGCATGACATCGCTTTGTTCGCGGGCTAGGTCACCGTAGGTTTGTTGGAGGTCATGAAGTTTGTCCTCGTAATCCGTATACGCTTCGGAAGGCTGCGGCTCACCGATCAGCGGCAACAGTTCCGGTTCGTGACTGCTCGCAAAAGTGGCGTAGAGCGCATAGTAATCGGTGGTGGGAATGTTGTCGAATTTGTGATCGTGACACCTGGAGCAGGTGGCTGTGAGCCCCATCAATCCCCGGGTCACGACATCAATTTGATCATCGATGATATCATGTCGGGTTCGAAACCGTTGACCGATGGTGAGAAATCCCAGAGCGGCGAGTGCCGGATCAGTCTCTTTGAGTCCCAGTTGATCTGCCGCGAGTTGTTCTTTGATAAATCGATTGTAAGGAAGGTCATCGTTGAATGCTTGAATGACATAATCGCGGTAGGTGTAGGAAAATGGAAATTTCGTGAAACCGATGGCACTGCCTCCGTGTGTGTCGGCGTATCGCGCTATATCCAACCAATGACGCCCCCAGCGTTCGCCGTATCTTGGCGATTCCAGCAGCCGTTCCACCACTTTTTCGTAGGCATCCAGTGAGTAGTCTTTCAAAAAGGACGCCACTTCTGCCCAGGTGGGGGGAAGCCCCGTGAGATCGAAGGTGACGCGTCGGATCCATTGTTGCCGATCGACCGAAGGGCTCAGTTGCAATCCTTCCTTCTGCAGTTTGGACACGATGAAACGGTCTATGTCGGTCAAACTGGTATCCGTTATGACCGGCACTTCAGGTTTGCGGATGGGCATGAACGCCCAGTGGCCCTCGTAGGGCGCCCCTTGTTCAATCCAGCGTTTTAAGGTGTTTTGGTCCGATGCGGACAGCCTGTTTCCGTCATCCGGTGGAGGCATGCGCTCGTCGAGATCTTCAGTGATCAGGCGAAGGTAAAAGGGGCTGTGATCTGGATTCCCTTCGCGGATGGCTTCCCGTTTTGCTTCGGTTTCAAGGTCCAGTCGCAGATCGCCCTTGCGTTTGTTTCCATCGGGACCGTGACAATGAAGGCAATGTTCTGCCAGAATGGGGCGGATGTCTCTATTGAAGCTCAGTAAACCTTCCTCAGCTCTGCCTGTTTGCAGCATGGCCAGAAGGATGCCTGCCAAAACCAATGGTTTGGAACCCAATACGGCCCCATTGGTTTTAAGATCGAATTGTCCTGTTGCTAGGATCATGGGTTGATTCCATGATCCTAGTGAAAAACAGCCCTCTGTCGAGGATCATTCGGCCTGAAGTTGGTCCATGAATTCCTCCATGCCGGCGCAGGAACAGACCGGGTTGCGATCTCCATACACGTTGTCAATGCGTCCAACGCGCGGCCAGAATTTATGTTCGCGCTGTGATTCAATGGGGAACCCGGCTTCCACACGTGAATAAGGGCGATCCCACGTGTCCGATGCGACGGTGTCAGCAGTGTGTGGCGCGTTTTTGAGCAGGTTGTTTTTCGCATCGACTTTCCCTTCTTCAATGGCCTGGATTTCCGCGTGAATACGGATCATGGCGTCACAGAAACGGTCCAGTTCGGCCTGGGATTCGCTTTCGGTCGGTTCGATCATCATCGTTCCCGCCACGGGCCAGGAAACCGTTGGGGCATGGAATCCATAATCCATCAAACGCTTGGCGACATCTTCCACGGTGACTTTTTTAAACTGTCGCAGATCGATGATGCACTCGTGCGCCACCATGCCGTTTTTACCTTTGTAAAGAACAGGGAAAAAGGCATCCAATCGTTTGGCGATGTAGTTCGCGTTCAGGATGGCGACTTGCGTGGCTTTTTTCAGTCCCGCAGAGCCCATGGCCCGGATGTAAACCCAGGAAATGGTGACGATACTGGCGCTGCCCCATGGCGCGGCGGCAATGGGGCCAATGCGGTCTTCTCCGGCCAACGGCACGACGGAATGTCCCGGTAGAAATGGCGTCAGGTGAGATGCCACAGCAATGGGGCCCACACCCGGTCCGCCGCCACCGTGGGGAATGCAGAAGGTTTTGTGTAAATTGAGATGGCAAACATCCGCTCCGTAATCGCCCGGGCGGCAAACCCCGACCTGAGCGTTCATGTTGGCTCCATCCAGGTAGACCTGACCACCGTGATCGTGAATCAATTGACAGATGGCTTCCACTCCTTCCTCGAAGACGCCGTGTGTGGAAGGGTAAGTGATCATCAGGGCGGCCAGCTTTTCCGAATGTTGTTCAACTTTGGATTTCAAGTCAGCCACATCGATATTGCCCTGGTCATCACATTTCACACCGACCACTTCCATGCCTGCCATGACGGCACTGGCAGGATTGGTGCCGTGTGCGGATTGGGGGATGATACAGATATTGCGTTGGTGTTCGCCTTTATTTTCGAGGTATTTGCGAATCACCAACAAGCCTGCGTATTCACCCTGTGCGCCGGCATTGGGTTGCAGGCTGACGCTGTGGAATCCGGTGATATCGGCCAGCCATTGTTCCAGATCGCTGAAAATCTGCTGGTAACCCTGAGCCTGATCCAGTGGCACAAAAGGATGCAACTCGGCAATTTCAGGCCAACTGATTGCCAACATTTCAATCGTGGCATTCAATTTCATCGTGCAGGATCCAAGAGGAATCATGGATGTGGTGAGTGATAAATCCCTCGACTCCAGACGACGGAGGTATCTGAGCATTTCCGTCTCGGAATGATATTTCTGAAATACCTCATTCGTCAGGAAATCCGACGTGCGCTCCAGGTCTTCCGGGATAGCGTTGGTTCCAGTGCTTGTGCCGTCATCCGTCTCAACCTTCTTTGCATCTTCACCGTTTCCAAACAGTGTGCACAGGTCCTGTATGTCGCTGGCCGTGACTGTTTCATCAAGCGATATCCCAATGGTCTGACGATCCAGTCGGCGTAAATTGATGCCTTGTTCCTGGGCTCTGGTCAGCATTGAGTCCGCATTCTCAGTCTGTAAACGGACGCGCAGGGTGTCGAAATAGTGGGTATGCTCGATGGTGTGTCCCTGTTGGGCGATACCTGCGGCCAGTTTCTGTGTCATCTGATGCACATACAGAGCAATTTGCTTTAACTGTTTTGGTCCATGGTAGATGGCATACATCGCCGCCATGTTCGCCAGCAAGGCTTGTGCTGTACAGATGTTGCTGGTGGCTTTTTCCCGTCGAATGTGCTGCTCGCGTGTTTGGAGAGCGAGGCGATAGGCAGGTCGTCCCCTTGAATCACGTGAAGCTCCCACGATACGACCCGGCATCTTGCGCTTGTAGGCGTCGCGTGTTGCGAAGAAGGCCGCGTGAGGTCCGCCATACCCCATCGGAACTCCAAAACGTTGGGCCGATCCCACTACTATATCGGCGTTCATTTCACCAGGGGGCTTGAGCAAGGTCATGGCCAGCAGGTCGGTGGCCACGACGGCCAGGGCTCCGGCTTCATGAATGGACTGTATCTGTGATTCGGGGCTGATGACTTGACCGTCCGTCGCCGGATATTGCAGTAGAATGGCAAAGGTCTTTTCCGTGGGGGTGAGGCTGGCCGATGCCTCCACACGTACATCGATATTCAGAGGCTTGGCTCGTGTGCGCAGGACCGAGATGGTCTGGGGATGACATGCGTCGGATACCAGAATGAGATTTCTTTCTGTCGATCCTTTGGAGTTGAATGCCAAGGTCATGGCTTCCGCTGCCGCCGTTCCCTCATCTAGCAAAGATGCATTCGCGATGTCCATGCCGGTAAGGTCGCAGATCATTGTTTGGAAATTAAACAAACATTCCAATCTGCCCTGGGCGATTTCGGCTTGATAGGGCGTATACTGGGTATACCAACCGGGATTCTCAAGCAGTTTGCGCTGGATGACCGGAGGTACAATGCATCCATAGTAACCCATCCCGATGTAGGATCGGTATACCTTGTTGCGGTCCGCCGCTTCTTTCAATGTGTGGATGACTTCGTGCTCATGCAACGGAGAGGGAAGCTGGATCGATTCCTTCAATCTGATGGGCTCCGGGACCGTGGCGGTGTTCATGGCTTCCAGGTCGGCATGACCGATGGAGCTCAGCATCGATTCGATTTCCTGGTCCGAGGGACCAATGTGACGGTCGCAAAATAAGTCGGGGTGTTTCAGCATAGGTTCGCAATCAACAAGTTGGCTAAAGTTTCGGAAGGAGGTTCCGCTTTGGGACGGCCAACGGGCACGCTTCCGAAGTGGCAATGTAGCGGAACCAGTGAACGCATCAAGGATGGATTCAAGAATCTTATTATTTCCAGGAGGGACAAGCACCGTCTTGAACCCACTTCAAACCTTGTGGCATACGAATGGCTATCGGGCTGCAATGGAAACGCCACAGGTCATCGAACACCCTGAGCTTCCCGCGTTCCACATTTTTTGGTTAAGAATGCTCTAAGGTTTGAAGTGGGTTCGGGGTGGCACCCGACCCTCCGGGTAAAAACAATCTTTGATCCATTTTGATCTTTCGTAAGGACTTGCTTTTTGGGAGAATCCACCTCCCCGTAGCTTGATGCTGCGGGGCAGATCAATCGTATATGAAAAAGAAGACAAATTCGAGCAAAGCCAAGACCTCAAAGTCCCGGCAGGATTTGAACCGCAAACATTCCGCGATCATCGTGGACGGCCCCGAACGTGCGGCCAGCCGCGCGATGTTGCACGCGGTCGGTTTCGAGCGTAAGGATTTCAAGAAATCACAGATCGGTGTGGCTTCCACCTGGGGCATGGTCACACCCTGCAACATGCACATCAATGATCTCTCCGATCACGTCAGTGCCGGGGTCGACAGCACGGGAGGCAAGGCGGTCCTCTTCAATACGATCACGATTTCCGATGGGATATCCATGGGAACGGAGGGCATGAAGTATTCCCTGGTAAGCCGCGAAGTGATCGCCGATTCCATCGAAACAGTGGTGGGTTGTGAAGGTTTTGACGGTGTGGTGACGATCGGTGGGTGCGATAAAAACATGCCGGGCTGTTTGATTGGTCTGGCCCGGTTGAATCGTCCGGGTGTGTTTGTTTATGGCGGTACCATTTTACCCGGTAACTATCAAAAGCAGGACGTCGACATCGTGTCGGTATTTGAAGCTGTTGGCAAGCATGCCAATGACCAGATGTCTGATCGGCAGTTGGCCAAACTGGAAGCCTGCGCCATTCCGGGTGCCGGTTCTTGTGGCGGAATGTATACCGCGAACACCATGGCATCCGCCATTGAAGCCCTTGGCATGTCTCTGCCCAACAGCTCCGCTCAAGCAGCCGTTTCAGATGAGAAACGCTCCGATTGTGTGCGTGCCGGTGCTGCGGTGATGAACCTGCTCAAGTTGGGCATCCGTCCCCGGGATATCATGACCAAGAAAGCGTTTGAAAACTCGATCACCGTGGTGACCGCTCTGGGCGGATCCACCAACGCGGTGTTGCATCTGCTCGCCATGGCGCATGCCGCCGGTGTCAAATTGAGCATCGATGACTTCACCCGCATCGGAAAGAAAGTACCCGTTCTGGCAGACTTGAAGCCAAGCGGCAAATACGTGATGGCTGAACTGGTCCGTATCGGTGGTCTGACGCCGTTGATGAAAATGCTTCTCGATGCCGGGTTGCTACACGGGGATTGTCTGACCGTAACTGGCAAGACCATTGCTGAAAACCTTGCCGATGCAAAACCTTATCCCAAAGGACAGGACGTCATCCGTGGATTTGACAACCCGGTCAAGAAGGACGGACATCTGGTGGTTCTTTACGGCAATCTTGCCGAAACAGGAGCCGTTGCCAAGATCAGCGGCAAAGAAGGACTCAAATTCGAAGGGACCGCCAAGGTTTACGAATCAGAGGAGAAGGCTCTGAAAGCTATTCTGAGCGGTAAAGTCAAGAAAGGTGACGTCGTTGTGATTCGTTACGAAGGACCGAAAGGTGGACCGGGTATGCGTGAAATGCTTTCACCGACCTCAGCAATCATGGGCAAGGGACTCGGCAAAGACGTGGCCCTGATCACTGATGGTCGTTTCTCAGGCGGCAGCCATGGATTCGTGGTAGGTCACGTGACTCCTGAAGCGGCTGAAGGCGGCATGATTGGCCTCCTGAAAAACGGGGACAAAATCGTGATCGATGCCGAAAAACGCAAATTGGACGTCAAGCTGACCAAGGCCGAAATCAACAAGCGTCGCAAAGCCTGGAAAGCGCCCAAGGAACGCTACAAACGCGGCGTCCTGGCCAAATACGCCAAGCTCGTCAGTTCCGCCCATCTGGGAGCGGTCACCGACGCTTGATACGCGGTTTATTCATTTCATTGGAATGCAAAAGGGTGTCCTCAAGGGCACCCTTTTTCTTACCGATCGGAGGGACGAGTTCCACCTCGTCCCATACTTCACCCTAAAAACACCCCTGACCAAAAGACGTGGAACGCGGGAAGCCCAAGGTACACGCCTGCCTGTGGCATTTCCACCGCAGCGTGATAAATGTTCGATAGCTACAAGGTCCGAAGTGGGATTCCCGATATTATCGGGAGAGCTTGCCCCTCCTGTTTTTAATTCGCGCTATCCGGCGATTTCATCGGCGATATCTTCTGCAGGATAGGTCCAGATTTCAGCCAGAGTGGGGTGATAATGGGGGACTGCCGCAAACTCTGCAGCTGTCATGCGCTGATGCACCGCCACGACAACTTCGTGGATCAGATCGCTCGCATTCGGTCCGGTGCAGGCGCCACCGATCAATTCACCCGTCTGCGCATCGGCGATCAATTTGACGCTTCCGTGCATGGCTTCCATGATCATCGACTTGCCGTGGTCGTTGAATGGGTAATCAGCGGTCACGACTTTTCGTCCTGCGGCTCGCGCCTCTTTCTCGCTCATCCCCACCATGGCTACTTGCGGATCGGTGAACACCACCGAAACGAGCACGCGATAATCCATCGATTTCTTCTTTTCTGCATGGATGATGTTGTGCGCCGCCGTTTCACCTTGCTGGATAGCGATGTGGACAATTTCATGAGGTCCCGTGCAGTCGCCAGCTGCGTAGATATGGGGAACTTTGGTCTGCATTTCCGCATTGGTCTGGATGCGTTGCGTTTCAGCTCCCAGCCCCGCTTTCTCGAGATCCAGTCCATCAAGGTTCGGATGTCTTCCCAACCCATGCAAAATGGCTTCAGCAAATACCGTTTGCGCTTTGCCTTCATGTTCGAACGTCACAAATTTGCGTCCCCCCTTGATGCCGCCATCGATCAGTTTGGTGTCCGTATAAAGTTGCATCCCCTCGGCACGCAGGGCGTCCTCCAGCGGTTTGGCCATATCCTCATCAAATGGCTTCAGGATATGCGAACTGCGTTGGATCAAAGTGGTTTTGACTCCAAAACGCAGAAAAAACTGGGCCAGCTCCAAAGCCACGGGGCCCCCACCCAGCACGATAATGGACTCCGGGAGGCGTTGGAGTTTCAGGACATCATCACTGGTCCAGGGCTGGGCTGATTCCAATGCCGGCAAGGGCAGGGGAGCCACGGTTGAACCGGTCGATATGAGGATCGATCGTGACGAGACAGTCGAGCCATCCTCCAGCGCCAGGGTATGGGGATCCACAAAACGTGCTTTGGATCGATACAATTGAAAACGTCCGTCCTGCAACTGCTCACGCCGATAAGAAGCGAAATCCTCGATCATGGCATTCTTCCGTGCCATGACCTTTGTGAAGTCGAATCCGACCTTGGGAATCTGCAAGCCCCAGGTTTCACCGTGATCCGCCAGATGTTTGACCTCGGCCGCATAAAGCAGCGCTTTGGTCGGCATGCATCCACGCAGGATGCAAAGTCCCCCCAGTTCCTGCCCTCCATCAATCACTGCGGTTTTCAACCCGGCGGCAGCAGTGGTGCGTGCCGCTGCATACCCGGCGCTGCCGCCACCAAGCACCACCATGTCAAAATCAAAATTGATATCTCCCGAACGCATGGCTCTATCCTTACCCCATGCAGCTCAACCTGGCAACAGCTACTCCTTACAGGAAACGGCCCCCTGGTATTCCTTCACCAACTCATCCGGTGAAACGCCCAACCGGTAACGCACCATGGTCCTTGCCATCAGCCAGTAGGTTTGGAAAACACCTTTCTGCAGGAACCTGCGCGAGGAGGTCGTGACGGTTGAGTCTGCCAGGACAATGCGTCCCTTTTGACGCAGCTTGCGGCATAATTCAAATTCCTCCATCAGCCGGACGCGTGGGACGCCCCCGATGGATTCGAGCACACTGCGTCGCACAAATAAACCCTGGTCCGCGAAGACATAACGTCCCAATAAAATTCTCGGCAGACACCGAAACCGGGATCCCGTCGTGGCCCAATGAGTTTGATCGAATCGTTTCCAGAAACCGCCCGCCACCGCGTGGCGATCATTCATGGCCCTTTTCATCGCATCCAGACTGTCAGGCGCCAGCTCTGTGTCGGCATGCAAAAACAAGATCAAATCTCCGCTGGCTACCAAAGCCCCCTCGTGTAATTGGATCCCTCTGCCGGGATCGCTGTGGACGATCTTGAAAGAATTTTTCTGTGCCCGTTTTAATGTGTCATCCGTGCTGCCTCCATCCGCCAGTATCCATTCGGCATCGCTGGCATGCAGGCATAATTGATCCGTGAGCGTTTCGATCCGGTCTGCCTCGTTCAGCGTTGGGATCACGATGGAAACGCTCATGTCCCCGGGGATGGCTTCCGCTTTTCGTTGACGTCCCTCTTCCCGTTGCCAAACCACCAATCCCACGCATGCCCAGGAAAAATAGACACCCAGCGTGAGCAGGGAAGCAGTCACCGCATCTTCGCCAGGAATGTAATAAAGTCCCAACAACAACATGGCAGTCCCTTCCCGCAATCCGGCGCCGCCGATACTGACCGGTAGAGCGGAAACCATCGAAATGACCGGGAAAATCCACAGCACATTCCACCATGTAAAGGATGCCATGCTGACAGCTTTCAGATTGAACACCATGACCATGCTCAGGCAGAGGTGGACAATGGTGGCGGCTGTTGCGGCTTTTAATGCGGCTTTGGGATTGTTCCAGAGCAAGGCACCTCCCTGGCGGAGATGGTTCAGAAACAGCCCGATTTTGGAAGTGCCTTTGCCGTGCCACCGGCTCAATGCCCACATGCCGCCGAACAAAATACCCACCAATCCGAGCGCCCAATAGAACAGCACATTGAGTTGTGATAAGTCGAAGGCATTGAAACCGCCCGAAAGAATTCCGACTCCCAGCATGCTGAAGCCGAATATCAAGGCTCCCATTAACCCGAACAAACGATCCAGCGGAGCCATGGCGAGCACTTCGGTAAGGGGGAGTTGATGCCAACGTGCGTAAATCATGGATTTGACCAGATCCCCTCCCGCCGCCCCAAAGAGGAAGGTGTTGAAAAAATGGCCGAGAGAAACCGCCCTCAAAGTGGCTGTCGGATGAATGGTGGCACGGCTCAAACGCAACATCAGATGCCAACGGTAGGAAGCAAAGATAATGTGCACTCCAAATATAGCCGTTGAGAGGACGACCCAGCGCCATTTTGCCTGACGCAGCGTTTCCAGCAGAGCGCCTGGTTCCAGCTTTCGAAATATCACGACCAGCAGAACCATGGATGCCAGCAAGCCCACCCCGCGCATGACCAGTAATTTGGTCTTGCGCAGATTTTGAAACACTCCCCCGGAGGAGGACGATGTTGCTGATTCTTTCATTTACGGTGCTACCTTTATGGTAAACAAATACGCCACCAGACCCCAGGCGCACGCGGGTATCCCATCAAGATTTTTCACCGGATACAAAACTTTTTAGACAAAAAGAATGCGGTGTGACGCTATAATGGGTGGAACAGGTCACATGACAAACAACGGCAAACAACAGGAATGGATGCGATGGGTCCGGGAAAAAGGACCGCGCTTCCTGTTGTTTGCCCGTCAACAAACCCGTTCCGAAGCGGACGCTCAAGACGTGTTTCAGGAGGCTCTGCTCAAACTCTGGAAACGTCACCTGGCCGACTCTCATGCCGCCCCGCAAGAGGAAGATTATCACACCTTGCCACCGGATGCCCAGGTCTTCGTCGCGCTGCGCCAATGCGCCATTGACCATGCCCGCAAGGAAGATCGCAGGATGCAGAGGGAAACCCAACACTTGGAATGGCAGGCAGAGGAATGGTCTGCCTGGTTTGATGCGGACCCGGCTCAGGAGGAACAACAATCCGCACTCAGGGACCATGTGCGATCGCTCGAAAACAAATACCAGGAAGTTTTGACCCTGAAAATCTGGGGCGACCTGACCTATGCCCAGATCGCCAAGGTGCTTGACATTCCGGCCAACACCGCTGCATCGCGGTATCGATACGGACTAGAATCGTTACGTAGAAAAATGAGGACCTCACTCGCATGAAATTCTCAGATCAACAATCTCCCGAAGACATCGCGTTGGAGCAACAACTCCGCGCCCTGCAACCCGCGCCCCTGTCCAAAGCAACGCTCCATCGTCTGGAACAAAGCCTTGAGTCGACCGTGTCCAACGCCGAGTCCAATTCAGGGGAACTGCACTCGATCCTTCAACCGGCCGCAGGCAAAGACGGTTCCTGGCGTCCGGTCTTGTGGTCCATGGCTGCTATTTTGATGATAGGACTTTGGCTGATTTCGGTGTATTTGCCAGGGCAATCGCCCGAACAACTCGCGCAAGCCAGGCAACACACCCCAGCGGGAAAAGAAACTGTTTTGGATCAACAATCACCTGAGATCCAAACCGTTTCTAACCATACTCCCCCGGAAGAAGCCACGGTGGAGCGCAATATGCGGCTCACCAACGTGCACGACGAAGGCATCGTGATGTCGATCGGGAACATTCCTATGAAGCGACTTCGATACGAGTTTATCGATACCTACCAATGGCCCACAGCAGGAGGAAACGGCCAGATGCGTATGGAAGTACCGCGTGAAGATTTTGTCCTGGCACCTGTCTCCATCTACTAGGACCGTTCATCAGACGGAAAAACAATAATATCTACCTGAAAGAAAGAAATATGATTAAATCAAACATTGCAACCACACTGGTTGCCTTCGCCATCGCGGCCCCGCTTTTGCATGGAGCCGAAAACGAACCGAAATCCCGGATTCCGACTTTCGCCATTGATCCTCATGGAGCCAATGGGAAATTCGTAGCTTCCGGTGTCATCACTCATTCTGATGCACCTGAACATGGAGTGAAAGAAATACAAGACCTGAAAGAGATCACAGGGCTTCCTGTGGCCGAGGGGTTCGCCACCTTGTCAGATGATTCATTAGTTGTGGCTCAGAGCACCACTAAACGTTCCGATGCACCTGGACATGGAGTAAAAGAAATACAAGACCTGAAAGAGATCACAGGGCTTCCTGTAGCCGCAGGATTCGCCACTTTGTCAGATGATTCATTAGTTGTGGCTCAGAGCACCGCTAAACATTCCGATGCACCTGAACATGGAGTGAAAGAAATACAAGACCTGAAAGAGATCACAGGGCTTCCTGTGGCCGAGGGGTTCGCCACCTTGTCAGATGATTCATTAGTTGTGGCTCAGAGCACCACTAAACGTTCCGATGCACCTGGACATGGAGTAAAAGAAATACAAGACCTGAAAGAGATCACAGGGCTTCCTGTAGCCGCAGGATTCGCCACTTTGTCAGATGATTCATTAGTTGAGGCTCAGAGCACCGCTAAGCATTCCGATGCACCTGAACATGGAGTGAAAGAAATACAAGACCTGAAGGAGATCACAGGGCTTCCTGTGACCGAGGGATTCGCCACCTTGTCAGATGATTCATTAGTGGTGGCTCAGGGGAGGGTAAAAGTTGGGGAAGCCGCGGAAGCTATACAGGAGATCCAATTACCGGAAGAAATCGAACTCGATCAAGTCGTCGAGGGAAAGAAATTGCGTTGGACTCCGGGACAGCCGCCTCACGTGTTGAAACTGCCTTTTGATTCCGGGAACACGGAAAAAGTTGAATCCAAAACACTCCTTTGGAGGCCGGAAGATGGGAATGATTTCATATATACCCTCGATAAATCTCCCCAACTCAACACCGGCCCCTGGTTGGGGGTGCATGTTTCCGAGGTATCCGAACTCGTTGCTTCCCAACTTGGCCTGGCTTCTGGCATGGGGTTGTCTGTGGAACATATCGTGCTCAATAGTCCCGCAGATAAAGCAGGGCTTAAACAATATGACATTCTCACCAAACTCGACGATCAAACACTGATCACCCCCAAGCAACTCGTCGTATTGTTACGCACAAAGAAATCAGGGGAAAGCGTGAAACTCACCTACATTCGAGGAGGTGAAGAGCAATCCGCCAAAGCCGTGATTACCAATCGATCCGGTAAAAATGAGTTCAGTTACCATTTCGATGCCGCATCCGATGATGAAGATGTGGTATTCGAACTCGGAGCCGAACCCGTGGTGATCGATCGTAAAATGGCAGAAAAAATGAACGCCATCGAAAAAAGTATCCTGGCCTCTGCCATGGCCAAGGGAAAGAACTCCGAACTCAAAAAAGGCATGCACACCAGTCTGTTTTTCGTGGAAAACAGCAACCTGGTCCTCAGCGACGATACCGGCACCTACAACCTTCGAAACATTGACGGCAAAAAACGACTCGTTGTCCTGAACCCCGAAGGCGACACTATCTACAAAGGAGATCTGGAAACCGAAAAAAGCATTGAAGCACTCCCCGAAGGAATTCGTGAGAAAGTCAAAGAAATGACCGGACAGAACAAAACCGAACACCTCATGCGCTTCTACAAGAAAGTGGATGACAAAGACCACGACAACACGACGCCCCACGAAGTGCTCGTCGAAGAAAAAATCATCATCAACCCTGACATCCAACACTGATATCCTTCGTTCATTTCGGTTTGCATCCCAGGGCCCGGTGCTCTGGGGTGCTTTGTTTTTTTGACAGGATGAACAGGATATAAAGGATGGGATTATCGATTAGCCGCACTTGCAAAAGAGTGGGCCACATCGCTCCGTTCCTTAATCTCAGGAGAGTCCTGATTCTTCTCACACAAGGCGCGAGGACACAAAGAGAGATATCTTTCCACTCGACCTTAAGCCCAAAGGGTTGCCCCATACCAGCCCAGTGCAACGCGCTGGGGAACGAGAGTGAAAAAACGAGCCCTGAATGGGCGGTCCAATTGTCAACGATGCCTGGATGTCCATACAGCCCATGCCAAGCCCTTTGCATCCCTTGCAAATGAAAAGAGTTTAAAGATTCAGATTCCCCGCCGCGAAGGACTTCGTGAAGGGAAAGGCGCCAGTTCCGATATAGTCAATTTTGTGAAAAGACCGCTAATTGATAATTTGAGGGCTGACCCCAATAACTTTGTAATAATTGTGAGCAATTTTGAACGACATGGATGTTACCGCGATGGGGTAATTGTTCGAACTTAAGGAGAACTTAAACCGATTGTAATCAGTTGGGTAAGGGGAGACCGAGGCATGCAAATACCACATTCCCTGACCTCCTCCATACCGCATGTTCCGAACCCCGGCACTGCCCGCCCAAGCCGCAGGACCTTGTTCGACTGTGAAATTTGAAGCACCAATGAAATTCTGCTCCACGAACGAGGGCGCAGCCTCCTTGTCATACAGGTTTGCGTTATCGAAATCGTAACGCAGCAGGGGGTTGGTGTCCTGAGCTTGGGTAGTATGTGAGATTATTAATACTATTATAATAATAAATATCACAAATTATTGCCTTTTATAAATATTCATAATAATTTCTTTGCAGAAGGTTAATGTAACAATGGAAAATGCCTTTCATAGCATCCGTAACGTAAATCCGTTGATGCGTGTTACAAGTGATAAACTGCAGGAAAACTCAAGAATAGGTGTGCTTAATGAGGGGGATATCGTTTTCTGATGGGGGAGGATTACATGAGTCTTTGATATGTTTTAAACGTTGGAATATTCGATATTTTATTTGCTTGTTTTTTGGCTTTTTTAGGAAGGGTGAAAGGTGTTGGAATACTCGTTTATTCTGAGGTTGAATCGAATAAACGAAGAGCCTCCCGTATAACCGGTTCGAAGATATTTGCTTGCCTCATGAAACCGAGATCGTTGGGGTGTGATGCGTCGGTTGCGCCTTCGGCATCGTGGCCCAAGAGGTCGTCGCCTGGGATATAAAAGAGATTTGTGATTCCCGATGTTTTCAGTTCTGTGTAGGCGTGTCTCAAGGCGGTGTGGTTGGCGTCATGGAAAGCTTCTTTTTTCGGCTGTAGCCAGGAGTTGGTGAAGCGGCGGTCTTCGACAAGAATGATGGGGGTGTTGGGTTGAGCTGTTCGGAGTTGTTTTACCAGGGGTATGGTCTTTTCCGATACACTTTCCGCATTCATGTTCGGCAGACAGTCGATGATGATCACTCCGGCGGAAAGCTCGGCAATCAGGCCGCCGACTTCTTTGTGCATTCGACCGTTGCCTGAGAATCCCAGGTTGATCACGGGGCGATCAAAACGACGTCCCAGGATGGCCGGGTGAGCCATGCCCGGACGCGAGGCGCAGGCTCCGTGTGTGATGGAGGTGCCATAAAAGACGATGGGTTTTGACTGACGTGGAGTGAGTCCTTTGAAGGATGCTCCTTCCGGAACACCGATCTCCAATGATTCGCAGCCATTATACAAAGGTAGATACAGTGCATACTCCCTCAGGCCTGGCTTGATGTTTCCGAGCAACTTTACTTCCATGGATTGTGCGTTCGGGCGCGTAGCGGCCGCCCAACGCCAGTTGCCGCTTTCGTCGCGGGCGTAGAGATCCAATCCACTGACTCCACTGGCCGGCATATGTGGCATGGCCAGGTTGCTTGAGAGTAGTTTCCATTGGGCATGGATGGATGAGGCGTCTGTCTGAAATCGCACCATCATGCCTGCGCTGTGACGGCTCAGATTCCAAACAGCATCCGTCACGACACCTTCCGCCTTCGCGGGCAATCTGTCATACCAACGTTTTCTGGCTTCCTGCTCCCAACCTCTTCCTTCGACTCCCCATTCAGATGGATCGTGCCATACAATGTTTACTGTAGTCTGGGCTTTGGCAGGCAGGGTTATGGCGAGCAAGATGCAAGCGATTGTCGCCCGTAAGTAGTTTTCCATACATGTATTTCTTGAGATCATGGCATTCAGGATGCCCGAGTGGGGAAGGCCTTGCAATCATCCTCTGCAATCTCATTTAAAGATCTGGAGGCGCTTGTTCACCGATGATTGACCATCAGTCGGGTTCTTTTTAAACAGGATGGCCAAAAGGACTCATCCCGTTGGCTAAACTTCTGCCATCCTGCCGGCATTCTTACACATTTTTGGCAGAATGGGGTCTGCTATTCTTATGGCACCATCTGTGCTCTGTCCCGGTTAGCTAGCGGAGACGGATCGTAGCCTGATTTTTAACTGGCTCAGAAAGCGAAACATCCCTGCAAGCAATGATCAGACATTATGAAGCGCATTGGAATTTTGACAGCGGGCGGTGATACCCCGGCTTTGAACGCAACTATTCATGGTGCTGTGGAGCGGGCAAATCAGCTTAACATAGAAGTCGTCGGATTGATCAAGGGATACAACAGTCTCTATAACCAGCGTCTGCCGCATGTCGTCCTGAATCCTTTGTTTCAGGAGATCCCGGAATTGGATCCAGCCAAGGGCGGGACCATTTTGGGTTCATCCAGAGACTATGTGGACCCGAATCAAACGGAGACCCTGGAGCTCATCGAGCAGCGCTTGAGGGATCTGCGCATCGAAGGGCTCATTTGTATCGGAGGCGATGGAACATTGAATGGTCTGCAGCCATTGGCAGACCGCCTTCCGGTGGTACTGGCGCCCAAGACCATCGATAATGATCTTGGATTGAACTATCGAAGTGAACCGGACCATTACATCCGGACCCAGCGTCACGACAAGAGTGGTTTTGACTATCGGATGAAAACCGGGGGGGCTGATTTTTTGTTGGATTACATGGTAAATTATGTCACGCCGGGATACGCAACAGCCGTTTTTGTGGCAGTGCAGGGGATCCAGCGCATACGCACCACGGCTGAAAGTCACAGGAGAATAGCCATCATTGAAGTCATGGGCAGACATTCCGGATACATTGCCCTGGGGTCCACCTATGGTCAGCCGGACATTGTTCTTGTACCTGAAAGTCCGTTGAATCTGGACTTGCTGGTGGAACAGATCAAAGACCTGTACGATTTACAAAAGAATGTTGTCATCGTCTGCGGCGAGGGAATCGTGGATGCTTCCGGCAGGGATTTGGGGGCTGAAATCAGCTCGACAGACCCGGCTGGCAACAAGGTTTTAACGGGAGCATCCGAGGCTTTGAGGCAGTTGTTGATTGAACGTATTGGAGATGAGTATTTCACGTCGTACCGGCGGGGCAATTCAGCAACTGAGGCCATTTTCACCCGCAAAGTTGGCCATACTCAGCGCGGAGGGAGACCTCTGTTGTTTGACCGGTTCTATGGAGCCCAGCTTGGAGCCAAAGCCCTGGAAGTTCTTGTTGAAGGAAGAACCAATGTGGTGGCCACGCTTCAATGGAATTCCAGACAGGGGTTCTGGGTGGACAGTCATGATGCCAACGGGTTTCGAGATCGTTGGGGCCATATCCATGCCCGAAAAATGCACCCATCCTTTTACAATCCCTCCAAAATGAAACCCTCCGACCTGGGGCGTGAATATCTTAAGCCCATTTTTGCAAATGCCTTGGGACAGGATGATCTGGAATACCAGCGGCTTTCGACTTTCTCACACTGTAATCTGACTTTGCCCTACCACTCCATCAACACGGATATTCAAAAGCGTATCAAATACGTATGTTGATTCCATTTAGGATGCTTCAATATAAACATGTGAAACCATTTTGAGGCCGGAGATGATGTATGGTGGATACTTTCCTGAACTCATAAAAGAAGGCTTTTTACAACCTGGGAAGAACGATGACCTCGTTCCAGTTACCAATTTGCACCTCCAGGGAGTTTGTTCTGGACCGCATCCGGACCAGGTCCAAAGGCCGCAGCGTCTTCTTGAGGAGACAGGCTGAGGGAGGGCAAAACGGGTATCCGGTCAAGCTTCACACATCAGATCGGATCCAATCCACCTCCAACTTGAACGGACCATCTTTTTTATCATAAATCATGATGCCTATGGATTCGATATCCTCGGGCCGGAGAGCAGGGGCTATTTTGCTGACATCCATGCCTCGAACGGATGGATAAAAGGATTCCAAAGGGAGGGTTGCTTCGATCCATTCATCCTTGATTGTTTCAAAAGTCGCGTAATATGCGACCTGAATGTTGGCATATCTGGCAGGCGTCCTCACCGAAAAACGGTAAGTTCTACCGTCGCCCTTGCATCGGATTCGAAACGAGCCGGAATCTGCAAGTTGAGTCGTCAAGGGCTTGGTGCGGATCGAGGAGAAGCCACCACCATTCGTATTGGTCCGCCCTGAGAAAACAAGTTTTTCGTTCTCGATCCTGAAGCCACCGATCGAACGACCTCCCATGACATTGTCATTGACCGTTATCCAGCTTTCCGCAGCAGTTGCACCCTGGAAATCCATTGAAAGTTCTTTTCTCATCGCAGGTTGATCATTGTTGAGGTCGACGCCCAGAGCTGTCTGAAGGTTGACCATCAGTCCGAGAAGGCCCCATACCGTCGCCTTGATATTCCACTTCATCATGACTGGATGCGTGCCATGAATTGCCTCAATTGCAACCGAAATTTCTGTAACCGATCCCTTGTTGTTGTCATTTTCTTCTCCTGTGGGTGTATTTTTTTATGAAAAATGACCTCAACATGGGCTTTTTTACGCATTGTACCATGGGAATACACGTTATGAGCAAAAAAATGGACACCCAAAGTTTCGTTATCGTTTCAATCAACGGCTTGCCGCATGAAAGATCAATCTATTAACCAAATACTTACATGAAAAATATTATCAAATTATTCTTGTTACTGGGAATTCTACCTCAGTTGAATGGTCAAGGAACCGTTTTCATGAGCAATATAGGCAGAGGGCAGATATTACTCGACGGAGTTCCGGTTGCAGGTGGTGAAGCGGTCGTTTTCATCGCAAATTTGGACGGAGAACGCATCAGTCAGTCAGTTAAGATTCTCGGAAGTGGAGTTTTCTCGGGAGGAGGTCAGGTGCTGGACGGTTACCAGGGAAGAGTCAGACTGAAGCTTGGCGTGGTGTATTTGGCCATGCCGGAAGCCGTCATTTTTTCTGATCCATTCGATATAACCTTGGGCGGATCAGGGGTTCCGCCGAGTCCCGCAGCCTATTTGCCACCCATTACCATCGACCATAAGCTCGATATAGAACTTCCAGAACCGGAAAGGACATGGCCGGTGCAAACAGACAAGTGGATAACCATCAACCAACAAGAATCAGCCAAATTTTACCGTGCCGATCAATTGGAAATCGTTGCCACGGGGGATGGGGCGATAGGGGTCAGGTTTTACGGCTCTCTGGAAGTATCTGACAACACTGACGGCCCTTGGACGCCCGTCGAATGATTCAGCACTGATTGGTTGTAAAAAAAATGGTGCGGCTAAGAGGACTTGAACCTCTACGGGATATTATCCCACTACCACCTCAAGGTAGCGCGTCTGCCAATTCCGCCATAGCCGCGCGGAAGGAAGGGATTGGTAAAGGATTCAGATCGCTTAGGCAAGGGGAAAAATTGTTATTTTATGATCCTGGGGGCGATTAAATGTGCGGAGAGAATGGTTTGTTTTTTAACCACGCAGGACACAGAGAGCACAGAGGTAACTTTTTTTACTAACTTATTGCAACTCTCTGTGCGCTCTGTGCCCTTTGTGGTTTTGATAGGTTTGACCTGCGGAAATAATAGTGGCCTATGATTCTATATCATTTTCTGCGGTCATGAAAGTCATCTGCGGATCATTCATTGAAGAGCGGGGGGATTGCTATTATCCAAGAACATCCGTGATCACATGACCTTCCACATTGGTGAGGCGGCGTTCGATTCCGTTGTGGTAGTAGCTGAGGCG
>CAYPZD010000030.1:0-51650 GCA_964415055.1 uncultured Verrucomicrobiota bacterium | reverse complement strand
CTGTTTGAGCCTGGAAATCAGTAGCAGGCACCACTCGTTCCGGGGTCTTTAAACTGACAAAGGTCAACCCCTTTTTCGATTGAAGCCAAGCCGTGCGCTTCTTTGTGCCGGGCAGTTTCCTCAGCTCCGCTTCAACCGTGTCGTAATCCACCGATTCAAACAAAAAAGTGCGACCTTTGATCGTTTTCCACTGTTTGCCGATCGGAGCGCTGAAACCGCCTGAGACCGTGTCCCGTTCACTCTGCCAAAACGCTTTTCCCAAACCGATGCTCAACTCTCCAAACCTCAGGTCCTCATCCAGCAAATCCGGCTCCGCCATGCGCGAACGAAGATCTGCATCCGCCACCCTGCGCTCCAGCACACGAGAGGACTTGGCAGGTTGCGGCGCGTCAAACCACTCCGTGATCACCTCCAGCCGGGAAGTCAAGTCCGGCAGACCAAACCTCGAAGGAGCCGGCGGGTTTTCACGCAGGATGACATCCTGCTCCAGGCCGGTCAGCGAATAGGTGTAAAGGACATCGGCCCTGACCCCGTCAAACGCGTCCTCATGCAGCAACTGATCCTCGCCAACCAACTTACCCTTGGAATCTTTCAGTTCAGCCACCACCACGCTGCGTCCCGACAAAGCATCAAAATATCCCAGACCAATTACTGAAGCCTTGAGCCTCACCCCATCCGGCGCCAGGATATCCACCGCGCCGAGCGTGTTGAGATTATTGGCAAACACCACCTGTTGTTGCCCCTCGTTGGCAACGGCCCCGCCACGACGCGATTTGATCTTCGCCTTGGAATCTTTCCACTGCTTCTTCTTTGAATCCCAGTAATGCAACCCTGATCCCAGCTCAGTGTAGTTGCGCACCACTTTCTCCTTGGATCCGTCCTCCAATTCGATTGTCTCGGGCATTTGCCACACGCGGTGATTGGCACCCCGTTCGATTACCTGAAACGTGGATTTCTTGCGATCCAACTCAAACCTCTCGATAGGGCGGGCAGAAGTTGGGACACCGGGAGAAGCTCCCTGTGCGTGCGAAACGGTTTTGGACCACACACAAAGCCCAGACAACAACAAGCTGAAGCGAATAGAAACAGAACAAAGACGGTTCATAACAAATGATAAGATTAAAATGAAAAGTTCTCCCGGACGCAGGTAGCCAGAAGAAACGGGTGAATCCGAGAAACTCAGAAAACAAGCCACGAAAACCCCGAAGTGCGTCCAAAACGTATGGTGCCACCGAATCCTATTACAATAAAAAAATTCGTTTCTGGGATACTTTAGTCATTTATAAGAATAGATTAACAAACTTATTTCGGATTTTATCAGTTTTGAATTATATCCTGACACACCCTCCTTAAGCGGTCGGAAAGTTAAAAAACACCAATAAAATCCATGAATCCGATATAAGCGTTAAACCACCACCAAAAAGCCTGGCGGATTTTCAACAAAATCATGACAATTGGATTATACCGCAAAAAAAAACGATGAATGCCCAGAAGCATCGGAGTCCCAATGCCGTGCTTCTGATAGGTGTGAATCGGTGAAATTCGTTACCGATGGGTTGATGAGTTGGGGGGATAAAAAGGATCGCCATGAAAAAAGGCGAGTGGATGTTCCACCTTGCTGTTGAAGATTTGCTTGGGATTGAGTAGTTCTAGGGGATGCGGTTTATTGGAACCATCATTGAAAAGCTACAGCGTCATCCCAAACGGATTGTTTTTCCGGAGGGGCATGAGCCTCGGGTGTTGCAGACCGCGAGGCAGTTTCATGCTTTGAGGCTGGGGGTGCCGATCCTTTTGGGAGATCGGACACGGATCAAGGAAGCCGCTTCGGCCCTGGGGCTTGGGTTGGAGGGGATTCGTATCATTAATCCGGAAACCAGCGAGGATCTTGATAATTTTTCCGATCGATATTTGAAGCTTCGGCAGGATAAGGGCGTCACGGAAGAGTCGGCTCATCAGACGATGTTGCAGCCAAATTATTATGGTTCCATGATGGTGGCCATGCATCAGGCGGATGGTTTGATATCGGGCACAGCTGAGTATTCCGGGAGTGTGTTACGTCCTTTGTTCCGCATTATCAAAGTTGCTCCCAATACTTCGACAGCTTCCAGTTGTATGATTATGGAGGTCGAGGATACGCGTTTTGGCGACAATGGTGTGTTGTTTTTGGCTGATTGTGGCGTGATCCCTGACCCAAGTGCGGGACAACTGGCTGATATTGCCTTTTCCACCGCCAATCTGGCGAAGCATCTGTTGGGGACCCGACCACGAGTTGCCATGCTTTCGTATTCTACAAAGGGAAGCGCTGATCACCCGAGCATTCTCAAGATCCGGGAAGCAACCAAACTGGCCACGCAGAAAGCGGCTGCAAATGGTCTGGTGGCTGATTTCGATGGGGAAATGCAAGTGGATGCAGCTCTTGTAGCCGATATTGCCAAGGTGAAATCAAATGAATCACTAGTTGCTGGGCAGGCTAATGTTTTGATATTTCCTGACTTAAATTCCGGAAACATTGCCAGCAAGTTGTTGAAACACATATCGAGAGCTAATGCATACGGGCAAATATTGTTGGGGCTGGATCGTCCTGCAGCGGATGTTTCACGCGGATCGAATGCGCATGATATTCTGGGTGTATCGGCAATCGTTGGGCTTCAATCGATCGAATACAATGCGCTGTTTCCCGGGGCTGGCCAGATTTTGCCTGGGGACAGGTCCGAAAATGCGTCCACACCCTCAACCTGATTCACGACACTCACTAAACGACAGGGTTATCCTATGAAAAACATTGTCACTCCACGCGTTTTTATTGCCGCCACTCGTCAGAATGACGGCAAGACAACCACGTCCCTGGGCTTGCTTTCTGCTCTCAGGAAATATTATCCGAGGATTGGCTACATCAAGCCGGTAGGTCAGCGGTTTGTTGAAGTAAAAGATTACAAGATCGATGAGGACTCCTTTCTGATGGACAAGGTGTATAGCCTGAACTGTCCATTGCCAGAAATGAGTCCGATTGCCGTTGCTTCCGATTTTACCAGAAATTACCTTAAATCCTCCAATCAGGAGCCGCTGGTCAAAAGGGTTTGGCAGGCTTTTGATCGTGTGGCCTGGGAAAAAGATTTTGTGTTGTGCGAAGGAACAGGTCATGCCGGTGTGGGATCTGTCTTTGACCTCTCCAATGCAACCGTTGCCCGTATTCTCAATGCCAAAGTCGTGCTGGTGACGCAGGGGGGGATCGGACGTCCAATTGATGAAGTGGCCTTGAATCAGGCCCTTTTTGAAAAGGACGGCGTTGAGATCATTGGTGTCATTCTGAACAAGGTGAGGCAGGATAAAGTGGAATACATCACCGAGTTTGCTCGCAAAGGACTGGAGCGAAAAGGGCTTCGCCTGCTGGGGGTCATCCCGCATCAGCGGATGCTTTCCAGCCCGACCATGGAGTTGATTCGGGACGAACTGAAAGCAAAGTCTCTCAATAAATCCACACAGATTCACAATATCGTGGACAATGTCGTGGTCGCCGCCATGAGTGCCCCCAACGCCCGCAAATTCTTCAAACCCGGATCGCTCATGATCATGCCGGCGGATCGGGAAGACCTGATCGAGACGGCTGCCATCCCGTTTGAAAATGGAATTCCAACGAAGTTATCAGGCATCGTATTGACGGATGACATTGAGCCATCCAAGCGGGTGATGGACATTCTTCGTCGCATGCCTTACCCGATCCTGATTACCAAAGAGGACAGTTATCAGGTGGCCTCAACCGTGCATGATTTGATTGTTAAAACCCGTCCCGGAGACGGCGCCAAGATTGCTTTGATCCGTGATCTGGTAAAGACTCATGTCGATGTCAGCAGCATTGTCGACCGAACGGTTCGTTCTTATTAACTCAATGATCCAATGAATTCTTTTCAAGTTCCAACGCAGGGGCATTTGAAGTCTCTGCCTGTCTATCAACCTGGTCGCCCCATCGAGGAAGTGGCCCGCGAGTTGGGGATTCCTTTTGGTGAGATCATCAAATTGGCTTCCAATGAGAACCCTCTGGGCCCATCGACCAAAGCTTTGGAAGCCATTCAGAAGGCGGCAAAGCAGGCGCATTTGTATCCGGATGGGAATGCTTTTTACCTCAAACAGCGCATGGCCGAGCGTCTGAATGTCTCCAGGGAATCCATTATTTTCAGCAATGGATCCAATGAGTTGATTGAGTGGATAGGGCATTTGCTGCTGGATGAACATTCCAATATTGTGGTGTCGCAATATTGCTTCGCCATTTATCCCATTGTGGCCGCCATGTTTGGAGCTCGATCAAAAGTGGTCCCTGCTGTTGACTATGGACATGATTTGAAGGCAATGGCCGAAGCGGTGGATGATCAGACCAAAGCTGTTTTTGTGGCCAACCCCAACAACCCTACCGGCACCCTGGCCTCGACGCAGGAGGTAATGGATTTTCTGGATCGCATTCCGGATAACGTCCTGATTGTCATGGATGAAGCCTATTATGAATTCCTGGCTCAACCAACCGACCTGCTTCCTCTGGTCAGAGAGAGGAGTAAGCCAAATCTATTCCTAATGAGGACGTTTTCGAAGATTCACGGATTGGCGGGATTGCGTGTGGGCTACGGTGTTGGTCATTCTGAGTTTATTCAGGTGATGGAAAAAGTTCGCCAGCCCTTCAATGTGAATGCTTTGGCGCAAGCCGGTGCTCTGGCGGCTTTGGAAGATGACAACCATGTGAGCCAGACCCGGGAAATCAACCAGCAGGGAATTGAGTTCTTCCAGAAGCAATTTGAAGCGAAAGGACTCGAGTATGTGCCTTCGTTTGCCAATTTCGTGCTGGTTAAGGTAGGGGAGGGAAAACGTGTGTTTGAGGCCTTGCAGAAACAGGGGGTCATTACACGCCCTATGGCAGGTTATCAATTACCCGAATGGATTCGTATCAGCATCGGAACTACGGCGGAAAACAAGCGGTGCATGGAGGCATTGAGCAAGGCGCTTGATGGGGAGGGGGCAAGCTGATTGCCAAAAGTGTTTGCGTATAAGGGCTCGCTGATGCTTCTTATTCTCACGCCTGTCCCGATGAATCCGGACTAGAGGCGCAGTGACGCAGAAGTTTTTCTGAAATTACTTATGAAAAGCCTTCTAGCCTTTCTTCGTGTCCTCGCAAGTTTATTCATCAAATTCAGTTCTCTTTGGCCCGGTAGTTGAAAAACGCTTTGGGGAACCATCGCCGTAGTGCTGCGAAAGGCAATCGATCTGTCCAGAACGATGCTCTGGGTGGTATGGGATGCCTGGACAGGCGGGGTAGTTCCTGGATACGATTCAAGAATGCCATGAATTTCACATGGTATTTATCCTCTGCATACTCGTTGCTGATGGAAATCCCTTTATTCCGAGCTTGCTCCGCATTCTGATGAGGCATTGCTTGCCATTTCTTTAATGTCTTTGCGATCGATGCGTAGTCCTCCGGTTGGTAGAGAAGGTCCGGGTGGATGGATTCCACCACTTTATCGCCTCCGCATTGAATCCGGGGAAAAATGGGGATGCATCCCGCATTCAGGGCTTCCTGCATGGCCAGTGGAGAACCTTCGAAATCACTGGTGTAAACCACATAATCCCAAGTGGACAGGACGCGCCAGTAATCCAATCCGGACTGTCTGCCGTTAAAAAGGACGTTTCGCTTGTCTTGAAATGCCTGTTTCAACTCTGCTTCCGCTGTGCCGCTGCCAAGGAACTCTAGTTCGAATGGGATCTGTTCCCTCTCCAGAACTTTCACCAGAGGAATGAAACGTTCGACGCGCTTCTGCAAGTGATCCACCCTGCCGACAAAACCCAATCGTATGGGGCGGTTTTCCATGGGGGCCCGCTGGGTTTGGAATTCTGGGGGACAGGTTTTAATTGGAACAGGAAGATGGATGGCTCGTTCTGAGTCGAGTGAAGGGATGTGTTTTGTTGCTAGATCCGCAATGTCCTGACTGTCACAGAATACGCCATCCAGAAAACCATCCAATTGGCTCAATTGATGTTCTAGATGCGGCCAATGGGAGTGGATTGCTCCGATTCTGAGTGAACATGAGTCCAAGTCGGCGAGAAAAGCCATGCCCCAAAGATCATGGTAAACACAGCAGTCATGGGCGGTGCCAGATTCATTTTTTTTGAATGCTTTCCTTGCTTTCCGGATATTTGTCCATCCATTCCATTGCAGGCCACTGACAGGTAGCTTGCCGCTGGATTGTTTCTCATCGAAATAAGCCAGGAGCGATGTGTTCAGGCCGGCCTTGGCGTCATGAGTCAGATGGGTGTTCAGGATGGACTGGACCCCTCCCAGACTGGAAAAGTGGGTAAAATAATGGCGAATATTCATCGATCCCTTATGAAACCGTCACTCCATGGGGGAGAGCCGAGGATTGAAAAAAGAAAAACCCCGGAGCGATGGACGTCCTGAGACGGTATCTCGATCCGGGGTGTGTGAAATCATGGTTCGAACCTTAAACGGCAGCGTCGGATTCCAGAAAGCCTTGTAGCTGGCGAATGCGGGTTGGGTGACGCAACTTGCGCAAACCCTTTGCCTCGATCTGGCGGATACGTTCGCGTGTGACCTTGAATTGTTTGCCAACTTCTTCCAGGGTGCGTGCATAGCCATCGTGCAGGCCGAATCGCAGTTCCAGGATCTTGCGTTCACGTTCGGTGAGTGTCGTCAGGACATCGTTCAAACGTTCGCGCAACAGTAGGTGACTGGTCATGTCGGAAGGATTTTCCGCAGACTTGTCTTCGATGAAATCACCAAAGTTGGCATCACCACTGTCACCGACCGGGGATTCGAGAGAAATCGGTTGCTGGGCCATCTTGAGCACTGCGCTGACACGATCCACGGGCAGATTCATTTCATCAGCGATCTCTTCCGCGGTCGGCTCGCGACCGAATTCCTGCAGCAACTGCTTTTGCACACGCATCAGCTTGTTGATGATTTCGATCATGTGGACCGGAATACGGATGGTGCGGGCCTGATCCGCGACAGATCGTGTGATGGCCTGGCGGATCCACCAGGTGGCGTAGGTTGAGAATTTGTAACCCCGGCGATATTCAAATTTCTCCACCCCCTTCATCAGTCCCATGTTTCCTTCCTGAATCAGGTCGAGGAAGGACAGACCTCGGTTGGTGTATTTTTTTGCAATGGAGATCACCAGTCGGAGGTTGGCTTCGACCATCTCCGTTTTAGCCTGATGGGCCTTGGCTGCAAATTCCTTCAGTTTTTCATAGGCCTCGAGGTAATCCGCATGAGGCATACGCACAAAGGCTTCAAGTGCCTGGATTTTCTGTTCCTCCATCTGGATGTAGGATTGCTGATGAGTAGAGGATTTCTGACGACTGAGATCGGTGATCAGATCCAGACTGGCATGGATTTTTTCGAAAATATTTTCCGTCACAAGCGTCATTTCCTCAATGACTTTTTGCTTGTAATAAAACTTGGCGAACATGTTCTGCAACTTTTTGTCCGCTTTCAGGAATTCACCGTGGTACTTTTCTTGTGTCTTTTTGCTGCCAGCTTTCTGCCAGGCAGCGTATTTTTCGTCAACCAGTTGGTCCTGCTCCCGCACTTGTTTCACCAGTCGGCGCAGGTATTTGAGATGCTTGTCCCGGCTATCGATTTTTTTGTCCAGGATCACCCGGTCGAAGCGTTCTTTCGGAGGCTCGGCGATGAGCTTTTCGGCCAGAGCGATATGCTCTTTTCCTGCAAATCCCATGCTGTAAACGATTTTACGTTGAGCGATTTCCGCGTCTTCGATGCGTTTGCAAATTTCAACTTCCTGTTCACGGGTGAGCAGGGGCACCTTGCCCATCTGCTTCATGTACATGCGAACGGGATCATCCAGAATATCCAAACGGCCGGCGTCCTCCTCATCGTTCTGGTCGTTTTTCTTGATGCGTTCGACCTCCGCCTGATCGACGATTTCGACGTCCAGGTTTCGCAATCGGTTGTAAACTTCTTCCAGATCTTCCGGGGTAATGACTTCTTCAGGGAGTACCTCGTTGATGTCCCCATAGGTCAAATAGCCCTGTTCCTGTGCCAGGCTGAGCAGTTCCTTGACGTATTCGGTCAGGTTGACGCCGGATTTGCCGGCTGGAGGAGTCAATTCTTCCAGTTCAGCTTCGGTCTTGGATTTTCCCTTGCCCTTTGCCTTGGCTTTCGCTTTGGCCTGCCGCTGGATCTCTTCCAGGATGGATTTTGTGCGTGCTAAAGCCTCTTTATCTGCGGCTGTTTTTTTGGCTTTTTTCGCTTTGGCGGATACTTTCTTGGCGGCTGCTTTGGGTTCTTTGGCAGCGGTGGAAGCCTTCTTGGGTGTCACCGCTTTCTTTGCCTTGCTTGCGGGGCTCGCTGCGGCGCTTGCGGTGGCTTTGGTCGTCTTCTTGGCAGGTGCTTTCTTGGCAGCTTTGCTCGCCTTGGCTTTTACAGCTGCTTTTTTAGCGAAACTTCCTGTGGTCGTGCTTTTTTTGGCTTTGCTGGCAGGAGTCTTTTTGGCCGCAACCACCTTGGCTTTGCCTGTGCCGGTAGCTTTCTTGGGCTTGGAGGCTTTGGTAGCTTTCTTGGTTGCAGTACTTGCCTTCGCCTTTTTGGGGGCGGATTTGGACTTGGCGGTTGTTGCCTTCGCCTTTTTGGTGGCGGATTTGGACTTGGCGGTTGTTGCCTTCGATTTTTTGACCATATGGATTAACTGATAATACTCAATCCCGCATTGATTCCCTCGCGGGTGACATTCACGGATTAATTTGCGCCTTGATCTACGTTTTGTATTGCGAATATAAACAAAAAATTCCGTCCAACAAGGGACGAAAATCAAAACTTTGAATTAGGTCAAAGGCTCCGGACAGGTAATCCCGTTATCAGGGGGTATCGCGGCTGGTGTTTCCCTTGCAAGGTGTGTTTTTGCAAGCTTGGCCGCCTTTTTCGTTTTTGCCATTCCTATCGCCTCGGACGCTTTCCGCCTGGTGTGTCGCTGTCGTGTTAGCTCACTTTTGCCAAACGAAATACTAATCAATACTGTGGCAAGTGTTGGAAATCAAGCTCTAGATTGAAAAAAATGATCCTTTTTAAACTGCTCGTGTCTGTTTCCTGGTTCCCATGAGGTTGTAATAGACTTATCCGGACCCTTTTTACGAGTTCCGTGTCCGTTCTGTATGCTTTGCCTCAAGGGGGGCGACGCGGGTCATTATTCTACGGTTTGCCACTGAATATCCGTCGTTGGAAAACGTTCGATTATTCTTAATTGGAATTGCTCCACCCAGTAAGGCCAATGGATTGATTTTAACAGTGCCATTCCTTGATTCAGGAGTGAAATATCCCCTTCGTCTTCCCGAATCAAAGGCACCAATCGGTCCAACGCCTTGCCAAATGATGACTTTCTCTGGTCTTCCCATATCTCCAGCTGCCGGTATTCTCCTTCGCTTGTATCAGTCCATGTTCTCAACTCATCCAATGCGGACTGAAATTCAGGTGTTTTTTCCCCGGAAACGGATTCCTGCAGGGCAAGCGCCCTGGTCTTGCGGTGAAGCAAATCCAGATAGGTATCCCGAAGTTCCTTCATGGCATTGTTCAGCTTCTTGTCTTTTTCAGTTTTCATCTGCCTGCGCATGGAAAAGTGATCCCGGATGGTCCGGGTGTCGATTTTGTTCAACATCTTGTCCAGGTGGAGGATGAGTGATGTTGGATTCGATGTGATTTCACCTGCGTCCAGATGATCCAACATGATAGTATCGAGTTCTTCCGAGAAGGGGTGTTTTTTACTCAATCGTTCGTACAGTGAATTGAATGTTTCGATGCTGGAAGGATTACTGCCAAGCATTCTCAGGTGGCCGATGCTGGTTTTCCAGATTGCCTCATCCAAATCCTGGTTCGAATCTGCATGCTTGGTGCCGTTTTTTGGACCTTGAACGCTTGGGGTGGGGATCCACGTGACGGATGTGTTCAATGTCGCTCCATGATGTTGGTCGCTATCCAGCCACTGGAGGTTTCCCGTGAAAGCTGAAACATGATCAGAGCTTGTTTGACCCGATTCATCCTGGCCCTTGATAAACAACCAAAGATTTTCCGTTTCGCCCCGATCAAAGGTTCGCCAGGGATTCCCGCCGGGTTTCAGTGAGGCTGCGCTGGTCAGCGAAGTTTTGATTTGGATGGGGATAGTTTTGTCAAGGCGCTGAAGCAATGTCAGCGGCATATCCTCCATGGCTTCCAGCAACTCCTGGTCATCATGCCAAATACGCAGAGTGAGAGTGAGGGGCCCTTTTTCAACATCAACCGGATCCGCCCAGGAATCATCCTGAATCAACAAGCGTCCATGCTCATCTTCAAGCCGCCAAAGGAGTGAGCTGTATGGAGAATCGTACAAGACTTCAGACAGCCCAAACCACTTTGGAGTGATGGGCTGCTCAAGGGAGTTTTCCCACTGGTAAACGAGTTCTAAAACGGACAGAGGCTCGTCATCGACCAATAAGTCTCTCGGATCCATTGATGTCTTGATCGAATGATGGGTCGGTTTTAATGAAAGGTTGCGGCCGGTCAGGTTGCCACGTGGTTTGAGATGGATTTGATTTTGGATGCCTTGTGCGGATAGTGGAACAACGGTATCACTGGCAGGGATCACAATCGATTCCTGAAAGTTTCCGACTCCCCTGAATCGAATCCTCACTTGCAGATCCATTTCACTGCGATTGGACCAATACGATGCGAAGGTCCATTCCATGGTTCGATTGCCGGTCACCGGGATGCTGCCCTGGTATTCGGAAAGATCTTCGGTCCAGATATACCGTTTCCATTCATGTTCATTGAAACGTTTTTCAGGTTCCAACTGAGTGGTGTGCAATGCCAGCCGGTCCAGAGGTGCCGATGTCTCGCCTTCAATGGTGAACTCGGCCCATTGAGCCCATGATGGTGGACTGAGAAAGTAACGGGCAACATCCCCGGGGTTCAAAGAAAGGTGGTGCCGCCAGATATGATTGGGAGAGTTTTCCGGAGTATGGGGGACGATGACATGCACGGGAATGCGAAACAATGGCGTGGCGGAATGCATGTCTCTTCCTTGAATGTATGTTGAATAAGCTCCGGGGCCCAGCTTTCTGGCATCGACTAGCACACTCACCCGTCCCCGATCCTGGTGGATCAATACGGAGTCAGGAAATTCAATCCAGTCGGCATCAGATTCCAGGGAGGCCCATACTTCGAAATGGGCTTTTTGCGCCGTGGATGCATCTTCATGAAAAATGGGTTCGATACTGATACTGTGTCGCGTGGGAACTTCAAGGTCTGCCTGCTCACGTAACAGGATGCCTCGACCGGATGATTGACTGGAATTGCGTATTTCGTAGCCCCAGAAACCATTGTTTTCCCGAGCTTTGCCGAGTCTTTCAAATGCTCCTTCAACCTGGATTAATCCGGCACCTTGAGAAAATCGATCAATCCCGGGCATGACCTGTGCTGCATCTTCCAGTGCAGTTCTGACCTGATAGGATTGCCAGGGGAGTCCTTTTTGTTTCAATCCGGACAAAATCAAAGCGACAGATCCACAGGCGTAAGGGGAAGCCATGGAGGTGCCGTTCATCTGCATGGCTGGTTGCATGCTGGCAGTTGGAACCGGAGCGATCGCTCCTCCAGGGGCGCACAAACTGACTCCCAAATCTCCATCCAGCGTCGGACCGCGGGATGACCAGGTATACAACGTGCTTTGGGGCGCGTGTGAAATGCCGTATTGCAGCGGCATCATGGAACGATGCACGTAAGCTCCGATGGCAAGGATGGAAGAGGTGGTTCCTCCCGGGGCTCCGACAGTTGACAACGCCGGGCCTGCATTGCCGGCGGAGGCGACATAAACGACATTGTGCTCCCTGACCAGTGTGGTGATCTGGTCGATCAACCACCCTTTGTTGGGAGTGGACGACGGTTCACCGTAGCTCATGTTGATCAGATCGCAATCAAGGTCCCTGACCATCCTGAGCGCCCGCTGAAGGGCGATGCCGGTTTCCATGCCATCGAGATGTGTGTCTCCAATCTTGATGGAGACAATCTGCACACCGGGCGCGATGCCGTTTCGTTCGGGCGCCTCCGGATAATAGGCTCCGATCATGCCGGCCACGTGTGTGCCGTGAGGGCTGGATGGAACGACGATCGAAAGCAGGTTGCCTTCATCATAAACATGCACTCCGAAATGCTCCAAATTGTCGGGCCCGAAACTGGCATAGGCTTGTTCCTGGGAATATTCACCCAGCAGCACTTCATCGGTCAGGTCTCCGTTGGAGTTTGTGTCGACCACCGCTTTCCATGTTTCTTCCGTTTTGAAAACCACACAGTCATAAACCGGTGAAGCCGGGGTGAAGTCTTTCTCCATTTGTTCAAGAAGATCCATCCGTGCTTCCAAATCTTCTTTCCTTGATTTCTTTTGCTCCTTTGACAATGCCTGATCGGACTCCAGATCATCGAGTGCGGTTTCAATGGATGCTTTGTAAGTCTCGTTGGTTGCCTGCATTTCTTTGCGAATCTCCTGTTTGTAGAGATTCCACACTGAACCACTCATCAGGTCCGCTGCCCGAACCTTTCCCAGATGAAAGGTTCGATCCTGTTTCAACCAATCGGGAGCCAGTTTCAGGGTGCGTCCGGTCAGGCCTTCGAGCGTTCCGGCATCCGATGCCGTGGCTGTTTTGCTCGTGTCCACATCGCCGCTTCCGGTTGCGTCCAGAATATCGATTATTTTCGGAAGGCCCTGAGTCGTTTTTTGCAATCCAGCTGCTCCAGGGTCCACACCTGAATCCAGCACGGCGACCCGGATGCCCCGCCCGTCATAGTCTGCATGTTTCTCGAGAAAGGAACGCACTCCCGTGATGTGTTTGGGGAGGAATCCCTCATGCGTGGATGTGTCGGCTCCCATCGCTGAGTCAACAGGGATAAGGACTGTCAACAAAGCCAGTGTCAAACCGTGATGCAAGGCAGGTATCTGTGATAGGATGTTTCGTGGCATTGCATTGGTCTTAAACGATGGTTGCTTTAGAATCAACTACTTACTTGATTTCCGGATGTGGGTGACCATGGCTGTTTCTGGACGTCCCGCATGGTGCCAAGGAGGGATGAAGCATCCATGGGCCTTGCATGTGAATGGGCCGGTTGGATCATTTGCAATAGACGCCGGGTTGCGGATAGAACATCCATTTCCCCGTAAAATCGGTCTCTCAAGAAGTGAATGCACTTCATGCATAAAAACCCATCGAACCATTGAAAAAATCGACGCTGGTAGGAATCAAAACCTGCTGTTCCAGTGATGCAGGACTCCCAACTGCTCCAACCGTCAATCGAATCCAGGAATTCCAACATGTGCGGTGCCACCCGAGCTTTCGGGACTCTTTGATCATCGGGAGTATTAAATGGATTGTGATGATGGATCAGCTGAAAGAATTCCTTCAGTTCCAACATGGCATTCCATGGATAAGTCGGGAAACGTTCCTGACCCCGGTATTTCGAAACAGCGCGTCCGGTGCCGAAGGGAACCCTGTCAGAGGGGCGTGGTGAAGGGTGCACGGTTGTCTCGGTGAGTTCTGTGAAATGCCCCAACGGAATAATTTTGTGGAGAAAATAAAAATCTTCCCCGGCTTTACGCCGGTTCATGCCGCCCTGTGCCATATAAACCGAAGCCCGGACCGCCATCGAAGAACCAATAGTGTGGTACGCATGGGGGAAGCCTGCAAATCGAAGCGCCTGCACATAGTATCTCAAGTGCAATTCGTAGAGTCCTGCCGTCTCATAAATATCCGGTGGCATATCGCCGGACAATGGATGCTCGAAATGCAGACTGCATCCCGGAGTTTTGGGGTGCGTGCGAAAATGGGATTCAAGGGCGCTGAGGTAGTTGGGTTCACAAATGCTGTCCGCATCCAAGCCCACCACGAAACCGTCCTCCAGATGGCCCGCTTGATCGAGTCGATGCAATGCCTCATCCATGCCGATCTTGCGAGCCAATCCTACGCCTGCGTGTTTGGGCGGGAGATCCAGGGCTTCAATGACGTGCATCCGGAGTTTGTCGGAACTGTGTTCTCTTGTGAAAGCTTTGATGTCATCCAGTGCCTGACCTTGTTCATTGAGGATTTCCTCACCCGCCGAGGAACTGGCGTTCACCACCACCAGCACTTCAAACGAACCTTTCGTCGGAGCGCATTGCGTCAACGATCTTAAAGTGGATGCCCAATCGGGTTCCAGATAACAGGGGATGACGATCACTCCCGTCAAGGTTTCTGCAGGGGGAACGTCGAGAATGGATTGTTTGCCGTGAAAACGGGCGAGGTATCGTTCCAATCTTGAATAAGGCATGAATATTTTGAGTGATGTGCTTCGTCGTTTTTTTTCAGAGTGTCCTGTGTTTGAGGACAGGACTGTATCCTGAACCGGTCCGTTTCAAAATGTTATTTGGAGGGTTTTTCCAATTGTTGTTTTTCCATTCCTGTGAATAATGCCGCTTATGAATCCACGCTTATTGATTTCGCAAATCCTCAGGGGCAAGACTTTGGTGTGTGCCACCTTATTGTTGAGTTTCTTAGGACTTACATCCGGCTTGATGGTGAATGGTCAGGATTTTTCAAGATGGGAAGATGCCATTTCGAAATTTGAGGCTGCCGACAAGGAACAGGCCCCGGTCAAAAACGGGGTGCTGTTTCTGGGGAGTTCGAGTATCCGGATGTGGAAGTCGGTGGCGGAGGATTTTCCGAATCATGAGGTCATCAATCGTGGTTTCGGGGGATCCACACTGCCCGATTGTATCCATTTCTTTGATCGCCTGGTGAAACCATATGCGCCTTCCACCATTGTGTTTTATGAGGGGGATAATGATGTGGGGCGCGGTGATTCCGCTCGGACGGTTTATGAGAATTTCAAAACATTCGCCGCGATGGTGGAGGAGCATTTGCCCGAGACCAAGCTCATCTTCATTGCCATCAAGCCAAGTATCAAGCGTTGGAATCTGGCTCCTGAAATGAAAAAAGCCAATCGCATGATTCAACATTATGTCTGGCTGAACAAAAAACTTGGTTTTGCGGATATCTGGGACCCCATGTTGGGGGATGATGGAAAACCTCGTCCGGAATTATTTCTGGAGGACGGGCTCCATATGACCCCCAAAGGGTATGAGATCTGGACCAAGGTTGTTGCGGCAGAGCTTTGAAATCCCTTATGTGATGTGATTCCTGGTTGCCCTTCTGTGTTGCCGTTGATTGCGAGCACTTTTTTGTTCTCGCACAAAGCCACCAAGACACAAAGCCATGAAATTTTTTTCAAAACCTGACTAGGGATCCTTAGGATTTCTTTGTGCCTTGGTGTCTTTGTGTGAGAACAGAAAAAACTGAATGCTGTTAAGGACCGACGGTGGCCACGGTCATGCGGTCGTTTGCGAAGTAGGTCTGTGCGGCTCTTTGGATGTCCTCCAGGGTGACTTCCTGGATGGCCTGGTCCTCGTTTAAATGGTTTTGATAACCGAGGCCGTAAAGCTCGTCCAGTGCCGAGTTCATCGCCAGGTTCCCCAGGTCTTGACGGGCGATTTGTTTTTGCCCGAGCAGCTTGGCTTTGGATCGGTCCAGTTCTTTCTGGGTAATGCCTTCAGTTTTTATTTTTTCAAATTGTGCCAGAAACTCGGCCTTGACCTGTTCCACGTGTTCCGGAGAGGTGCCGGCGTAAAAACCGAAATACCCGGGGACCAATCCGGGCATGTGCTGTGCGCCGACATAATAGGCGAGTCCAAGTTCATCCCGGATGCGCATGAAGAGTCTGGAACCCAGATCGCTGCATGTTTCCTGAATCAAATCCAGAGCATAGCGATCTATGTCAAAGAACGTGGTTCCTTTGAAACCAAACACCACCACGGCCTGTTTCTTGTCGCATTTTTCTGAAACCTCCCGCTCGTGGATCTCGTTGCCGCCTTGTCCGGCCGGTGGTTGGACCGGATCGCATTCAGGTGCGTCTTCCCACCATTTCAACAGTGAATCTTTCATTTGATTCACATCAATGTTCCCGAACACAGCGGTTACCTGGTTGCCTGGAATGACCAGTTTCTTGAAATGGGATTGGACGGTGCCGAGTTCCAGTGATTGAACGGAGGTTTCTTCTCCGGAGGTGCTCAGTCCGTATTGTGTTTCTCCGAATAATCCTCGGCGCATGATCCGGAAACATCGGCTCAGCAGGTGATCCTTTTGAGACCGGATGCCCGCGAGTTGCACTTGACGTTCCCGTTCCATCTCCGGTTCGGGGAAGCCTGTGTTCCGCAGGATATCTTGAAGGGTTTCCATCCCGAAGACCGCATCCTGGTTCAGCACTTCTATGTTTAATCCAAAACTGTTGTTGCCTGCATAGGACTCAATGCTGCCACCGACGGATTCGATGGATTCCATGAGCTGTGCCGCGTTTTGATTTGCTGTGCCTTTGAGGAGCCCTTGTCCCATCCACTGGGTGATGCCGCTGTTTTGAGGTGTTTCTTCCAGCACGCCTCCGTAAAAAACGGAACGGAGTTCCACAAAGGGCAGTCGTTTATCGTCCAGAAAGAGGACGCGCATGCCGTTGCCCGGCTCCCATTTTTCAATCTCTGATTTGTGAATGGAAGAAGCGTTGGAAGATTTTTTGGGGGTGCATCCTTCCGGGAGTAGAGCGAACAAAGTGCGGTTTTCGGGCGCCAGATATCGTTTGGCGGCTTCGGTGACCTGATCCGGTGTCAGGGATTGGACCTCCTTCAGGTAACGGTCCGAAAAATTCAAATCACGGGCCGCCATCCAGGCGCCGCCCAGGTCCTGTGCCTGGCCCTGCATGGTTTTGCGGGACGACAGGGTTGCCGAGGTGAATTGCTTGATGGTCTTGGAAAGCTCCGCTTCCGAGATGCCTTCGTCGAGTGTACGGTCAATTTCTGCTTGAAGCGCATCCATGACCGGCGTGAACTGGTCGCCATCAAACACTACGCTGGCTCCAAAAAGTCCGGGTTTGCCAGGGTTATAGGTCCAGGCATCAATGGCATGAACGATGCCGAGTTCTTCCCGGAGGCGTCGGTAAAGGCGTGAACTCCTGCCGCCGCCCAACAGAATGGACAAGGCTTCCAGTGCTGGGAGGTCCTTGTGGCGAATGTCCGGTATGTGCCAGGACACATGGGCATGCCCCAGTTCAATGGGGGATTCTTCGATGCGCTGTCTGGGAGAAAGCTGACGCGGTTCCGGCAGGATGTAGGGTGGTTCCAATGGACGGAATGGGGCGTCCTTGTATGCTTCACAGATTTGGGACATCACCTCATCGATGTTCATGTCGCCCACCACGACGAAGAACTGGTTCGAAGGGGTGTACATGGTCTGATAATAGTCGTAGACGTCCTCCCTTCGGATACGATTAAAGACATCCGGGTAACCAATCACGGTGTAACGGTAAGGAGAATGAAGGTAGGCCGTTTCAAACAGGCCGCGACCGGAGCGTCTGGATGGGTCATCGTGGTTCATGTCCATCTCACGTCGGATGACGTCCAGTTCGCTGATTAATTCATCTTCGGGCAAGGTGGCATGTTGCATGATATCGGTGAGGATATCCACGGCCACTTTGGTTCCGGACGCGGGTGCGTTGATGTAGTAAACTGTGCGGTCAAAGGAGGTGTAGGCGTTCATGTATCCACCTGCCTCCTGCACTTCCTGGTCGATGCGTCCTTTGCCTCTTGTCTTGGTCCCCTTGAACAGCATGTGTTCCAATACATGAGACAAACCGGCCCCGAGCCATTTTCCTTCGTGAATGCTTCCGGCTTCACACCATGCCTGGACGGAGACGACGGAGCTGCTTTTGTCTTCGAGCAGGATGACGGTTAGTCCGTTGGGGAGTGTGCAGAGTTGAGCGCCGGATGGCAGGATGGAGCGTGAGTAGGCTGGTGTGCTGGACATGTCAAATGGTTCATGGATTCATCTCCTCAGCCAAGCGGGCGATGCCGGCCCGTTGAGAGTGAGATGTTGGAAAGAATGGGTCAGGCCCGGTCCTTTTGCTTTTGGTTTGTTCTTGGCTTTTCCGAAGAGAAGGGAAGTCGCGTGCGGGGGAGGAAGGGTTTGCGAAATGCTTCCTCAAAATCATAAATGGACTTGAAATCCTCGCGGGTGTCGTCGGCGGTTTTGGACAGGAGTTTGCTATCGACCATATTGAAAACAATCTCCCCGAAATCTTCACATCTGGTCAGTCCCCAGTCATTGAGCACGGTCAAAGCCATGGGCCCGAACTGTTCAATGGCCAGATCGCGTATGCCTTCCAGAAGTTCTTTGCCGGAGACGTGCTGAGGTTGCTTTCGGCCGGCGGTCGGTTTATTGATCTGGGCTTGTGTGTGGTCCAGGGCGTCCCTGAGGAAATAATAGGCATCCGCCGCAAACCTTTCATCGGTCTGCGTGATCTGCTCGATGGTCTGATCAAAGTCTAAAGTCTGCATCGTTCACCTCAAGGTGCGGATTCAGAAAGTTCTGTCTGCTGTGGTTGTGAATCACGGTGATATTTCACACCATAACCCACCATCAACAAAATCAGTATCCAAAATACCGCCCACTGTTCCTTCTGGGTAAGAAAAGGCACCTCCTTTCGTTAACCTTAAAATGACGATCTGACAACAACTTCATGAAAGTTTTTCTGGCCTTGATGGCCGCCTTGCGGTCTGGTGAGGGTAGGTCATGTTGTTTGAGTATGTTTGTTCAGTTTAATTGGAACAGTCAACGCCGGGCAAAACCCGGAGGACTCTGGAAATGGATACTCCTGTTTGTGGGGTTTCCATTGCTTGAGTTGTGGTTGATTTTGAAGCTGGGGGCCGTCATGGGGTGGGGGGTGACCCTGTGGTTGATACTGATGACGGGTGTGATCGGGGGCACTTTGGCGCATCGTCAGGGTTTTGCCACCATTCAGAAAATTCAACAGGAGTTGGGCCAGGGCCGCATGCCGGCGGGAACACTGTTCGAAGGCTTGTTGATTTTAGTTGCCGGGCTGGTTCTGATTACGCCCGGTATTTTGACGGATTCCATCGGGTTTTGCCTGCTGATTCCGCCCATTCGTAAGCTGATTTGCCACAGACTGGTCAAGAAAGTCGGCAGCAAGTTTCAAGTGCCGCCCGGAGCACCGCCAGCTTCCGGTGCGCGCCCTGCACAAAACCTTGATGGGGACGATGTGATCGATGTGTGATCATTGTCTGAACACCATTGCCACATCGGTTCGTTCCTGATAGCATGCGCGCCATGCTCAAAACCGAATATATGAATTTGCAGCCAACCGAGGTTGGCATCCTGACCAGCGCTTCCACGATTTTTGCCGCCAAGGTTTCATCCGGACGGGTGGATGCCAGCAATGAGGATCAGGCCGTTGAAGAGTCGGTCGATCAAGCCATCAAATTGGCCAAACGCGTCGAACGTCTGGTGAAGACGCAGGGAGAAATGAGTTAATCCCCTGCCTGAACAGGGGTGATCCTGTTTATTTGTGAGCTGAAGCGGCTTCGGCGCAGCGGATGCCGTCCAGAGCGGCACTCACAATGCCACCCGCAAAGCCCGCACCTTCACCGCAAGGATAGAGCCCTTTGACCTGCGGGTGTTGCAGGGTGTTCGTGTCGCGGGGAATGCGGACTGGAGAGCTGGTGCGTGTTTCAAATCCAATGAGGCATGCTTCTTCGGTGATATACCCCTTCATTTGCTTCCCGAAAAGCTGCAATCCTTCCTGCAGCCGCGAAACGATGTCCCGGGGCAGGAGTGCTTCCAGCGCCGTCGAATGGATGCCGGGGTGGTAGCTGGTGTTCGGCAGGTCCTGCGAACACCGGTTTCTCAGAAAATCGGTGACACGTTGTGCCGGGGCGACCTGACCCCCTCCACCCGCTTGTTTCGCTGTTTGCTCCAGGGCTTTTTGATACGCGATGCCTGCCAGAGGGCCGTGTTCTCTTTTGAAACGGGCGGTGTCCTCGGGTTCCACGGTGACCACCATGCCGCTGTTGGCGAAGGGGGAATCACGACGGGAAAGGCTCATTCCGTTGACAACCACCTCATCATTTTCAGTGGCTGCCGGCACAATGAACCCACCCGGACACATGCAAAAGGAGTGTACTCCGCGATCTCGAATCTTGGTTGCCAGCCGGTAACTTGCCGCCGGCAGCAGCTGTGGCCTGGGGGCGTCGGCGCGCAAATGGTATTGATGCCGGTCGATCAGGGGTTGAGGGTGTTCGATGCGCACTCCGACTGCAAAGGGTTTGGGCTCCAGCAGAAGTTGTTTTTCATGAAGGATGCGGTAGATGTCCCGCGCCGAATGGCCGGTGGCCAGGATGACATGATCGGCTTCAAATGTATCCTGTCCGTTGACCACCACACCCTTAATGGAGCCGTTCTGAATCATGAGATCCGTGACCTTTGACTGAAAATGCACCTCTCCTCCTGCCAGCAAGACGCTTTGACGCATGGCTTTGACCACATTGGGCAGCAAGTTGGAACCAATGTGGGGGTGGGCGTCGATGAGGATGTCTGCTGGGGCGCCATGTGCCACCAAAGTTCGATAGACTTCCGATACGGGACCTCGTTTCTTTGCCCGCGTGTAAAGTTTTCCGTCGGAAAAAGTGCCTGCGCCGCCTTCGCCGAAACAGTAGTTGGAATCTTCAATGACCGTTCCATGACGCAGGATGGGAGCCAGATCAAAACGTCTGGCTGAGACATCTTTTCCGCGTTCGAGCACAATGGGGCGAAATCCCAGTTCGATCAATCGAAGCGCACCAAACAGTCCGGCCGGGCCGCTGCCTACGATGATCACTTTGGTGGCCTGTGGGGATAATGTTTGGTATTGTGGTTTCGGAAGTTCTTTTTCAGGTAGAGATTGATTCACACCGACTTCCAACCTCAATTGGACCTTGATGGTTCGCTGCCGGGCATCGATGGATCGCTTGATGAGACGCACTTCCTGAACCTGATCCACAGGCAACCCCAATGCATCGGCTGCTGCTTCCAGCCATAGGTGCTGTTCGGTGCTTTTTTCCAGTGGTAACTGGATGTCGATCGTCTGTATGCCTTCCATCTTCGCTTGGGATACTTTGGTTTCAGGAAAAATGAAACTCAAAAGCGGTTTCGGGTTTCATTTGCGGTCTGCCGGGCGATTGCTGTGAGCTGGAATACGGACACCGGCGCATCTCATTTAATTCATATGATGTGAGTGTGAGCCGAGAGCCATGTGGAGTGCGTGCGACTCGGCGCCGCTTTGGATACCTCAGGTCAATGCCTCAGCATACCTGGTTCACGGGACTTAGTCCTTGTCCACAGCCTTCAAAAAGAAACACATGGCACGGTGGGGTATGTGTGGGTGAATTTAAAAGAACTATAATTGTTGGGTATGCGGACCAGATCCAAAGCGGCGCCGAGTCGCACGCATTCCAAAGACATCCTTGCGTTTATTGTCGTCCCTGGAATGAGCAGGGACGTGGACTCCGCCCACCGGCGGGGTGAGAAATGCTTGCCGATCGGGATAAATCCGCGAAGATGTCGGGAGTTCACGGTTTTTCACACATGTTGCCAGTTATGAATACCATCAGGAATCTATTCTGTGCTTTTTCTTCGAGTATCACTCTTTGCCTTTTTTTAACTCAGCCTGCGCTTTTTGCCGCCGAAGTCCCATCAGGGCCGGATCCCCAAATTCCAGATGATCCGGATGCCCTGGCACCCGGGCCTTATCCCAATGACAGCGTGACATCGGTCAATTACATCATCGATGCATCGCAGGTGACTCAGCACAACAGTGCCGAAAAGGATGATATTATCTTTACCATGGAAGGGCAGGGCCCCATCCCCTGGACATTGACCAGTTACGGCAATGCCCAGGTGGCGCCACGCATCGGCGCTCCCAGCGAGGAAGTCAGTAACAGCAATTTGGGGGTGATTCCATTCGATATCATCGTGCAGGGAAGACGGTATGAGTGGAACAATGACCTGTCCTTTTGGGCTCCATCGGGGGCTGCCTGGAGACCGCATCCTTCCAAGGGGGTGATGTTGGGAACCATTCGCAAGAATGGTGAGGAGTGGAATGATCAGGCTCCCAGGTTTTACGGCGTTTTGGGGATACCTGCGAGTGGATCGGACGGGGAAGGCTACAGCATGGTGGATGGACGGTTTGGGACAGGTGATATGGATGTGGTGACGGACAAAGCCGGGATCGCATCCTTTGCTTCGATCAATTTCAGTTTGGCCTGGTTTCCGTTTGATCAGGGGTGGACCGGAGGTTTTGTGTCATCACCCAGCCCTGATTTCCAGGAAGGAGAGTGGCTGGCACCGGGGTACCACAGTGCAGACTTGCCGAAAGACGCGGCAGATCTGATCAGTTGGACGCGTGCCTTCGCCACCTGGGCGGTTCCCGGCGAACTAAAGCTGCCGGGGGTGAATTCAAAAACCGACGGCATGCTGTTCATGACCTCGGTGACTTCGGCCTCTGCCAGCGGGATGCTGATTTCGGCTGCGGCAAATGCGGATGGTTCCGGCTGGGATGTCTGGGGGCGGTTCAACACGGAAGCAGACCCATTGTTCCAGGAGGAATCCAATCTCGATTTTTCCTTTCTATATGTGCCCTATAACGCTGATCGTCTGGTGGGAGCGCACATTCGTGGCACAGACGGTGCCGTCATCAATGGACGCGGCAATTTCACCATGAAGCGGCTTGCAACCGGGCAGTATGAACTGTCCATTCCCAATAAAACCGGCAAGAACGGGATGATTATTCTCCAGGCGACAGGACGACACCGTCAGAACGGCCGGGACACCGAAGCAGCTTCCCGGGATTTCCTTTCCTATGAAGAGACCGAGCCTGGCAAATTTGTGATCGAATCCCGTTACCATCAGGACGAATCGACTTTTCCCTTGGAAGACACGGAATTTTACTTTGCCTGGGTGGATTTCATTGCGCCGTTGGCTCCTGCCGGCTCGACTCCGTTGCCCGATCCTCCGGTGATCAGTCAACAGCCCGCCAATGTGGAAGTCCAGCAAGGTGCATCCGCTACGTTCTCTGTGACGGCAACCGGTGAAGATCCCTTGGAGTATCAGTGGCAGTTCAACGAGACGGACATTCCAAATGCTAATGGTGCTACCTATACCATCTCCTCCACTCAAACCTCTCACTCGGGTGATTATCGTGTTTTGGTGAGCAATTTGGGGGGAGTGACGACCAGTTCAACGGCCACCCTGACCGTGCACACACCTCCGGTGATTACTCAACAGCCAGCCAACCGTTCAGTCAAAGTAGGGGAAACGCTTTCTCTGAGTGTCGGGGCTCAGGGGACGGGAGATCTGCAGTATCAATGGCAGTTCAACCAACAGGATCTTGCGAGTCAAACCCAGCAGAGCCTGACGATTTCTTCTGTTCAATTGTTCCATGCCGGTCAGTACCGGGTGATTGTCACCTCTCCGGGAGGTCAGGTTTTCAGTGAATCTGCCGTGGTGACTGTGGATGCCTCAGTCGAAGCACAAGCTCCGCAAATCACTCAACAACCACAAAGCCAGACTGTGGCAGTCGGCGCGGAAGTCCGCTTGTCGGTTCAGGCAACGGGAAGCGATCCTTTGAGTTACCGATGGCAGGTCAGCAATTTTAACATTCCAGGTGCATCCAGTCCCGAATTCGTCATCATCGATGCCCAGCCCGGAGATTCAGGAGAATATAGAGTGGTGGTCTCCAATGCGGCAGGAAGCGTCACGAGTCAGGTGGCGGTCGTAACGGTCACACAAGCGCCGGTGATCGTCAGTCAGCCCCAATCTATTGCCGCACAAGCGGGGCAAGATATTGTGTTTTCAGTGAACGCGACCGGATTGGCCCCCTTGACCTATCAATGGCGAATCAGTGGTTTCAATATTCCGGGGGCTCGTAACGATCAATTCTCGATCAGTAATGTCCAGCCCGCAGATGCCGGTAACTACAGTGTGGTTGTTTCAGATGCCTCCGGCGCACAAACCGTCAGCCAGGAGGCCATCTTAACGGTATCGGATGTTCCGCTTGTTCAACTGTCCATTGCTTCTGCCACACTCTCAGGTGGGGGTATTTTGATCGAATGGGAAGGAGGGGAAGGAATTGTGCTTCAAGCCAAAGCCGCCTTGAGTGACGCTATATGGCGTGATGTGCCCGGGACAGAAGGACAAAGCCAGACTCTTCAGGCTTTGATTGGGCAATCCGCATTTTACCGACTGATTCAACGATAACTCAAATAGTCACCACAAAGAGCCATTCTGGAGCAGGATTATCATGCAAAAGCGCTGAATAGACGATTTATTCATAAGCGAGAAGCCGCTTAAGAAAGCATTGGAATAAGCTGGGCTAATAATTGGGAAAATTTTTTATTACTCGTTTGACGAAATAACCGCAATTTGTTCGACTGCTCCGGATACAACCTGAACAAAACACATTATGAATAACCGTTTCATTTCAAAGTTTAAATCGAGCAAGGGATTTACCTTGATTGAGTTGTTGGTCGTGATTGCGATCATCGCGATTCTGGCTGGCATGCTGTTGCCTGCATTGAGCAAAGCAAAGGACAAGGCTCAGAACACCCTCGATTTCAACAATGTCAAACAGATCATGTTGGCCACCCAGATGTATACGGGTGACAACGAAGAATATATGCCACACCCAAGTTGGGGCGGTAATGGTGGCGGCCCTGACAACTGGGCATATGACACATCCATCATGCCTACATACGCCAGCACCGCTACAGCAGCCACATTGGAAGCTCAGCTGGTTGGACAACGTGAAGCTTTCTTGCAAGGTCAGTTGGCCGATTACTTGGGTGGCGCAGAAAAGATCATGATCTGCCCCAAGGACGCTGTTGAGTCACGTGGCTCCAAAAAAGCCAAATACCTGGCTCGCCCCATCAAAGTGACCAGTTACACATGGAACGGTTCCATCAGTGGTTTGACTGCTCAATTGCCGAACGGAAGAACATACAAGGTGACTGACTTCCGTCCTACCAACATTCTTCAGTGGGAAACGGACGAAAACGATCCTTTCTATTTCAACGATGCGGGAAATCAACCACACGAAGGTATTTCCCAACGTCACGCTGGTGGACGTTCCGACGATACCACCACCAACGTCGGTGGCCGTTCGGCCATTGGTACGATCATGGGTTCTGCTGAGAACCTGACCTTCCTCAAGTTCTACCAAATGGTTGGACCTCGTAGCGGATCAAATATTCCTTTGGCCATCGAGCCACCTAATGATCTTTACTGCGTGCCCGGCAAGCCAACTGGTGGATTTTGATTCCAGTGGGATCTCCAAAGATTTTAGATCGATATTGAACCATGATGTTTGACTCGCTAAAAAAATTACTCGTGTTGCCAGTGCTGGTCTCTGCTCTATGGATGACAGGTTGTGGGGGCGATGAAGAGGTTGCTGCTCCTGTTTCAGATGTGGATGTGTCTGTCGGGGAAGCTGAAACTCAAGCCAAAAAGACTTCAGCCAGACGCACCTCCAGTGGGGGTGGCGGCACGGGCACAAGCGCCGCTGTCCAGTCTGCGCTGGATAAGGTTGAGAACGCATTGGATGCCGGTAATTACACACAGGCGGTTGACATTGTGTTGAAGACCAAGATGGATCCGGCTGATCAGAACGTTGCCTATCGTATGGTGACGGATGAAATCACCGAAGCCATGGCTCGTGGAGATCAGAATGCTGTCAAAGCATACAACACCATGAACCAGGTGCGATTGATGCGCCGGGGACGGTAATTTACTTCTTTTATCCGAGAGGGCAGTCGATAACGGCTGCCCTCTTTTTTGTGTGACGATCCTGGATTTATTCGTTATACCGTAAACATCATCCAATCCAGCCCGTGAAAATAGATCAACAACCCGAATCAACCCGTCAGAAAGGTCCTTGGATCATTTTGTTGGTGATTGTGGGAGGGATCCTCTTTCAGCAATTCAACAGGAAGACTGAAGACGTTTCTACTCCTGCAGAAGATTCCAATCTTCTTGATTGGAAGCCCACGGAAATTGTTCAGGAGCCAGGTCCGCCTTCTCAGGCCGTCATCGATCAAGCGGAGATGTTTCAAAGTTCCTTGCCTGTGGATCAGGGACCTGAAGGCTATGTCGGGGGTGCCTCTTGCAAGGAGTGTCATGAAAAGGAATTTGAAAGCTGGCATGATACGTATCACCGCTCAATGACCCAGGTGGTCGGTCCTGACACGGTCGTGGCGGATTTTGATCGGGTTCGTTTGGAGCACAACGACGAAGTTTTCAAATTGTTCAAAAGAAACGATGAGTATTGGGTAAGAATTACTGATCGACAGCCGGTGATTACCGGCGATGCTCAGGGAATGTATGAGCAGGGGATTGAATTGCGTCTCAGTCTGGTGACGGGATCTCATCATATGCAGGTGTTCTGGCTACCTGCATTTCATGGGAATATGCAGATTGGTTTTCCTTTTACCTGGCTGATCAAGGATCAAAAGTGGGTGCCGCGCGAATCAGCCTTTATCAGGGATCCGCATGCTGTGTCCAAACCGGAAATATGGAATCTATCCTGTATTCGTTGCCATGTCACGGCAGGGAATCCCGGACAGGACCTGGAACGCGATTTAACGTTGTCCAGTTCCGCTGACCTGGGAATTTCCTGTGAAGCCTGTCATGGTCCGGGGGAAGCCCATATCGCATGGCAAAAAGAATTGGAACTGTCCGAAACCAATGCCGGATCAGTGCCGAAGGGGGAAGACCCGATCATTCATCCGGAACATCTGGATCATGAAAGATCCACTCAGTTATGCGGTCAATGCCACGGGATGAAGTGGTGGGATGAGCGGGAAAATTGGAGACAGACTGGATTTGATTACCGTCCGGGGGATGATCTGGCGGAAACCACACCTATCATCCAGCCCACTAAAATAGACGAACAACCCTGGCTGCAGGAAATTGTGGATAAGAATCCCAACCTGCTGCGTGATTTCTTCTGGTCGGATGGGATGATCCGCGTTTCCGGCCGTGAGTACAACGGGCTGCTTGAGTCGGCGTGTCACGTAAGCGGCAAGATGTCGTGTATTTCCTGTCACTCTCTTCATGACAGTGATCCGAATGATATGCTTGCCAAAGGGATGGGAGGCAATGAGGCCTGCATACAATGTCATGAAGGATTTGAAGAGAATCTAACAGCACACACCTTCCATGCTCCGGATTCGGAAGGGAGCAAATGTTATAACTGTCACATGCCTCATACGACCTACTCCCTGTTGACGGCTATACGTAGTCACGAAATTGACAGTCCGAATGCAACAGTCAGCCATGAGACAGGACGCCCGAATGCCTGTAACTTATGTCATATCGATCGCTCCTTAAGCTGGACAGCCGGACATCTGCAGTCGAGATATGGTCATGAATTACCCGAACTGGAGGAACCTGATCAGAACGTTTCCTCCGTGTTGGTGAATTTGTTGAAAGGGGATGCAGGGCGGCGGGCTCTGGCTGCCTGGCATTTGGGGTGGGAACCTTCCATACAGATTTCAGGGAGTGAGTGGCAGCCTCGATTCCTCGCGGAATTATTGGATGATCCCTATTCGGCGGTGAGGTATGTGGCTCACAAAGCACTGCAGCGTTTTCCTGGTTTCGAGCAGTTTGATTATGATTTTGTGGCCATGCCTGAATTTTTGGAACAAGCACAGGCCAAAGCTATTGAGATATGGGATCAGCAACACCAGATTCGAACGGGGCAACACGTCGGTTCATCGATTCTTCTGGACTCGGACGGTCAGGTGAAACAGCAAATATACACTGAGATACTCAACGCTCGGGATGACTCTCCCATCCGGCTGCGGGAATAGGCGGAACGATTCGCAAAATTCCTAAACCGATCCGGTTTTTAAACCGATAATCGGGTATGATGTGGGCCGGGTGTGTATGTGGTCGACATGCATCAGGAGAACCATGAGTGTCATCAAAACCGAATTTTTCGATCCGTCATTTGACCTGGAAGAAAGTTCAGCTGATTCAGTAAAACAGCTTCTTTTAAAAGGGGATCTTCAAATTGCGGAGCAAATGGCCCGTCACCTGATTCGTTCTGAAGGGGACAATGCTGAGGCGTTGGAATTGTTGGGACTGTGTTTGTTGCAGCAGGGCAGGGCTCAGGCGGCCACTCCTTTTCTGGAGGAAGCGGTGGAGTTGCAAGCTTCCAATCCGGATTTGGCTTACAATTTGGCGGGAGCCTATTATTCGACTCAGGAATGGGAGAAAGCCTGCGCCTCCTATCGTTATACCATCAAACTTTCACCTCGCTCAGCAGACGCCTACAAGGGACTTGGCGCTTCCCTCTATCGTATGGGGCGTCTGGATGAAGCCGAAGAAGCACACTGGCATTCTCTTTCCATCGATCCTAAACAGATCTTCATTTACCTTGAATTGGCGGATTTGCATGACGAACTGGGGCATTCAGCCCGGGCGGTCGAAATTCTTCAAAAGGGGCTGCGGCACGCTCCTTCGGATCTGGAACTGCATCGTGCTTTGGGGGATCGCTTTGTGAAGTAGGGGGATCATCGTAATGCAGGAACAGCATTCTACAACCTGGGTGTTTGCCTGCAGCGTCAAAAGCTTCTGCCTCAGGCCATCTCTGAATTCGAAAAAAGCCTCGAACTGAATCCTTCGAATGCCAAGGCACGTTATTCTCTGGCCATGTTGACGGGAGACAACCTGCCGTCACCACCCCGTGAATACGTCGTCGATTTGTTCAACGCATATGCGGGACGATTCGATAAACATCTCGATCAACTGCATTATAAAGTCCCTCAAAACCTTTTCGAAGCCGTCATGCGCGTGAACAAGACTCAACCTCTCTCTAAACGTGTTCTGGATCTAGGTTGTGGTACGGGTAAATGCGGAGTGCTTTTCAAAACCTTTTCCGCTTCCATGACGGGCGTGGATATCGCTCCCAGGATGTTGGAAGTGGCCAGATTGAAGAATGTCTATGACGATCTTGTCGAGGCTGATGGGACCGCTTTTCTGGCTGGGAGCAAGGATGCCTACGATCTGGTGATTGCCGCCGATGTGTTTATCTACGTGGGAAAGCTGGAAGAGCTCTTTGGTAAACTAAGCTCCCGAATGAGCCAGGGAGGGTTGCTTGCTTTTTCGACGGAAACGACGGAGGAACCGGGGTTTCAACTGCGTTCCACGGGGCGTTACGCTCATTCCGATGCCTATATTGATCAATTGGCCCGGTCTTGCGGATTTACCCAGCTCAGCCATGGTAAAACCTGCATCCGCATGCAAAGCCGCGAACCGATACCCGGATCGCTTTTCGTTTACTCCTTTGCTTGATTGGAACTTCCTCCTGATTTTCATTTCCTATCTCACCATTGACGGTTAATGTCTTGCGAACCGGGTTAGGGAGGTCTCCCTGTGATCCGCAACAACAGCATTCATCGAAAATGGAATCAGCAAGCAAATTGATTGAGTCAATGGATTGGAATCAGCCTGACGACAAGGGCCACTTCGGACCTTATGGCGGAAGGTATGTTCCGGAAACACTCATGCATCCGTTGATGGAATTGGAGCAGGAGTATTTCAGGGCGCAGACCGATCAGCAATTTCAGAAAGAGTTGAACTACTACCTCAAGGAGTTCGTGGGACGTCCAACGCCCTTGTATTTTGCAGAGCGATTGACGAATGAATTGGGTGGGGCGCGCATTTATCTCAAGCGCGAAGACCTGTTGCACACCGGGGCCCATAAGATCAACAACTCGATGGGGCAGATTCTCCTGGCAAAGCGCATGGGCAAAACGCGGATCATTGCAGAGACCGGCGCCGGACAACACGGCGTGGCCACCGCAACCGTTGCCGCCATGTTCGGGATGGAATGTGTTATTTACATGGGCGAAGTAGACTGTGAACGTCAGTCCTTGAACGTCTTTCGCATGAAAATGCTGGGCGCCGAAGTGCGTCCCGTCAAGGCGGGGCAACGCACTTTGAAGGAAGCCGTCAATGAAGCCATGCGCGATTGGGTGACGAATGTTCGCAACACGCATTACATTCTGGGAACGGCGTATGGCGCTCATCCTTATCCGGTGATGGTTCGCAATTTCCAACGCATCATCGGTGATGAAGCACGCGAGCAGATCCTGCAGAAGGAATCACGTCTTCCGGATTTATTGGTGGCCTGTGTGGGGGGAGGAAGTAATTCAATTGGCTTGTTCTATCCCTTTCTTCAGGATGAGGACGTCAAGATGCTGGGCATCGAAGCGGGCGGGGAAGGAATCCTTCCGGAAAAGCACGCTGCACGCTTTCAGGGTGGATCCTTGGGGGTTTTGCAGGGAACCCGCTCCTATATCCTTCAGGATGATCACGGCCAGATTCAACTGACCCACAGCGTGTCCGCAGGTCTCGATTATGCTGCCGTGGGGCCTGAGCACGCCTGGTTGAAGGATCATGACCGGGTGGAATATGGATATGCAACCGATGAAAAAGCTCTGGAAGCCTTCATGAAACTCGCGCGGCTCGAGGGTATCATTCCAGCGTTGGAATCCAGTCATGCCCTGGCCGCCGTGATTAAACGCGCTCCGCAGATGTCTTCCGACAAAATCATCATCGCCAATCTGTCCGGACGCGGTGATAAGGATGTGCAACAAGTGGCTGATCGATTGAACATGAACGCTTAGTTTTTCGTTCCAATTCTCAGGGTGAAAGAGCGTGATCAAAGGTATGTCCGAAACTCCTGAATTTGCCAATGAGCAGGCCCGGCACATGATGCAGTGCTGGTCCAGTCAGGAAGGTTACTCTCCTATTGCGGTGGAACGTGCCGAAGGGTGCTGGATTCATACAAGTGATGGACGTCGGATCTTCGATCTGCGCAGCGCTCATGAATGCATCAACCTGGGATTCAATCACCCCAAAGTCATTGCCGCACTTAAGCAGCAACTGGACAAGGTGATTTACGTCACCGATGATTTCGCAACCGAACCAACCGGGGCTTTGGCCCGTCGGTTGGCGGAACTGACCCCCGGTTCTTCCCATAAACGGGTTTATTTTGCCCAGAGTGGAGCCGCCGCGGTGGAAGCGGCCATCAAAGGGGCTCGCTTGTTTCAATACAATCGCATGTTCCATGAAGGTGGCATTCAACATGCCGATGCGCCGGGGCAATATCCTTACCCGTATAAAATCATTTCGCGTTACAAATCGTGGCATGGATCCACGGCCTCAGCATCATCCGTCAGCGGGGATCCCCGCCGTTGGTTTCAGGAACCCTTGACGGTGCCCGGAGTCGTCTTCGCGCCAGAGGCAAACGCCTTTCGACCTCCCTTCGGCACGCCTGAGAATTATGTCGAAGAGAACCTGAATTATCTGGAGTACATCATCGAAAATGAAGGCGGCTCCAACAAGGTGGCCGCCGTCATTTTGGAACCGGTCGTAGGTAGCAACGGAATCATTCCGGCGCCTCCGGGGTATTTGAAAGGAGTGCGGGACATCTGTGACCGATGGGGGCTCCTGATGATCGTGGATGAAACCATGACCGGTATGGGACGCACCGGCAAATTACTGGCCATTGAGCACAGTGATGTTGAACCGGATGTCATCATCATGGGGAAAGCGCTGGGCGCCTATTGCCCGCTGACTGCAACGGTCTTTTCTGAAAAAGTGTCCGCATCCTTTGATAAACATATTTTTGGTCACGGCCAGAGTTACTCAGGACATGCATTAGGATGTGCTGGCGCTTTGGCTGCTTTGGATGTGCTCCTGGAAGATGGCATCTTGAATGAGGTGGAAACAAAGGGCCAATACCTGGAATCAAAACTGCGTTCACTGGCTGATAAACATCCATGCGTTGGGGATGTGCGGGGAGTTGGGCTGTTCTATACCATGGAACTGGTGGCCGATCAGCAGAGCAAAGAACCTCTCAGGAAAACGACCGAAAAATACTCCCGAACCATCGTCAAAGACGTTTCCGAGTTTTTGTTCAAAGAGAAGAACATCTATGTGCCGTCCGATAAATTCGGCATATGGGTCGTCCCGCCGCTGATCGTGACTGAAGCTGAAATGGATTGGTTCTGCGAAGGAATCGATGATGCTTTGAGTATGGTGGATCAGCGATTGATTTCCGGTTAGTGTGCAAAGTAAGAAGGCTATCTGCTTTCAATGCTTTTTTGGATGTGGATTTTTATTTCAAACCGGTTAAGTTAATTCTATGAATCAGGAACAGGATGATCAAATTTACCCGGTCATCAATGTAGAGGAAAAAATCGGGAAAACCGTCGGAAGGCGTAAATTAACTTCCCCGTTAATTCTTCAAGAAATCGGAAGGCAGATCTTTAAACGCTCTGGTTTTAGAATGTGTGATCCGGGAGTCTATTGTTTTAACTCTCATGAGGAAGCGGATGAATGGATGATGAAAATGACAATCAAGCGGGCTCAGAAAGCGGATCAGAGTTAGTTCCAAGAGCGCCGACAGAGGAAGATCTGGTAAACCTGTGTCGATTGTTAAATGATCTCGCGGCTAACTACATTGTCATAGGAGGCTTTGCGGTCATTTATTCGGGCGCAAGTAGGTTCACTGGGGATATCGACCTCCTGATTGATACGTCTCTTACCAATGAGTCTAAAGTATACAAAGCCCTCGAATCACTTCCAGATCAGGCTGTCAAGGATCTCGTAGCGGGAGACGTCTCTGAATACGTTGTTGTTAGAGTTGCGGATGAAATTATAGTGGATTTGATGAAATCTGCTTGTGGAATTGATTACTCCGAAGCCAGCAAGGATACAATTGTTCGAAACATTAAAGATGTGGCAATTCCGTTTGCGTCACCTAGATTGCTTTGGCGGATGAAAGCCAAGACACATCGAGTGAAAGATGCACCTGATTTGGCATTTCTTCAGGAATACTTTGAATCAAGAGGGGAAGTCCCCCCAAAGGTTTAATTTTACTTTAACGGATTTTCATACCACACCACATTGCGTGTTCCGCGACCGGCGTTCAGGAGGTCCTGATCTCCATCACCGTCCATGTCGATGGATCTCAAATCGTAGCTTTGCTGGGAAGCATCCAGGGTATGGATGGTGAAATGCCCTTTGCCGTTATTTTCATACCAGCGCACCCACTCACTTCCGTATCCGCAGCTTGCCACATCCAAATCCCCGTCCTGATCATGATCTGCCACGGTCAGGCTGTGGGGCGATTTGATCTCATCATCAATAGAGTGCATTTGCCATCCGGGATTTTCGAACCATAACACGCCTGTTCCGTGCCCTCTTGAAGCCACCCAATCGACTTTGCCGTCGCCATTGACATCTCCCGGCAACATGCTGGTGGCTCCGGTCTGTTTTTCCGCCAGCACTGTTTTCTTCCAGGGGCCCTTGACGCCTTGTGCACCCGGATTGGTCCAGAAGGCGAACCAATTACCGTCAGAGAAGGGGGCGCCTTTTGCACCGACCGCAATCTCTTTCCACCCGTCTCCATCGATATCACCGGCCCCCATGTAGTGACTTCCTCCTCTGGCGTCACCCTGGGCAAAAATATGCCGATCCCATTGTCTGGCGGTCAGTGGATCTTTTGGAATGCTGAACCATGCCATGGAATCGAAGAGCCCGCGGGCCGGTTCAAAGTTGTTGATGATTAAATCTTCAATCCCATCATTATCAATATCGGACGTGAGCAGGCAATGAATGCCTGTAATGTCATGATCAATCATACGGGGCGTCCATGCTCCTTTGACAGCTTCCTCTTTGCCCGGGTTTTCCAGCCAAAATGGGTGGGCGCTGGCCAGGGTTCCCGCCCAGTCCTGATCCCCGTCACCATCCACATCCATCACGGCGCTGTGGATGCATCCACCGTTTCCTCCCATGAAACGATGAAGTATGATTTCCTGTTTCCAGTCAGGTGCCATGAAGAGGCTGACCCTGCCATTGAAACTGGCAATGACATCCAGAGCTTTGTCACCACTCACATCCAATGCGACCGCCGTATTGCAATGGCCTTGCTCCATGATGACATGCTTCTTCCATGTTTGAGCTTTGGCTGAAATCGCCATGAGTGTCGATATGATGCATAGAAATGTTTTCATCTTAGAATGTTTCCTGGGTTTAAGTTTTTGCGATGTTCGTGCTCTAGTTTTTAATCCACAGATGAGCGCAGATGTAGGGGCAAAAATAAAGCCTTTTTCAACAGTGGGTCGATTCGCAAGGTTCTTGGTTTACTTTGTGCTATCTGTTTAAATCTGTGTCAACTGCGGATTCATAACAAAAAGAGTCTCAAGGATGCGCATCGTGAGGAGCATCATCCGCGTCACTCTCCTCTTTTACTTCTGTCTCAAAAGCTTCTTCAAGAGTTTCACGGCCGCCTACCACCGGGATGGTGATGGATGTTGCTTCCAGGTCAACGGTCAGTTGTGTGCCGGGATCAGGCCACAGGGTGTAATCATGATCGCTGGAAAAGATCATCAATGCAATTTGTTGCCCCTTGGGGATGATTTGATCATCGGGTTGCAGGCTGAAGTTGAGTTCATAAAATTCTCCGGGAACCAATGGATTGCTTTCGCGTATTGAATGCCGGTTCTGCGGATCCGCCCAGCCGCGCGTGATGATGTTGTCGGTGATCTTGGCGTTCTTTTTATTGTTCCAGGGAAGCGAAACCATCCAGACCGACAGGTTTGCCGCCGTTTTGCTGCTGGCAACACGAATGCTCAGCTGGGACGTGCCTGACAAATGAATGTCCTGGCTCAATGTGGGAGTGGCATAAATCAAACGATGCTCCGTCCATTCTGCTTGTGCCAGCGATTCGCCTTTGAATGAAAAATTATCAACGAGTGTTTCTTCACCCGGATCGGTTGCTGGTTCTGTCGAAAGACTTCCGGTTTCCGGTGCTCCCGGACTCAAATGCAGGGTGACCGGGTAGGCGGCCGGGTTGGGGTAATCGTAGTAGGAAGTCGGTTTGTCTCGCTCGGCGTTTTCCCGGACGATCCAGGCGCGTGGCTCGTTCTCAACATTATTCTGGATGCCATGCAGGTATCGAGTGAACCACCGGTTCATCTGTTTCAAAGGAGGTTCGCCTCCATGTCCTCCCTGATGAAAGTAGGATTGCACGGGCACTCCCTTTTCCTTCAAGGCCTGGTAAATGCGCACACTGTGCTCCGGCATGACATTCCAGTCATTGAACGCGTGTGCCATGAGTGTGGCGGCCTTCATTGGACCGAGATCGTTCAGGTAATCCCTGCCGGCCCAGAAATCGTTGTAATCTCCCGTGACTCGGTCAAAGCCCTGCGCCATTTCCTTGTCGCGCACTTCACAATCACAATAGTCGTTTTTCTCCTGGTTGCCGCTGTGGATGAAATCATAGAGAATATCGATGTCTTCACCAATGTATCCGCCGGGATGTCGAATGAGTCCATTGGAACGGTAGTAATGATAGTAAGAAGTGTTCGGCGCGATGGGAATGATCGCTTCCAATCCCTTGACTCCGGTGGTCGCCGCCGCCAGTGGGAGCGTGCCGTTGTAGGAAGTGCCGGTCATGCCGATTTTTCCGGTTGACCAGAAGGCTTCAACTGTCGTGTCACCTTCCGGACTGGTGTATCCTTTGGCATCACCGGTCAACCATTGGACCACTGCTTTGGGGGCCAGAGATTCATTGTCACCCCCAACGGTGGGACAACCCTGGGAGAGTCCGGTGCCCGGAGATGAGGAATGCACGACGACATACCCCCTTGGAACCCAGGTTTTGGTATGGCTTTTTGAGATGATCGGACGTTCTCCGCGCCTTGTGATGTCGGGAGCCACCTTTCTCTCAGGTGGAGGGGTGCCTACTTCATGTCTGGGATCCCAAAAGTATTCTCTGCCTGCGCCCGCTGTTCCTGCGAAATAAGGGCTGGTAACATAAATGACCGGTAGTTTCAGGTCTTCTGTTTCCGTTTGTCTGGGGCGGGTTACATCGACATGCATACGATCAAGTTTTCCGTCACCGTCGGAATCAAACTCCGTCTCCACCCAAAGATCATGTCGAATCCACATGTCGGGATCATTGAACCGATCCACCACTTGTGCCTCGCCGTCCTTGAAGACTGGAACCGCTTTTTCAGGGCGTCCGGAATCCGCAGTCAGAAGCTGAGATCCTGAAAGGATCATCAGGAAGGATGTGATCGATATACTCGAGGAGATTAATTTGGTCAATTTGTTCATGGAAATATGACGCTTACGGTAAGAATATCCGTCTCGTACGTCAAGTTGAGGCACACCTAATGCGTCATTCCCGTGAGGACATCCTGAACGGGGCGATATGAGCTTAAAAAAACAATTGATACAGCCATGCTCCAACAGGTGAGAACGGAGAGGTTTTTATTGATTTGTGCCGCCATTTGCATGTTCGGAATGTTGCATGTGAAGGTGTTCGGTATCGGTAATTCATATTTTCCCCAATCGGTGGCTTCGGGTGATCCCACATCCAGCAGTGTTGTATTGTGGACACGGTGTGTGGTTGATGGGGATGAGGCGTTGGATCATCCGGTTGGACTCACCGTGGTATCCGAATCACAGCAGGAGATTGAAGTGGGGGCTACGGCGGAATTAAGCGGGAACAACGTTTATCAAGGCGAAGCTCTGCTTGCGACCAGTGTTCATGATGGGTGTGTCAAAGTCCGGGTGGAATCCCTGATGCCTGATACTTATTATTATTATCAGTTCCGTTACGAGACCGGGAATGGCCCTGTGTTCTCCGCGGTCGGAAGAACCCGAACAGCTCCTGCGCCGGACAGTGATCAGGAGGTGTCGTTTGCCGTGCTGAACTGTGCTGATTACAGCGGACGTTATTACAATACATTGAAGCATTTGGTGGACCAGGAGTCGGACTCGTTGAATTTTGTCGTTCATCTGGGGGATTACATTTACGAAACGACCGCGGATCCAGGCATTCAAACCCATCCGGATATTCGACGCACGGAGTTTTCCAATGCATCCGGAGCTATTTCACTTGGTAACTCTCGAGCAGCCCGATCACTTTCCAATTACCGGGACCTTTACAAAACCTACCGCACCGATGCGCCTCTGATGCGTGCCCACGAATTGTTTCCCTGGGTCGTGATCTGGGATGACCATGAATTCTCAGGGGATCATCATGGCGCGACGGCGACCTATTTTGACGGTAAGGTTGATGAGCTGGATGAAGATCGCAAGCGGCATGCCGAGCAGGCTTGGCTGGAGTATATTCCATGCAATATCGGCCTGGATGATGCCGGTATGCGGTTTGAAATCAATGAAAGCATATTTTTTCCGAACACCAGAATCTACCGGACACTTTCTTTTGGATCCAATCTGGACCTGATCATGACGGATAATCGAACTTTTCGTCAGGATCACATCATTCCGGAGGACGCCTTCCCTGGTGGAATTGTCATGGAAGAAACGTTCACAAAACTGGCCGTCGATACAGTCTTTGGAGCCGGTACCTTTGACGTGTTCCGCGACCAGTTGGATCCTTATGTTCTCTTTGGGCAAAGTGTCTCCTATTTCGGGGAGCCCGAAGAAAACTTCGATATCCCCAATCCCGCATTTCAAGGGACTTCATTTGAAGGCCTCACTTTTGCGGAAGTGCTCCAAGCCCTCATACATGACCAGACAGCCCGGGAGTTGTCGACTTTGCCTGCAGGGATGGAACCAGAAACTTCACCCGAAGAGTATGCGCTCAACGCAGTCAATCAACCGATGTCGGCAACATGGATCAATTTTCTTTTCACATCGGCAGGTTTCCCGGCGCCCATATCTCAGGAGACAATCGGCACTCTGCGGCGTGGGGTTTCCTATTTCCTCATTGGGAAAGCGGCTCACTTTACAGAACTTGGCTCGAGATATCAGGTGGTTGATCCGTCCTATCAATTGTTGGCTGGATTTCAATACCAGGCGTTTCGCAGTACCGGGGGGCTGCTCGGCAAGGACGAAAGTTTTTATGGTGAAACACAGGAATCTTTTCTGAAGAATGCATTGAGCACCAGTGTTCAACGCGGTGCAAAATGGCGTTTGGTGTGCAGTTCATCACCTTTTACGCCCATCATGCTCAACCTCGCTGATCTTCCCGATGATGTGGAATTGCCGCGTAGGGGAAGAATTGTGGGGGATCAGATCGGAGAACGCATCGTATCGCAGGAGATTCCGGATGAATTTAAAATTCCATTTTTGATGAACGCTGATGAAGTGTCCGGTTTTCCATCCTACCGTCAAGAAATGATCGACCTGTTTGCCGGGCACGACGCTGTGTTGCTTTCTGGTGATATACACGCATCCATGTTGGGCCGAAACAGGGCTTCAACAGGGGAGTCCGTGATTGATTTTACGGTTCCTTCAACGGCATCCAGCGAATTGGGACGCGCGCTGAACGCCGCTCTGGAATTCATGGAGAACCTGATTGCCGGCGAATACCGAAGGGCGATGAAAGATCCTTCCATTCAGTTTGAATTTGAGAATCGTGACGAATTTTTATCCATCATTCAGCGCTTGATTGTTCATAATTCCGACCAATTGGATTACCTGAATGCCAATACCCAGGGGTATCTGTATGTTGATGTGGACGCGCAAGCGGTGACCGGCGAGTTTCGTGAAATTAAAACCAGCAATGTGTTCACTGATTTATCGCATCAATCCGATGAAGGAACCGATTCACTCTTTGCACGCCGCTCCTTTGTGGTTCAAAAAGAGGGAGCTGATTTGACAGTGAAACCGGATAAATTCATCCAAGCCCTCACCCTTCAAAGATCGCAACTCAAACATTCAAATCGATTCGTATTTCCACCATTCCAAACGGAGAAGGGAAAAGAGTATCAATTCGAAACAACCCGTGACTTGTCCAATCCAACCTGGTTGCCACTCAAGGCGGATGACATTTTGGCTGTCAACGGAGCCGGTGTGAGTGACCAAGGGCACCTGCATGGAACCGGAGACGATGTGTCCGCACTGTTGGTGATTCCCGATGATCTCAGAAATGCAAAGGAGTTGTATATCCGTGTTGCCGAAGTTGGGGAGTAAAAGCATTGTCAATCTGACAAAAGCAACTCAATGACTTTAACTTCTGAAATCCTTGTTGATAGAGTTTTTTCCCAATTCGGATCACGACTCTTCCTGAGCATTGTCAGGTAGGCGGCAAGCGTGTCTTGCTGCTCATTTGGCAATAAACTAAGTTCTTTTTGCAGTTCCGCCATTGTCATACATTGCATACTACCACGATCCCTGGACGAAACCTAGATTTTGGCCTCATTTAGAGAAAACTCAAAGGGGCATGGCATGGACGTGAAAATAACATCCAGTAAATCCTGTCTTAATACCTTATTCCCCACGCAAATACGCCAGCAAATCAGCCACTTGTTGCACACTCAGTGCATCGATGATTCCTTCCGGCATGAAGGAGAAGGGGATGTTGCGGAGGCTGCCTCCTAGGTTGCGTTGGAAGGTTCGTTCCAGGCCGTTGGGGAGTTTCAGGGTGAGTTGATCCATGTTTTCAAAACTGAGCAGTCCTACGTAGGCTTCTTCGTTTTCGGTGGTCCATTCCACGCCTTCGAAGCCGGAGGCAATTTCACGATTGGGATCGACGATGTGAAGCAGGATGCTTTCCTTGGCCTGATTGCGTATGCCGAACAGATCGGGCCCCAACGCGTAACCTTCCTGATCAAGCCGATGGCACGAACTGCACATGGTGGTGAACAGGACTTTTCCAATGGCGGGGTTTCCGTCCAATTTCGCCGCTGGTTTGTATCGATCATAGGACGCAGCGGCATCCGGGGAGGCTTGTTTGCCTAAAATGTTTTCCAGCCGCAGCTTTTGTTCTTCGGTAAGTAGACGTTTCCACTGGTTGCGTATATTGACGTTTAGCATGCCGGAAGGAATCACGGAGTCTTCAAGTGCTTGTAAGACCAGGTCGGCATGGACACGATCAGAACAGGCGGATTGGATGAAACGGTTGCGTGCATCGTTGGGAAGTCGATTCCAGATGGTTGGCTCCAGAACGGCTTCCAGGATTTCATGTCCTTGGTTCGAAGTGGTGGCATTCAACACCAGATCCAGCAAAGCATCATCATGAAGATCGACCGCCTGATGGAGTTTCCAAACCCACCGATCCATACCGGCCAATACTCGGAAACGCCTTAGGACTGAAATCTCTTCATCTCTCATATTCTCCATCGGATATGCTTCCAAACGTTGTCGTACCGATGGCCATGTTTCCTCTTGTTCTGGGGATCCCCATCCAAGCCAGGGCAGGTTGGGGTTTGCTGGGGGTAGTTTGCCGGAACCATCCATGCCAAGCAGGAGTGCGGCGAAAAGTATGGCACTGTTTGCTGGTTGGTCATATTGTTCGAAAAATTTTCGACCATTAAGATCATTTGCGCTAAATCGCAATCCGAAACCAGAGGCTAGTTTTCGCTGTATCAAGTCTGTTATAAGTTCGTTTGAATGGGAGCCATCCAGAATGGCCATCCTGGAAAGATCTTCCACCGATGTCAAAGCTCCAACCTTGTTAAAGATCGCAAATGAAGCTTTTAGATGATCAGTTATGTAATCATCGGTATGGGGGAAACTGTATATTTCTTTTAAGATACCTCGGTTATAACCGGAAGAAGCATTGAAGCAGGCGGCTCTGATCCATGCGGAATCACAGTGCTGAACCAAGATTCTTCCCAGAAAAACCGAACGCAGGGGATGATCCCAGAAGCGTGAAGCCATACTGAGCTGGAACAAATACCTTAAATTGTCAGATAAGTGTGGATTGGATTTCCGTGGAATGTAGGGGGAATACGAACTGTAAAATATGATTTCAAAATTCGTAAGCTTTGGGAGTAGTGACTCCGGATCTGTTTCAATTAATCCAAATTTTCTTAAAGAGGCTTCCAGGGCAGCATCATATTCCGCTTTGGTGAGTTGGATGTTGATCGAAGTGTTTGTTAATTCGTTTGGCGTGGTCCAGCACTTGTCGCTCTCATCAACCAGATGTGCGTTTTCACGGAAAAGGAGCCACATGTAGCCATCATCATGAAAGGCGAGAGTGTGGTTGTCTTCGATTTCAAGTAATACTCCTTTACCAATTTTCTCATCGTTCAGTCCTTTTACGATTTGCCTGAACTTGGTTTCCTTGGCCCATTGGTTTTTGCTTTTAACGGCTGATTCCATTTCTGATACAGCTGGGTAAAAATCGTTTTTCCCAAAATCGATGATTTCCCGTTCAACTTTTTCAACCGCCCGTATACGATAAATCCTTCCCATATCCTTGCCGGATTCAAAATCCGTTCGCTTTCTTACTTCCTGGGGTAGGTAATCCGGGTGCTCGATGGTTTTGCGTCGCATGTCGCAGACGTATAATGCGCCGTCGGGCCCTGTTGTGAGAAAGACAGGCCGAAACCAGTGGTCCGTGGACGCCACGAACTCTGTCTGGGGGTTTTCGCGGCGGGCTACATAGGTCGGGCCTTTTGGAATCAATTCATCAAAATGAATCAGGTTGCCGGTCGGATCGCACGAGAACACGTGACCATAATAACGCTCCGGGAGCCCGTTGCTTTCATAGATCGTCACGGCGCAGGCTGCGGTAAAGGTTCCCGCATGAGAGTCCGCGGTAGTGAGGTGCTGGGTAAGAGGGTAGATGCGGGCTCCGGCATTGTAGCTTTTGAGTAGATCATCGATGCGTTCTTCGGGCAGATTCTCGACTGTTTTGTTGAAGTGAAAGTGAGGGTTGGCTCCCCAGGTGGTGTCTTCCGTCATGACTTGTTGCACCTGAATCCGGTTCATGCAGATGAAACGGTTGCCGAACCGATCGAAATCCAGTCCGAACTGGGATTTGCCTGTGGTGGGTTTCAGCCGCCAGTCGTAAGGGTGAAAACGCACATCATGCCGCCGCATGTCCACTATGTGTTCATCGGATTGCCAGGGTGCTTTGACGCGTCCTCCGCTCAATCCACCCGCCAGGTAGATCCATCCATCCGGCCCCAGGGTTGGATCGTTGACGCGCAGTTGGGTGGATCTTGAAGTGTCGAATCCGGTCAACAGAACCTGTTTGATATCACAAACGCCATCTCCATCGGTGTCTTTCATGTAGAGAACATCGGGTGCATCGGTAACGATCACTCCATCTTCCCAGGGAAGCAGACCATTGGGATAGTTGAGATCTTTTGCAAAGGTTGTGCGCTGCTCGTAATAGCCGTCCCCGTCAGTGTCCAACAACAAGGCAATCGTGCCTGCTTTGATGCCTGCGGGTGATTGCGGGTATCCGCGGTTTTCCGCCACCCACAGGCGTTGATGTTCATCAAAGGCCATGGCGACGGGATCGATTACCAGTGGCTCGGCAGCCACGCATTCAATGATGACATCGTCGTTGGTTTGAAATTCGGACAGGTCGATGGGGGACTGTGCTTCCAGGGAAATGTGCCAACAGCAGGTCAGGAGGTAGAGCGAAACTTTGGCGTGAAAATGGATGCGAGCAATCATGACTAATGTCCTTTGCCTGATGTATTTGTCATCCTGGCTCCTATGGGTGGAGTTCGTTCAACATTTCCTGAAGGTTTCTCACGATTTTGGGAGATGATTCGGTTTCCAAATAACTGCTGCGGGCCCGCCAGGTTTCGTAGCCGCCCCAGTCATGTTGTTGGGGCGTTGGCAGGTAGCCGTTGTAACCATTGGCAAGTTCGACGACCATTTGCTGTTTGAGTGGTGACTCGGTCTTTAATTGAAGTCCGATCTCTACAAATGTTTCCGTTGGGAGTGATACGATTCCGAAATCGCCCACCCGAACAGCTTGCAGCTTGATCGCGACTTTGTCCGGGAAATCGCGAAGCAGCAGGGACTCGCGTGCATAGATCTCAGCCTGAGACCATTTGCTCATGTCTTTTTTCTGAGCTTCCTCCAAGATGCGATGGATGCGTTCCCATTCATGATCTGCCGCCCTTCGAACGCCCAGTTGAATTTCACGTTCGCGTATGGAAATGGTTGTGTCTTCCCGCAAATCCATTTTCTGAAACGCTCCCAGCACTGAATGGGCGACATCATTGGCGACAAACCGGATCTGCTCATATAATTCTTTGCGAGGTGGAGCCTTTTTTAATCCGTAGTTCAAATTATTGATATCCCCGCTGGCGCCATTGGAAAGGATGCCAACAAAGGGGTTGTTTGGATATTTCTCTTTCAATCTGCTACTCAACTCATTGGCAAACGCTCCGAAATAATCAGCCGATAACCCACGCACACCTCCAACATAGTGAAGGCTGTAGTTGGCATAAATGCAGATTGGTGAACCATCCGGGCGAACGGCTGCGAGGATGTTGATTTCAGGATCGCTGGGGCCGGCAGGGCGTTCGATATCCGGGTTTCCATAGCCGGGGTTCATCCGCACGGTATCCGCCTTGGAACCAAACGGGTTTTCGTATGATGCGGCTTCCTTGAGATGCCAACGACGGTTGAATACGTGTCTGTCATTGTCAATGGATGTCCATCCAACGCGGGCGGGTTCGAGTTGGTGATAGGCTTTGATGATCCCTTGAGCTGTTTTTGTGATGAGTTCAGGGATGTAGTCTGTTTCCGGATCATTGAGGAAGAGTCCGGTCAATGGTGGCGCTGAATGCGTGTGCGTTGCCGAAAGAAGCATGTGTGAGGTGGGTATGCCCGTGGCTGCGGATGCATTGGACTTGATCGCATCAAACACTTCTCGTGGTATCACACAATTATCGATGGTGCCGATGACAAAAGTGGTTGCTTTGTTATCGATGATGAACAGCCGGGCCTTGAGAGGATCGTGAATATCGGTCGCCTGATTCGGACGCATCGATCCAGCCATCCTTACCGGCAAGTAAGAAGGCGTGACATCCACTTCCAAAGCAGCGGCCTTGATGGGGCCGGCGTTTGATTGAGTAAAAGACAAGGTTCCAAACAGAGCGATCATGCAGAACAGTATGATAGTCATGACGGAGACCCTACCGGAGGTAGGGTAGGGACGAGCTGCTGCTCGTCCGCTGGGTAACGTTGAGGTTTTCTTGAACCTGTGGGGGGTGATTGCGTTAATGGACGCGCCACGGCCCTGCGGCAGCAGGACCCTACCGGAGGTGAGGTAGGGATGAGCTGCTGCTCGTCCGCCGGGTAACGCTGAGGTGTTCTTGAACCTGTGGGGATTGATAGCGTTGATGGATGCGCCACGGCCCTGCGGCAGCAGGGCCCTACCGGAGGTAGGGTAGGGACGAGCTGCTGCTCGTCCGCTGGGCAACGTTGAGGTGTTCTTGAACCTGTGGGGATTGATTGCGTTGATGGACGCGCCATGGCCCTGCGGCAGCAGGGCCCTACCGGAGGTAGGGTAGGGATGAGCTGCTGCTCGTCCGCTGGGTAAGGTTGAGGTGTTCTTGAACCTGTGGGGATTGATAGCGTTGATGGACGCGCCACGGCCCTGCGGCAGCAGGGCCCTACCAGGTGGACGTTGTTTCATTCGGTGTTGTGCGTTCATCTTTTACGGTTATTCTTTTTTATTTTCCTCGTCTGTTTCCGGTTCGGGTTTGGGGCGTGGAGGGATGGTCAGCCATAAAGGATCAATCTTCCGGTAGACCAGATCCATATAGCCGTTGGGAACACCGTTGTTGACCGTTGTCGTGACGGTGATTTTTCCCGCTGGATACCTCCTGTTGAGCTGATTCACCTCGCTTCCCATGATCTGTAACTCACCTTGAAATGCTTGCACAGAAGGAGCGGCATGGAGCACCAGTTTGACATCTTTCTTTCCCTTGTCCGCTAAAATAGGTGAACAGGATACGCCGGTTGGCAGCAAAAAAGGTTGAATTTTGAGCGTGGCATCATGATCAAAATCACGCTGAATGGTGACTTTGATTTCGGTGGATTCACCTGGCTTTAAAGTGAATTCACTGGCATCCACATTCAGTTCACAACGAGGTGATCTCTCCTTCGTGATCAGTCGGTAATGATGATCTTTGCCCCCATCGTGTGTCAGTGAAGTGACTTGGAGATAGAAGGTCTCGTCCGAAGGAGCTTTCCAATAGATGCGAGGATCACTCATCGTGGCGCTGTCGTCATCGGATTTCAGTTCCTTCTGGTCTTTGTCGAAAAGTTTCAGTGTCAGGTCGCAAGGATATCCCAGTCGGGCGGATTGAATTTCAAAATGATACCACTGGCCTTTATTTGCCTTGAATGAGAACCAGTCCACATCTCCCGATGCCTCGATAATTCCGCTTCCATTGGACTCCAAACCTGTGGCCGTTTCCACCGATTGATTCGGTTCCTGCTCTTGCGACACTCCGGTGGCTTCGATCAGGCTATGTTGCAAGTCTGTAGATAAATCCAAAGCACCCACCCATGATTGATTGATTGAAGCTTTGCCGAGATTCCACCCTTGCATTTGGAGTGACTGGTCAGGGGCGTTTCCGGGAAGATTAATTGATCGAACATACGCCTCATTGGTTAGTAATAAACGATAAATGTAACCGCTTCCACCGCCCAAACGTTCGCTGGACGTGGCCGGGTAGGGGAATCCCATGACCTGGACCCAATAGTTGCCCGTCCTCGGAGCTTCAAAGGCGACCCTCGGGTCGAGGTAATAGCTGTCATGATTCCAATCCAGCACACGGTTGTCCTGATCCAAAATTCGCAACAAAGGATCGGTGGTGGAACCCAGCACGTAAGCGTCCATTCGAGCTACCAACGTTTCACCTTTTTTCAGGTGGACCTTGAATGTGTCGACATCCTGGCTACGCTCCATCTGGCCGTGTACGAAACGAGGAAGATCCGAAATGCTCGTAGCCTCTTCGATGCGGTTGTTTGGTTCGGTTTCCAGACTCCCTGTTGTTTGACTGATCAGAAAAAAACGTGGTGTTGAAGCACCCTCTTCATTGAAAAAACGAACCAACCTGGGACCCGGTTCAGCATCCGAAGCCACTTCCACTTTCCACTCATCTTTCTTTTCCAGAGGTGAAAAGACGACACCTCTACCAGAAACCCAGCACTGTGGAGGCCATGGTTCCGATTTCCCGATCGTCTTGACCGTGAGCGTTTGACCGACGCCTGCTCCCGCGGGAAACAAATGCTGCAAGCTAGGCACCTCTGCGAACATACAGTCTATCCTGGACACAGCAAATGCCATGATAATGACGAACACACCGGGCAAACGATCATATGGCTTATTGAAAAACATAGTTCGGGTATGTCCCCATGATAGCCTCACCCGAACAAACGCATCAAGCGGAATGAACCTGCTTTTGAGTCCATATTGATTCCCAAAATGAATACCCTGGGGCGCAGGTTAAAAAAAGAAGCCCATGATCGTAGGGGTAAGCTCCATCTTACTCCCACTTCAAACCTCAGAGCATTGGAGCCATTTTTACGCTGCAATGGAATCGACACAGTCATTCGATTGACTTCAGTCGTCCCGCGTTCCATTTCCTTTGCTTAAGGACACGATGAGGAGAAAGTTAGGGACCGGGTGGAACCGGTCCCTCCATCGTCTAATCATTGAACTGCGTGGTGCCAGGTGAGTTTTTTTACATCGATCTCTTCCCATTAGAAACGGGAGCATCAGTCAAAAAAAAGCGCGGCAGCCATGAAGGTTGCCGCGCTTTTGGGAAAATTGGATATGTATCAAGGTTTGAATCCAATGTTTCGCCACTTCTCTTCGAACTGGGCCTGACGTTTGTGGGTGTAGCCGTATTTCATAAACCAGATATCCTGCTTATCTGCATCGGACTTGGCGGTGACCCCAAACTTGGAACCGCGAGGTGCGGCTTTAGATGCTTCGAGCATGCCTTCGCCTCTCCACTTATGGCTGTCTGCATGTCCGTCGGCGAAACTCAAGGTGCTCATGTTGATATGCCACAGGGCCACGGCGTCCACCCAAGTCAATGCTGCCGGATCAGGATTGATGAGCCAGGATCCCAGGTTCCATCCGCGATTGTCGGCTTCTTCGACAAATACGTAATTGCGGGAAGGGAAAACAATGGAGTCCATTTTCTGAATGGAGTTGGCCTGATCCTCTCCATCCAAACCACCCGCGCCACCATAACTGTCATATGCCCAACCTTGGCCTGGCTTTAATTTGGTGCGGTTGTCACCCGGGCAATGCCATGAACCCACGGCAGAAGCGTAGGTAAACAGTTTGCCTTGGCGTAATCCTTCGTGGACCTCAGCCAATGCTTTGGCTTTACCGGTTAAAGTTCTGTCCTGAGCTGGTTTCGGCCCCGTCCAAAAATCTCGGCCTTGTCGATAGGTGCTCATCCCTACGACACGTTCCTCGTTGTCCCCGGCATACATGAAAAAGGCCAACCCAAGTTGTTTCTGGTTTCCCAGACAAGCCGCACCGGTGGCTTTGTTCTTGGCTTTGCCCAGTGCGGGTAAAAGCATGCCGGCAAGAATGGCGATGATGGCAATCACCACCAACAATTCAATCAGGGTAAAACCTGAACGATCTGGAGTTCGGTTTGAGAGTTTCATGGATTGATCTTTTTTTAAATAATTGCTGTGAATTGTCAAGATTTGCTGAAACATATAAGTGCTGGTATGTATGCTCAGACAAAGCCCCTGGGACATGATGGGATTCTGGAATGTGAGTTTAAACGGTCGTTTGACCTATTTGTGGCCCCGAGATTCAGGGTGGGGATTGGAAAGCTTGACGCCTGTTCTGAACCTAAAGTGTTACCGATGTCTTGAACTCACCACTCACCAACCATTCACCATTCAACTCCTCAGGTGACACCATGGTTCTTCTGTAGACACGTCCACCATGGCCGGGTCATCCGCTTTGGAGGGTGAGAGAATGGCCAGGAAGACCAGGCGTTCGTTGAAAGGATTATACGTTCCATGCACTTCACCCATGGGGATAAAGGCTGTATCCCCCGGATTGAGAATACGCTTTTCTTTCCCAACCCATTGTTCCGCTTTTCCGCTGAGTACGTAAATCAGTTCCTCCCTGGTGGGATGGTGGTGAAATGGATGGCATTTGCCTGGCTCCATGTTCGCGCGAACCATGAGGAGATGTTCGTTTTTGACGATGTCTTCGCGGCAAAGCCACTCATCGAGTGTCCATGGTGAAGGGACATCCACTTTCTCCGAAGCGGTGACAAAGCGCCGTTTGCTGATTTCTTGATTCATGAGGACAATTTCGTGTTGATCTTTGTCTACGTTAAGCAGTGCATCTTTCGGACTATTCTTTCAAATTTGCGAGAAACTCGATCAAGTCCCGGAATTCTGTTTTGCTTAAAACGTATCGCAAATGATTCGGCATCGGGGATAGTCCCAATTCACGCGATCGAATATCCGATTTACGAAGCGTCACAGGACCATCTTCCGGTGAGGTCAGTTCAATGGCTTCCGGTGTTTCCCTTTTGAGGAGTCCCGCAAAAGCCTTTCCGTCGTTCATGGTCACCAGAAGGTTTTCATATCCTGGGGCAATCGCCTTGTTGGGCAGCAACAGCGCTTCCAGCAAGTAGGTGCGATCACGTTGGGATCCTATGGTGGCAAGGTTGGGGCCAACCCCATCACCCTCCAGTATGCCGTCGGTGATGGCTCCTGCCTGATGACATCTGGAGCAGGATGCCTCGATCTTCTCTAGGAAGATACGTTTGCCTCGGTCTGCATTGCCACCTTCCAGGCAATCGTGATAGAACCGCAATAATTCTTCATCCGAAAGTTCCGCTCCAGGCGTGTTGACCAATGTCTGCCCCGAAGAAGAAGGGACATGTTCGATACGGACGATTTGTGCATCCTTGTTGTTTTCCCAGCCGGTTCCAAATTCGATGATGTACAGGGCTCCATCGGGACCCAATTCCATTTCTGCCGGTCGCTTTAGTTTGATATCAGGCGCGAACGGTTCCAGGCTCGGAGCTCCATTTTCATCCGTGCGAACCGCCAGGATCCATCCACGTTCCCATTCGTAGATAAACTGCACGCCGTCATATAGCGGCGGGAGTTTACGATCGGATTCCAGTTCTGCCTGGTAATGGTAGAACGGACCGGCGCAAGCGGTGCGGCCACCGCTGCCTGTCGTGGGAAAGCGAATCGAGGGCGCGTATGGATACCAGATCCAGGCTGGACGAGCGGGAGGAAGTTGTAACGGTCCAGTGTTCTGTGGGGAGTGGTTCTTGGGGCTGTTGACATCCTGTGCCGGACCTGATGACCGGGTGTCGAAGTCGTATTGACGATAGGGTTTGTTGTCAGCGATCACGAAAGGCCAACCGAAGTTGCCGGCGGTTCGAGTGCGATTGATCTCATCGAATCCGGCGGGGCCTCGACTCGCGTCGAGCTCGCGAGCGTCTGGTCCTACTTCGCCCCAACTGAGTGTTCCGGTCTCCTTGTCGATGGCGATGCGAAAAGGGTTGCGACATCCCATGACGAAAATTTCCGCTTTCGTGTTGGGTGTGCCGGGGGGGAATAGATTCCCTTTAGGTATAGTGTAGGAACCGTCCGGATCAGGATGAATGCGCAGAATTTTTCCTCGTAGATCGTTGGCGTTACCGGCGGACCGTGCTGCGTCCCATGGGTAGCGTCCATCACGGTAATCAGTGGGATTGTATCCGCTGGAAGCAAAGGGATTGGTATTGTCACCGGTAGAGATAAAGAGATTTCCTTCGGCATCGAATGCAAGTGAGCCAGCCTCATGGCAACAGACTTCTCGTTGCACCGGGACGCGCAGCACGATTTTTTCCGAACGGAGATCGAGTGTGTCGCCATTAAGGGTAAATCGGGAAACCCAATTTTCCGACACATCCCCCGCAGGTGAATAGTAGAGGTAGATCCATCCGGTCTTTTCGAATTCGGGAGCCAGGGTAAGACCGATCAGACCGGATTCCCAACTGCCTGGGTCGGGGCCCTGAGTGCCACCTGGGTTCAGGTTGCCGTGTACGTTCAATGTCGCAGCCAGAACGGTTCGCTGTGTGTCCGGTTTCCAGATCCGGACCTTGCCGAAGCGCTCCACAAACAGCACACACCCGTCCGGCAATACTTCCAATTCCATGGGATTGTCGACATCGGTTTCCAACACAACTTTCCGGAACGTTGGAAGTGTTTCGGCTGCAGGCTGCGCCTGGAGGCTGGTCGCCCCAATGCAAAGCATGCCTGAACTTAAAATCAAACGTGTGTATAGATTGGCGAGAAAGGTTTGTTTCATGATGACTGGTAGCCCTTGCTTGATACTATTTGTTATTAACCGCAGATTGCGCAGATTTTCGCAGATGTTTTGTCAAAGGCGGATAGTTTTTATCCGAATGTCTTTAGGTAAAGGTGACCGACAACGAACACGCCATCATGGGCTTCATTTCATTATATCTGCGTTCATCTGTGCAATCTGCGGTTTAAAATAAACGAATGACACTGATCTCAAAGTATGCTGCGAATTTCAATACTGCGTCAAGGTTGCAGCGACGTGGTGATGAATGATTGTGGAGGTTTCTTTTGACCTGGGGGTGAGTTCTGAGGAGTATGGTTTTCATGCAGCGTTCAAACGAAAACAGTAAAGGACATCATGGTATCTCACGAAAGTTCCAATTCGCCAGGTTGGTTGTTATTCAACTGTGGATTCTATTTGTTTGTTCATCGATTTGCTTGGGAAAAGAATGGAATCTTCAATCACCGACAGATTTCCAGGTAGTTCAAAGAAACCAATTGCAGAGTGGGATGTTGCCTGTTGAAGGGATCGTTGCCTGGTCTGCGGGTGAAGCCGGAGATTTGGAAATCCGTATCGATGATGAAGAGCAAGGTCCATGGACACTGCTAGGTGATGTGGTTAGTGGCGAATCTTTTTCCTTTATACACCCGATGAAATCCGGAGCTTGGCATCGCATTCAGTTGCGGATTGTTTTGGATGATCAACCAGTGGCTGAGCACGTCGTTGATCACGTTGGGGTGGGGGAGGTTTTCGTGGTGGCTGGGCAATCCAACTCGGCAAATCATGGTGAAGAAAAACAAAAAACAAACACAGGCAAGGTGGCTTCCTTTGATGGGAAGGCTTGGCGCTTGTGTGAAGATCCACAACCTGGAGCCAGCGGACGAGGAGGGAGTTTTATGCCACCTTTGGGTGATCTGCTTGCTCATGAGTTGCAGGTTCCGGTGGGGTTTGTGGCCTGTGGCATCGGGGCGACGAGTGTGCGCGAATGGATGCCCGAGGGTTTCCGTTTTCCAAATCCTCCGACATTGACCGGACGTGTGAGACAACTCGACGATGGCCAATGGGCAAGTGATGGGAGGGCCTACACCATGTTTGTTCAGCGGATGCAGCCTCTGGGCAAGCGAGGCTTCAGAGCAGTTCTCTGGCATCAGGGTGAGAGTGACGCCAACCAGAAAGACCCGATAAGAACGCTTCCGGGATCGTTATATCAGGATTTCCTGAAAGCATTGATCCAATCTTCGCGCCGTGACATGGAATGGGAGATTCCCTGGTTCGTGGCACAGGTCAGTTATCATGTGCCGGGGGATGAAGCGTCACCCGATATCCGTGCCGCCCAAGCCGCCCTGTGGCAGGATGGAATCGCATTACAGGGGCCTGATTCGGATGCCTTGAAAGGGGATTTGAGAGAGAACAATGGCCAGGGTGTGCATTTCAGCGCTGAAGGACTCAAAGAACATGCACAGAGTTGGGCTGAGAAAATCCTGCCATGGATCAAGTCGTTGGAAGAGTGAATTCAAAATGAGATTTCAAGATGACAAAATGGAGGTCCGGGATAGGCCCGCCTGACTCATAGGAGTCAGACGAGGCCCCCCGC
>CAYPZD010000029.1:35467-52350 GCA_964415055.1 uncultured Verrucomicrobiota bacterium | reverse complement strand
CATCGAGACGATACGATCTACCTGACAGCCCTCCGCCGGTAGAACGTGCCGTCCCCGGCGCGTCTCCTTGGCGTGTTCTTAACCAAAGCTGCTCTACGTTTTGGGAAGCCCAGGGTATTCTTTTTCCAATCGCCTTTTCGGATGCGGCAAGGTGCACCTTGTGGGGAAGGTGCCTACGTCAGTCAGGGTGCAGGTCGAACATTCACCATTTAAAATTCACTATTCAACCGGCTCGGGTTTACCGATGCGAATGAGAGGCCATAAGGCCCGGCGATGATGTTTTACAAAGGCAAGGGCAAATGAACAGAAGGTCAGCAGGCAGTTTTGAACGAGTTTGTGACAGACCACAACTTCCCCGGAACCACATCCGCAATCAAATTGAATATCACAGAAGGCAATACCACCTGCTCCATGAACCTGCAAGGCGCGCCATAGAATCATTCCGGTAAAGGCCAGAAGCAGCCCCCCAACCGTCACTGCAGCCGTTCTGACGCCCACCCCAAGCACCAAAAGCAATCCGCACCATACTTCAAACCAGGGTAGCCAGGCTGCCACAACATTCATCTGCCAATATTCCGTCAACACCCCGAATTCACGAATGGTCTTGAGAAATGCGACCGGATCCTGGGTTTTGGTCCAGCCCAAGTATATGAACATCCCTCCGATCAACACGCGGGTCAGTGCTACAATCATGCTTTTCATGGCTGCACATCCTCCGGTTGAGGCAATGTTTCCATCAAGGCACGCAATTCTTCGAAGTCATCAAATCGATCACCAAGCGCAACAGGATGACCTCCTTCATTCCAACCACGCATACCGGCGGCATAGATAAACAGCTTTTCCTGGGGAACCCCGAGTTGCATCAAATCAGTTGCGGCAAATTCACTGTCCTCACAATGACCTCCATTGCAGTAGACGATCACCTGTTCCGCCACCTGGCACATGGGGAGCACCAGATCAACGTATTGTTCCATCTGGTAGTGATCAAACAGGTAGGCGCCGGGTATGTGCCGTTCCTGAAAAAGCGCTTCATTGCGGGCATCCACCAGCACCACCATTCCGGCTTCCAGAAGAGGATCCTGCATCAAAGCCAGGACTTCATCTGTCGTTGCTGCCTGAAATCCTTTTTGCTGCAAGCGCTTGACGGATTCAGCCACCTCATCTTCAAAGGTAGGTGCTGCGCCTGTCTCTCCAGAAGATCCAACAGGGAGAACGGCTGTTTCCGTTCCCGGAGGAATGCTGGAGGGAAAATAATCACGGACCAGGTCCAATCCTTTCGGGGAATGGTGGTTCAAAACGACCGCGAGAGACACCCCAAGCCCCAATACAAACAAGCATTCTAGCCAGGCGTTTTTCATGAGCCGTTAACTCCCCCCACAAATGAACACCGTCAAAAGACTCCCAAATGAGCCATTATCGGGTCAATTTACGATAGGAACCAATGGGCACTTCAAAATCTTTGAACTGCTCATTATTGGTTTTGAGGGACAGCTTGGCATCCTCCAACTCATCCACATTCAAACCTTCAGGGAAGGTCAGAACGAGTCGGTGATGTTTTCCGTTGTTGAGTTGGTTGGACTCCACTTTAACGCCTTCTACGGACACCTTGATGTCTGAAACTTCGAGAGGGGTATCCTCATAGGTGAGCACGGTAACATACTTCTTCATTTCCTTCTGAAGCACGCCGTTTGGCATCATGATACGATTGGGAACCACCTGCACCGGGGCCATCACGTAGGCCGACGCTGCAAAGCTGTTTGATTTGGCTTCAGGTATGTTGGTTTCAAACATCACGGTGGCCCGGTTGGAGCCATAGACCAAAGGCGGAACGGTCGTGACTTCAATTTCATATTCCTTGCCTTCTTTGACCGTTTTCAAAGCCACTTTGAACTTCTCCCCACGCTCCACCCGAAGATTGTTGATCTCCATGGGGGTTTCCACGTGGCTTTCCACTTTGATATTGACGGTTTTAACCTCGTCCAGCTTCTTGAGCGCGGGAAAAGCCGCCACCACGGGACTGATCGTTACCGGGGTCCATACCTGCCCCTTGATCTGAAGGAAAGAGTTGGCGCGCTTGGGATCATTGCTGCTGACTGTCACTGACTTGGTAATGGGGCCCTTGAAGCGATCCGTGTTGAGTTTGATGGGAATCGTGCCGGATTCACCCGGTTTGACGGTTTTGGTCCATTCCCCCGCCGTGGTGCAACCACAACCGGGACGGACTTCATTGATGGTTAAAACCTGGTTTCCCCTGTTGAAAAATTTGAAATCATACCGGATCTCCTCGCCCTGTTTGGTGGTCCCGAACTCATAAACAGGCGTTTCGAACTCAATCACGGGAAAAGCTTCAACACTGTTCTCCTGAGCCTTCAGAGAGCTGTCCAAACCAAGACCAGCCACCAAAGCGGTGAGAAACAGGATGAGAGATGCATTCAATGATTTCTGTTGTCTTTTCATAATTCCTACCTTCGACATGACATCCATATCTTGAAAAAGGTTACTATTAATGAGGAACAGCTTGCGAAATGAGCGTGGAAAATGCAATCCCTGAATCAATCCGCTTTCGAGCCTTGATTGCCACGTAAGGCGGGACGTAGTGGCTACGATGCGCAAATGACCCGGGCGCAGCGTCCTCGCGCCCATGCCAGGGTTCCCGAACATCTTCAATCATGAAGCCTTTTTGGCAAAGCCCCCCCAACAACGCTTCCAGCGGGTGCAGGAACTCCAGCGCCCCGTGCTCCCGGTGTTCACTTCCGTGCACGGGTGGCAAAGGCCCCTTGTGATGCCCCTGGGTTTGCACATGATACTTGGAACCTTCGGGAAAGGGACTGCACTGGAGACTGAAAGGTTGTTTATGCTGTACGATATAGATACCTCCAGGTTTCAAAATCCTTTGCACCTCACCATACATGGCATCCAGGTTTTCGATGTAACAGCTACTGACCGGTTGCATGATCACATCAAATTCACCCGGATCAAACATGTCCATGCTGGTCATACAGGCACGCACGCGACGGATGCGAAAACCATGTTTTTCGGCCATGATTCGATCCTTCTCCAGCATGGCCTCCGAGACATCCAACACCGTTACATCGGCCCCGCCCGCAGCATACAAGGGCGCATGTTTTCCTCCTCCGGCGGCGAGACACAGCACTTTTTTCCCGTGCACACCTTCCGGCAACCAGTCGTAGATGTTGATGTGTTTCTGGGGATCATTCAGCACCCGCGCCGATACGGTGGAAGCGAAACCGCTCTTTTGGGCCACCATCCGGTCCCAAACCTGTGCATTGTATTCGGAAACTTCGTTCATGGATTCAGACAATGATACTCAACCTTGCTGGACTTTTTCAATGTGATGCAGGCCCATACGGCAAGCATCATAGGGATCCGGAATTTCCCATGCATCAATCATGATCCATCCCTCAAACCCACCGTCACGCAAGACCTGCAACGATATAGGGATATCTGCATGCCCATCTCCGCAAGCCAGATGCTTTGACGTACCGCCATCACGCAAGGTTCCGTCAGTGTCTGTCAGATGCACGTATCCGATGCGTTCCACACCAATGCGTTTCAACATTTCATGCGGACGACCGGTCGAATCGTTCATCAGATCAAAATGACTGGGATCATAAATGGTTTTCAAGTTGGGATGATTGGCCTTGTCCAAAATACGTTCCAAATGTTCTTCCGTATTGAAAACAAACGGTGGCTCTATTTCAAAGGCTGCTAAAATCCCCTGTTCACCGGCCAAATCACCCACTTCCCGAAAAGATTCCGCCAATTGTGCAATAGCCTTCTCGATGGATTGCCCCCTGAGTCCGCCTCCCGGCCACATTCCGATGCAGTTGCACCCCATCGCCTTGGCAAACCGCAAATGTTGCTTCATGTTTTCCAGCCATTGCCTCCTGTCCGCCTGATCCGGAGCAAAGGCTCCTCCTGCGCCTGTCTGGATGGAAAACACCTGTAACCCGCCTTGCGTGTAGGTCTTCACCATTTCTACCACTTTTTCAGCATTCCTGGCAGGATCCGGATAATCCCCGACACGCCACCCTTGCACCAGCTCAAGCCCGTCAAATCCAGTCTTCCGAATGAAAGGCAGCACTTCATCCAAAGGATAGGATTGATGATACTTACGCTCCCCCGATGCGAACCCGTTGAGCCCAACGGCCGTTTTCCATTGAGGACGAGGACTGTCGGCAAGCCCTGACATACTGCCCAGCAATCCAAGACAGGCCATCCTTTCAACAAATGAGCGCCGATTCACTTCCCTGTTCATCAAGGGTGTGGATCCGAAAGAATTGGGTGGGGGTGGTGATGGGTTCATAGGCTCATGATGGTCGCGACCGGGCGGATCAGGCAATCAAAATGGAGACTTCTCCCATAAAAACCGGTTTCAAACATTTTTTGTCCTGTTCTGGATTGTTGCAAAGAATGCTTGAGCCTTGACTTGACCGTTCATTGAAAATCGGATTGGATATCCGGCATCAGCCAATCAAGTAGGAATATGAACAAGTTTACTGTCATTTTACTCGGGTGCCTCACAGCAGGATGGACGATGACCGGACTCCGTGCCGACGAACAGTCCGCCATTGCTCAAGTCGAATCATACGGTGGCCAGGTACTGGGCATCGCCAAAGACGTGGAAGGCGTAAGGGTGTTGATTCCACCCAAAACATTCGAAGGACGTGTCCTCACCGATGCCGATCTCGCCGTGCTTAAGGAAATCCCCCACATCGTGGAACTGGATCTCAAAAACGCCGGAATCGGTGATGCCGGTGCTGCTCACTTAAGTGGCCTGACGGATCTGGAGCGTCTGCACCTTGAGAAGACAAAAATTACGGATGCCGGATTTGGCCACCTGAAAGGGCTGACCAACCTGGCCTACCTGAACCTTTATGGAACCGAAGTCTCGGACGCCGGCTTGAAGTCTCTGGAAGGATTGACCAAGCTCCACAATCTTTACCTGTGGCAAACCAAAGTGACCGAGGATGCCGCCAAAGCGCTTCAGGCATCCATGGAAGGCAAAGGCAACGACGCTCTGGAAATCAACCTCGGTTGGGAGAAGGAACTCCTGAGCAAAGCCCGCCTGGCCGCCCTCAAATCTCAACGCGAAGCCTTGGAATCCGGCGAGAGCGAAGAAGAGGTTGATGTCGCTGTCGTGGACGATCCCGACTTCAAAACACATATCATGCCCATCCTTCAGGAAAGCTGTGTCAGCTGTCACGGTGAAGAAAAGCAGAAAGCCAAGCTTCGCCTGGACACCTATGAGTTGGTCATGAAAGGCACTCCTGACGGACCCGTCGTGGCTGCCGGAGATTTGATTGGCAGTTCATTGTTCCAACTCATCACACTTCCTGCTGACGATGACGACATCATGCCGCCGAAAGACGGACCATTGAGCGAAAACAAAGTTGCCCTCATCCGCAATTGGATTGCCAAAGGAGCCAAAGCAGAAGCCGAAGTCAAACCGGTGGAAACCAAAGTGGCAGCCGGTGGCGGCGAAGGTGGTGTCTTCGCTGAATACATTCTTCCCGTCCTCCAGGATCGCTGTGTGGATTGCCACGGCGAAGAGAAGCAAAAAGGCAAACTCCGACTCGACTCCCTGGCTGCAACATTGAAAGGTGCCGGAGACGAAGCAATCGTTGTCAAAGGACAGCCGGACAAAAGCTCTCTTTACACACGCATCGTCCTGCCAGCCGACCACGACGACCGCATGCCTCCCAAAGGAGACCTCCTGAGCAAAGCCCAGGCCGATCTGATCAAACTCTGGATCCTGAGCGGCGCGGAATAAACCATTGTTACCAGTTCAATTTAGATCAAAAGCCTCCAATGTTCATTGGAGGCTTTTTTTTGCCTGTGCACCTTATATTCCCAGTTAATTTTTGGTCTGAACAAACACCCCAACTGGCCAGGCTTTGACGGTGGCATCGTTGGATCCTGCAGCCAACCAATGATTATCGGGACTGAATACCAGAGCGCTGATGGGAAGCTGATGGGCACGAAGTCCGACAAGACGTTCTTGCTTCCGAACATCCCACACTTCCAGGAACTGACGATTCCGATGCGGAACCAATGCAAGCAGTCGACCATTTGAACTGAGTCGGGCAACGCGATAATCTACTTCCTCGCCCGGTTCGGGGGATTCCAGTTTAAAGATGGACAACGTATCTCCTGTCATTAAATCCCAAGAACTCAATTTTCCTTGATGGGTGAGGGTAAGAATCTGATTTTTCTCTTCCTGAAGCCACGCTCCGATTAGGGGACCACTGAACGAGCTCATTTCCACCAGGGCATGCCCACTTTCAATGTCCCAAATGCCGAGTTTCATGGAATGTGCCGCCATGAAAACGTGTTTGGAATCTTCCGTGAAGAAAAGAAAATTACCCGACACACCTTCACCCCATTCCTGCACCAAAGTGCCATCGTTTACCCTAAATATTCTCAGAGGTTGATTTCCCCCCCGAAAAGCCACCAAGACTCCATCTGGACTGAAATCCACATGATCCGCGACTTGTTGAACCAAAGGAAACTCCATGACTCGTCGACGTTTTGAAACATCGTACAAAAAGGGAATGGGTGAAATCTTAGAAACTTTCCGACCGGAAATTGAGTGCACGCCGTCCGAATCCACCACTCCAGCATCCACATACTGGCCATCGGGAACGATCATCACGAACCGTCCTGAGCGGTCTGGAAATACTCCAGCTACGCCAGAAGGCAATCCGGTAATTCCCCAATCCTCCGTTTGCTCCTTCCAATCCCACATTCGAGCTGGAGTAAAAGGTAAAGGAACGGGTTTCCCTACTGATACAGGTCCTACTTTTTTCTGATAGCTTCCGTCTGCGTCTTCGGCCCCCGTCCATACCGCACTGCCATCCGGCGAAAAACAAACAGAACGAACATTGCCCAGCAATCGACTGTAAGCCCCCTCCTCCGCCGGCCCCAGCACTTTCAGCAACCAGCTTGATTCAGGTTGTTCCAGAGACCAGACCCGAGCCGTTCGATCATTCGCCGCCGAAACTAGGTATTTCCCGCCAGGATGCCAGTCCAGATCGACGATTCCATTCCGGTGTCCTTTGAAGACCTGGACCATGTCTTCCAATGTTCCCGACTCCCAAATGCGGATCGTATGGTCGCGGGAAGCCGTGGCGATGTGAAATCCATCTGGATGAAAAACGCCGTCCACCACCCGGTCCTGATGACCTTCAAGACTGGCCTGTAGAAAGCCCGTATCCACATCCCAAATCTTGCCGCTTCCATCCGCTGAAACGGAAAGCAAGCGCTGATCATCGCTTGAAAAGGAAACACCCAGTACGGGCGCCTGATGCGCTTTCAACTCATGAACTAGCGAACTATTGGAAACACGAAACATCCGAACCATATGATCGGCACAGGCGGTGGCCAGCCACTTTCCATCCGGACTAAACGCCGCATCAAGTGCCGTGTGTTGATGTCCCGACAAGGTTGAAACCAGTTCAAACGTATCCAAATCCCATAGACAGGTATTTCCAGGCAACTCAGCCGCCGTCACCGCATATCGACCATCTTGGGAGATAATTATGTTGCATCGACTGGAGTAAAACACTTCAGTTCCACCGATCATTTTTGATACTTGATTCGGCAAACGCCGGACGCGTTTACCGGATTGGACATCCCAAAAATATGCCAATGCTTCCTCGGGTTCCGTCAGGGTGTTGGCGCTTTGTGAAACATTGTTGTCAGGACCTTCTTTAACTTGAATATCCAGGTATTTCCCCAACGATGTGGTCACTGCAAATCGACCATCCGGGGTAAATCCCACGGAAGCGACCGAAGCCTTGTGCCCGGCGAGCACGTGAACAAGTTGCCCGGTTTCCGCATTCCAAATGATCGCTTGTTTGTCCAAAGAACCGGAAACCACCCATTGGCCATCAGGACTGAAATCCGCATCCACTACCTGCGCTTGATGTCCATCCAAAACATGAAGGATTCCACCTGATTGAGCATCCCAGATTCGAACCTTGGTCTCGCCGTTCCATGGTCCTTCAAAACTGGCAGTCGGCAGTCCCGCCGGGTCCAGGTGCGAGTAATAAAAACCTTCATCCACACTGACGGTCAGGATTTTTGACTCATCGGGGCTGAATTTCGCCTGACTCAAAGCGCCCTCACTTCCGTCCAGTTCAAGCAAAAGCTCACCAGTGTAGGGATCCCAGATGCGCGCTCGTTGATCTTTGGACGAGGAGAGCAAACGAGATCCATCTTTATTGAAAACAACGGAGGCTGCCCGGTCCTCATGGAGCATGATTTTTCGGGCTGACAACTTGGGCGCGCGTGCCATGGCAAGCTCCATGGCAGCCTGATGGGCTTGTTCCAGCGCCTGCTGTTTCTGCATGGTTTGCAGAAAGAATCCACCCACACCAAAAACGGACAAGAAAACCACCAACAAACTCAACACTGCAATGGCTGGTTTCCGACGGGCCCATTTCACACGACGTTCCCAAAAACCACTGGGACGGGCTTCGATGGGCTGGTAGTCCAGCCAACGTTCCAAATCCTGACACAATGCCTCCGCCGAAGCATAGCGCCGAGATGGATGTTTCTCGAGGCACTTCAGACAGATCGTTGAAAGATCTTCGGGCAGGGATGGATTCAGATGGTTGGGATGTTTAGGTTCATCTGATTGGACACTCTGAAGTACTTCCAGAGAATCTTGAGCATCAAAAGGAGGACGCCCTGTGAATAAGTGATAGAGAACCGCCCCCAAACTATATACATCAGCAGAAACCGTCAAAGGCACACGTCCTGACTTGGCCTGTTCCGGAGCCATGTAGGCCGGGGTTCCCATGATAGTTCCCGTGCGCGTCAAGGTCACATCTTCCCCTTCCCGCTTGGCGAGACCGAAATCGGTCACCCTTGGTTCGCCCTGAGCATCGATCAGAATGTTACCCGGTTTGATGTCACGATGAAGCACGCCGCGTTGATGTGCGAAGTGCACCGCCCGGATCACTTTGACCATCAACTCCACTGCTCTTCTTGGATGAGCCATCAAAGCAGGAAGCGCTTCCTTGAGAGTGCCGTTCTCGATGTATTTCATCGTAAAGAACGTTTGGCCGTCGTGCCTTCCGATTTCGTATATGGGAACGATGTTGGGATGGTCCAAATGCGCGACCACTTCAGCTTCGGAAAGAAAACGCTTGAGCACATCCTGACGTACGAAAGCACCGGCCAGGAGCATTTTCAGGGCAACCACACGATTGAGTTTCTTTTGCCGCGACTTGTACACCACACCCATGCCGCCCTGTGCAATTTCCTCAAGAATCTCGTAATCCCAGGTCCTTTCTTCCTGCGCATCATTGCCTGGATTTGATGTCTTCTCTTCCATTTGCAGTTCAGGCAACACCACTGTTTCATCAATGCCCGCCTGCAGCAGGCAATGAGAGCAAAGTTCGTCCACGGACTGGAGAGGAGCGCCGCAAGTATCGCATTTCTTTTGGTTATTCATGGCAGTCATTGTTTTTTCCTTCAATGCCTACTGATGAAAGTCCGGACAAAAGTAACACCTTTTCTCAAAAAAATTCACGACCTGGAAAGACACTGCTGCAGATAGGCCAGCTCTTCCTGAACCTTGGATGAATCATCCATGGTGTCGGCTACCTTACGGTGCAATAGATCCCGATAGGACTCACGCAGGCGTTTCACCCGCATTTTGACGGCCGCCTCACTCAGTCCCAGATCATTTGCAAGGTCCAGGTATCGTTCCTGCCCGGCATCCTTCAGCATGTGTGGTTTCAACCTTTGGAATTCGTCCAGCCTTCCCTCCGACTCCCATTGCATCCGCAGAGTGCTCATGACTTCTTCCAGCAAACTCAATGCCCAACGTCGTTCATAAGCATGCTCCGGATCGGCAGCCTGCCAGGTTTCCACAGCCAACTTTTCCTCCCCCTGCAACGCATCCAGAGAAACCAGCATCGCCTCTCCGCCACGCTTGAGCGCACGTTGTTTGGCCCATTGGTTCTGCATATAGTGTTTGAAGGTCCCCAACAGGAAAGACCGGAACCGGCCGCGCATCGGATCGGCCTGAGCCAGGTATTCCCGACTCAGCAATCGCTCGAAAAAACCCTGCACCAGATCCCGTGCGGTTTCACGATCATTGCCCTTTTGTCGCGCAAAGGCATAAAGGGGATACCAATACCGTTCGCATAACATTTGCAGGGCATCCCAACCCTGCGTTTTTTCCGGGTCGGAAGCCGCCACGACTTGAGACCACAAAGTCGTGGCAAACCAACCCGGTGCTTTTCCTGATTCTGATATCGAGGAATCCTCCATGCCATGTTTCAAAAAGATGCATTTTGCAGGTAACCGATCAAATCGGCCAGATCCTGATCGCTCATGGCCTCGCCCCAGCCTTCCGGCATCAGGGACCGTGTTGCGGGTCTGAGCGATTCAATCTGTTGATTTGATACGAAGCGGTGCTCTCCGGTGGTGGTGGTGATTTGAATACCATCGACTGTTTCTTCCCCAAGAAGAACAGTCCACTCGGTTCCGTCCTTCATCACCAACTCATGAGCCAGATACGTTTGTTCGATCGCATCACTTGGATTCAAAATGGCAGTCAGCAAAGCCAAACCGGATCGATCGCTTAAAGCGTTGAGATCCGGTCCCACACGGGCGCCTTCATCCCCGAACACATGGCAAACACTACAGTTCTGTTTGAACAATTCCTTACCGTTCGAACGGTTCCTGGAATGTTTGGCGAGTTGTTCGAAGCGTTGTTGGACGGTTTGATCGGAGATACGATTTAAACCCAGACGATTTGATCGCTGATCCAATGCTTCTTGCACCGCTTCCTTCATCGAAGCGTTCGGCAAATTCCGGAGAGCAATGGTCATTTCAGGCGTCAGCGTGGCATCCACCAGAGGTTGTTTACTCGATTCGAATTGTCCGGTTGCCAAAGTTTTCAAAAATTGTTTCGTCCAGATTTCCCGTTTCAACACAATTCCCAACAACATCCGGCGTTCTTCCAAGGAAGCCCGGTTCCAGTAAGATTCCAGCCATGCCAACTCTTCTCCCAAAGACTGGGGCCTGCTCGAGATGCGCTGCAGGATGGCCGTCTTTAAATCAGGGTTCAAACCGGACTGCACTCCGAACAAAAACTCAAGCCATGGAGTCCAATCCTGAATTCCGCCGAGCGTCCACAGGAAATCAAATGCGATGATCCGTTGCCCTGAAGCACCGCGTGCATCCAGCAATACCGGCACCATATATTCCCTCATGATGCCCAAAGACCATCCTGCGTTATCGGTCACCTTCCCCCCGCCCTTCGCAAATTGTGTCACTAATTCAATGTTGCCCAACAGCGTTTGGTCAACATTCCCTGTCTGACCATTCATACGTTTGGCGAGACGTTGGATGCTGACCTTGTCTAATCTTGCTCCCTCGCGAACGCTGATCCCGTCCGGGAGCCATCCCGTATTGACTCGACGCTCCACGCGGGCGGCCTGTTGAACGGCTTCACCCAGCCATTCAACCTTTTGACGAAATGCCAATGTCAACAGGTCATTCAGCAATGGTCCGTCCCGGCAAATATCACAAGTCATGGAATGTTTCAACATGGGTTCCAAGTGCGTTGCCGTGGAGGTCAGCAATGCTTCCTTGAAATGAGGGCGTCGCTGGTCTCGATGCATGGCTTCCACCAATAAGGAACCGCTCCAACCAGAATCAAATGTCCCCAGGGATAAGATGGTCTGGTAACGGACAGATTCCTTGGGATCATTTACCAATGATGCAAACACCGTTTCCCAGGCCCGTTCTTTACCCGGTGCATTTCGGTAGCTTGCCTTTTCAGAAAGCTGCAACGCATTTTGCCTGACTCCTTCATGCTGATCTTTCAATGCCACCAACAAATCCTCCACATCCAATTGACCTAATCCATGCAAAGTCCATAACGCATGCAGACGTGCTTTTTCATGATCGGATCTCCGCAACAAGCCTTTGAGAGCATCCGTCTGATCGACGGCATGCCCACTGATCAGCAATCGTTGCGCTGTGTCCCGCAGCCAACCATTGTCCTCGCTCAGTTGATCGGTCCAATTGGAAGGAGTCATGGATGCCAATTTGGGGATCGCACGCCTGACCGATCCTTTGCGGGAGATACGATAAATACGCCCTTTGTCCGTGCCGGCTCGGGTATCCATGTATTGCTCGACATCATCGGGAATCCATTCGGTGTGTTCGATGATCAAACGATACATATCAGCAACGTAGACAGCGCCATCCGGTCCGGTTTTGGACATGACAGGGCGGAACCATGGATCCGTGCTGGCGAAAAATTCACGTGTTTGTTCCGCCTCCGGACGGCTCGCCTTGAAACTCATGCCATCTGGTTCCATTTCAAAATGGCGCACCAAATTGTGCACGGGTTCACAGACGAACACATGCTGTTTACCATCATTAAAAAGAACCGAATCGCGATACATCGACGGGCCACAAGCCGAAGTCACATGCCCTCGCATGCCGATGTCATTAAATCGCTGCAGTGTGGGGGCGATTTGATCGACTTTCTTCAGGTCAGGCTCTGTCGCAAGCTGAATTTTATTGTCACCCAGATCCACATGGGACACTCGCCCCGCGTAGCGTTCCGGAAGTTGATAATGCCATAGCCAATTTGGATTGTTGTTCCCAAACCAATTGCCCCAGTCATCGCGTCGACGACCAAATTGGGTTTGGCCTTCCACCATTTCGAACAAACCATCCACCGGGTTGAAACGGAAATCACGCCGCCGGATATTCCATTCATCCTCACTCCAAAGTGATCGAACCACACCACTGCTGTCTCCGTTTGCGCCGTGCAACAAATGATCTAGTCCATAAACGAATCCGTTGACCAGATGCTGTTGATTCCACACACCAAACCCTTCGAACAAACGTCTCACCAAATCCGCTTTGCCGTCACCATCCGAATCGGAAGCAAAGAAAACATGCGGTGCAGCGCTGATCCAAAGGCCATTCTCCCACGGATAGATCCCGTTTGGCCACGGGATCTGATCCATAAAGATCACCGACTCATCATAGATGCCGTCACCATCCACATCTTCCAAGCGCTTGATCCGTCCGCCGGGAGCCCCGGCCCCATCCAAGCCCATGGGGTAGCCTCTCATTTCAGCTACCCAAAGGAACCCATCTGCGGACCACTCAAAAGCCACAGGATCTTCCACCAAAGGTTCCGAAGCCACACACGTCACTTCGTAGGAATCACCAACTTGTAGTGTCGTCATGGCTTCAGGCAGAGATTTGGGTTTGGGACGATTGCCCAGCAGGATCTCCTGAAACGCCTTGCGCTGCACCAGGTCAGGCAAATGAGCCGTGTCCTCGTTCTGCACCCAAACATGCCCTTTTGCAAACCAGGCGCCATTGTCACGATGTGTTCCCGCACGGACGAATGCAGGGATGGCATCTTCATCCGATCGTTTTCCTTCCATGATCAACCTCGACCACCCTTCTTGAAATCCCAACACCCATTCTGGAATGAAAATGTAAGCCGAATAACGTGTTTCATCGGACTGAATCAGATCCAACCACCCATCCGAATTGATATCCACCAATCGGACGCCCATGTCCCTGCCTTGCTCATCCACCAGGTCCAGCCCCTCCGGCCAGAAATAACTCATCTCCTCCCAGGTTTTGCGATCCTGATTCCATTTCAGGACACCGTGTTGACCAGGATACGCCACAATCAATTCATCGACCCCGTCATGATCCACATCATGCACCAGCACGCCGTCTGTGTTTTGCTGGAACACGGTGGGAACAACCTTGCCGTTGCATCGCAGTTCCGAAATCAGACTTCCCAAGGGTTCCAGCCCATCGGCACCATTCAACCAGGCTCCTTCTCCATGACCGTCCCGATAAAACCATGCGGTTGGCCCGCCTTTCCAGAACACACCGTGTTTGATTCCAGTGGCATGGTTTTCCTCGGCCAATACTGGCAAAGGGGATGTTTGGTCCGAGTAACTCCCTTGATCTTCATTCCATATGCGAATCGTCCCTTTGCTTTCTCCGCCCAAAACCACATCGAGGTATCCATCATGGTTGATATCCATGAGGCGGTTTCCGGCATCCTTTCCGTCGGGCCGCCTTAATCCCCGTCCCAGCAAAAGATGATCACGCAAACGTTCCGCTGCTTCCTTGAATGTTAAAAACAACACGCGCCGTCCATAACTTGCATCCGCATAATCGATAAACTCATTCACCTGATCATTGCGAATCCATCCGTGAGGGTGAAATACCCAGGTAAAAACACCCTGCTTTTTCACGGTCAAATCAAGCGCTCTTTTCCAGTCATCAACAGTTACCTCATTGTTCACGCCGTGCAGATTCTGAGCTTCCCAATCACTGGGCGCGATAGCAGGAAATTCCCAGCACACATCATTGATCACGTAAGGGTATGGATAGTTCTCAATGGTGGTGGTAAATGATGGAAACGGCACATACTTGGTGAACCGTTCCTTTCCTTCCGAATCCTTTACCAGATCCTGAGGAAGTTCCGGATCATCGGAAGTCAGCAAACACATCACGCTCGAATCAATTTCCAGGAATCCTCCCTCCTGCGATGTGAAAGGAAATATCTCGCTGTAGAACCGGGGGCTGGGTGAATTGATCGAATCACAACAGGGCATCCGATACGCAACCGTCCGGTTGTTTGGAATGCTGTTGAGCAGATTGATACCTCCAAAGAAAGTGTTTTCAGCGTTCTTGAAATCTCCTTTGGCAAGCAAGGGACAGGGATGAGACAAGGTATGCACTTCCAAAGACAGTCCCTCCTTCAACCACACCTGAAATTGCGGATCACCCGGATCAAAGCTATTACAGTATATACTGACCGGTGCACGCCCATCGATACGTTTGAGACGATTCAGAATGGGACGCAGGTATTGCTCATACTTTTGAGTGGTCCGGAGATCATCGATAGCCAGGATAACAACAGCATCCACCCCCTCTTCCCCGACCCACTGCGGCGTGGTCAACTTCGGGTAATTCTTATCCACATAAAAGGGATGATTGGGAGCCAACACCTGTTGACCACCATGAATCGTGGCGAGAAAAAACGAGTACCAAAGAGTCAACAAGGTTCCAAGCATCAACCTGCCGAACCCATGCGCCGAAATGGAGGATTTCATGACGATATTTAAGACGGATTCAACCCACGAACCAAGTCGAATTTACGGAATCATCATCTTCTGCTTGTCGCATTTGATTGGGGTTGCTTTTTTTCTCGCACAAAGGCACTAAGGCACAAAGAAACCACGGCCAACCGACCGTGGTTTAAATTCGCATCTAAAAAAACTTCGTGTCTTCGTGCCTTTGTGTGACAAAAAATATCACCCAATCTCCGCCTTATCACGAATGTGAATATAAGCGTGCACATGAGGAGCGCCTCGGAAATAGATCAATGAGGACGGACCTTCAATCTGCCAGACATCCCAAACACCATCATTCCCAAGATCCTGATTCTTGTAGAATGCCATGTGGAGATGATCAAATCCGGCTTGATCCACCAGTTTCAACGCCTCGTCGGCATCTTGTTTACGAAATGGCGCCATCACGTCGGCCAACACCTGACGCACCAGGCCTTTCTGATCCCCCATCAATTCAGTCATGGAGACCCCCGGGAGTCCGGACTTTTTACCGGTGAGCGTCACAGTCTTGGTTCCCTCTTCCTTGCGGGACTGTCCCAGCAAGGCCATTTCACGCTGTTTACCGTCCAGCATCTGAAACACTTCATTGGCCCGTTTGGCCTGATACCAATAGGCATTGCCCGGGTGATCGGCGGGTTCCCGGTCCTTATTACCCGCTTGATGTCCATAAAAGATCGGGCCACCGAAAGCCGCGCCATCCACCGAATTACCATCACAACGTCGAGTGACATGTCTTCCCGTGAGCACGAATTCAAATTTGCCTTCACCCGGTTCACCGAACAAAGCAATGGAAGTATCCTCCAAACCTTCCTCATCGGTGTCCCAAGCCACTGCCTCAAAAATGGTTTTTGCATACTCTTCGCTGTGAATACCCATGAAGATCTCCCGAATCATGGCCTGTTGATCGGCGGTGAAATGCTCCCCAACGCGTGACTTGGTGATATACCAGTTGTTCTGGACCTCGGATCTCAACGGGTGGTTGAACGGAAAGCAAATCTGCTGCTTCTGTTTCTCATCAAGGCTGCCAAACAAAGTGGCAACAAGTGTTTCAGACGCGGGTTGTTTTTTCTTGGCCGCTGCATTGGCGAGTGTGTGCACCAATGGATTGGCTGCGGCTGCTGCTACGCCAAGGGAGCAGCTGGTTGATTTCAAGAAGCGTCGGCGATCCATTGCTGATGCCGTCTGCAGTCCGGTATTGGGATGGTTATTCTGGGAACTCATTCTTTCCTTCTACCTCAATTGAAAGAATCATGCCACAAAAAAGAAGTCAGCATTTAATGGAAGTAGCCTTCGCAAGAAGGTAGCCGCCCCAAGTTCAAGTTGATCCCTCGGCGTTCGACTGCCACACTTTTGCAAGTGCGGCTACGATGTAGCCGCTTTCGCCAGAAAGTGGCAGCCCACTCTAAACCAACAAGCTTATTTGAAAAGAGAGGCGACCCAATCACTTTCCGGCAGGGCATAGGGTCGGAATGTTTCCAGATGCCCTCTTCGTTCGTTGTAGAACAATGCGCGATGGAGTCCCAACTGACTGGCCTTTGTATTGTCGATGAGCGCGGCGGAATCATTGGCGCTCATTTGAAACAACACGCGCATTTCAAATTCGGAAAGAGCCTTTCGATTCAGAAAACGCTGGGCGCTGTTGTAGGAATCAACCGTTACGATGGTATGTATGCGCAAAGCGGGTCCTTCCCGAACAATCCGGTCAAA
>CAYPZD010000029.1:15002-35367 GCA_964415055.1 uncultured Verrucomicrobiota bacterium | reverse complement strand
TGGCAGATCCGGGGCTTTGGCTGCATCGGTTGACAGTGCAGTGGCAAGCTCATCATTTGCTTTGATATCAGCAGGGGCATTCCCTTCGAACACCACAAATTCCCTTTGCTCCAGGGAGCGTTCTTTCGCCATCCGAGCGATCTGGTCCAGTTGAGTTTCACGCTCGGCATCCGACAGCCAGACGGTTTGAAAGGGACTGTTTCCTTCAACCGCGCCGCTACTGTCGTTGTAAACACCTTCACCCGGTCTGGACAACAAGCGCGGAGCGGCGTTGGATTCATCCATAATCAGGTAAGCATCCGCCTCGTCACATTGAAGCGCAATCCGAACGGCCATCTGGGCAAAGGTTGTTCGCGCGAGCGTGTAGGCTCCCCCCAGTGTTTGTGAGCCTAGAATCACATGAATACCAAAAGCACGACCCTGCCTCACGATTCGATCCAACAGGACAGCGGCGTTTTGAGCCACACGGTCATCTTCCACAAAATACTCCTGAAATTCATCAATCATCAACAAGGTGCGAGGAAGCGTCTCACCTTCGGAAGCTTGCAGGTAACCCTTCAAATCCTGAACTCCCTTCTGACGGAAAAGATCACCTCGACGCCGCAGTTCCTGATCGACTCGTTCCAACACGCTTAATCCGAACTCACGATCACTTTCAATCGCAACCACCCTGGCATGTGGCAGCCGGTGTGAGGCGTAACATTTGAATTCAACACCTTTCTTGAAATCGATCAGATAAAATTCGACCTGATCCGGCGAACACCAAAGTGCCAGATTGGACACCATGACGTGAAACAAGGTCGATTTACCGGAACCTGTCTTACCCGCTATCAGGGCGTGTTGCTGGGTTCCCTTGCCCAGTGTCAGATACTGCCATTTTGAGGCGCCGGTGCGACCGATGGGCACGCGCAACAGTGCACTTGTATCGAGTGACCAGATCTCTTCCGGCTTGGGCGCGATCTGGGAGAACGGAACTTCCACCCGATTGGAATCGACACTGGCCCGACCGATCTGATGAATCATTGCGATGGCCTGTTGCGAATCAGGCTGAGCATACCAATTCCATTCAACTCCGGTCCATTGAACGTTTCCGAGTCGACACCCACTGGCTTGGGCGCGCATCCAAACACAATGTTTTCGCAAATCATCCAGCGCCGCATCGTCCGGCAAAGACTGACGTTGATCACGGTGCAACCAGACAAACACCCCGCAACGTGCCCCGCTGACAATGATGCTTTGCAAACGTCGCAGAGCCGTTTCGCTGAAGCCAACCGGAAAGTCCGAAATAACGAGCACTTGATACTTCTCGGCAATGTTCCCTGCGACCCGGTTGTATTCCGCCAATGAAGGGTATTCATTGCGCAAATACATCTGGGTCACTTTTTCCATGTGCTCGGTCAGATCCCGCAGACACTGTTCGATTTGATTCGACTGCGTCCAAATCCGGCGATGGATCAACTGCTCATCATGGTCGGCAAGATGCATTAATCCGGCAAAATTCTTTCCGAGCCCCACGGGATCAATCAGCGTGAATTGCAGGCGTCCCACAGGCGAACTCATCAACAGACGCAGGGCCATGCCATTGAGAGCATCGACGATATCCTGCGGGGCAGGCCCTTCTGATTCGAACAGGATAGACTCGCCATCCGGCAATTTGAATATAAGGGGGACTCGAAGAGATGCTTCCCCAAATGTCATTCTTTTATCCGAAGGAGGCGATGAAAGGAACTGTTGTAAGTCCAATGCCAATTCGGCAAAACCTCCTGCGGGATCTCCTTCGTCTGGAATCTCCCATTCACCTGAAAAAGCCGCATCAAACCCGGCAGTCATTTCCGAGGCCGCGCCGTGACTACCTTTGAGCAGAGAAAACCATTCAGACACCCGACCATTCCATTGTTCCACGAGAACATCCAAATCCCGGGAAAAACGGTCGTTCACATCAGATTCCATCGAACTCTGCTCATCATCCATTGTGTTGAGATTGCCCCTGTTTCCATGCTCTCCGGCCGACGTTCCCTGTGCATGATCATTTTCGAGTCGATGCAGCGCCGCTTGGAACATGTTTTCATGGCGAGATTCCAACCGCTCTTTTCGACGCTGCAGTTTTCGGAGACCGGTCTCAAGATTTTCCGTAGCGGCGGCCTCAGCGGTCTTCAAAGCTTGTTCAAGACCTGACTCTACCTCCTTCAAAGTCTGTTCAATACGCGTCAGACCCTCGTCCCGGCTTCGATCCGCGCCCTGTTGACATCGGCTGACACATTGAGTCGACACAGCATACTGTTCCAATATGAACCTCACTCGCCCTCGGGCCAGAATGTAACCAAAAGAATAAAACGCAACCACAAGACCGGCCACCACGCCCGTGTAGAGGAGGAGTTGCTCTTTCGCAATCCCGAGTGTTTCCGACACCTGCGGCACAAAGAAACCAACCGCTCCCATCCCCCCAACCAACGCCAATAACACCCAAACCGGAACGATGGAGAAACACTGTGCCAATGATGTTGGTATCGAAAAACGAAGCTGAGCCTCAAGCTCTGTCAACTGGGAACGTAAGGTTTGCAGCAGCGCGTATTCATCCACAGTAGAGGAATCCTGAGCAGCAGGCTCCATTTCTCTTTGAAACCACCTGCGAAAAGATCGATACCCGCGAAACACCTTCCAAGCGAGGTGCTGAATCCCTTCCAGACGCTGAGTTTCAACTGATAAATCTGCCACGTAAGATTTCCATGTCTGATCCATGGCAAGCGAATTGGCATCTTGATCACGCTGCGCCTGGAGCAGGTCCTTTTGATTTTCGTATTGCTGTTGACTCCGGGCATGTTCTGCAGCGTCATGAAGTGCCTTGTTTGCGTTCTCAATGGCTTGTTTGATTCGAAACCTGCGGGATTCGAACCGGGTTTCAATGCGTTCGCGTTCGGCATTCAATGCATCCTGCGCCAAGGCTGCTTGTGCATCAGCTTGTTTACGGACATTGGCCTTTTGGGATTCGAACTTTCGACGAATAGCTGCCAAATCCCCATCACGCGCCTCGATCAATGCCTTCTCCCGCAACCCTAGTTCCTCGACCGTATGCCGAAGTTGTTCGAGTATGGAAAGGGTGGTTCCCGCTGTGAGCATTTTATTCACAATCTTTCCTCACTTTCTTTAAAAGGACGTTCAATTTTTCCATGCCATGAACGGCACGATTGACGCTCGGCTCCAATTCCTTCAAATAAGTCTGTTCAAAGGATGCGGCCTTCTCATCTTTCCATACCGAGCGGGTCGATTCCCATGACCGCAGCAGGTCCTTGGTCAGGGCCAACAACTGATTACTTTCCGACGAACTCATTCATTCCCCTTCTGTTGCATGTCCTTATCCAAAGCATCCGTCCCGGGTAATTCATTTGCTGTGCTTTCGGATGAAGGCTGATTGTCTTCCTGAACTGAAGGCTGGGTTTGGCGGGGAGAAACATACTCATCCAGGACACGCTCCAAACGATCCAGATGTGCCGCTCCCTTTTGCAAATCCTGTTCCAGAACCGTGCGCAGCCTTTCCACGTCACGTCCATGCGGTTCCACTTCGCTTTGATAACGCCGGCACCACACTTTGACGCATCGCAGTTTTTCCTCCGCCTCACGAAACGCCTTCCTGGCGCGTTGAACAGCCACTTGCTGAATGTCGCTTGATTCACGCAGTTCCGAAAGCTTGGCGGAAAAAGCGGCATGTTGTGCCTCTTCCAAAGCACGGTGCCGAACCCGTACCTGATGTTCCCAATAAGGTTTCTGATGATCCTCCAGCCATGCCCGGGTTCTTTTCATGTCAGAGCCGACTTCGTCAATCACATGCGTTGCCTTCTCTACATATTGAATCAAGCGCAAGCGAAACGCTTCCAGCGCATCCACCGAACGTATCTGAGCTTTGTCGGCCATGACTATCGTTGATCCAGATAGTCCTCAATCCTCTGAGCTTTGCGCAGGAGGAAGGGGGTGTGTTGATTGGATACTTCCACAAACTTTTTCAAAGTCCGCATCGTCTGACTGAATTCCTCGGCAAAACGCTGCTGTTCCTGATCCTGCCAAGTATCGCCCAAGGCCTTGAACCGAGCTTCCAACAGAGACATCCCCTGTTGGAGCCCGGCGTTGAATTGTTTCAATTCCTTGGCAAAACGCCGAACTTCCTCCGGATCCATGATTGCCCGTGACATCAGCTATTCCTTTCTTCTTTGATCTCAAGTGTCATTTCACAAACAAGTATACAAGCAGATATCAGGCCAGTGCAGTAAAAACACTTCAATCTACTGATAATTAAAAGTCATAACCTCTGTAACAAATGGGAAGCCCGCAAGTGTATAACCAGCAAAAAGGATCCGCTATGAAACCCGATTCGATTCAGTTCATCCATTTCCTTTCCCTGATCACCGTATTGCTCATCATGTTTCTGAGTTTCTGGATAGGAAAACACGCTCCGATCAGACTTTCACGCACCTTTAAAACGAAACCCAAATACTTTGCATGGATCTTTATGTTTACGGGATTGGGGCTACTGGTGGGAAAAACATTATCACTTGTTTCACTGGGAGGAACACAATCACTTGAAATGCCGGATGAAACAGCAGCGCTGTCCTTCCTGATGGTTGGCAGCATGAGTTACCTGCTCCACCCGATGTTCGAAAACAAGACCAGCGGTAGAAATGCCTTTAAAAACAAACGACTGGTCCCATTGTTCGGATTATTTGCAGCCATTGGCATACTCGAGCGCCCTTTGTTCCTGACAGCAAAAGGCCATGAACTTGCCGCACTGTCAGGCACCTGGAGTGAAGGAGTCTGCCTTCAATCCACACCCTACACATGTGTTTCCGCTTCGAGTGCTTCCGCTCTGAATCAAATGGGCTTTCAAGTGACTGAAGGTGAACTGGCCCATCATTCCAAAACAACCTGGAGAGGCACCAGTTTTCAATCCATGAAAAAAGCGGTGCAACAAGTGGGACAAGAGCTCGGTATAAACATTCATCTTGAAACACGAAAATTATCCTGGGCAGAGCTGACTGAACTGGAATCTCCAGCCTTATTGGAAACCACCTGGAATAACGCCATCGGACACTCCACCGCCTATCTTGGGTCACACGATGGTCACGTGGTTCTGGGCGAACCTCTCATCGGCAGGATCACCGTGGATGAAGCAGCATTAAAAGGAACCAAATGGCAATGGAACGGGGTTGCACACGTATTTGTTATCAGGTGCAGAAATCAATAAGTTGTTGTAAATCTTCTCCTATCGATTCATCTCATGGGTTCCTGGCCATTGAATCTTTAACGGTTTCCCAACGCCACACCAACCCATCCTCCGGATCCAACACTTCCCCCACCTTTCGAAAACCACACTTGGCCAAAACCCTCGTGGCAGCATTTTCTTCAGGCAAAATGTGCGCGCAAACGAAGCGAACTTCGTCATGGCTGCAGGCATAATCAGCCATGCCCTGCGCTACCTCGGTGGCATATCCTTTCCCCTGGTGCTCGGGCTCAATTCCATAAGCAATCTCCACCACCCCCTCCGGGTTGGGAGGCGCCATGAAACCGCAGTTCCCAACAAAGACATCGGACTCTCTCAGTCGAATGGTGAATCCGTGCAGCCACGGGTCGGGTTCGGTGGCTGCCTGTATCCGAGCCAGCCAATCAGGAGATAATTCTACCTTCTCCTCGGACGACATCCCGTCAATCATGGCGCGCAATTCGTCAGGAGTTTTTGGCACAAGGTTTAAATGAGGTGTTTCAATCATGATACCGACATCCTATGACGCCATCATGCTGAACATCGACAACGGTCCCGTCGCCATGGTTCAGTCAGGTAATCGGTCCCTGTATTCACGAAAAGGCATCCATGCCATATTGAATGCTTTGAAAAGCACCGAACGCCTGGCGGTCTGGTCGGCGAGCGTTGATGCCAAGTTCGAGCAACACGTTAAGAAAAACCGCGCCCACATAGAACTGCACCGCGTCAAAGCCAACCACCAGGCCAAACGGGCAAGCTATGTCATCTACACCATCCAAAAAAATGCCCCGAATGGTGTTCAATGAGCATTTGCACAAGACTAAAACTTCCAGGAAATCCCGGAGAATACTGTCAAATCTTCCGCGTCATCATTCAGCCCCACGAGAGAGCCAGCATCCAGCTGTGCGGCATCGCCCAAAGCATAGGTGATTCCGCTGCTGAAGTGCGCCCCATAATTGTCGTCACTGCTCACACCTAAGTATTCGAGATAAATACCGATGCGATCCGTCAAATCCAGACCAATGACAGCAGTATGCGACACTTCCCAATCCCATTTTCCACTGGCACTGTCAAAGATGCGCTGAATTTCCACCTGAGCACCCAAACTCCATTTTTCACCCGCCCGCCAAGCAAAAGGTGCAATCATCCCTCCTTCCCATTTGTCATTCCCCAGACGCGAGGATGTAGGAATTTTGACGACCGGCATCAAGCCAAAGGCTGTTTCCCCTTCGTCATTTCCCCATATGTTGTATTTCAAACGGAAAACCAAATCGCTTGCATCCCGAATGCTGTTCTTCCCTGCCGCAGATGTTGTGGTTTCATGCTGATAAGGCGTCCAAACCATCTGCAAATCCACTTCATCGGACAGCCCATATTTCAAATTACTTTCAGCAATGCTCCACACTTCAGTCCTTGTCCCGCCCGAGTCATTTTTGGACCAACTAAAAAACGATGATTCCAACTGAAAATGGCCTTTATCAACGGTGACAGGACTTTCGGTTGCATCCGGTCTGTCCGTCTCCAACTCCCTCAAGGATTGAGCACACCCCAACCAACCAGTGAATATCCATACCCACCATACCCCTGTGTTTACCTGACTGGTAAAATGTGATTTAAATAATTTGATTCTATTCATTTTAATATGTTTGGCTTTCTTTGTTAGACACACCTAACTTGCAGGCACAAGACTGCCTTTTACCTCTCATTCGTCAAACTTATTTAGAGCAAACCCTAAAAATTGGGCATGAGTAGCGGACAGTGGTCCTTATTTCTTACCATGCATGTAGGCGGGAAATCCCTCAGCAGGCGATCCATCCGGATGGCGCAAATGAGATCCATGATTTCGTTTGAATCCCAATGGAATATTGAGCCCTGAAGTCACCTTCAAAGCCTGATACAACTGTCGACGGAATTGCTGAATCTGGTCCTGAAATGCTGGATCCGTGATCAAATTTTTGTTTTCTCCCGGATCCGTTTCAAGATCGTAAAGTTCATCGAGATCCCAAATACCATGGTATTGAATGAATTTATACCTTTCACCTCTTAGAGCAAATGTCGTTGGCGTCATGGGAAAAGCGGGTTCCCAATAATATTCATAGAGTAAAGCGTCTCTCCAATCAGATGGTGGAAAATCAGCGTCCTGCAACATCGGGAGAAAACTTTGCCCATCCATGGTGTCAGGAATGTTGATTCCAGCAAAATCCAACAGGGTCGGAGCCACATCAATATTTGCAACAAGAGCATCCAAAACTTTTCCTTCCCCGGTGAATCCTGGAGCATGAATCACCAAAGGAATCCGCATGGATGGCTCATATGCACAACGTTTATCGATCAACCCGTGCTCCCCCCAAAGATGTCCACCATCACTGGTAAAAAAGATCATGGTATCCTCAGTGTGACCGGAAACTTTCAAGGCTTCGCGAACACGTCCGACACTATCGTCGATGGAAAGAATCATTTCACAGTAATGCCGATACATCTCCTCGACACTTTGCCCGGACCGTCCATAGTAAGGATACTCAACCCCATGCCAGCTATTCCGTTGATTTTTAACCCACATGGGTTTCTCCTCCTTCGGCTGCGGAGGATCTGAGACGAATGACGGGACTTGAAGAGATGGATTCAAATACCGATCCCGATGCCGCTCCGCCGGATCATAAAGTCCATGAACACCTTTATGAGAAAGATAAAGCATGAAAGGCTGATTCCCCGTCCGGTTCAACAACCAGTCTTCAGCGTAATCACTCAGTTCATCGGTCATATATTTCTTTCGAGGTACCCTGGTGCCATTCACATTGATCTTTTGATTTTCCGGAGCATAAGTCCCCTGGCCGGGAAAACTCACCCAATGATCAAAGCCGGGACGAACGGCATCTGACGAACCTCCCATGTGCCATTTTCCAACAAATGCCGTCGTATACCCCTTTTCCTGAAGAAGCATGGGAAAGGTCCGGGTTCCCTGAAGAATCGGTGTTGAATTATCCACCACTTGATGGTGATGCATATATTGACCGGTCAAAAAACTGGCACGGGCTGGAGAACAAAGTGAAGTCGTCACAAAAGCATTTCGAAAAACGGTGCCTTCGTTCGCCAGCGCATCGATATGGGGTGTTTGGATGAACGGGTGCCCCATGAACCCAAAGGTGTCATACCGCAAATCATCAATCAGGATAAAGACGATGTTTTTCGGGCGGCTTGCGGCGGATGCTCTGGATGTTCCGTTGGCGAATACCAAAAGCATCAGTGCCAAAATGAATCTTCCGATAAAAGGGTCACCAAAATAGTTCATGACCTATTTCAACAGGAAAACACCGAATGGTAAATTGTAATTGGCAATCCAGGGTTTTCAATGTCAGTATCCCTTGAAAGGATAAAAGCAAGTTAAACACTCACAACCCGTTTAAGACACTACTCTTCTGACTGCCATTTATAACGTTTACCAAAAGTAATTTCATAAAAACCTCTGCGTCACTGCGTCTCTAGCGTAGCGGGCGTGAGAATAAAAACCATCAGCGAGCCCTTATACGCAAACACTTTTGGCAATCAGTATAGAATCTCCATATCACAACAACCAGAGAACAGGAATCGAATTTAAAATACGATGAAAATAAAAATCGCGATCTATCTGCGCCCAATGACCGGACTCCTTACTTCCCGTATTGGACTCGTCGTCATTTCAAGCATTGCTACATTTGCATGCTGGGCACAAGGACCGAATTTCAAAGAAATCCTTCAAAGGGCAGCGCAATTACCAGTTGAAGAGAGGGATGCCTTTATCCAAAAAGAAATTCACAAACAAACACTGAAAAAGCGTTTGAATGAATTCACGGCTCATGTGGATACGGAATACACCCCCTTCTTCAAGGAGATCGGATTCACTGACGAACAAAACGCTCACTTCAAAAAGCGACGCGTTGAACTTTTACGACTGGCCATCGAAGATGGTGATCCGAGGCAGGATTTCATTTCAGAGCGACACGCCTATGATTTGGATGTCAAAGACGTCATGGACAAAACCTTTCTCAGGCGTTTGGACCAGCACCCTCTTACGAAAAGATTACCCCACACGGTAAATGCTTCTGTTTGGGCCGGGGATAAGGACAAGGAATATGAGTTACTCTATGAGAGTTATGGCATTCCGGAATCATATATTGAAGATTTCAAAATCAGACGTCGTGCTCTACATCAACAAGCCAAGGTCCTGACCAGTCCAAGGGAAACACTCATCAAAGCGAGGGAAGCCTACCTTAGCCGGATAAGAGAAGTTGCCGGAGAAAAGGCATTTGAGTCATACCAACGTTGGGAATTAACGAAACAAGCCCAACGCGTCTATGAGAAAATCAAAGCACGCACAACTGAGATCAATCTTGATCTATTGAAAAACAACGAAGCTGCAATAGTCGAATTGTTGCGCGAGGCCAATCTGCAGCTATCACATAATTGGCATTGCCCCTTTGGCCCACTTCCGGCACCAATGGTCAGTCAAAAATTAATGGGACTCCAGGCCGAAAATGATTTACCCCAATTGGAAAAAGCCAGGGACACATTCTTCGCCGCCGCCAAGTCCTATCAACTCCCCGCCCCACTCCTCCTCGAACTCCACGGATTTTTCATGGAAGAACTGAACCATCTCCAGGTAATGATAGAAGGAGGAAAAGATCCGGAATTAAAAATTAAATTCGGAGCTTTTGAATAGTTCTACCTTGGTTCACTTGCTTGCCTATCAAGATCACATCCATTCGATTGAACAGAATAAGGCTATTTGCTTAACGAATGATTCCTGCCTGTTTCAACCATGCCACAGCGGCTTCCGGCCAGGCTCTTGCTTCACCTTCGGAATGCAGCCCGTAGCCATGACCGCCCGTTGCATAAAGTTTGAATGCATGGTTTTTACCGGCTTTTTTCAAGGCATCGGAATAGATCCTACTGCCCACCACATGGGTTTTGTCATCTTCACTATGCACGACAAGAGTCGGAGGTATGTCCGCCTGCAGATCGAGGTCAGGCGAAACACCACCTTGTTTATCATCAAGATAGGCAGGATAAACCAGAACGGCGAAATCCGGACGGCAACTGAGTGAATCGATTTGATCCAATGGTTCGTATGAACGCCGCGCAAACTGATTGCTCGCTTTGGCAGCAACATGCCCTCCAGCTGAAAAGCCGATCACTCCGATTTTCTGTGGATCAATCTTCCAATCAGCAGCCCTGGAACGCGCCAGCCGAATGGCACGTTGCACGTCTTGAAAGGCCCCGTCGCGGTTTTGAGGGGTTCGATATTTCAGGACCAGCGCCGCAACACCTGCCTGATTAAAACGTTCCGCAATCTCGGATCCTTCCTTGTCCACCACCGTGTAGCGATAACCGCCACCAGGGCATACAATGATGAGTGGTGTTGAATGCTGCGGGTTTCCCTCGGCCGGAAACCAAGTCAGGGTGGGACGGCTCACGTTGGTGATACGCTGAAAACCATCATCACGCTTCACTTCCGATTCAGGCTCACTGGCAAGCTTCCCCGGCACCATCCCATCCGGCCAGACATCCACCACCAGATTCTCCGCACACGCGGGCAGTGAAATGGCTATCAACAACAAAAACAATCGGATCATGCCGCACCATACCCGGCTCCCGGCAACTCGTTCAATAAAGTTATTTCATTGTCGTCATCAGCACGTCTGGCAAAGTGCCCCCATCCTAATTCAATACAAACGAGATGAAATCACCCTTTTCACATTCATCGGCATGGGCCACACCTTTGGCATTCATGTTTTCCCTGCTTGCTGCAAGCGTCCTCCCCACCACCACTCAAGCAGCGTCCAAACCCAACATCGTGTTGATACTTGCGGACGACCTGGGTTACGGAAGTCTGAACAGTTATGGAGCCGATCCGAACCACATTCACACACCCAACATCGATCGACTCGCCGAGGCAGGCATGCGATTCACCGATGCCAGCACGCCTTCTTCCGTTTGTTCGCCCACCCGCTATGGATTACTGACCGGACGCTATGATTGGCGGACCGATCTGCACCATGGCGTGCTGAACACGACAGATCCCCTGCACATCGAAACTTCCCGACCGACACTGGGCTCATTGCTTCAGTCCGTCGGTTACCGCACAGCCGCCATCGGTAAATGGCACCTCGGCTATGGGAAAGAAAAAGCCGATTTCACCAAAAAACTCAGCCCGGGTCCCCTGGACATCGGTTTTGATTACCATTTCGCCGTCCCTCAAAACCACGGCGATGCCTCCGGAGTGTATGTCCGCAACGATTCCGTCGTCGGATTACGTTCTGACAAATCCGTTTCAGCCGGCAGATCACCATATGGTCGTGAATATATCGGGATCGACGCACCCCAACGTGTTGATGAGAACGTCATGGATATCCTGACAGTGGACGCCGTGAACTGGCTGAATCAACAAGATGCCAATGCTCCGTTCTTCCTGTATTTCGCGCCGGTTGCCATCCATTTCCCCTACACCCCCTCGGCACAAAAAGGAACAAGTGGCACAGGCCTTTATGGTGACTGGATTCACGAACTCGACCTCTCGGTGGGTCGTATTCTGAACAAACTGGATCAAATGGGATGTGCGGATGAAACGCTGGTCATCTTCACAAGTGACAATGGAGGCGTGTTGTTGACCGATGGAGAACGTCCGGAAGCTGTAGCTTATCGAGCCGGACTGCGTTGCAACGGAACCTTGCGCGGTCGGAAACACAGCATCTATGAGGGAGGATTCCGAGTCCCCTTCATTGCCCGTTGGCCGGACCACATTCAAGCAGGCAGCACCCATGACACAACCATCAACCTGGTCGACCTGTTTGCGACACTGGCATCACTCACAGGGCAGAGCATTCCCGCCAACGCCTCCTTCGCGGAAGACAGTTTCAACTTCCTGCCAGCCTTGCTGGGTAAGCCCAGCTCAAACAAGACCCGCTCCACCATGATTCTCCACAGCCCGAACGGCAACTTCGCCATTCGTCAAGGTCCGTGGAAATACATCGAAGGCAAACCAAGTCCAACCTTGAAGAGAACTCCGAGAAAGGATGAATTGAACCCACAACTATACAACCTGACCGAAGACCCAGGTGAGCAAAAGAACCTCATCAACGACCGAAGGACCATCGCGGCTCAACTGGCCGAATTGTTGAACCAACAAAGGCATCAAGGTCATACCCGTCAATGATTTTCAGTTCCCACCAACACTTTCACATTTACCGACATGAGCACTCCATTTCCTACACTGATCCGTTCCATATTCGTTGCAGCCTTGATGCTGTTGTTATCATCTCCTGAGGCCGTCGCCAAAACAGAACGTCCGCCCAACATTGTCTTTATGTTCGCGGACGATCTCGGCTATGGCGATCTGGGTTGCTATGGGCATCCCTACGCCAAGACACCGGCATTGGATCGATTGGCCAGCGAAGGCACACGATTCACCCAGTTCTATGTCACCGGAGTCACCTGCAATCCCAGCCGCACAGGTTTGATGACCGGGTTGTTCCCAGCCCGCTATCCGAAGTATGCCGCAGATTTCGGGTTCGGAGATCGGGTTACCATCACTGAGTTGCTCAAACAACGCGGATACAAGACCGGCCACTTTGGCAAATGGCATATGGGCCCAGAATCGAGGGATGGCACCTATGGTCTGGACAAAGTGAAGGTCATGGGTAAAAGCAGGAAACCGACTGCCGGCCGTGACGATGATCTTTACTCGGAGGCCATCGAATTCATTCGGGAAAACTCCGAGACCCCCTTTTATGTCAACATCTGGGGACACGCCACCCATTTCCCTGTCAACACAGCCGACAACCTTGTTGAACATTTCAAGGATGTGAAGGTCTACCGCAATGACTTCTCGGAAACCATGCAGCACAAATTCGACGAATGCCTTCAAATCGGTGGTGATCTGAATGCTTCCATGCAGCAGTATCTTGCTGATGTGTATCAAATCGACCGCAATGTGGATCGTGTTCTGAAGACCATCGATGCACTTGGGCTGCGCGAGAACACCATTGTCGTTTTTTCAAGTGATCATGGACCGGCACCTGTTATACTTGCCAAGAAAGGCGCCCGGGAATTTTCCAACAATATGCTGGGCTACGCGGGACACTTTCGCGGAGGAAAACACACCCAGTACGAAGGCGGAACAAGAGTGCCGTTTATCATCCGCTGGCCCGGTCATGTGAAGGCTGGTCGTGTCGACCATCAGAGCGTCTGCTCTTTCATTGACTGGATGCCTACCCTCAGCTCCATCGCTGGAAACATCAACCTCCCTGTTCAACTTGACGGAGAGGACATCTCGGACATTTGGTTTGGTGGTTCAAGAGCCAGGTCCAAACCGCTTTATTGGAAATCCAGCGCCACCGGCAGCAACCCCGCCATGCGGGAACGAAACTGGAAACTTCATCTTTCGCTCCGTGGAAGAAATCAAACGGAACTCTATGACCTCTCCAAGGATCCAAGTGAAAGCAACAATGTCGCGGATAAAAATCCTGATTTGGTTCAAGCTCTGAGCGCCAAACTCACCCAATGGGTCAGCGAACTCCCTCAATCCTACCAGAAGAAAAAGAAAACGGGCCCTGCAGCGACACACGGTAAGTAACGCTACAGGACCCATTCCAAGCTGTTCCGCCACTCGGCGGTGCTTTGTTAATTCAACTCAAGCAAAGGGCCAGCTGGTTCCGCATGAATAGCATCGCCAGCTGGCGTTGAAAGAGCGTGTTGGAAAGCCAACACTTTGTTCATCATTATCGGGCTCTGAAATAAGCCTGACCTTGATCGGCTGCCACAGTGTGAGGACTGGTGGCACCATCGACTGGAGTCCAGGGACCAGTGATCGATTCGGCTGTCTCCAATACGGCACCTTCGTAGGTGATGGTCACCTGACCACCATCAGCGGCAATGGCGATCGCACTAGGCATGGCTTCGTGCACGATCAAATTATCGATCGCCCACCACCAGTCGTTACCTGCGTCGAAGTAACCAAAGGTCAAGGTCACGTTTTTCGCGCCGGCAGGATTGTCGAGTGCCAGGGTTACCGTTTCATTCGTGGTATGATCCTTGTAGTTCGGACTGTCGGAATTTGATTCCCACAACATCACCTGGACAGGATCGCCACCGTCATATGAAGCAGTGATATTACCTGTCTGGTGATAATCGCTGTCATACTCTGGGCGCCATGAGGAATCAAACTGCAATTCCAAGGCTCCGGCGGTTGCGCCCGTAATGTTCACATCCCAGGAAAGGAAAGTGCTGAGATAACCCTCGTGGGTCGCATCAGCCCATTCATCACCATCGGCGATCGCAACTGTCCCGACGCCATTAACAAACAAACTTCGATCCTGGTCACCTGCGGTTTGAACCCACCAGTCTTTGTTCGCAAAACTCCAGCCTGCCCATTCGGTGACACCATCAGTGGCATCGTCGCCAATACCGGCTGTAGCCGAATCATCGATACTCATGTTAAACGGTGCTGATTTTGTCCAGACATTATCAGCAGCCACTTCTTCATTCACGCTGCTCCCCAAGGTCAGGCGTTCGAAGTTCTCGAAACCATAAACACCGGGCTCAAGCACGTGCTGATAAGCGCCTTCTTCAACACGAACGTTATCAATTGCCCACCACCAGTCATTGCCGGCGTCGAAGTAACCGAAGGTCACCACCATGCTCTTGGCACCTTCAGGATTGCCGAGAGGAACCATCACACTGTCGTTGGTTGCATTGGGCTTGTAGTTCGGGCTGTCTTCATTGGATTCCCAAAGCATCACTTGAACAGGTTCTCCACCATCATAGGAAACGGTCACGTTCGCGGTCTGATGATAGTTGCTGTCATATTCAGGACGCCAGCTGGAGTCGAAGTAAAGGGCCAATGAACGGGCAGAGGCGGAAGAAACATCCACCGTCCAGCTCATGAAGGTATCCATGAAACCTTCGGCGTGAGCTTGATCATCCCATTCGTCACCATCAGCGATGGCAATTGTTCCGGAAGCTTTGGTGAATTCGCTGCGACGTTGGTCATCGGCTGTTTGAGCCCACCAGTCTTTGTCTGCGAAACTCCATCCGGCCCATTCGGTCACACCATCGGTGGCGTCATTGCCCACTCCGGGGACACCAGAATCATCGATGCTCCAACCTTCAGGAGCGGTCTTGGTCCAGACGTTGTCCGCGGCCACTTCTTCGTTCACACTGGAACCAAGGGTCAATCCCTCGAAATCCTGTGAAGCGAAAGATGGAGCTTGAGGCAAAACACCATAAACTTCGATGTTATCGATGGCCCACCACCAGTTGTTTCCGGCATCATAATAGCGGAACGACAAGCTCATGGTGCTGGCTCCTTCGGGAGCATCAATGGCAACCGTCACGGTGTCATTCGGAGCATGATCCTTGTAGTTGGGATCATCGCTTTCCGAGCGGAATTCCAGCACTTGAACGGGATCGGCTCCATCAAAGGAAGCTTCAATCACACCTGTCTGAATCACTTCAGGACGCCAGCTGCTATTGAATCGCAGCATCAAAGATCCCTGCTCCACTTCAGCAATTGAAATCGCCGGAGTCATGATTTTGGTATCCATGGTTCCGAACCCGGAAGGGCCACCTTTATCATCCCACTCGTCACCATCAGCAATGGCCACGGTTCCCGTTCCTTTGACAAATTCCGTGCGACGTTGATCGCCGGCTGTATCAGCCCACCATACGCGGTTGGCAAAAGCCCAGCCTTCCCATTCACGCACACCAACTTCATCATCATCAAGGCCGGGGAGATCATTCACGCGATCCCATCCCTGGGGAAGAGTATCGGTCCAGACCGTTTCTCCAGCCACACCTTCATCCACGTTGGGACCCAGTGGCAAACCTTCAAAATCTTCGAAGAAGATGAGTGAACCGGGAAGTTTCGCTTTCACTTCCAGCAATGCTCCACCGGATTGAGGGGTAGAGCCACCCGCATTGCTCACAACCACTGAGTAGTTACCAACATTGGCATCCTTGGCTCCGGCAACTGTCAAGGTGTGGGAATTTTCGGCCGAGGATTCTTTCAAGATAGACTCACCTTTGAAGAACCATTCATAATTGAAAGGACCAGATCCTTCCACGCTGACAGTAAATGTAGCATCTGAGCCTTCGACCACTTCAACTCCGCTAGGTGAAGATACCAAGGTAGGAGGAGCAGCGCCTGCATTCAAAACGAGGTTGTCAATGGCCCACCACCAGTCATTACCGGCATCAAACAAACCAAATTTGAAAGTAACAGATTTGGCACCTTCCGGGTTATCCAATTGAATGATGATGGTTTCATTCGGGGCATCATCATGGAAATTCGGGCTGGCGGGATCCGAGAGCCAACGAAGGATTTCAACTGAATCACCGTTATCGTAAGTGGCAACAATGTTGGCACTTTGATGGTAGTTGCTGTCGAATTCATCTCTCCAGCTGGAAGCAAATTGTAAAAATGCGCTACCAGGGGCCACACCTTCAAGGGAGATGGCAGGTGTGGAGACATAGGTGTTATACCAACCGTTCTCCTCCGAATCAGCGTGAGGCGCGTCATCCCATTCGTCCGGATCCGCCACCATCACGTTCCCCTCAGCCAGAACGAATTCACTGCGACGCTGGTCGTCGGCAGCTGTTACCCACCATTCTTTATTAGCAAAGCTCCAACCTGCCCACTCGGTGACACCATCTTCGGCTGGATCACCCGCTCCGGGCACACCGGAGTCATCCACTTCACTCCAACCTTCGGGTCCTTGTCGGGTCCAGGCACTTTCGGATTCCAAGTTTTCATCTTCATTTGGCCCAAGCACCACGCTTTCAAAATCTTCAAAATAAATGGCTGCATCAAAGGTGAATTCGGCAGTCTGCTCACCAGCTTTGTCGTCGGTGTAAGTCACCACAATGGTGTGCTTGGTTCCGGGAGCGAAAGGATTATCTCGATCGACTAGGACGGAAAAGGCATCCCCTGACTTGTCGATCGATGGGCTTTGCACTACGCCATCCAAAGTCAGAACAATGCTGTCCTGATCGATATTGGTACTCCCCTGATTCAACACAACACCCACATCCGTGTCACGTGATGCGACATTACGGGGAGGCGTCCACCCTGCGATGAAGGAAGGCACATCAGGAAGCACCAATGGGATACCATCTGCGGTCGGTTTTCCCAAAGCAAGCGCCTGGCCGGCACTGATCGCTTCGTCACGCAGTTGAACACTGTTCACATAACCTTCAGCTGTGGTGCCACTTTGGTCCACGCTGAACAAAAGAGCATCCAACTGAGGATCGATGGATTGTGGTCCGAAGTCCTGTAGATCCGGCGGAATGGCCCAAGTTCCGACTGATTGACCATCCAGATAGCGATAGGCCACATCGGTAGAGGTATCAACAACCAGGATCACACGGTGCCAGGTATCAGGTTGGATTTCTCCCCCTGCATTACCGGCGATCAATGCGTTGTTTGCTCCGATAGAAAACTCAGCGTCGGTGTAGTCCGTGTTTAAATCAGCAAGATTCCTGACCTTGGAGTTGGATGTCAGAGGATAGTAGACATCCATGATCAATGTGTAGGTATTGGGATCTGACAAATCCTGAAGAACAGGAAGCGTGAATCCTGATTCAGGCTCCGTGATTTCAGGGAATTTCAGAACTTGTGCTGATGCTCCGTCGATTGCTCCGATACCGAATGATTCGGTTGTGCCGAATTCGCCTTTGGCGAAGTATTCGGTGATGGCTTCACCGCCATTGGCGCTGTTGTAGTTTCCGTCGAATTGCCAAAGCCCCACACTCTGGGCCTGGGCACTCAACCCTACACCGGCGGCCACAAACAGGGCCCCCAACGCTTGAATAGGTCGTTTTATGGTTATCATGGTTGTTGTTTCAGTTATCTAACTAAGGATGTGTATCTGAAAAATGATCGGGAATGGACCGTGCTCAATTATTTGGTCATCATGCGTTGACGCAATAATTGCTCCGCACGCTTATCCCCTTTTTCCGACGCAGCACGTTGAAGCTCGTCGTTGACAGTCATCAAACATCGGCTGGCCGTTTGACGTTCCGTATCGGTGAGGTCGGAACGCGAGCACAAGGCCTGGATGATGGAGGAAGACTTGATGAAATCTTCCTTGGAATATGCGAGGAGTGCATCCTGCACCATTTTCTTCACCTCGCCCGATGCATCGGCAAAGGCTTCATTCATGGCGGGATTGACTTCATCAGGCCCGAATGATTCCGGCCCTGTATATTTTTCCTCACCGCAGGCCGACAGAAGAAAAAGGACAGCCAAGAGGGATGCAAAGTGCCCCAGAAAATTCATGCGATTCATCATGACAATAGAAATTTACGGAAAGATGATGTCCAATTACGGCTGTCTCACAGGTTGCTCGCCGGTATACCAACGATAATCCACCCCAACATCGAATCCGGTAAAGCTCACGGTGCTGACGTGACCTGGAAGCCACAAGATATTGTTACGCTCGTTGTGGCGATACCATTCCAACCACATTTCTCTTTCAGGATACAATCCCTGCAGATCGTTTCTCCACTGGGTCAGGATCTCGCTCTGACCGGGAAATAATCCAATGGAATCGGACTCACCCTCCATTTTTTGTTCAGCTGCGTCCTGACAAAAGATGGTGGTATTTGGACTGACGTAGGATGATACCTTTGGTTTTTTATTACCTGCTGTGAGTTTGCCATTGATCCCGAAAGCCGAGTCCAGCCAGAACGAAGCAGGAAATTTAAGTCCTGTCTCACGCCATTCATCGACATGTTTGGCGCTGGGACAATTGAAAATCGTTCGAGCATTCCCAACGTAATCCTGATAACCGATTCCCCAATAAGCATTACCGTGTGTTTTCTCAAGCTGCACGGAGGATCTTGGGTTGATCGTCCACATACCGTGGTTGGGAAAACTTCCGTTGATGTTCCAATACTCATCGTTATTGTCGTCGGCATACATGATGGCAGCCAAACCGATCTGCTTCAGGTTGTTGATGCATTTTGTCTGCTTGGCTTTTTCTTTGGCCTGACTCAAGGCCGGAAGAAGCATTCCGGCAAGGATGGCAATAATAGCGATCACCACCAATAGTTCAATCAGTGTGAAGCCTCGAAGGGCAATGGATGTTTCACGCCTGTAGGTTTTGGCAGGGAGTTTCAGAACGGGTTTCAGGTTCATACAATTTGAGTCTCTTGACAGTATTTTGTGAGCGTTAGAATTGTTACGGAATTGTTACAGCATAAAATTGAGATGACAATCTCAAACTTACAAACACCAGAACGTCCAACACCGTCAACACAGACATTTCTAGAACTGATATGAAACGGTTTTAGGGAGCTTTTGTTTCAAGTGTGTAACGTTGAAACTTTAGTTGACGGGACTACTGGGAACTCCCTTCAGAACACTATAGGACCGCACATAACTGTAATAAACGATTCCCTCTGAACGATCCACGGTGATAAACTTACGCTGGTCCTCATAAAACTCAGGATTTTCCACGGACATGGGACGCCACCATGGATAATCCCCTACCCCCTGATGCCAAGCCATATAGTCCGTTGGCGTCTCGGTTTTGGAATCCAGCCCCAGGGTGGATTCAACGAAAGAATCAATCATGGTATCATCCGCCTTGAAACGAACATATTCCCCATACACGTCACCATCTTGATAAAGGCCAGGCTCCAAACGGAAGCAAACCTCCGTAGCACCCTCCGGATAAGTTGTCTCGTGGCTGTATTTTTGGAATAAAGTGCGCTTCGCTTCGTGGGAAAGCGAGGAATCAAGTCCCACTTCAACCAAATCGGAGCGTAAGAACCAGGACATTACGCCGCCAATGACCATCAGCACCAAAATGAAAACGATGGTCATTGTATTTTTTTTGGCACTCATGGGCGGCATTCAAGCTTTCCCCTCTTGTTTTGGCAAGCAGCGATTATCGTAAAACAGTCCCCAGCAAACCACAAAACGGAACCTTGATATATGATGTAATTGCGCTAGATTCTCGCGCGTTAGATCAATCATTATGAAAAAAACAGCTCAATTTATTGGAACTTTAATTGTTGGAATCTCTTGCAGCCTCTGGCTGACCGGTTGTGGAGAAGGTGATCACGCAGGACACGACCATG
>CAYPZD010000029.1:0-14902 GCA_964415055.1 uncultured Verrucomicrobiota bacterium | reverse complement strand
TGCCACCGCGGATGCCGCCAAGGATGCGGTCAATCAGGCAGCCAAAGAAGTCGAAGACTTGACGGATGAAGCGATCATCAAAGCTCAATCAGCCACCTACCCCCTCAAGAAGTGTGTCGTCAGTGGCGAAGACCTGGGTAGCATGGGTGACGCGGTCAACTTTGTGCATGAAGGCACCCTGATCAAACTTTGCTGCGATCATTGCCTGCCGGATGTAGAAAAAGACCCCGCCAAATACGTCGCCATGGTCAAAGAAGCCATCGCCAAGTAAGTTCAACTTACCATCATTTCAAACAGGAAGGAGCCCTCTGCAGGGTTCCTTTTTTTATCCGCACCACCGCAGTCGCGGGATCTTCGAGATGCCGCAGATTATTGAATGTTTTGACAGGCTATACTACGGGGATTCTAATCACGGTTGCGGTCGTACTTTCATTCAAGGAGTAAAGCTTTTTTAGAGGCCTGATTCCACCCATAGAAATTCACATTTTTCGACGTAGTTTCCTTAAATTTTAGCCAAAAATCTGCGAAAATCTGCGCAATCTGCGGTTCAAAACATCAAGCCCGATCACGAAATCGCTGGGCGATCGGGATGCGTCGGCCCATGCCGAAGGCACGTGTCGTGACTTTTAATCCGGGGGCGGCCTGGCGACGTTTGTATTCGTTGATGTCGATCAAGCGGATCATTCGCTCCACCACTTCCTGGTCATAGCCCATGTCCACAATCTCTTTTGCCGATCGAAGTTCCACGACGTAGGCCTCCAGAATCGCATCAAGGGTATCATAGTCAGGCAAACTGTCCTGATCCTTTTGATCGGGCCTTAATTCTGCCGACGGAGGTTTGACGATGGTGCTGTTGGGAATCAATTCACGCTCCCGGTTGACCCATTTGGATACTCGATAGACCATGGTCTTTGGCAAATCACTCAGCACAGCCAAGCCACCACACATATCTCCGTAGAGCGTGCAATACCCGACTGCGAGTTCGCTTTTATTGCCGGTCGTCAACAACAGGGATCCAAACTTGTTCGACATCCCCATCATCAACACACCCCGCATGCGGGCCTGAATATTTTCTTCCGTCACATCCTCTTTCAGTCCCTCAAACACCGGTTCCAATTGTGTTTTGAGCGATTCAAAGGGAGGTTGAATGGATATCTGATCGTATCGGATCCCCAGTTTTTCAGCCAGATCCCGTGCATCGTCCTTACTTCCCTGTGAAGAGTAAACAGAAGGCATCCCCACACCCCGAACATTTTCCGCTCCCAAAGCATCGACCGCCACCGCCGCGGTCAAGGCAGAATCAATGCCTCCGGACAAACCGATCAGTGCGGATTTGAATCCACACTTATGCAAGTAGTCTCTCACCCCCAAGCTCAGCGCTTTGAAGATCTTTGCCTCATCGCTGTCAGGCTGGGGAGCGGCAACCGGTGGAATGGCGTTTGAAGTCACTTCCAGCACGATGCATTGGGATTCGAACATACGTCCGACGGCATGAGCATTGCCATCAGCATCCACCCACAAGGAAGCTCCATCAAAAACCAATTCATCGTTCCCGCCAACCATGTTGCAATAAACAATGGGCACATTCAGACGTTGGGATTGCCGTGCGAGCAAGGCCTGACGCGTGCGGTTCTTTCCAAGAAACCACGGTGAGGCAGATATGTTGACGATCACCTCACACCCCTGGCTCGCCAAATCCTCCAGCGGACGGCGCCGGTAACGACGCGGGACGCCATACTCCTCATCGTTCCAGGCATCCTCACAGATAGTGAGCCCGATTTTTTTCCCGAGAAACTCAACCGGTTCATTGGATGTGGCGGGTTCGAAGTAACGGTCTTCGTCAAACACATCATAAGTCGGCAACAAGGTCTTATGCCGAACATCCTTTACCTTGCCCTGATGAAGCAGTGCGACTGAGTTAAAAAGATCACGTCCTTCAGAACAGGTGTTACGCTCCACAAAACCAACCACCAAACCGACCTCACCGGTCCCCCTTGCGAGAGCCTCCAAAGCAGCCAGGTTTTCCTCAATGAAGCGAGGCTTTAAAAGTAGGTCCCTGGGTGGATACCCCGTCAGCATCAACTCCGGGCAAACCACCAAATCGACACCCTGCTCGACACCCTTTTGATAAGCGTCTCGAATAAGGCGGGCATTGTTTTCGATATCACCAACCGTGGCGTTGAGCTGAGCCAGAAGAATCTTCATCTTGTGAATCCCGATCAATTAGCGGCTGAAGAAATGCTGCAGAAGTGTTCCCCGTTCGGAGACAATGCGAGTCCCGACCTTGATCCCATTTTTCTCGAACCAACCCTGGTTCATTTCGAGCACGAACTGTATCTGATCCGATTCGGAAGGAATGGGATCCAGACTCAGCGGCTCCATATCGTAGATCTCGAGAATCTTCCCATCGCGATCAATGTAAGCACAGGACAGTGGCACCTTGGTATTCTTCATGTAAAACGAAGTTTGGTGCGGATAACTGAAAACAAACAGCATCCCATCATTCTCCCCCATGCTTTCGCGAAACATCATCCCCGTGGCAATCTGGGTGATGCTTTGGGCAATCTCTGCCACAATGGTCTTGTCAGCAAGGTAAAGTTTAGTGGTACGCAGTTTGGGTTGTGCGTGATCCAGGTGCAGCACCTGCTCAGCATTGTCACTACTATCCCCCTTGTCAGGAGTTGCCGACCTTGTCTCAGGCGCCTTCCCGCACCCGGTAATAACAACCAGCAGCCACAACCATCCCATATGCTTCCATAACTTCCAATTCATCCACCCCATTCACTATGGAATGAGCTGTTTTGTCAATTGCCAGTAACGGATCTTGTCATGGTTGCCAACTCATGAAGCAGATACCCGCATTTTCACTTCAGCTCGAATTCCATTGACAGAAGCGTCTGTGGAATCGCACAAAAGGCCTTTGCGAAGATGTACGAGATCACACAGTTGAAGAATGGCGCACGTATTGTTTCCGCGCACCTGCCTCACATGGCAAGCGTGTGCATGGGCGTTTGGGCGGGCACGGGAAGTCGTCATGAATCGTTGGCGCAGAACGGCGTCTCTCACTTCATTGAACACGTGCTGTTTAAAGGAACCAAAACCCGGAATGCCAAGGAAATTTCCGAAGCGGTTGAAGGTGTCGGCGGTTATCTCAACGCCTTTACCGCCGAGGAGAACACCTGTTATTACGCCAAGGCGAGCGCGGATCGTTTCGGTGTTTTGGCAGATGTCCTGATGGATATGTATTTGAACCCGGCATTTGATCCTGACGAATTCGAAAAGGAACGGGAAGTCATCAAGGAGGAACTCGCCATGTACATGGACCAACCCAGCCAACGGGTCCTCGAGGTGCTGAACGAGGTTCTTTGGCCGAATCACCCGCTCGGACGATGCATCACCGGAACCGAGGCATCATTGGATGGATTAAAAGTTTCCACATTGAAACGTTTCTGGAAAAACCACTACAACGCGTCGAATACCATCATCGTCGTCGTTGGCCCCATTCCGCATCAAAAAGTTGTGGGGAAACTCAGAAAACATACCAAACACCTCCCCGCCGGAAATTCCCGAAAATATATTCCCATGCGGGATCGCCAGGTTCAGCCCCAGGTCAGGGTCCGATCTCAACGATCCGAGCAAGTCCAACTGGCATTCGGTATCAAGACCTGCTCTCGTCATGGAGAAAACCGGTACGCGCTCAGGATATTAAACACCATGCTGGGGGAAAACATGAGTTCGAGACTTTTCCAAAGGCTTCGGGAAGACCACGGTCTGGCTTATTCGGTCTACAGCAATCTGGGATATTTTCATGACGCGGGTTTTTTGACCATTGCCGCAGGGATCGATGCATCGCACATCGAACAAGCTCTCACGCTGATTCATCAAACGCTCAACGAATTCAAAGAGAACAAACCCAGCCGCAAGGAACTGAGACAGTCGCGGGATTATTTGATCGGTCAGTTGGATCTTCACCTGGAAAACACGGAAAACCACATGATCTGGCTCGGAGAGCAGATTCTGGGTTATGGCACTTGCTTTCCTGTTGAAACAATCCGTGACAGACTGACCCGGACCACTCCGGAACAAATCAGAGCAGCGGCCCGCGAGTATTTCCAACCGAACAACCTTAATCTGGCAGTGATTGGAAAAGTGGCCAAGAGCCGTTTCTCCGGCATCCATCATTGGCTGTCATAAACCCTTCATCCATATTTCAAATCATGGCAAAAACTCAACTGGCATCAGCAAACGACCTACAACCGGGACAAACCCTCAAATTCAACTACACCCAAAATGGTGTTCCAAGGGAAGGATTCCTTGCCCGCTTGAAGGACAAATGGGTGGCCTATGAAAACCGATGCAGGCACATTGCCATCAGCCTCGATTTCGACAACAACCAGTTTTTCACCCAGGACGGCAAATACTTGTTCTGCCAAACCCACGGCGCCGTCTACGAACCCGACACCGGACTATGCGTCCAAGGCCCCTGCACAGGAGCCAGCTTGTTTGCCCTTCCTATTGAAGTTGATGAGTCGGGAGTATGGCTGGACATGGAGTGAGGTTTTTCATCTGCCCTGCATCGGATCCAGATCGGGGTCATCCAGGTATCCGCCGGGAGGTAGATCTCCGTAGCCTCTGAACAAGTCAGGACGCAGGTCGTCGGAAATGATCATTTCCTCTTCAAACCATTTGCCGAGATCCACCAACTTACAGCGTTTACTGCAAAACGGACCGAAATTACCCTGAAACCAAGCCCCCTTCTCCCGGCAAGTCGGACACGCCACTTTCAAATCCTTTTTCATTTGGTTTCGTCCCTTTTTCTCTGCGCCTCAAGTCCCGTCAGGGACGAGCGTGAACAAAAGCATCAACCACGACGAATTTCCGACCCCTGAAAACGGATCGAGATTCGAAACACTTTCTTGGCGCGACAGGTTATTTTCCCGGTGGTCAGGTCAAATTTTTCCGGAAGTTCAATTCGATGCAGGTCGACCACCGCGTGGTATCCACGTTCGGAAAAAATATCAATCAACATCGCCAGAGCCAAGTCATTGTGCAGCAACTTGTCCTCGGAGTTCACACTGGCCAATCCAGAGATCGCATGACGCACCACAATGGGCATGATTTTGGTCTGAATAAAATCAATGACCTGATGAAACAACTCACCATGCTCAACTGCATACGCATCCAGGCGCCTCACAAGATCCTGTCGAGCGTGCAGAATGATCTCGCTGGCCAAGGGCAGGATACGGAGGCAATCGAACGTTTCAGGGTCCAGTTCCAGCAAGCTTTGGTAGCGAACCTCGTTCAAGATGTTCTGTTCCACATCCTGAATGGATCCCTGAGCGTTGATGAAATGATAGAAAAACGTCTTTTTGAGAGATTGCAACGCGTCCCATGTCTGCTCCTTGAAGACACTATACCGACGTCTGGCGGCCTCTGGATCACGATCGGTGGCTCTCAATTCGATTACTTCACCAACACCCGTCGCCTTGACTTCTTCATTGTGTTCCTCAATCTGCTTCCCCCGTTTGATCTGCCGGTCAATACTGGTTTTCTCATCCACAAACAACACCATGATATGGATCGTTGCCTGTCTGAAATGGATGCGCAAGGGAGTTTCATAGTAGCGGGCCCGCAACTCCTTCATCTTATCCACCAACATTTTCAAGCATTCGACTTGAACTTTTGTTCTTGGAAACCCATCCAAAATGGCCCCGTCACGGTAATCCTTTTCTAGTAACTTACGGAAAATAATGCCAATGACCTCACGATCCCCCACCATACCGCCGGCGTCCTTTATTTTTTTTGCCTCCGGACTATTCAACAAGGCACTGACAACAATGGAAGAGCAGGTCAATCCCCTCGCCTGCTGGATAAATCGGGTGTGAGTGCCCTTACCTGATCCGGGAGCCCCGCCCAACAAGATGATTTCCTTGGGAAATCGAAGATTCTCAGGACCAAAATCCTGTTCCAACTCCGCCCAAATGGAGTTGAATATCAAATGAGCGTCCTTGATTTCCAAATCCTCGACAGGAGGTTTTGCCTTCTTGGACATATGCAGAGTCTCCCCCGCAAGATCGGTGGTGTGTGAATGTGTTGATGCTACCATGCTCTTGTGATCAAATTCATACTCAAGCCTTGGTGACATTACAAGGGAGTATGCTTAAGTTGGACAGCCATATTTAGTCAAAATAGCCCCATCAATTTCCTCGTATGCGACTCACTGCGCTTGAGAGATCATCCACAATGTAACAATCGGACCGTTGGTCATCGATTTTTGACTCCGTCTCGGAGCCATACCCGGTGCGGACAAGAATGGACGCACGCACCCCGGCATTCCAACCACACTCAATATCGCTGAGTTTGTCTCCGATCATGTAGGAATCAGCAAGGTTCAGATCAAACTCCATGGCTGCGTCCAAAAGGAATTGGGGGGAAGGCTTACGTCCATAGCTGGGGGCCTCCGGAGCTTCCGGGGCGAAATAGATTTTTTGAAATGTAATCCCTTCCGGTTTCAACACTTCAACAAGGCGTTGATTCACCCGGTGCATGTCTTCCTTTGTATAATATCCCCGTCCGATTCCGGACTGATTCGTCACCACAAACAACAGGAATTCATCCTGTATGAGTTGCTGCAGCGATGGAATGACATCAGGAAACAGCACCAGTTGATCCGGATCGCTCAGGTAGGATTTCTCGATATTCAAGGTTCCGTCTCGATCCAGGAACACAGCCTTACGCAAACCACTCATGCTTTCGGAAATGTGGCTAATAATTCGTCGGTGGTCGTAATCGCGGTCCCCACTTTGCCCACCACCACACCTGCCGCATGATTCGCGATGGTGGCAGCTTCCACCGGTGAAGCCCCACCGGCGACCGCCAGAGTAAAGGCCGCAATGGCCGTGTCTCCCGCTCCTGAAACGTCATAGACTTCCTGCGCCATGGTGGGAATATGAAAGGGCTGGCCTTTTCGACTGCACAAAAGCATGCCGTGCTCCCCCAAGGTCACCAGCATCATGGCAGGCTTGCATCGCTTCATCAAATGCCGGACCACTTCCAGAAGGGCCTCATCCTTCAAAGGGTCCGAAGGCCCCGGTGTTTCGGTCCTTTGTGCCAGTGCAAAGGCCTCTTTACGGTTGGGCGTCATCAGTGACAATCCGTGTAACCTCAAGGCACGAACCGGCTTGGGATCCATACTCAACCATATCCCACGCTCGCGACAAAGTTCAGCCAGCCGATCCAGCAATGCCTGGGTAACCATTCCTTTGCCATAATCACACAGCACCACCGCGGCGACATCGGGTTTCAGAGCTTTTTCGATCTTGGCGATCAATTTACCAGTCAAGGCCTCATCCAAAAGATCCTTATGCTCCCGGTCGACACGAACAATCTGCTGCCGCTGGGCGACAATGCGCGTCTTCAATCCGGTCGCCCGCTTCGCCGAACGAATCAATCCGGAACAATGCACCCCCCAGTTGCGAAGCTGCTCTTCCAGTTGGTCGCCGGCATGATCCCGCCCAATCACTGAATAAGCTGAGGTATGAATATCCCAGGCGGTCAAATTGCGAGCCACATTCGCGCCACCCCCGGGCATGTAGTTTTCACTCTGAAAATCAAGAACCGGCACGGGCGCTTCGGGTGAAATACGTGACACGCTCCCCCAGATGAACTGATCCAGCATCACGTCACCAATCACCAAGACACGCTGCTTTCGGGCCTGCGTCAGAATCTCCCCGACGCGGTCGCGTTTTAGAATGGTTTTCATCGTTTCAAGAGGCTTCCAGGAATGCTGTCAACGGACTGGTGGCACGTGCTGTTTTGGAGATAGTGCCCACACCGACTTCATAGGCCTCCCGCCCGGCTTCAACCGCTTTGCAAAAGGCGCGCGCCATACGGACCGGGTCCTCACAGACCGCCATGGCTGTATTGATCAATACCGCATCGGCCCCCAACTCCATCGCTTCCGCCGCATGACTGGGCGCGCCCAATCCGGCATCCACCACCACGGGAACCTCGGCTTGCTCGATAATGATCCTGATCTGATCTCGTGTCGCCACTCCTTGATTGGAACCGATCGGCGATCCCAACGGCATCACCGTCGCTGTTCCCACTTCCTGCAATCGTTTGGCAAGCACCGGATCGGCATTGATGTAAGGCAACACGGTGAATCCCTCCTTCACCAACACCTCCGCAGCCTTCAACGTTTCAATGGGATCGGGCAGTAAATAACGTGGGTCCGGATGGATTTCCAACTTCACCCATTTGGGCAAACCCGCTGCAACCGCCAGTCGAGCCAGACGAACCGCTTCCTCAGCATTCATCGCGCCACTGGTATTGGGCAACAACAGGTATTTATCAGGATCGATGAATTCCAGAATATTGGCAAATGGATCACCGCTACCGGTCAAGTCAGCGCGTCGCAGCGCAACGGTCACGATTTCGGTGCCGCTAGCGGCCAATGCATCGCGCATCGTTTCAGGCGACGCAAATTTTCCGGTTCCAGCCAGAAGTCTGGACTGAAAACGTCGATCAGCTATTTGAAGAAATGACTCTTTGGATTCGGTCATGCGCCCCAAACCCTAAGCCAAAAAACAAAAACGTCCAGTAACGATTAAAAACAGAACCACAAAACCTGCTACCCCATCAGGAAAAAGGAAAGCCCCTTTCCGGTAGGGCCGCGCTGCCGCGCGGCCACGAACGCGCAACCAGTTCATGAATGTCCAAAAGGCCATCCGAACGCACCACCAGACACGCGACGCCCCAATTTCGCACGTAGGCGCCTTCGCCAGAAGGTGCGTGGCATCGTATACAAACGGTCAAGCAACAGGAAATCGAATCATCCTTGGCTTCCCAAACGGACGATCAAACAGAAAAGCAAAAACCACAAGGAACGGGACGGGACGTCCCGATCTACCCACCCTTAAACATCCAGACAACCATGCCGTGAACTCCCACGAAAACACACCCAGTCAAATCCTGTCCATCCCGTTAAAATCAATTAGGCCGAGGCGGCCAAACAGTACCAGGATTCTTGGGTTCCGTCGTACGCACCTGCAGCCAGGGAACATCGTTTGGCCCCATCGGATTGTTCACAATCTCTTTGGACAAGGTGTCAGGATCCACCCACTTTTTGATTTCGGAATGCCCATCTGCAAAGGAAAACCCGCAGGCTCCGTTGTGATAATTAGCCGGCATGTTTCCCCACTGATGAGTGCGATTGACGAGAGTCAAATGATATCCGTCATCAATCGCATCCGGATGTTCATCCAGGAATACATACTTGTTGGCCGGATTGATAATGGATGACTGTTTTCGCCAGGTGTAGTAATCCCTGTCTATTTCAGCTGTGTACCAACTGTCACCATTGATGCATCCGTTAATGGACATACTTCGCACTCTGGGATGAACGACATTACCGAATTTCACTGTGCTCTTATCCGCCGGACATTTATATATTTTGAGCGATTGATTGTAATCCCAAAGCATGCCACGGGGCGCCATCAGGAGATTGACATTGGTTGCATCCGTCGGATTCTTTAACCAGCCCTCCACCCATCCCTTTTGTGAACCGGTCCCGTTGGGCACCAGTTTGTCATCGTTGTCACTCGGGTACATATACCACGCCAAACCGAGCTGCTTCAGATTGTTCATGCAGGCAATTCCCTGCGCCTTGGTTTTTGCTTTGGAAAGCGCGGGAAGCAACATGCCGGCCAGGATCGCAATGATGGCTATAACCACCAACAATTCAATCAAGGTGAAACCCCGCCGTTCGTTTGGAAGCATCGAGTTCATATCAATCCATTCTAATTGTTATCTCGTTGTTAAGGCGCCATCAAACGGAAGAAACTGTTTCCGCCCTCGATCGGCAGGGTGAGAACGTTCTGATCTCCGACCAAATCCGTGGCATCGCCCACATCGGCCCAATCCCCATTAAGGTCGTCGGTTCGTTGAAGAACAAAGGATGACGCTGCGGCGGGCCAGCTGAGCTGAATATTGCCACCATCAGCGAGTTGATACGACAGCATGACATCAGCAGGCTGCGGTTCGGGCGGAACGAAGTCACCTTTGACAATGTGGATATCGTCCAGCAGCAAGGTATGATCCCCCTGAGGATTGGTATCAAACTGCAGCATACCATCCGAGAAGGCAGGCACGAAGGTATGATATCTCAAATGATATGGATTGTTCCCCCCTGCCGGAATCACTTCTTCTTCATGGAGAATTTCCTCGTCAAAACTGACCGCATAAGCAGTCACGCCTCCTTCACCACAACAATTGCGTGCATTGACGTAATAATACAATGTGTAGGTCTCCCCGGCTTCCAAACCTTCAATGAACTGGCTCATGCTGGATGCGTTCTGGATGAACAACACGGAATCCTGATCCAGTCCCGCACCATTGTCCGAGAAGGGCCCCTGACCGGTGACATTGACACCGCGCCCACCGGTTGTGAAGTCCCATCCGGCCATATTGGCTGGTTGGATATAGCCCACACCCACCGGACTGCCACTTGCCTCAAAGCTGGGGTTCTTGATCACCACTTCGTCCTCACCTCGTGGGACGATATTCACGGCATCGAGTAGGATGGTGGCATCCCCATCGGCCGTTGTTTCAAATTCCAAAAGCCCACCTGTCGACGAAGCTTTAAAGGGTATGTTTTGGAAATAGTAGGTCTCCAGCCCTTCTGCAATGGCGGGAAAGACATCCTCGATGCTCCACAATTCTTCTCCCCCCAGTCGAACTGCAAGGTTGATCGTGCCACCGCAACAATCCCTGGAGTTGTAATAAAACTGCAACCAATAGGATTCCCCTGCTTTCAACCCGCCGATTTCCTGTGAAAGCGTCTGACTTCCCTGCATCACAGCCACCTGACGTCGATCAGGAATCGCCCCATTGTCATGGAAAGGACCTGCTCCAGGATTCAAGCCAGTACCACCCGTCCAGGAAACAATAGCGCCGGCACCAATGCCGGGAGGAGCATCGTTGCTTTCAAAGCTCGCGTTGCGAACGATCGAGCTTACCACGTTAACGCGCGTGTCATTGGTAATCTCCAGTCCCGTAGGCGGTCCCACCAACATACGGGCAGCGCCCCGGCCTACCCCGACCACTTCGATGACCTTGACGTTGTCGCCGCCCTTTTCAAAATCAACCACCAAAGTTCCTTCTTCATTGGCTCCCACCAGACTCGCAACACCCGGATTCGGACTGGTCATGCTCAATTGACCCGATTTCAAGGCGACATACTCGGCAGGAACGGTCACGGTAATCTCACCGCTTTGACCCGGAGCCAATTCCAGGGAAGGCGGTGTGATTTCGACGGGAGGAAAGGACTGCCCAAGCTCTCCTTCAAGATGAATGGAATCCAGTAACAGTGTATGATCCCCTTCGTCGGTTTGCCTGAAACTCAGCAGTTTCTGAACATCATCCGCGACAAAACTGATGGTCTCCTTTTCGTATCCCTTGTTACCCACCACAGGAGAAACACTCTTTTGAAATACTTCTTCCTCACCAAGAAAGACTGACAGCTGTGGATTATCTCCGGATCGGGCATTATACTCGAAACTCAATTCGTAACTATTTCCAACCACCAGATTGTCAAGCGTCTGGCTGAGAGATCCGGGGCCGGAAATGAATCCGACAAAATCAGGTTCAGAGCTACGGCCGTTGTCTGCATAGGGTCCGAATCCATCCAAATTGACCCCATAGATACCTTCTCCGGTCCAACCCGCCATGCCTGCAGGGCTGATGATACCGTCTGGATCCAGCGTTTCCCCACTGGCCTCAAAGCTGGGATTCATGACCGGCACTTCATCTTCACCCCGCTGAATAATGCTGACTGCGTCCAGGTTGACGGTGGCATCTCCGTTGGCGACGGTTTCAAAAGTGACCACGCCGGCATCAAACTCGGGTTCGAAGGCGATGTTTCGGAATTTATACGGATTCCCATCAGTGGAAGCCCGGACGTTGTTGATACGCTCAAGTTCCACATCATCCAGTTTAACGATCAAATCAATTGTCCCACCACAACAAGCTCGCGCATCATAATAAAACTGGAGCCAGTGTGTTTGCCCTGGAGTCATTCCGAAGACTTCCTGAGACAATGACGAGGTGCCCTGCATGAAAACAGCGCGTGTTTGATCGGGGATCGGTGTGCCACCGTTGTGAAAGGGACCATCCGCCTGATTCACACCCCCGCCCCCGTTCCATTCGTCTACTTCACCGTAATGAGGCCAGGTTTCCGGGTAGTTGAATTCAAAACTGGAATTCAAAAAAAGGCTTTGGGCGAATCCCACTGAACTCTGTGCCAACAAGGCAGCGATCCCTAATCCTGCTAATGTTTTGCTTTTCATGATGGTCTCTTTTTTATGGTTCTTTCCTTTTGAAAATTGATTCAACGAAGCGTGTTGGTTTTCTTGAAATCCATAATCACCTGGTTCGTGGCTTGCGATGGCTTCATCGCGCTGATGTGAGCGTCCATGAACAAAATATTGGCGGCGCCATCCGGGTATTCGCTTCCATGTTTGTACCCGACGTCATAAGTTCCGTTAGCCTGTGCTCCAATGAGGATCACCGCCGGATGATTGAGGTCATACGAAATATCGGACACCAGATGCGTGTTGGCCGGATTCGGCACGGTGGATAATTTGGCGGTGTTGGCGGAAGGGAAGTCTCCCGAGTTGTTGGGGAAATTGGACGAAGTGTGCTGATTCATCCCGTAACTGATCTTCCAGGGATTCCCCTGCCCGTTGTAATGTTTGAATCCGCGCCAATGGTTTTCCCGCATTCGAATCGGGCAAATGGACACACCGTTTGTGAAATTCATCCCTTCCTGGCCGGCGTCAAACTTCTGCCGTCCATAGTAGGGAACAAGAAGCGCTTCGAAATTATTGATGTTGGCATTGTGGATGAACGTGTTTTCACCGTGTCCCCATGCATAAGGAAGCTTGTCATCATTGTCATCCGCATACATCACCGTCGCGATCCCCATTTGCTTGAGATTGCTGATGCATTTGGTCGCATATGCTTTTTGCTTTGCCTTGCTCAAGGCCGGCAAAAGCATCCCGGCAAGAATCGCGATAATGGCGATCACCACCAAAAGTTCAATGAGGGTGAAACCCCATGTCTGCCGGTGTTGCCATGTATACAACGGTACAGAACCCGCCTGACTGTCATGACAGTTTTTCATGGAATGAACACATGAAACCCCTTCAATATCGGGACGTCAAGGTCAATCCCAAGCCTTTCACACACGCACAATTTGATAACTTGGCATGATCATGTCAACATCTACGACATTTGCCGAATGGATTTGGAACAGATCATGCTAAACAAGGTGGTAAATTTGGAAAGTCCCAACCAAAGGCAAGGAGTGTCATGAGAGACGACATATACCATCATACTTTGTTTCGGTCAGCCACCTGTTCAGCGGTGATCCTTTTTCAATGCTTTTCCAGCTTTGCACAAGTTGCGGACGAAAACATCTCACTAAAAAACATCACGCCTCAGGAAGTGATTGAAGGAGATGACGGCGATCGAGTCATTGAAATCCTTCCACAGTTACAGCAAAGCCTCCCATTTCCCGTCGTAGTGGACATCACCACTCGGCCACAAACCGCCACCAGCATCGAAGACTACACGCCGACATCTAAAACCACCACGTTTCCCGCAGGCAGAATTGACACAGGGCTTCCCCGCCCAGAATCCTCCGGAGATGCCCTCACCCGGCTGGTCCACATCGAACTCGGTTTTGGCATGGAAATGCTGGCGGACATCACCCGCCCCACATCCCTGGCCATCGCAAGGAATCAACCTGATTTTGAAGATGGCATTTATGTGGCGCAAACGGTGCATAACAATGACACAAAACCAGATCAAATCTTCCACGTGTCATTCGACGGCGCTTCCGTGGAAACCTTCGTGTCCTTGCTCCCTGAAGCGGATCCGACCGGACTGGATTTCGCCCCCCTGGACGGGCCGTTCAAACCAGGCCTTTACGTCAGTTCCAACAATCGTGACGGGGGACGTCCAGGTGACTGGGGTGGCACCATACAATGGATCGATTCCGAACAGAACATCGTGGATTTCACCGGCATCGGCACACCCAACGGACCGGGTGAGCCGGGTGAATTAGCCTTTGGCACCCACGCCTGGATGCAGGACCTGCTCCTGGTGGTCAACTCGGTGGGCAGACCGGCCGATCTATTGAATATCGCCTTTGATGGAGATCTGGAACCACTGTTCAGTGATGGATTATTCGATCAAAGCAATGCTGGAAACGCTTTCAGATCCCTGGCGATACCACCCGAGGACAGTCCCTTTGGAGATTGGATTTATATGGGTGAGTTTGGTCGGGACTGTGTCTGCATTCAACGTTGGCATCCTGAACGCGGATTGAAATCATTCGTCACAAACCTCGAAGGATCACCACATGGCATGGCGTTTACATCCGGCGGTTTGTTCGGCAACCATCTTTACGTGGCCATCGACCTTGGGAATGAAGGCAAAGTGCTCCGCATCGATTCCAACGGAACCATCTCTGAATTCATCTCCGGTTTGCAGGGGTTCCTATATGGAAACGGCAAGGATGTCCTGCAATTTGACGACGAACATGGACTACTCTACGTGAGCGACTACTACGGACACCGGGTCTATCGAATAGGTGAAGAGGAAGGCCCCCTGGAAATAATGATCCACGGCGACACCACTCCAGAACCCGACGAAATCCTGCTGATCGAAATGAACCTGTCCGATACCGGCGCCCCCCTGCAGATCCCTGTAACCATCCTGAATGATGATGGAGCCATCCCAGCCCCCGAACCCGAACCTGAGCCCGAGCCCGAGCCCGAGCCTGAGCCTGAGCCTGAGCCTGAGCCTGAACCGGGCCTTCCTCCGACAACCATCCCGA
>CAYPZD010000028.1:0-53297 GCA_964415055.1 uncultured Verrucomicrobiota bacterium | reverse complement strand
ACGAGATTCGGATCATTCGGTTTTTCCAAATTGGCACTTATTAAACGGGCTGATATGGTGAGTTCCTTTTTGGGAGGATTCAGAAAGATGGCATTGGGCTTGACTGCCATGCCTTCTTCCGCGATGTGGATTTCCATCTTGGTTTTGCGAGCCAGCAGTTCATTCATCAGACTTTTGAAATCTGGTGACAAGTGCTGAATGACCACAAAAGCGAGACCACTGTCTGACGGGATATTGGCGAACAAGGCTTCCAGAGCTTCCAGGCCTCCGGCCGAGGCACCTACCACCACCACAAGAGGCAGGGACGAACTATAGGATGGGGCTTCAGGCAAATTGGATGGGTGGCTCATGATGTATATGGTTTTACGTGACTTAGGCTGATGAGGGGTAGCCTACCCTTGGGGGGCAAGGCGTGTAAACAATGTTATGTACCAAATACTTTACCATTCTTGTCGCGCTTACTTTGGAGGGCGTTGATCGATCATGGCGTGGCGGATTTTCGCAATTACGCAAATTGCACACTTGCTGCTATATCAGTTTTGAACATTCACAAATGTTCCCACAAGGAGATAACGACATGAAATTACCCCATGATATAACGGACTTTCGTATGCCTGCACGGTTTTGTGCCTGGATGTTTGCATTCGCTTTGATGATGCCAACCGCTGAATCCAGGGCCCAATCCCCACAGGCATTGAAGTCAATTTCACACAACGGACGCGTTCAATGGTCCGATCCGGAAGACGGTCCTGCCGCTTATGAACTGGAATTCAAAAATGGTTTCAACGGGGACTGGCGGAGTTATTGGAACAACTTGTTCTGGAATCAGGATGCAGCTGATCATTCGGGCACTCTTGAAGCCGATGTGCCGATGTTTTTTCGACTCAAACGACATCCGCTATCCTTTCCTGTACCACGACCTGTTCAGGATTCAGATTTCTATGACAACGGCACTCCGGAACCCGCCAAAGTCGAATTGGGACGCATGTTGTTTTTCGATAAAATTCTGAGCGGCAACCTCAACATATCCTGCGCAACCTGCCATCATTCATTGACTGGAACCAGTGATCTTTTGTCCCTTCCAGTAGGTGAAGGCGGTCGTGGGCTGGGGCCCACTCGAAGCACCGGAGCGGGTGGGCAGGCCGTGCACGAACGCGTTCCCCGGAACGCTCCGGATGTTTTTAACCGTGGCGCTCGCGAGTTTGTGCGCATGTTTCATGACGGACGTGTGGAGCTGGCCGATGATCAGCCGCATGGATTTCGGTCCCCTGCAGGCAATGATCTTCCTGCGGGGCTCGACAATGTTCTGGCTGTGCAGGCCATGTTTCCCGTGACCTCGGGCACAGAGATGGCCGGGCAGGCGGGGGAAAATCTGGTTGCCGACCTGGCTGCGGCACAGGATCTGCCGGGTGTCTGGAATGCTTTGGCGGAGCGCCTGCAATTCATTCCGGAATACGTGGATCTTTTCGTTGATGCTTTTGACGATGTCAACGGCGCGGGAGATATCACCTTTGTTCACGCTGCCAATACAATCGCCGCTTTTGAGGCCCATTCATGGCGGTTTGATGACTCACCTTACGACCGGTATCTACGGGGCAATCTGACGGCAATGAGTCCGGACCAAAAACGTGGAATGATCTTGTTCTATGGAAAAGCAAAATGCGCCTCATGCCACCAGGGACCGTTTTTGACCGATCACGATTTTCATGCCACCGCCATGCCTCAGCTGGGGCCTGGCAAGGGGGATGGTCCTGGTAGTCGCGAGGATTTTGGTCGCGAACGGGTGACGGAGAATCCTGAAGACCGTTATCGATTCCGCACTCCGTCCTTGCGCAACGTGGCTTTGACGGGTCCATGGGGGCATGATGGTGCCTATCGGGACTTGAAGCAGGCTGTGTTGCATCAAATGCATCCCATTGGATCATTGGCAACCTATGATCGACAACAGGCTGTGCTTCCACCTCGTGCGGATTTGAATGCTTTGGACTGGGTCGTGATGGATGATGCCACGCTGGTGGACAATCTGGCTGAAGCGAATGAACTGGCACCGGTCACGCTTTCAGATTCTGAGACCGATCAATTAATATCCTTCCTTCATGCACTCACGGATCCAAGGGCGCTTAACATGACGCGTGATATCCCGATGCGGGTGCCTAGCGGGTTGCCTCTGGCTGAATGATTTTTTATTGATAGCCACCGCTGTCACTGTATCAGCGAGATGAACAGAAGTGACACGATTTTTTGGGTGTTCAATAGGACTTTGGGGGATTGATAGGGGGGGATGAAACGCGCCATAAAAAGAAAAGCCGAGCTGATGCTCGGCTTTTCGCTATGAATAGCATCCGCAGATGTCACAGATTTACGCAGATAAAGATGATAAAAGAAGCGTTTGGCTCCTGAGTTTTCGTTTTCTTTTGCGAGAATTCAATTACAATGGCTAAAAAGGTTTTTATACAGCATCTGCGTAAATCTGCGTCATCTGCGGATTATCAGCTTCATCCTGAATACTTAAAGATGCTGTTTCAGGAATCGGGCATACAAGTCGCAACGCGTCTGGCAGTCGTTTTGTGAATTGCCATGGATGATGCCGGAACTGCGCAGGCGATAGAAGCTTTCCGGAGTGGGGCAAGGTTGCCCGTTGATGACTCCCTTCAGGACTCCTGCCAAATCAGGATCTTTGGCCAGCAAGACAAGGATGCGGCGCAAGTGATCCCCAAAGATGCCGTCTTCCTTGTCGGCACCGGCTTCAAAATCAGCGAAACTCATCTTGCGGGTGGTCATCTCATGCAATCCCCGACGCACCAGGAATGGATGGCCTCCAAGGAGTGTCTGGAATTGTTTTGCCTCTTCTTCGGACTTCAAAGGGGTGTCATATCGCTCGTCGAGTTCCTTGATTTGCTCTGCGGAGAAATCTTCCAGAGACAATCGGGTGCCGACGTTGAAGGGCGATTGGTTCATGTCGGTGATGAACAGGTGTGCCTCCGTGGCATAGGCGATGCAGAGAGTTAACCCGGCCCAGGGACCGCTGGGATCGAGCGCCCGTTCGTTGTGCCAACTGCGGAAGAGTCCGAAGACTTCGCTCCCGTACTCACAGGTGAAGAGTCGGTCGACTTCATCCAGTCCCCAGACCAGTGGCGCGTTCATGTTCTTGAGCACTTCACGGCGAATGAATCGCTCGAAATTGACATTTGGACCTCTGCGTTCATCCCATGTGTCGGATGGCAGGACGTCCAATTCAAGCTGCTCGGCCAAAGATTCCGCCAGACTGATGTAAAAGCTGGAGACATCGGCCAGGTTGGAAGCGTTGAATTTCTGGAAATCAGTCAAAGCCACCTTGGCCCCCCGTTCGCGGGACATTTGGAGGCCGCGTGCGAGCAATGACGTTTTCCCGATTTGCCGTGCTCCTTTTAGCAGGACAATGCTGTCGTAGCGGGTGAGTGCCTCACGAAAATCTTTGTCGGCGACTCGTTTGATATAGAATTCCGAGTTCAAAGGCACTGCGCCACCAATGGGCTCCAGGGGGAGGGGACCTTTGGGTTTTGCCTGAACGGGTATCGTGACACGGATCGGCTTTGGTTTGGGGGCAGGCTTGGAGACAAGTCTCAGCCCCGGACGGACCGTCAGTTTGACGGGGTCCTGCCTGTCTTTAATGTTGTCGAGCCGTTCTTCCAGATCCTGGATCAGGTTGTCATTGTCCTCATCTGTCTCCCACAAAAGGTGGTTGATGGGGGCAAGGATGCCGCCGATGGGATCAGGTAAATCTTCCGTGAAGCCTACCCGGCAGGGGATCATCGCAGGTGCGCCGTTCTGTTTTTGGGCGGCATCGTGAGCGGTTTCGATCTGAAAGGAGATGATTTCGCTCCGGCATGAGGCATCGGAAAGCAAGGGCATCACGACGTCGGCCGATTTGATCTGCTGCGCGACATTTTCGGCCCATGCCATGCTGGTTTGTGCTTCACGATCGACAAACACCGAGTGACCCTTCTGGATCAATTTGTTTTCGATCAACTTGGCCAGCTTCTGATCCTGTTCCTCTCCGGATTTAACTAGTATAACGACCCGTTTCATTGCTTTTTATGTCCCTAAATCTTCCGTCCACTCATTGACGGCCTTGTTCGGTTTCTTGGTGGTCTCCAAAAGTCCCGGTTTTTCCCATCTGTATTGACAATTATTCGATGGCTTCAAGAAAGACCACTTATAGAGTGATGGATTCTGTATGGCCAGTCCAAAAAGTCAGTTGCCAAAGTCCTGATCAGGGTTAGGATGCCGTGGCAGGTTTTCCGTTGTTCCCCGTTTTACCGGTTCAATTGAGTGTTGTGAGCCAGTGAGATGAGTGGGTTTAATCTTGAACCTGAATGATTTTATGACAGCAGAACAGATAAAAGAACTTCTGAAACAGGTGAAATACCCTGGTTATTCCAGGGATATCGTGTCCTTTGGCTTGGTGAAAAATGTCGCTATCAACAATAATGCCGTCAGTGTGGGGCTTGAGTTGAGCAGTGGCACGGTGGATATAGCCGCTCAAATCAAAAGCGAAGTCGAGCGTATCCTGAAGGCCGTGCCTGAAATCGAGCATGTGCATGTTCAAGCCAAGGCTCCCCAAGGCAGTGGCCAACCCGGGCAGACAGGGAATGCTTTTGAAAATCAACACAACATTCCTGGGTTAAAACGTATCGTTGCCGTCGCCAGTGGAAAGGGAGGTGTCGGGAAATCAACGCTTTCCGTCAATCTTTCCTGCGCGCTACAGCATCTGGGAGTCAAGGTGGGCTTGCTGGATTGTGATATTTATGGTCCCAGTATCCCCTTGATGATGGGCGTCAACGATCGTCCGTCCATCACACCTGAGCAGAAAATGCTGCCCTTGATCAGTCATGGGATCAAATTGATGAGCATGGGATTCCTGCTGACCGATGATCAACCGGTCATCTGGCGTGGTCCCATGATCATGAAGACCATTCAACAGTTCTTTTCGAGCGTGGATTGGGGTGAGTTGGACATCCTGCTCGTCGACCTTCCTCCAGGGACGGGTGATGCTCAAATTTCACTCTGTCAAACAGTTCCCTTGGATGGGGGTGTGGTGGTGACCACGCCTCAGGAAGCTTCCGTGGGGGTTGTCCGCAAGGGGATTGCCATGTTTGAAAAGGTCAATGTTCCCATCCTGGGTATTGTCGAAAACATGAGTTACTACACCACTCCGAACGGTGAACGCATTGAGATCTTCGGTAACGGTGGTGGACGTGGCGAATCAGAGCGCAAGGGCATTCCATTCCTGGGCGAAGTGCCTATCTTCCCGGAAATTCGTGAAGCCGGCGATTCGGGCAAGCCTATTGCCGCCACCGACCCTGATGCTGCAGCCGCTCAACCTTTTATGGATATTGCCAAGATCCTGAAGACTCAATGGATGCCTGAATCCTGATTCGTTAGGCCATCTCATGGATTTCGAAGAACGACTGGACACTTTCTGGAGCCGTCAGCCAGTGGTGGCGGACAACGCCTATATCGTGAAGGGCGCTGTGGTTATTGGTGATGTCACCATTGGTGAGGAATCCAGCGTGTGGTATGGGGCCGTTCTGCGGGGAGACATTAACCGCATTGTTGTTGGGCATCATTCCAATATCCAGGACAATGCGGTCGTCCATCTGGCTGATGAGTATCCCTGTATGCTCGGAAATTACGTAACAGTAGGTCATTCCGCCATCCTTCATGCCTGCACCGTCGAGGATGAATGCCTCATTGGCATGGGGGCCACTGTTCTGGATGGCGCAGTGATCGGCGCTCAAAGTATTGTGGGAGCCAATGCTCTGGTGACTTCCGGTACGGTTGTGCCTCCCGGATCCATGGTGCTGGGATCGCCGGCGAAAGTGGTGAAACCCTTGAGTGAAGAACAGCGGGCGGGGCTTCGGTATTGGGCGGATAAATACGTTACCAATACCCGATATTGCCTCAAAAACAACATTCAGGTCGGCGGACCGTTGAGGTCATGAGATGGTGTGTTAAACCGCAGATTCCGCAGATTGACGCAGATTTATAATAGTCGTTTTGTTCATGTACTGAGAGGTGGGGTTGATTCGAAGGACCTGTCGCAGTCAGGTGATAACAATTGATATCTGCGAGAATCTGCGAAATCTGCGGTTCCAAAACGAAGGACATCATCTTCTGACTGAATTGCTTTGATTTCCGTGCTTGATTGAGTTCATAATGCCCGCCATGTCGTCGCCTTTGGTGCTCATATTCTACGAAAAACTGATGCCTGGCAGCCAGATGGTCAATCGGTTGCAGGACATGGGCTATCGTGTGGTGTCGACAACCGATCCTCTGAAGTTGGTCGATGAAGTCCGCAAGCAAAAGCCCATGGTGCTCGTGGCGGACCTGGAAACCAAGACAGGTGACGTTCCGGATTCCATTCGTGAGCTGAAGGAGGACCTGGAAACACAGCACATTCCCGTATTGGCCTTTGCCAACCTTGAAGATGAAGCGTTGCATGAACGGGCGCGCGTTGCCGGCGCCAAACTGATTGCCGGGCGCGATGGTGTGCTGGATCAGTTGTCCCACCTGCTTGATCACGTTTTGGAGATGGATTGATTTTTTTGACAGGATTAACTGGATTAACTGGATTGGAGGCCAGCGAGAACTTTGGACTGCGGGGTTTGAAGGATGACCTTTGGGGAAGGGATGGTTCTTGTTAACTGAAAATTTACTCCGTGTTCACTGTGGCCTCTGTGGTTCATCAATAATAACGCATTCGCCCGCTATTCGAATTCTCTTTTAATTAGCCTTCTTTCGGCGTGACCTCTTGTCTTTTGCGTGGCAGTTTCCTTGGCGTGACACCTGACGAAGCCGGACAACTACTTGATCGATTCCAGAAGGGGACTATCTCCCGCGATGAAACACTGCGTGCCTTTCAGCAAGCCCCGTTTGTGGACATGGGGTTTGCTAAAGTGGATACTCACCGTGCGCTGAGGAAAGGTTTTCCGGAAGTGGTGTTTGGTCAGGGAAAAACGCCTGAGCAAATCACGGGCATCGTTCAGCAACTTTCCAAAACGTCCCACGCGGTGCTGGTGACCCGTGTCGGAGCCGAAGACGCTGCCATAGTGCAGTCATCCCTGGAACATGCCACCTACAATGCCACAGCCCGGTGTCTGGTTTGGAATCGGGAACCCATACCAGCAGGACCAGGCAAAGTGTGTGTGGTGTCGGCCGGAACCAGTGATTTGCCAGTGGCCGAGGAAGCGGCACTCACAGCCGAAGCGATGGGAAACGCGGTCGACCGTGTTTATGATGTGGGGGTGGCCGGATTGCATCGTTTACTGGGACAGTTGCCCCGGTTTCAGGATGCTGACGTCATCATTGTGGCGGCTGGAATGGAAGGTGCTTTGCCCAGTGTTGTGGCTGGATTGGTTTCCCAACCCGTGATCGCAGTGCCCACCAGTGTGGGGTATGGCGCGAGTTTCAAGGGGGTGGCCGCCTTGCTGGGGATGCTGACCAGTTGCGGCAGCGGTGTGACGGTGGTCAATATCGACAATGGGTTCGGCGCAGCTTATGCGGCGAGTCAAATCACCGCTCTTATTTCCAGAGCTTCCAAATCCGAATCCTGATCAATTGAATCATTCTTTTCATGCAGACACTTTATCTCGACATTTTTAGCGGTATCAGCGGGGACATGTTCCTTGGTGCCATGCTGGACCTTGGGTTGGACGAATCTTTTTTGCGGGAGCAGCTGGAAACCATTCCCGTCGGTGATTACAAACTGAAGGTATACAGGGATACGCGCTCCAGTGTGGAGGGTGTTAAATTTGACGTGATACTGGATCAATCCGATTCCACTCACTCCCATCACCATCACCACGGACATGCTCATTCGCATGATCATCACACACATTCCCACTCACATGGGGGAATCGAGGATCATGGTCACGACGATGAACATGCCCGGAATTACGCTCAGATACGGACCTTGATTGATGAAAGCCCTCTATCGGATTGGGTCAAGCAGCGATCCATTTCGGTCTTTCATCGCATCGCCATTGCCGAGGGAAAAGTGCATGGATTGCCTCCTGAAGAAGTGCATTTTCACGAGGTGGGTGCGGTGGATTCCATTGTGGACATCATTGGAGCCTGTATTGCTCTGGAAGCTTTGGGTCGTCCCAGAGTCCTTTCGGCTCCAGTCGTGGAAGGGACGGGGTTTGTTCACTGTGCTCATGGCAAGTTTCCGGTGCCAACCATGGCGACATTGTCCATTCTAGGGGAGGCCGGGATCAGTCTGACGCAATGTGACGTTCCCTATGAATTGGTCACACCCACCGGGGCGGCATTGCTTGCTGAGTTTTCCGAATCGTTTGGTCCTATGCAGGGATTGGTGGCTCGCAAAGTGGGTTATGGATTGGGGGGACGAGATATTCCCGGTAAACCGAATGTGCTCAGGGCGGTGTTGGGTGAGACTGTTTCCGCACAGACGCAGGATGAGTTGGAGGCCGATACCGTGGTCGTGCTGGAGACGAATCTGGATGATTGCCGCCCTGAAATAATCGGGCACTTCATGGACCTGGCTTTGAAACGCGGTGCGCTTGATGTGTTTTACACGCCCATCCAAATGAAGAAACATCGTCCGGGGGTGTTGTTGAGTGTGTTGTGCCAGCCGGAGGATGCTGTTGAATTCAGGACATTGATTTTAAAAGAAACAACGGCTTTCGGAGTGCGAAGCGCCACTATGGAACGTCAAAAACTCAAACGATCTTCCGGCAAGGTCAAGACGCCTTACGGTGAAATTGAAACTAAAGTCGGGTACCTGGGTGGAAAAGCGATCAGGGTGACACCTGAATACGAATCATGTCGTCAGGCCTCCGAGGCGGCTCAAGTTTCCATTCAAACCGTTTATGCATCCGCGGAAAAACACATCGAAAATGACAGCAACGCATCGCAATCATCATGAGCGACGATAAAAACAAATCCGGCAGCGGTTCCGTTTCATATCGTGAAGTGGAGGGCGATTATTTTGAAAAGCGTCAACTCAAGCGTTTCGCTCGCGTGTTTCATTTATGGGCACTCGGAGTGGGGGCGGTGATTTCAGGTGATTTCTTTGGATGGAATTTTGGTCTGGCATCGGGGGGATTTGGAGGCCTGTTGATTGCCACCTTTGTGATCACTCTAATGTATGCCGGACTTTGTTTCAGTATCGCCGAAATGACCGCTGCGATGCCGCACACCGGCGGCGCTTATTCTTTTGCGCGGACGTCCATGGGCCCCTGGGGTGGATACCTGACCGGGTTGGCTGAGAACATGGAGTATGTGTTGACTCCGGCGGTGATCGTGGTGGGGATCGGCGGGTATCTTGGCGCCATTTTTGGAACACCGGACAGTTGGGCGCCTTTATGGTGGTTGGTTTCCTATGTCATTTTCGTGGGGCTCAATATCTGGGGCGTGGAGATATCTTTTCGTTTTTCCGTGGTCATTACATTTGTGGCATTGTTGATCCTGGCTGTGTTTTATGTGGGGGCCATCGGACATTTTGATTTGCAGCAGGCCTTGAATATCCCTCCGGATGAAGGAGAGAGTCAATGGCTGCCGAAAGGATGGAAGGGTGTTTTTGCGGCGTTGCCGTTCGCTATCTGGTTCTATCTGGCCATCGAACAGCTCCCTCTGGCGGCTGAAGAATCGCATCAACCTCAAAAAGACCTGCCCAAGGGGATTGTGACCGGGTTGTTCACTCTCATCATCTGTGCCTTTGCCACACTTGTTTTGAATGCAGGTATTGCGCCCGGAGCGCAAGTCATTGGGGCAACGGATGAGCCTTTGTTTGAAGGATTCAAAACCATATTCGGTGAGGGAATTGGGAGTCGCATATTGGCCCTGGTGGCCGTGGCCGGTTTGATCGCCAGCTTTCATACTATTATCTATGCCTACGGACGGCAGATTTATTCCTTATCCAGAGCTGGTTATTTTCCACAGGTGCTTTCGTTGACCCATTCCAGCCGCAAGACGCCAGCCATGGCCTTGATTGCCGGTGCCGTGATCGGGTATGTGTTCGCGTTGGTCATTCATTACGCGGGTTCGGACAGTTCCGTGGGGGCAGCACTGTTGAACATGGCCGTGTTCGGCGCGGTGATTGCCTACGTTTTTCAAATGGTTTCGTTCATCCTGTTGCGATATCGCTTTGCCAAAATGAAGCGCCCTTATCGGAGTCCTTTGGGATTGATTGGGGCCTGGTTTGCGTTGTTGGTTTCGGTGGTGACTCTGGTGGCCTTGTTTGTGGTGGATCCCGCTTATCGTCCCGCCGTATGGGGGGCGGCTATCTGGTTTGCCGGAGGCGTGCTTTGGTTTGCGGTTATCGGTCGCAAACGATTGGTGCGAGCCCCGGAGGAATCCTTTGCATTGGGGGAACAGGACTAGTTTGCCTGCTGTTTAAATTGCTTTAAGTTCTTTTCAAAATGCCGATGGCCGGCGATAAATACGGTCATGCAACGATTCTTTCTTTTCCTGAAGGTGTTACTGTGTCTCGGGATTTGCCAGCCCTTGTCCAATTCGCTGAACGCCGCCTCCATTGAAAAACCCAACGTTTTATTCATCGCGATTGATGACCTCAATGATTGGATTGGTTCCCTCGGTGGTCATCCGCAGGCTCTCACACCTCATCTGGATCGATTGGCCAAACGGAGTGTTTTATTCGCCAATACACACTGTGCTGCTCCGGCTTGTAATCCTTCGCGCGCGGCTTTGATGACGGGGATTCCTCCTTATCAATCCGGGGTTTATCATAATCCGCAACCATGGCGCCAGGCGATGCCGGATGCCGTCACGATCCCGCAGTATTTTTCTGCCAACGGTTACTGGTCTGCCGGATCCGGTAAGATCTATCATGGTGCCTTTCCTGATCCGGATTCATGGGATGCTTACTATCCTGACCAAAAACAAAACAAGTATCCCGATCCGATGCCACCGCGAAAGAACAACAACGGTTTAAACAAATCGCATTTCGACTGGAGTCCGGTGAGTGTTTCTGACGATGAAATGGGGGATTATAAAACAGCATCGTGGGTTTCGGGGCAGCTGGCGAAATCTCATGAAAAACCGTTCTTCCTGGCTTGCGGCATCTTCCGCCCCCATCTGCCCTGGTATGTGCCTCAAAAGTATTTTGATCTGTTTCCATTGGAAGATATTCAGCTTCCAAAAATTAAAAAGGGGGATCTGCATGACGTGCCTGAGGCTGGTGTCAGGATGGCGAAACCCAATCAGGATCACGCTGCTGTGCTCAAGGGGAACCAATGGAAGAAAGCAGTTCAGGGATACCTGGCTTCGATTGCCTTTGCCGATGCTCAAGTGGGACGTGTGATGGAGGCTTTGGAAACGGGACCCAACAAAAGCAATACCATGGTGGTCTTATGGACGGATCACGGATGGCATTTGGGTGAAAAGGAGCATTGGCGTAAATTTGCCCTCTGGGACCGGGCGACTCATACCCCGATGATGATTTCTGTGCCTGAAGGGATTCCCGGCTTGATCGACGGATCGGCAAACGGTGAGGTATGTCGCCAGGCCACGAGTTTGATGGATCTTTATCCTACCTTGATTGAGTTGTGTGGATTGGAGAGGCGGCCAGATATCTCAGGGCAAAGTCTGGTTCCGTTGTTGAAAAATCCCGATCTTGTTACCGGTCGTGCCGTGGTGACGACACATGGGAAAAACAACCATGCAGTGCGTGATGCCCGGTGGCGATACATCCGTTATGCGGATGGAAGCGAGGAACTCTACGATCATCGATCCGATCCGGATGAATGGACCAACCTGGCCGGTCAGGCCGCTCATGCTGCCACCAAGATTCGACTTTCAAAGTGGTTGCCCAACATAAATGTTCAGGATGCTCCAAGCCGAAAAGTAAACGATTAGGAGTGTCAGGGCGTGTGATTTTTCAATGATGATTATGGCTCATGCAGTCGGTTGGTATAACGGAAATGTCATAAACCCGCCAACTTCGACTGAAACGCTCAACGACTGTCAATTCCGTCCGATAGTCCGCTGACTGGTGCGTTCTGCATCCAGCAGTGGATCATGGTAATTAGGCATTCGGCGAGATCGTGGCACCATTCCTTTTTCTTTTTGAAAATGGGAGTTGTAATGCTTCTTACAACGTTTTGCTTCGAGGCAGGCGCAGCTGTTATATTGAGTTTTGATACCGAATCCTCTGACATATCCGGTGGGGTATACGCCTTCAATTTGAGCTACACCTCAGCCTTCGGGGCTGCTGAATTCAAGCTCTCAGAGTGGGATTCCATCGGGAATACTTCTCAATTGCAGGAAGTCACGACTCCCTCTGCATTTGATCTAAGTGAAGCCAGTCGTGGTAGCATCGTTTACAAAAGCGAGGAAGGCAGTAGTCAGGTTTCAGGCGGAGAAGGTAGTCGGGATTCGGGGATCCTTCAATTCCTGGTGCGTGGTGATCAGAATCTGTCAGGCTCCGTCTTGTGGGAATTTGGGGGAGAGGGATTGAGCGGATCTGGAAGTGTCATCATCCAAACGACGCCGGTTCCTGAGCCCGAGCAATTTGCTCTTTTGGTCGCCGTTTCATTGTTGTTGGTGATGGTGAGGTCAAAATTTGAACGTGCTCGGGATAGTAAAAAGAAAGAGAGCCAGGCAAACAGCCAGACTCTCTTTCAGGAAAAGGATCGACTATGAGAGTTATCCTCCAACCTCTGCACGTGCTTCGGCAGCCAGCGGGGTGCTGAGGTAGCGCTCACCGGTGGAGCAGGCGATTGTCACAATGGTCTTGCCTTTGTTTTCCGGGCGTCTGGCTACTTCAAGGGCGGCCACCACGTTGGCTCCCGTGCTGATTCCTGACAGGATACCTTCTTCTTTGGAGAGACGGCGAGCCATGGCAAAAGCATCGTCGTTGCTCACCTTAACGCATTCTGCGATCTGTTGTTCTCCATTTTCATCCTTCAGGTGCAGGTTGCCCGGGATGAATCCGGCACCGGTTCCCTGAATCTTGTGAGGACCGGGGGTGAGCTCCTGACCGGCCAGCGTCTGGCTGATGACGGGCGAATCGGCGGGTTCGACGGCGATGGCCTGGAATTCCGGCTTACGTGATTTGATCACTTCGTAGCAGCCCGTGATGGTTCCGCCGGTGCCAACCGCCGCAACCAGAATGTCAACCGCACCGTCCGTGTCTGCCCATATCTCTTCGGCTGTGGTTTTGCGGTGGATTTCCGGGTTGGCAGCGTTTTCAAATTGCTGGGGAATCCAGGAATTGGGCGTGTTTTCCGCCAGTTCCTGTGCCTTTTCAATGGCTCCTTTCATGCCTTTGGGGCCAGGGGTCAGCACCAGCTTTGCTCCCAGCAGAGCAAGGAGAGTGCGTCGTTCCAGGGACATCGTTTCCGGCATGGTCAGGGTCAACTGATATCCCTTGGCTGCGGCTACAAATGCCAGAGCAATTCCTGTGTTGCCACTGGTGGGCTCGATGATGACGGTGTCTTTGGTCAAAACGCCCCGGCGTTCCGCGTCTTCAATCATGGCCATGCCGATACGATCCTTGATGCTTCCCAGCGGGTTGAAGAATTCGCATTTTAGAAGCACTTTGGCATCAACGCCTTCGGTAACCCGGTTTAGTTTGACCAGCGGTGTGGTGCCGATGGTTTGGACAATGTTATCGTATATTTTTGCCATTTGGTTGTTCCTCAATGATTGGGTGAAATGATGAGTAAATTTTATTTTTCCGTCAAATAGAGTCAATCTCCAAAAAAATATTCCCAAGGCTCTGACTTCCTACCGCCCGGGAAACACACGTTGCTGACACGTCGATACGGTATGGACATCTCATTGGAATGATTCATCATGGGGCCGTGAAGATTCTATTTTTGCATGCTCATTTTGATGACTATGAATTTACAGCTTCCGGATTGTTCGAGTTATGGAGGCGTCGGTTAGGGGATGACTTGCAGGCCCGCGTGGTGGTGTGTACCGACGGCAGGGCCGGTCATCATTTCAGATCCCCCGAAGAAACGACCTCATTGCGTATCTCCGAACAGGAGGCGTCCGCCAAGGCGGGAAAGTATGAATTTCAATGTCTTCGGTTGCCGGATGGATCCATTCCCAGAGAAGCATGTCTCCTGGTGACCCGCGATTTGTTGGCTGCGCTGTGGAAAACGATCCGTGATTTTGAACCGGATTACTTGTTTTGCCCCCCTTTGCCTGCGGATCCCCTGGCCGGGATTCATGTTGATCACGTTGCTGTTGCCGAAGCCGTGCGGAAGGTGGCCTATATGATCAATGTGCCACATGCCTTTCTAGAGGAATATCCAGACGAAATTGGCCAGGCCAAACCTTGCAAAGTGCCTGTGATCTTAAACACCTTTGACTGTTACATGGCGGGAGCCAATGCGCTCGATTTTGTTGTGGATGTGGAGGAAGCCTTCGATGCCATATCTGAAATGACCTGGTGCCACCAGAGTCAGATCATGGAATGGTTGCCCTGGGTGGGCCGGCATAAAATGAATCCCCCTGAATCATTCGAGGCGTGGAAAGGGATCCTGCGCGAACGGTTTGCGCGGCAGAACAAGGAATTGGGGGTCGAGGGGGATCAGGCTTCCGAAGCGTTCATGGTCACTGCCTGGGGAGAAGTGCCCACCAAGGAACAAATTTTGGCGGATTTTCCGGGGATTCAACCATCATGGAGTCCGTTTGGTAACTTGAATAAGTTTGCCAGCGTGCATCACGAGGATTGATGTTTGCGCTGGTTTGTTTTGGTCGGAGACATTAGTATCACCTCCATTCACCTATGAAAACTTCACGTCGACAGTTTATTCGGAATTTGGGCTTAGCCGGAGCGGGGTGTGCGATTGCTCCGGAATGCTCAACGACGCTGCAAGCGCAGATGTCTCGCAGTGATATGGACCCTGATTATGTTGCCGAAAAGGGTCCGGTACGGCATTCGGTGATGGGGTGGTGTTTCAATCCCATGCCACCGGCCGAACTCGCTCGACAAGGCAAGGCGATGGGACTCTCCGGGATCGAGGGGATTCCTCAGTCGGCCTACAAGGACGCCATGGCTGCAGGTTTGAAGATTTCGCTGGTGTCCGGAGGACACGGTTTCAGGGAAGGGCCATGCAATCCTCAGTTCACGGATAAGGTGGTGGATGGTTTGACGAAGGCCATTCATACAGCCGCCGATATCGGTGCCAAGAATGTGATTACCTTCACGGGCATGCGATATGACGGCATGGATCCAAACCGTGCGGCTCGATTATGTGTGGACACATGGAAAAAGGTGCTGCCCATCGCTGAGCAAAAAGGTATCACGCTGGTGTTGGAGCATCTTAATTCAAGAGATAGTTCTCATCCCATGAAAGGACACCCCGGTTACTTTGGGGATGACGTGGATTTTTGTGTCGATTTGATCAACCGGATTGGATCCGCTCATTTTAAGCTGCTGTTCGATATTTACCATGTGTCGGTCATGAACGGAGATGTGATCCGCCGGATTCGAAGGTATCATCCAGTGATCGGTCATTATCACACAGCGGGGAACCCGGGGCGTGGGGAGTTGGATAATAATCAGGAAATCAACTATCCCGCCATCATCCGCGAGATCCTTCGCACGGGATACGAAGGCTTCATTGCCCATGAATTCATCCCTACCTGGAACGACCCGATGGCGTCGCTGCGTCACGGTATACAGGTTTGTGACGTGCGTATTTGATGAGCGCAGAGAAAACGAGTAGCCGATTTCGTGAGAAATTGGCAACACTTGAGGTAGAAGGGGGGCGTTTGGAAAAAACGGACACTGGTGGCCACACTTTTGCAAGTGCGGCTACGGAATGTAAGGGCGTTTTTTAGAGGAAACCGCTGCGTGTGGCCACATTTTGGCAAATGCGGCTACGGGGTGAGGTTGGGTGGAGTTAGTGCTGGGTGTCGCCGGTTTCGTCTTTTCCGAGGAAATGGCGTGCCAGGAGCAAAGCCGTGACGGGGCATGCGGCGGCGATCAGCAGGATGATAATGGTGGTTAGGTCCATAGTTGCAAAGTTTCGGTGTTGTTGTGGTTGATCTCCGCCGGATTTGAAACGGGGAGTTGTTAGGCCTTTTGCATACCATTTGTTATCCGGGGGGGTGACTCCACTTTTATTGTCATGCTTTTATCTTTTGTTGTCTTTGAAAGGTTTTGGGTTTTCGTGTTGCGTTTCTGAAGTTCTTTTTGCAGAAATTGTTCCACAAAATCCGAATTCAACCGAACTTAAAGATATGGGTATTGCCTTAGATCAAGTTTTTCATCCCACCGATTTCTCCGAAGGAAACCAGTCCGCCATGGCGCATGCCTTGAGGCTGGCCCAGCTGGCGCGCGGGGAGTTTTCTGTGTTGCACGTCACAGAACCTCATACGGATGTTGAATGGGGGGCTTTCCCCCCGGTTCGTAAATTACTGCAGCAATGGGGACTTCTGGGCGAGGGCGCGCAGCATGAAGATGTCTCACAGCTGGGATTGCAGGTCAAGAAGGTGGTGCGATCGGGGAAGAAGGTTGTGCCGATCATTAGCAAATACGTTGCAGATCACGAGCCGGATTTGATTGTTCTTTCCACCCATCAGCGAAAGGGCATGTCCAGATGGTTGGACGCCACAGCCGAACCCATTGCTCGATCTTCCCACGTTGCGACTTTGTTCGTTCCGCGCCAGGTTCATGGTTTCATATCCAAAGAAACCGGCAAGGTGCTGCTGAAACGCATTCTGATCCCCGTCCATCACACTCCGATGCCGCAGGGAGCAGTGGAGGCAGCTGTTCGGTTGGCTGAGATCTGTGAATGCGAAGAAATCACTTTCACGACGCTCTTCGTTGGCGCGGATGGAGACCAACCCTCTGTGGACATTCCTTTGAAGAAAGGTTGGCAAGTAGAGCATTTGGTCAAACAGGGGGACGTTTTGGAACATATTCTTTCCTGCAGTGAAGAGCAACATGCGGATTTGATTGTCATGGCGACGCAGGGCCAAAGCGGATTTCTCGATGCATTGCGAGGAAGCACCACGGAACAAGTGCTCCAGCAAGCGAAGTGCCCCTTATTGGCGATACCTCGGTAAGACACACTTTTTTGTCACGTTTTGCAGGGTGGTGATCTTGCCTTTTTGGCATGCAACAAAAACTGATCATCAAAGAGCAAAAAATTGTAAGACACCTTTCGTTACTCGGACCAACCTAAAGGCATCAAAGTGAAGGTGACTCTTCTATAAACCGGTCTTTACAATTGAGTGAAATGACCGGCCACCGAGGGTTGCAATCACGTGATGATGACGATGTCGTTGATTGTTCCAATAGAAAATAGCAGCACCACTTCTGAGAATAGTGATGGTTCCGTGCCATGCTTTCATTGTGGCACCGCATGCTCCGACCATCAATGGGACCATCAGGATCGATCATTTTGCTGTCATGGTTGCCGTATTGTCTATGATTTGCTGAATGAAAACGGTCTGAGTAATTTTTATCGCATCCAACCTCAATCCGGCGTGCGGGTAGAAGGCGATTCTGATTCGGATCGATTTGCTTATCTTGATGATGCCGCCGTTTTGGATGCCCTTCTTGATTATCACCAGGGGCGGAAGGCAAAAGTCACCTTTTCCATCCCATCGATTCATTGTGTGGCCTGCGTCTGGTTATTGGAGAATTTGTATCAACTGAAGGCCGGTATTGGAGAATCCACGGTCAACTTTCCACGCAAGGAAGTCCGTATCAACTTTGATCCAACGGTGGTCAAGTTAAGTGAGTTGGTGCAGTTGCTCTCACGATTGGGGTATGAACCTGAGCTGACATGGTCGGATGTTTCCGGAAAGGACAAGAAATCACGCTTTCGACGCATCCATTTGCAAGTGGGGATCGCGGGGTTTGCATTTGGAAACATCATGTTGTTCAGTTTTCCGGCTTACGCGGGGATGAGTCAACTGGATGGGCAGGGTTTTCATGCCTTTTTCGCTTGGCTTGGGGTATTGGTTTCCATTCCTGTTTTACTTTATAGCGCCCTTGATTATTGGAAGGCCGCCTGGTCTTGCTGGACCCGACGGATGCTTACCATAGAAATGCCCATTGCCATTGGTCTGGTGGCTCTCTTCGGTCAAAGTCTCTACGAGATATCAAGTGGCACAGGTGAGGGGTATCTGGACTCGTTTTGTGGTCTCGTTTTCTTTTTGTTGTGTGGAAAGTTGTTTCAGCAGAAAACCTATGATCGGATGTCTTTCGATCGGGATTTCCGTTCCTTTTTCCCGCTTTCAGTGATTCGGTTGGAAAATGGTAAAGAGCGAACCGTGCCTGTTTCTTCAGTGCAGATCGGTGATCTGGTATTGCTGAGGCACGGTGATCTGGTTCCTGCTGATGCCAGGTTGGTGGAGGGTGAAGCTGTCATGGATTACAGCTTTGTCACCGGCGAGTCCGATCCGGTGGAGTGTCAGGTGGGAGAAAAAATATTTGCCGGTGGTCGCCAGAAAGGAGGCCGCATGCAGGTGGAAATCATCAAGCCCGTTTCGCAGAGTTACCTCACCTCGCTCTGGAATCAGGACGTGTTTAACAAAGCGGGGAGGGGCGTGCTTCAATCCATCACTGACAAGATCAGTCGTTATTTCACCATTGGAGTGGTTGGGATAGCCATTGCTTCCGCAGCCTATTGGGCTGTGGTTGACTCCGGAAAAGCCTTGAATGCGTTTACTTCGGTTTTGATTGTGGCCTGTCCCTGCGCTTTGGCATTGGCTGCTCCTTTTGCTCACGGAGCGGCGTTGCGGCTTCTGGGGGCACGGGGGATTTTTGCGCGGAACGGGGAGACGCTTGAAGCCATTCCGGGCACCGATACGGTTGTTTTTGACAAGACAGGGACTCTGACCCAATCCAATAAAAGCACGACCACTTTCCATGGGGCATCTCTGAGCGATGAAGAAGCCGCTTGTATGGATTCACTGGCCCGGCATTCCACGCATCCCCATTGTTTGGCGATTGTTGAATTTCTGGCTGACTATGATGTTTACCCTGAGCCGGTGCGCTCCTTTTTGGAAACAGCGGGCAAAGGGATTGAGGGGAGAGTGTGTGACAAGGAGATTTGGATGGGATCCGCTTCGTGGTTGGAATCACGTCAAGTGAAGTTGCCCGACGATATTGAGCGCAATGGATCGGTGGTGCATGTCGCTGTTCAGGGTGTTTATCGGGGGACCTTCCGAATCACGGCTCCTTATCGTCCGGAGATTGACCAGATGTTGGAGCGTGTTGGGAAGCGTCGGAAACTCGCGTTACTGACCGGGGATCGCGATCGGGAAGCGGTTCGACTGGCTGAATTGCTGGGTGGAGACACTCCTCTGCTGTTCGAACAATCTCCCCATGACAAACTGAATTACGTGAAATCACTTCAGGATACCGGTCGACGTGTGTTGATGGTTGGGGATGGTTTGAATGATTCGGGTGCCTTGAAACAGAGTCAGGTGGGCATTGCGGTATCGGAAGATGTTGGACGATTCACTCCGGCCAGTGATGTCATCATCCGGGCTGACAGGGTAAAAGATCTTGAGCAACTGGTGCGCTTCTGCGGCGGCATGACGCGGGTGATTTACGCGGCCTTTGCGATTTCGGTTTTATACAATTTGCTGGGCGTAACATTCGCTGCCCAAGGCCTCTTGTCACCGCTTTTCTGTGCGGTGCTGATGCCATTGAGCAGTATCACGGTCGTCACCTTTGCCTGCCTTGCGACACAATGGCAGGGGAGGAAAACAGGACTAACGAAATAGAAACTATGAGTGTTGTTTACATACTTGTCTTGGCCAGTCTGGTGATTGCATCAGGGTTTTTGGCGAGTTTTATCTGGGCGGTTCGATCCGGTCAGTTCGAGGACACATGCACCCCTTCCATGAGGGTGCTGAACGATGAGGAATGTCATGGGGATTTGGATACATAAACATTGGGAACAAGAAAACATAAGAAAATGAGCACTAACATTGAAACGTTCAAATACGACAACCGCATCGTGCGCGCATTTGCAATCGCGACGGTGCTTTGGGGTGTGGTAGGAATGACTGTGGGGCTGCTTGCGGCCGTGCAATTGTTCATGCCCGCCATGAACCTGGATCTGGCGTTTACGACCTTTGGTCGGATCCGTCCGCTCCATACCAACGCTGTCATCTTTGCCTTTGTGGGCAACGGGATGTTCATGGGGATTTACTATTCCCTTCAGCGATTGTGCAAAGCCAGGATGTTCAGCGACAAACTCAGTTGGCTGAATTTCTGGGGATGGAACGCCATTATCGTCGGCGCCGCACTGACCTTGCCGTTGGGGATCACCACCAGTAAGGAATACGCCGAACTGGAATGGCCGATCGACATCGCCATCGCTCTCATCTGGGTGGTGTTCACAATCAACCTGCTCGGCACCATCATCAAACGCCGGGAACGACACATGTATGTTGCCATATGGTTCTACATCGCCACTGCGGTGACGGTTGCCGTGCTTCATATCTTTAATTCACTTGAGGTGCCGGTCAGCATGACCAAGAGCTACAGTATCTATGCCGGTGTGCAGGATGCTCTGGTGCAATGGTGGTATGCGCACAATGCCGTGGCCTTCTTCCTGACGACGCCTTATCTGGGGTTGATGTATTACTTTCTGCCCAAGGCGGCCAATCGACCGGTCTTTTCCTACCGTCTTTCAATCATTCACTTCTGGGCTTTGATCTTTCTCTACATCTGGGCGGGACCTCATCACCTTTTGTTCACCGCTTTGCCTGATTGGGCACAGACGCTTGGGATGGTTTTCAGTGTGATGTTGGTGGCTCCCTCCTGGGGGGGGATGCTCAACGGCCTGCTGACCTTGCGTGGGGCATGGGACAAAGTGCGACAGGATCCCATGTTGAAATTCATGGTGGTTGCGGTGACCGCCTACGGTATGTCCACACTTGAAGGGCCGCTGTTGTCCATTAAGAGTGTGAACTCATTGTCCCATTACACCGACTGGACCATTGCTCACGTTCATACCGGTGCTTTGGGTTGGAACGGCTTTTTGACCTTCAGCATGCTGTATTGGCTGTTTCCGAAACTTTACAACACCAAGCTTTGGTCCACCAAACTGGCCAATTATCATTTCTGGATTGGTTTGCTGGGGATCGCTCTCTACGCGGTGCCGATGTATTGGGCAGGTTGGACTCAAGGTTTGATGTGGAAAGAATTCACCGATGAAGGATTCATGGCTTATCCCAACTTCCTTGAAACCGTGACTCAGTTGATTCCTATGTATCAATTGCGTGCAGTGGGTGGAACCATCTACCTGGTGGGGATGTTCCTGATGGCATATAATCTCTTCAAGACCGCCAAATCAGGCCAGTTGGAACCCGATACCGAGGCCAAGGCTCCTGCATTGGACAAGGGAGTTCATGAAGACGAGCCTCATCCTTACAAACATCGCTGGCTGGAATCCAAACCCATCACCATGACCATTCTGGCCGTGATCGCCATATCCGTGGGTGGTCTGGTTGAAATCGTTCCGATGTATCTCATCAAGAGCAACGTGCCCACCATCTCCAGCGTCAAACCTTATACGCCGCTCGAGTTGTTGGGACGGGATATTTATATCCGGGAAGGTTGTGTGGGATGTCATTCCCAGATGATTCGTCCGTTCCGATCTGAGACCGAGCGTTACGGTGAATACTCCAAAGCGGGTGAGTTTGTTTATGATCATCCGTTCTTGTGGGGTTCGAAGCGAACCGGGCCCGATCTACACCGTGAGGGTGGCAAGTATCCTGATGGATGGCATTACCTCCACATGATGGATCCGGAAACCACATCGCCGGGATCCATCATGCCGAAATACCCTTGGCTCTACACCCAGGAAATGGAAGTCGACACCTTGCCGGCACGCATTGGTGCCCTGCGCAAAGTGGGTGTGCCTTATCCTGAAGGCGCCGAAGATACGGCTGCGCAGGAGTTGGAATCCCAAGCCTTGCAGATTGTTGAAAACTTGAAGAAGGACATGATCGAAAATCCGGAAACGGACAAGGAAATCATCGCCTTGATTGCCTACTTGCAACGACTCGGTCGAGACATCAAGACCGGAGCGGAATCGGAGGTGGCTCAATGATCAAGAACGTACTACTCGATATCGGAGGTGTCGGTATTTACGGCATCATCGCACTTTCCATCTTCTTCCTGTTTTTCTCAGGAATGCTGATGTGGGTGTTAAGTCTGAAAAAAGGTTACTTGAACCAGGCCGGGAGTATGCCCCTTGAACTGGATTTGAACGAAGAACAAAAGGATACATGCCATGAGTGAAGAAAAAGATCCCTTGTTAATGAGTCACGAGGCGGACGGCATCAAGGAATTGGACAATAATTTGCCTCGTTGGTGGGTGTGGTTGTTTAACCTCTGCATCATCTTCAGCATTATCTACGTCTTGTACTACCATGTGCTCAACATGGGGATGTCGAGTGCCGAGGCTTATGAAGCTGCCATGAAGATTGCCACGGAGCAAAAAGCGGCGGCTATTGCCAAGTTTGAAGCGGATATGGCCACGATGGAGCCTTCCTCAGATCAGGCGATACTGGGTGCCGGGCAGCAAACATACATGACGTATTGTTCGCCGTGTCATGGTCCCGAGGGGCAAGGATTGGTGGGGTCCAACTTGACGGATGACTATTGGATCCATGGAAGTGAATTCAAGGATACCCTGAAGACTATCTCCGAGGGGGTGCCAGCCAAGGGGATGATTACCTGGAAGGATCAGATGCGTCCGTCTGAAATCTACGCGGTGGGTAGTTATATCTTCACTCTGCGTGGTACGAATCCGCCCAATCCCAAGGCACCTGAAAACGAAATCACGACGCCGGCCGTTGATCCGGGGATGTTTGAATAACGTTGTGTTGGGCGTCAGTTCATAAAGTGTCATACAAAAAGCGGAATGGGGTGACTCATTCCGCTTTTTTAGCTATTAGCTATTAGCTATTAGCCATTAGCTAACCGCTATCTGCTATCCCAGCCATTTCCTCAGGGTTGCCAGGTCGGTTTCCAGGGCGTCGGTGTTGGCTTTGAGTCCTGCGTGGTCCAGGTATTCGACATGGAGTGAGATGGGCCCTTCGAACGCATTGAGCCGTTCTTCTGTGAAAAAGCCATTGTCTACCCACCCTTTGCCAAGGGGCACGTTTTCGATTTTATTGTTCTTCCACAGAAAATCTTTTACGTAGACGGCTCCGAGGTGTGGTTGAATCATGTTCCAGTAGATCGGCCAGCTCATGCCGCCCTCGACCTTGGCATGACGAACATCAAATCCGACCGCCATTTGGTCCACTGGAATGCCGCGCATCAAGTAACTTAAATCCCATAGAGTGCTGCCAAGATAGCGGGCACCGGCGTGGTTTTGGTAGATGGCCTGGATACCGAGTTCTTTATTGAGGGCGGCCAGGTCTCGTGCCATGGATCGAAAATCTGCCAGCTGCCGGGATATCGGTTTGTTGAGGTCATACCGGTAATAATTCATCCGATAACGTTTGACGCCCAGTTTCGAAGCGATCTGCAGGGTTTTAACCGACAGGGGATCGTCCGCACGGTTGATGCCGGAGGCCATGATGGTCATTTCCAGTTCATGTTTCTTGAGGGCGGCCATCAATTTGGGGAGTTCCTCCTCGACGTGATCGGGCGTAATCTGTCCGCCGGGTCGGATGGTGCCTTCGATGCCATTAAATCCCAATCGCTTGATGGTTGCTGCCAGATCTTCGTGCGATAGTTCCTGCAGAAACTTTACAAACGCACATATCGGATGTGTTTTGGGATGGGCGGCGTCGACTAACTGGTGTTGAAATCCGGCGGCTGCTCCGGTGGCCAGAGCCGCCTGACGTATAAACTGTCTTCGATTGGTCGTTTTCATGGGTAAATCTGGATGGCAAGCAGACTAATCACAAAAGATGTTTCCTCCAAGTCGAATCACAAATGATATCTATGTGAAAAAAAACTAGCGAGACAGGGGGGGATCGACGCATGATGAGGGTTCGTTAGGATTGAAACGAAACCATGAAGGCCAAAATTATCATCACACCCAAGAAAGCCGTCCTCGACCCCCAGGGTAAGGCCGTGCTCAACGCGTTGGAGCACATGGGTTACGAAGGGGTTCAAGATGTTCATGTCGGGCGTTTTCTCGAGTTGGAACTGGACGGTGATCGTGCCGCTTTGGAGCCGAAAGTAGAAGAGGCATGTCATCGATTACTGTCAAATCCGGTCATTGAAGACTATCGGATTGAGTGGGAAGACTGAAAATCAGGAATTTCACGGCACGATAACACCCTGCGAATTTTACATCTGATGTTTTTAAACACAATATGACCGCAACAGGAACAGACACGGCTTCGACCTTACAAGCTGAAACCGATCAAGACACCAAATTCAGTTTCGGAGTCCTGCAATTTCCTGGCTCCAACAGTGATCAGGATTGCGTCAATGCCATTGAAGTCCTTGGACATGAAGCTCATTACGTATGGCATAAGGATGATCAACTCGGGCATTTGGATGCTGTGTTGGTACCCGGAGGGTTTTCCTATGGTGATTACCTTCGTGCCGGGGCGATTGCCCGCTTCAGTCCGGTGATGCAGGCGCTTGCTGATTTTGCGAACAATGGTGGTTGGGTGCTTGGGATATGTAATGGATTTCAGATTTTGTGCGAGGCGGGGTTGTTGCCCGGGGCTTTGATTCGCAATCGATCGCTCCAGTTCCGTTCCGAATATGTTCATTTGGCGACCGTGAATCGTGATACGCCATTCACAAGAGCGATTCCCCGGGATACCCTGATGCGCGTGCCTGTTGCGCATGGCGAGGGTTGTTATTTTGCGGATGAAGCGACTCTTTCCGAAATGGAAGCCAACGGACAGATCCTTTGGCAATATGCAACCGCCGACGGCAAGGTCGAAGATCATGCCAATCCCAATGGTTCCGTGCGTCACATAGCCGGTGTTTGCAATGCGAACAAGAACGTGGCTGCCTTAATGCCTCACCCGGAGCGCGCTTGTCAGGGTTTGATTGGCAGCGACGATGGCCAGTGGATATTCCGCAGTTTGATCGAACATATGTCCACCAAGGCTTAAACCGACACCCAAAACGATTTCACAGATTTACACCAAGGATATCCAAACACCATGTCCGAACCGAAGATCACTCCCGAATTGATCCGTCAGCACAACCTCACCGAAGAGGAATACCAGCTCATTCTAGAGCAAATTGGCAGGGAACCCAATATCACCGAGCTGGGCATCTTCTCGGTCATGTGGAGCGAGCATTGTTCGTATAAGAATACTCGCCCACTCTTGAAAGGATTCCCGACACGCACCCCCAAAGTGCTCGTGCCGGCAGGCGAGGAAAACGCCGGGATCATCGACATAGGAGATGGACTGGCTGTGGCGTTCAAGATCGAATCCCACAACCATCCAAGCGCCGTGGAGCCTTTCCAGGGCGCGACCACCGGTGTGGGGGGGATCATCCGTGATATTTTCACCATGGGAGCCCGTCCCATCTGTGCAGTGAATTCTCTGCGCTTCGGTAAACTTGATTCCGCCGAAGTGCGACGTCTGTTCAGAGGTGTGGTGGCCGGGATCGGTCACTATGGAAATTGTTTTGGTATCCCCACAGTTGCGGGAGAGGTTTATTTTGACGAGTGCTACGAGGGCAATCCATTGGTCAATGCCTTTTGCCTGGGTGTATTGAGGCATGAGCAGATTGCGCGTGGCGCAGCCAAAGGGGTGGGGAACCCGGTGTTTTACGTTGGTCCGGCCACTGGACGCGACGGATTGGCGGGAGCTGCCTTTGCTTCACAGGATCTGACCGAAGAATCCGCCGAGCAACAGCGCGGGGCTGTTCAGGTTGGTGATCCATTCATGGAAAAACTCTGCATGGAAGCCTGTCTCGAGTTGCTGGCCACCGGCGCCGTTGCGGGTATCCAGGACATGGGGGCCGCCGGCCTGACCTGTTCAACCTGCGAAACGGCTGCCCGCGGTGGAACGGGCATTGAAATTGAGTTGGACAAGGTCCCTCAACGTGGACCTGGTATGTCGCCTTATGAAATCATGTTGAGCGAATCCCAGGAACGCATGTTGATCATCGTTCACAAAGGGCGTGAGGATGAGGTCAAGCGGATCTTCGACAAATGGGATCTCCCCTGGGCCGAGATCGGGCATGTGACGGATACCGGGCAAATGGTGGTGAAACATCACGGTGAAATCGTGGCGGACCTTCCTGCCGCCAAACTCGCGGATGAAGCTCCCATTTATCATCGTGAAGCCGCCGAGCCGGCATACCTCAAGGAAACGCGTGCCTTTGATCTGAATTCCATCCCGGATACCCAAGATCCCGTGGCGGACTTGAATGCTTTGATGGCCTGGCCGTCCATCGCGTCCAAAAACTGGGTGTATCGTCAATACGATTATACCGTGAGAAACGGCACCATAGTGCATCCGGGGTCGGATGCGGCCGTTGTGCGCGTAAAAGCGGACTCTCTTCCGCTGCTGCCTGACGACGCTCCGAACAGGGATGAGCCCGTTTCAGAAAAATATCTGGCGATGAGTGTGGATGGCAATGGCTCCTACGTTTATCTCGATCCCTACGAAGGGGGCAAGATCGCGGTGGCCGAGGCTGCCCGTAATCTGGCTTGTTCCGGTGCAGTCCCGCTCGGGACGACTGACAATTTGAATTTTGGCAATCCACACAATCCGGAACTGTTCTGGCAATTGAAAGAAGCCGTGCGGGGGCTGGCTGACGCTTGCAGTCACTTTGAAGCCCCTGTCACCGGTGGTAATGTCAGCCTTTACAATCAGAACCCCAAAGGAGCGATTGACCCCACACCCACGGTCGCCATGGTGGGATTGATAGAGGATCCTGACCACATCACCACACAATGGTTCAAGAATGAAGGGGATTTGATTCTATTGCTGGGAGATCCCATCGATAAAGAAGATGCCTTTCAGGGACTTGGCGGTTCAGCTTACCTTAAAGTCAAACATCAGCTGAAGAAGGGGCTGCCACCCCGCTGTGACTTGACCAAGGAGAAGAATTTGCACGACGCAGTGCGTGGCTGGATTGCTCAAGGGGTGGTGCACAGTGCTCACGATTGCAGTGAAGGGGGACTTGCTGTCGCGCTCGCAGAATGTTGTGTCTCCCGGGAAACGGCACGACATACTTCTGAACTCATCGGTGCTGACATTCACTTCAAGGATGAAATCAAGGGGCGACTTGATGCGTTGCTATTCGGTGAGACTCAAGGGCGAATCGTGATTTCCATTCCAGCTGTTTTTCTGGGCAAGGTGTTGGGTCAAGCCGAAGTATTGGGTCTGCACGTTGAAAACATCGGTACCGTTGGGGGGCAATCCTTGAGTATTAAAGTCGGGGAACGCGCCTTCGAGTGGAACTTGGAATCACTGCACGATGCGTGGTTCAATACCATCGATCGTATCATGGAGGATTAATAAAAAAAGCGGGTCTTGGTGTACACACGGTTATTCTTAACACCAAAACCCGCTGTCTTCGCACTCACGAAGACGTGACTTTTTTAGCTATTTTCAGGCCAATATCAAACGTAAAATTGAATTATTTTGCTTTTTATCTCGAGCTCGATTCCGTATTTCAGGTGACATCTGCTTGTTTTGGTTTGTAAATGGTTTTAATATATAGGTTTAGAGATCCTGTGGTTCGTTGGGTGGGTTGTTTCGCTTGGCTGCTTTATTATATTCCTGCTGAAACGACCGGGGGACTGTATCGATATAGTCCGGCTTGGATTTCAATATTGAGAAGTATCAGTGGGCTTCCAACCAGTGGGCACCTGTTCCTATCTCAACTTCGATAGGAACCTCCAGAGGGAGAGCTTCAATCATCATTCTTCTGACCATCGGTTCTACTTCTGTCCTCTCTGATGCTTCCAGATCAAATATCAATTCATCATGAACCTGTAATACGAGTTTGGACTTAAGCTTCTTTTCATTGAGCGTGTTCCAAATGGCGGACATTGCCAGTTTGATCATATCCGCTGCCGTGCCCTGGATGGGGGTGTTGATGGCATTACGCTCCGCCATGCCACGGATGGTTCCGTTTTTGGAATTCACATCGGGCAGATAGCGGCGACGTCCGGTCAATGTTTCCACGTATCCCTTGGTGCGAGCGGATTCGAGCGTCTTATCCATGTAATCTTTGATGGATGGGAAACTGGCAAAGTAGTGCTCGATGATTTCGGCAGCCTCTTTCCTGGGAATGCCCAGACGTTGGGATAGTCCGAACGCTGAAATGCCATACATTACACCGAAATTCACCGTTTTGGCGCGTCGTCTCATGTCGCTCGTTACCTCGTTGAGATCGACCTTGTAAACATGGGCCGCGGTGGCGGCGTGAATGTCCTCGCCTGCCTCAAACGCGGCTTTCATGGCTGGATCTCCACTGATGGAGGCCATGATCCGTAGTTCGATCTGGGAATAATCCGCCGACAGCAGGGTGTATCCCTCGCCGCGTGCCACGAAAGCTCTTCTGATTTCTTGTCCAAGTTCCCGGCGAATAGGGATATTCTGCAGGTTGGGATGCTGTGAATTCAAGCGCCCGGTGGCAGTGGCTGTCTGGTGGAATGTGGTGTGGATGCGGCCTGTTTTGTCAAAAATGCTTTGGGGCAATGCCTCCGCATAGGTGCTTCGCAGTTTGGTAACGGTTCGGTATTCGAGGATCTTTTGAATGATTTCATGTTCGCCAGCCAGTGTTTGTAGAACGGTTTCATTGGTGGCGTATTGTCCGGTCTTGGTTTTCTTTGGTTTTTCCACCAGCTTCATTTTGCCGAACAGGACTTCGCCAAGTTGTTTGGGCGACGCAATGTTAAAGGTTTCTCCAGCTATGGAGTGTATCTGTTTTTCCAGAACCATGGATTGTTCCAGCAACTGTGCGGAAAATTTGACCATCGAATCGGGATCCAATCGGATGCCTTCGTATTCCATGGAAGTGAGAACAGGCACAAGAGGCATCTCCACTTCGTAAAACACGCGTTCCTGACCTTGTTTTTTAATCTCCGGCTTGAGTTTTTGGAAGAGTTGCCAGGTAATGTCCGCATCCTCGGCCGCATACTCTGCGAGCTTGTCCAGGGGGACATCCTTCATGGATAATTGATCTTTTCCTTTGGCGCCGATCAGGGATTCGATCGAGACAGGCGTGTACCCAAGATAAGCTTCCGCAAGGAAATCCATCCCGTGTTTCTGGTCCGCTCTGACCAGGCTATGAAGGATCATGGTGTCGATGAGTGGACCTCGGATTTCGTATCCTTGCCATTTCAGCACGCTCAAGTCGTATTTGAGGTTGTGCCCGACCTTGCCGATTTTTTCATTCAGGAGCAGGGGGGATAGTTTGGCGCGAATGAGATCAGGGGACAGGCTTCCTTCACCAACGGTGGGCAGGTAGCAGGCTTTGCCCTTTTCACAACTGAACGAGAAGCCGAGCAGTTCCACTGTTTTGGCATCCAGACCGGTGGTTTCGGTATCGAAACAAAACCATTCCTGTGCGTTCAGTGTTTGAATCCATGCGTCCAGCGCCTCTTCCGTTTGGATGCAATCGTATTGATGGGGGACGTCGGCGAGTGTTTTCAGGGTGGCTCCATCAGTTTGATTTTGCTCTGATGCGTTTTCCGAAGCAGTTGGTGCTGAGAAATCCAGTTCGAATTGTCCGCCTCCGGCCGTGGATTCGCTGGTAAAACCACGTCCTGCTTTGAATGCTTCACCGAACAAGCGCTTGCCCAGGGCATTGAATTCAAGTTCGACGATGAATGGTTTCAGGAGGTCTTCGTTGGGTTCCGTGATGGCAAGTTCTGCTTCATTCCACTCGATGGGCACCTCAAGGTCAATCGTGGCCAGTTTTTTGGACAACAATGCTTGATCCTTGTTGGCCGCCAGTTTCTCCCCCATTTTGCCTTTCACCGATGAAGCGTTCTCCAGCAACGATTCGATGGAGTGATGCTCGCCGATCAGTTTTTTTGCTGTTTTTTCACCCACTCCGGGCACACCGGGGATGTTGTCCGACGCATCTCCCCAGAGCCCCAGGATGTCGATGACCTGTTTTGGATGTTCCACCTGCCAGCGTTTGCAGGTTTCCTCGACGCCTTCGATCTCCGGGGCACCGCCCTTGCGTCCGGGCTTGAACAGAAAAGTGTGTTCGGTGACGAGTTGGGAGAAATCCTTGTCCGGCGTCACCATGTAAGTGGTGAATCCCTCTTGCTCGGCTTTGCGGGCTAGCGTTCCGATGATGTCGTCGGCTTCGTATCCATCCAGCTTGAGCAGGGGGATGTTCATCGCCTCACAAAGACGGTGAATCAGCGGGATGGCTGCGGCCAGATCCTCTGGCATGGCTTCACGTTGGGCCTTGTATTCGGGGTATATGCGGTGCCGCTCAGTGGGTTCCGGGGTGTCCAGTGCGACTGCCAGATGGGTGGGCTGGCGGTTCTCTTTCAGATCCAGCAACACATTCAGGAAGCCATAGACCGCGGATGTATTGAGTCCCTTCGAGGTCCTGATCGGATTTGAGATGAACGCAAAGTGCGCCCGATACAACAGCGCCATTCCGTCCAACAAAAACAAAGTCTTACCCATGCCCCAAGGTTCTACCTGTGGAACCGGAACTCGTCACGCTTTTAGAAATTTTTGTCAGGATTCTGGCCTGTCATGCGTTACCATGTTCGAATATTGATTCCGTAGTGTGTTGCATCGGAAATGGACTTGCGCAAGAGCCATGTCTTTCTGACTGTAAATATCCACCTGGATGCACGGTTTTATTGATTTTGACAGGATGCGATTGACTGAAACTCAAATTCTACAATGCCTGATGGAAGCGCGCATAAAGTTGTCTGCGGCAGCGTGGTTGGTGACCAGAGATGCGCATGCGGCCGAGGATGTCTTTCAAAATATGGCGCTCAAGGCGATTACCCGAGACGTCGAGTTTGATAGTGAACCGGCATTGATGTCCTGGGCTTTTATTGTGGTTCGTCGAGAAGGGATTGACTGGCTGCGACGTCATCAGCGGGTCAGTCTGGAGTTAGATGATGAACTTTTCGATGTGCTGAGCCTGGAATGGGCTCAACGTAGCTCTCAGGTTCCGACGGGAGGAAGACTTGAAGCTTTGTCCAACTGTCTTGATTTGTTGCCTTCAAAATCCAGGTCATTGCTGAAATTAAGGTATTTTGACGGGTTGAAATGTGCTGAGATCGCCACTCGGATAGGGGTTGATTTGAATGCTGTTTATAAACGTCTTTCTCGATTACATCATGCATTGCGAGAATGTGTGGAAAGAAAGATGGCTTCCCCATATCCTGAGTCTTGAAAGAATGCTGACTGACAATGACTGACGACACATCTCAAATAGAAAAATTGATGCGTTTTCTTGACGGAACCTGTTCTGAGTCAGAAGAACAGGCTGTGAATGAATGGTTGAAAACGGATGCAGCAGCGCGCCAATTGCTGAGCGACCTTTGCGAGCAAGCCGTATCAGTGGCTGATTTGGAGAGAACTCATGTTGCCGCTCAAGGAGGATCGGCTCGTTTTCAAAATGTTGCTGACGTCCCAAAAATCAACAAAACCTCTTCCAGTAAAAGAATAGGTAAACTTCCGATGGCCTTTGGTGCGGCCGCCGTCCTGTTGGTGGTGGGAGTATGGGTGAAAGGAATGATCGATCCACCTTCATCTAGCCCGATCCTGTCCATATCGGGAAGCAACAGTGCATGTCAGATACTGACTCGCTTTGGGCAACTGGATACTCAATTGGAACATGGCAGGTTCATTGAGCCTGGGGAAACGTTGGAATCCCAATGCAGCGATTCCTTTTTAAAAATAAAGGTGGGTCATCACTCGGATATCACCATGGCAGGCTATGCCTATCTCCGTCAAATGGAACAAGAAGATGGTGATCCTCTGCTGAATTTTCCTTACGGGACCTTGTGGGCTGAAATTGAGCCTGAAACCTTGTTCAAAACCATTCGTATACAAACTTCAAGCGCCGTCTTCGAGTTCCGGAAGGCACAATTTGATTTGCAGACCAAGCGTGGATATTCACGCCTGAGAATGAATGAGGGAGAAGCGTTGGTCACTCGATTGCTCGACCAATCATCCTTGACCATTCGGAAAGGTCAGATGATTGAGGTGACTGCCGGAGACAAGCCCTTGATGATACTGGATCAACCTCGCCACGTGCAGCAATGGCATTTTCATCAGTTGAAAGGTCCGGATATTTTGTTGGGAGAAACAAGGGCCAGTTTGGTGCCTGGTTTTGCTGACATACAGGCGGTGCCGCTTCCATGGGAAGTTAGCCGGAAAAAATACATCATGCTCTATGCTGCAGCGTTTTCGGTTTCACGTAGCAGTGCCAATCCAGTCATGTTGCAACCTGGTTCAAGGATTCAGTATCGTTTCAGCTATGATCAACAAATATCCGTTCGATTTGGTTTCAGTACCCAGCGCATGCAGGGAGTTTTTGCTGGCAAATATGAAACCGACGTGAGCCCGGAGCAAATGACCGTCAATGGTGACACCTATCAGGTGGATTTGAGTTTGAACGATTTTAGGCCCTTGCAGGCCAATCAAGCCGCTTCTCCAGAAGGCTTGGAGATCAATGATATTTATGCGTTGACGATTCAGGAGGATGCCGGGCTGAGGATTCATTGGATTGAAATCTTTCCACCCGATCTATGATAAACCTTCCTCTGTATAACGTGAATTGAATAAAGACGAACACATGAAACCCGTGAGTGATAAAAAACTTCCCTATCTGCTGCTGGCTGCGCTTGTGATCGGGATCGTATGGTGGATGCTGGGGCGTGAAACCGCTGAGCCGATTCCGGCGTTTAAAGATGAAACGGCGGCGCGCACTTACCTGAAGTCCGAGGTTGCAGCCGGCAATATGACCCAGATCGAAGCTCAAGTGCGACTGGCCGAAGCCATTTCTTCGATCGAGAAAAGGAATCGGAAAAAGGGATGGCAACAAGCTTATGCCGGAAAAGTAAAGGAGATCATGGAAGAGAAAGGCATCTCTGAAGAAGAAGCCAAAGGCTTGTTAAAAGAACGGCTGAAAAACAAAAAGGGAACGGGCAAAGCGAAACCAGACGCAGGTAAAAACAAGGCCAGTGATTATCCGATAACTAAATGAAGGTTTCACAGGAGCTTTCCATCGTAAGAATTCTATGTTTTCAAATCCAATACTGACATTTGTAAAAGGAAAAACCAGAGCCGGAACCCGGTTTGGTTTCACGCTCATCGAATTGTTGGTGGTGATTGCCATCATTGGAGTACTGGCAGGCATGCTGCTCCCATCGTTGTCCAAAGCCAAGGAACGCGCCAAGCGGACCCAGTGTCTGAACCAGGTGAGGCAGATTCAACTTGCGATTCAGATGTACGCTGATGATCATGACGATCACCTCCCGCCACGTTCGTATCAGTCCGGGGCGGTCTGGATGGATTTAATGCAATCCTACTATCAAAACCGAGGGATCTTGCATTGCCCCGTGGATCGAGGAGAAGTCGAAACCAGTTATCTGTTCAACGGATTTCTGGACTATTTCGCAGTTGAATCTTTCCAGGGAGATTGGAATGCGTTGTTCGGGGCTTACAAATCGGGTGGTTTCCCTGGGATGAAACTGACCGCCGTTCCTGAACCGTCCAACACCATACTGATCGGTGAACGAAAGGCTGATTCAAATGGTGATGCCTACATGGACATTTGGCCTCCCGAATATGGAAGTGATCACTTGACCGAAGTGGCCCATGGAAAACACGGGGCTGATGCCGCAGGACGTGGGGGAGGATCCAATTATGGTTTTGTGGATGGTAGCGCGAAATACCTCAAGTTTGGGGAGGCTTTCAGTCCTCTGAACCTCTGGGCGGTTACTGAAAGTTTTAGAAATGCGTCGCTGCCGGAGTTATAGAGAGGCAGATGGGTTTGCCTCTCCGGTAGAAGGGCCCCGCTGCCGCGGGGCCGCGAGCGCGTAAGGGCATGGGGATGATTTTGGCAAGATGCGGACACGTTGGCGGACGCGCAGCAGCGCATCCCTGAACCAATCATGCTGTGTTTGTTCTGGTGTGAATAATGGTCAGGAATTAATGTCCCTGCCCTTGGTGGCATGGGAAGTAATGCTTTGAAAATGTTAAATAAATTGAACAGAAACAAGATTTGGGATGAAACCCGATCGCTTGGTGTGCTTGCGGTTCTTTTGGTGATGTTCTTATCGGGCTGCGGTTCCGACAAAGAAGATAAAGCAAAAGAGGAAGCCGCCAAAGCCAAGGCTGCGAATGCGGCCAAGGTCAAACCTGTGTTGGTGGAATTGGCCGAGGTCAGGCGTGGCAAGATTGAGGAGATCCTCGAGCGTTCCGCCGCGTTGCAGGCGGAGGAACAAGTGCTGGTGCTGGCGCGCGCACAAAATCCTGCGATTGAGCTGCTGGCTGAGGAGGGGGATCTGGTTCAGAAGGATCAGGTGATTTTGCGATTGGAGAACGACAGTCAACGCACCAATTATAATCAGGCAAAGAGCCAGTCCGACAAGGCGAAGATCGAGTTTGACCGCATCGAGAAACTTTATAATCAGAGTCTCATCAGTGAATCGGAATACGTGAACGCACAGTTTACCTACGACCAGGCCAAGCTGGCGGAAGAGGAAGCCAGGCGTCAGCTCGATTACACCGAGGTTAAGGCACCCATCAAGGGCACGATTACCAGCCGCACCGTCAAGGTGGGAGACAAAGTAACCACCGGTACGCCGATCTTTGAAATTATTGACCTGGATTCCACGGTGGCAGTGATCCACGTGCCCGAGCAGTATCTGCCAAAACTCAAAAAAGACATGGCGGCTCGATTGATCTCCACCACCTTGGGGGATGCTGTGTTTGAAGGTTACGTCAAACGCATTTCTCCGGTGGTGGATGCCGAGGCCGGTACCGTGAAAGTTGTGGTAGGCGTCAAAAATCGTGGTGCTTTGTCGCCCGGCATGTGGGTGAATGTCGAGCTTGTGCTGGATGAAAATGAAAACGCCATATTGATTCCTAAACGGTCCATCACCTATTCCGTCGACCAAACCTTTGCCTTTACGATTTACACCGACACCAACGGAGTTCGACGTGCGGAAAGAAAACTGGTGGAGCCTCGCAATGCCGATAAGGAAAACATCGAACCCATGGAAGGTTTCCAGGAAGGGGATATTATTGTCGTGGCAGGCCAGGCAGGGCTTAAAGAGGATTCGCCCATCCGTGAGCTAGGCGAAAAAGTGCCGGAATCACCAGATGGATCATCTTCGGAATCGCTGGATAAGGGCGCAAAGCAGGCATTCAAAGCGAAGGCCAAATCCAAACTTTCCAAATAAACTCCTTCATTCCTTACCATGGAGCCGAAACACAATCAGCCTAATTTTACCACCGACCGGCCTGTTGCGGTGTTGATGGTTTTTCTGGCGGCAGTTGTGTTTGGGTATTTTTCACTGGGACGACTTCCGGTGACTTTGATGCCGGAGATGAGTTATCCCACTTTGACCGTGCGTACTGAATACCCGGGCGCAGCTCCTGAAGAAGTGGAAAACGACATCAGTCGCCGCATAGAAGAGCAATTGGGAGTGGTCAGTGGCTTGAACGAGATCAGCAGCATCAGCCGGGCGGGTGTGAGTGATGTGGTGCTCGAATTCATGTGGGGCACTTCCATGGTCGACGCCATCCAGAATACGCTCGAGAAGCTGGACACCGTGCGTTTGCCCAGAGGCGCCGAGAAACCCTTGTTGTTGCATTACGATCCTTCGCTGGATCCGGTGATGGAACTCAGTCTTTCCACGAAAGGGTCCGATGAGCTCGACGGTGTCTCAGTAGATAATAGCTCTGTTGGCACCATCGATTTCTCAAGCGCAAGGAGGCTGCGTCGCATTGCTGAACTGCAGGTCAAACGAGCTCTGGAACCGATCAAGGGGGTAGCCGCAGCACGGGTTCGTGGTGGGCTGGAGGAAGAGATCCATGTTTTGGTGGATGCCGATCAATTGCAGCGCGCCAACCTTTCGATCAATCAGGTTATCAATCGACTCGGAGCGGAAAATATCAATGCCGCAGGTGGTCGCATTCGTGAGGGCGAAGCGGAGTATATGATCCGAACCATCAATGAGTATCAGGATCTGGAGGAAATCGCCGACACCATCGTTCTCCGACGTGAAGGAAAAGAAATTCGACTGAAGGATATCGGGCAAGTCGTCTATGGACAGCGCGATCGTGAAATGTTGACCCGCACCAATGGGGGAGAGAGTGTTCAGATCGATGTTTACAAGGAGGCAGACTCCAACATGGTGCAAGTGGCCGAGCGCATCAAGAATGCTGTGGGGTCTCCGAAGGATGGTCGCCGCAAGAGCATCGCCGGTAAATTGTCTTCTGAAGAGAACGTGACGCTACAAGTCGTGGCCGATCGTTCCATCTTTATCGACAACAGCATCAATGAAGTCAAAAGCACCGCCATCATGGGAGGCTTCCTTGCGATTGTTGTTCTACTTGTTTTTTTGCGAGATCTGCGGACCACGTCTATTATCGCGGTCAGCATTCCAATCTCCATTTTCGTGACCTTTGCCCCGCTCAACATTCTGGGGGTTTCGTTGAATATCATGTCGCTGGGCGGACTGGCGATGGGGATCGGGATGTTGGTGGACTCATCCATTGTGGTGTTGGAATCCATCTATCGCTGTCGTGAGGAAGGGGATGACATGCGTGCCGCAGCCATTCGCGGCACCCGTGAAGTGAGGGGGGCGGTCATTGCGTCCACCTTGACGTCTATTTGTGTCTTTTTTCCCATGGTGTTTGTGGAAGGGATGGCTGGTCAGGTGTTTGGTGATCTTGGCTTGACGGTGGTGACCTCGTTGCTCGCTTCGTTGGTGGTGGCGGTGTTGTTTATTCCCATGTTGGCCAGTCGGACCGGCCTGAAGTTGAAGGAGGGCGTTGGTTTGGGGGAGCATCCATTGGGCGGTTTTGCCGGGAGGGTTCGACCGGTTTCCTTTTTGGTGCGGTTTTTGATTCCCATGGTCGGATGGTTGGTGGGGATGATCGGGGTGGTGGCATTGATCGTGTTCATCATCCATTGGCTCGCGGACAATCCGGATCCCGAGGCGCGTCCCGATTACGTATCCGTTTCCTGGAGCGTGGCGAAATACTGGCTTTGGTTCAGTGTGCTGCCTTGCCTGGTGGCCTTGTCAAAGATCAGGATGAATCCCGAGCATCCGAAAGGAGAGACCTTGGCCGATTTATGGGGAGGCATTGGTTCGTTTCAAAAGGGGTGGCGACGAGGTGGATGGCCGTTTTTCCTGTCATTGCCTTATCAGTGCGTTCGATTGCCTTTGACCATGTCCTTGGAGATTGTGGGTTTCAATCTGATCTGGGTGATTCGTTTGTTGGCGGGTGTGTCCTATCTGCTTTTTGCCTGCATTAACTGGCTCAGAAGTTTGTTTGAGAGGAAGTCCTCAGAAGGTGAGACGGATCATGCCAAAGGGATCTATCCAAGCATACTGCGCTGGGGACTGGCTCATCCTCCGGCGATTTTGTTACTGGCATTGGGATGTTTTGTTCTGACCTGGGCTGTGGGGCGAACGCTTCAATCCGAACTCCTGCCGGAGGTGCACCAAAGCGAACTGACCTTTGAAGTTGCCCTGCCTGTTGGAACGCCCCTGGACGAAACCATCACCACGCTGGATCATATCGAAGATTCGATTCTGGAGCAAAAAGAAGACCTGGGAATTGAAACATTGCTGGTGATGTATGGATTCGATACGACCAACATGAAGAACTCCGACGAGGGAGAACACTCCGCCAAATTCAAAATGTTGCTCAAAGCTTCCGAACAACCCAAGCTCGCCGAGGAACGGGTTGTGTCGCAAGTGCGCTCGATGTTCGATAACGTGCCGGATATCAATACCCGGGTCACGCGGCCGGTGCTGTTCAGTTCCAAAAAACCGGTGGTTATTCAGATCAATGGCGAGGACTTGGATGAATTGAAGCAGTATTCGGATGAAGCCACCGGATTGCTGGCGCAATCCCCTGAACTGGCCGATGTAGAACCGACCTTGCGCAGTGGCGCTCCCGAGCTGCAGATCTCCTATGATCGGCATCAAATCATGCGGCACGGTTTGACCATTCAGTCCGTGGCGAATCAGGTGAGGGACATGGTCAAAGGATCCGAGGCCACCCGTCTAAATCGCAAGGACAAACGTGTGCCCATCGTTGTGCGGCTGGCTGAGGAGGATCGACAGGCAGTGGATGATGTCAGTCAATTGATCGTGAACCCGGGGCGTCCCACTCCGATCCCCTTGAGCGCGGTGGCTCAGGTGCATGTCGGCGAGGGCCCCAGTGAGATTCGTCGTATCGACGGCAAACGGGTGGCGCTTGTCCAAGCCAATATCGGGGGAGGTTCGCTTGGGGCCGCCGTGGACACCGCCAAGTCGACGTTGAACACCCGGATGATCTGGCCGGATTACATGGACTTTCTCATCACCGGACAGAATCAGGAATGGGAACGCAGTCGGGCCAGCTTGTATCTGGCGTTGGGGTTGAGCCTGTTTCTTGTTTACGTGATCATGGCCTCTCAATTCGAATCCTTGCTCCAACCGTTCATCATCATGTTCACCATCCCGATGGCGTTTGTGGGAACGGTCATCGGATTGAAGTTGCTGGGTATGAATCTTTCAGTGGTGGTGTTCCTCGGTTTGATCATGCTGGCGGGGATCGTGGTGAATAATGCCATTGTGTTGGTGGATTATACCAACACCTTGCGAGAGCGCGGTCTTTCCCTGGAGGAATCGATTGTAACGGCCTGCCATGTGCGGCTGCGCCCCATTCTGATGACCACGGCCACCACGGTGCTGGGCTTGTTTCCGATGGCCCTGGGGCTGGGGGATGGCGCTGAGATTCGAACGCCAATGGCCATTACGGTGATCTGTGGACTGTTGACATCCACCTTGTTGACCCTTTTGATTATTCCAACCATTTATTACCTGATGGGATTGGCCGGCGAACGGCTGTTTCACGCGACCGAACAATCATGATTTCGGACACGAACAATATGGTGGTCAAGATCGCCCGTTTTTCCATTCGGAGACGGATCACCATGTTCGTGATTTTTCTCACCATCATTGCCGTCGGGATGATCTCCGCCAACCGGCTTCCGCTTGAAATGAATCCGAGAGGGTTGGAGGGACATTACATTTCGGTGAACGTGCGCTGGGACGTGGGTGTGCCTCCGGAAACGATGGACAAGATCGGGCTACCGCTTGAAGAGGAGCTCAGCACGGTGCGTGGTCTGGATGAAATGACCACTCATGGTTACAAGTGGGGTTCCCGTGTGGAAATGAAGTTCAAGCACGGCACCGACATGGACGTGGCCTATCGTGAAGTGCGGGATCGTACCGAACGTGCCCGCCCCCTCTTCCCGGAGGGCGTGGAAGAACCTTACATCTACAAACACGAACCCGGAGCGGAGCCGGTTGTCAGTTTTCGCATCAGTTATGATCCGGAATCCGATTACTACGATTTGATTTACAAATACGTCATCACCCCCATCCAGCGCATCATGGGTGTGGCGGATGTGGATTTCCGGATCTATCGGCGTGAAATCAAGATTGAAGTCGACAAGGAACGGGCGGAAGCCTTTGGAATCAATATCCAGCAACTGGGGCGTGTCTTGCGGTCCGATAATTTTACCCTGGCCAGTGGTCATGTGATTGATGGAGGGAAGAAATACACCCTCAAATCCAGCAGTGAATTCAAGACACTGGATCAGATCCGCAACATTCCTTTACAACCGGGTGTGTTCTTGAAGGACATCGCATCCATTGTTTACGAGCCACAGGAGGCGGAGCGTCTTTACCGGTACAATTCGCAACCTGCCAACGGAATTTCCGTCAAGCGGGAAGGGGAAGCCAATACCGTGGAAGTGAGTCGGTTGGTGAAGGAGACGGTCGAAGAGATTCAGCAGAATCCCAAGCTGGAGGGATTCGATATGAGCATCTACGAGAACCAGGGGGAAGAAATCATGCAACGCCTGGACAACCTGATCGATAACGGGCAGGTGGGAGCTATGCTTGCGGCGATGGTGTTGTTTTTCTTTTTACGTCAGTTTCGCCTGACCGTGATCATTGCCATGGCCATTCCCTTATGTCTGTTGATTGCCTTGGCAGCGATGCATTTTGTGGGTCAGACCTTGAACAGCATGACCATCATGGGGCTGGTGATTTGTGTTGGGTTGCTGGTTGATAACTCGGTGGTGATGGCTGAGAACATTCATCGCCATTACCAGGAGGGAATGTCCCGGATGGAAGCATGCATGCGCGGTGTGAGTGAAATTGGATTTGCCATCACCATCGCCACCTTGACGACCTTGATTGTTTTCAGTTCCACCCTGGTGGTGGAAGGGGAGATGCGGTTTTATGCGAAGAACATGACCTTGCCGGTGATCGTGTCCATTGCAGCCTCATTGGGCACGGCGCTGATGTTCATTCCTCTGTGTGTTTATATTACGCTTCCCAAAGAACGACATCGAGGCACGCGGGATAAGAAGCATTTGTCCGCTTTGCTTGGAAATGTTTTTTACCGGATCTATCATGCGACCTTTGATCGTTTGAATCATGCCTACAACGCCGCGTTGAAGTTTTTTCTGACCCGACGTCTGGATCTGGCGGTTGTTCTGATCACTTTGCTCACTGCCACGTTTACGGTGTCCAAATCGCTGAATTTCACCGATAAAAAATCCGAAGTGATGCGATACTTCCGCATTCGCGTGAATTTTCCTGACAAATACACGATGGATCAACGACTTGCCTATTTCCAGAAAGTGGAAGCCATTGCCGAGGAGAAAAAGGAGGAATACGGGTTGAAGGCCCATGAGGTGCATTATGGTAAATGGTATGGGATGTTTGCCGGTTTTTTTGCGCCCGACCGGGTGAGTGATCTGACACGTGAGGAAGCGGTTTTCAAGTTGTTTGAAAGCTTCCCCGAGGAACCCGGAGTGAGCGTTCACTATCAGGGAAAACAGGGCGGAGAGAAGGGGAGCAACCGAAAAGATAATCATTACATTCGATTGGTGGGGGATGATCCGGAGCAGCTCAAGCAAGTTGCGGAAAGTTTGAAGCCTACGTTTGAAATGATTCCGGGAGTCGTTTCGTTGATGGCCGAGGATGTCGAAGAAAACGGTCCCAGCGAACTGGCGCTGTTGGTGGATCGCAAGAAAGCCAGCTCACTCGGTGTCAATCCCAGTGTCCTGGCGGGCACGGTGGGAGCGGCTGTTCGAGGTGAAAACCTGCAGCGTTTCAATTACAAGGGTTTCCAGATCCCGATGCGATTGTTGTTCGAAGAGGAAGATCGGTCTGAATTGGCCGATCTGAACAATTTTCAAATTCCCACCGAGGATGGTCGTGTCAGCACCGTCGGAGCGGTAACACGATCAGCGTTCCTCGACAATGAAGATGATGCCATCACAAGGCGAAACAAGAAGGTCACCCACTGGTTTGGATTGAAACTCGAGCCCGGGCCCAACGCATGGAAAACAAAGGGAGCGATCGAGCGTGCGAAGCAGGACATCAACCTTCCTGAAGGGGTGTCATTCGATGAAGATCCAAAAACATTCGACGATGAAGATCGTAAACAAGGTTCGATGATGTTGATCTTGTCGATTGTGTTTGTGTATATGCTGATGGCCTTTTTCTTTGAGAGCATGTTGATTCCTCTCTCCATTATTCTGACCATTCCGCTGGCGGCCATCGGAGCGGTGATCGCTTTGAAATGGTCCAATGTCTTTATCGACCAGATGGTTTATCTCGGAGCCATGTTCCTGGTGGGCATTGTGGTCAATAACGGCATTGTGCTTGTGGATTACGCCAACCGCCTGCGACGTGAAGGCATCCCTCGATCGGAAGCACTGCTCAAGGCTGCCCGGGATCGTTTTCGCCCCGTGATCATGACCGCCATGACCACGATCAGTGGCATGATCCCGTTGACCTTTGGTTCTTCCGTGGAAATGGGAGTCAACTTCAAGAGCTTTGGTTTGGTGCTGATTGGCGGAATGACCTCGGCTACCTTGTTTACCCTTTTGGCCGTGCCGGTATTCTATACCTTGATCGAAGATGCTCGGGATGGATTCAACCAGATCGTTGCCGGTGTGTTTGCCATAGGCAAAAGGTGACGCCCGGATCCATCAAACATTCAGGGGCAGGCTTCGGGAAGCTTTCCAGTCTTCAATCAAGGCCATGACGGCCGGTATGAAAGTCAACACCAACGCCGCCGACACCAGTGTGCCCACACCCAGAGCAATGGCCATGGGGACCAGAAACAGGGCCTGGAGACTGGTTTCAAAAATCATGGGTCCCAGGCCGAGGAAAGTCGTCAGAGCCGTCAATAAGATGGGGCGAAAGCGTCGTTGTGCGGCCAGGACGATAGCGTCGATGGGTGCATTGCCCGCTTTCAGGAACTGATCCCGCGTCAGCTCGAGCACGAAGGCTCCGTTCACCACCATGCCGCAAAGCGCGATCATGCCGAAGACGCTGAATACGCTGAGATCAAATCCCATGACCACGTGCCCCATCACCGCGCCAGCCAGACTCCAGGGAAGCATCAGCAGGACGACCAGGGCCTGGACATAACTTCGCAGCAGCGATGCCATGATCGCGTAGATCGCAAACAACGAAGCCAGCAATCCCCAGGACAGGTTGGTCATGGCTTCGCGTTGTTCCCTTTGTTCTCCTTCAAAGGAATAACGTAGTTGCGGGTAGCGTTTGAGGATGCGGGGGAGTTCTGTTATGTCGAAGGAGCCAAGCACTTTGTTTCCCGTGGTGATGCCTGGGACGACATTGGCGGTGACATTGATCACCCGGGCGCCATCCACGCGCGTGATGCGTGCCGGGGCATCGGTCAGTTCTATTTTTGCGGCTTGTCGTAAAGGTATTTCTCCTCCGTTGGGAACCCGAATGAGCAGGTTTTCAAGTCCACTCAGGGTGCTGCGTTCGTTTTCGGGGAATTTGACCATGACCCGGAGTTCTTCACGATCCATGGGTTGTCGTAATGCTTCGGCGCCATAGAAGGCATGGCGGATCTGTCGACCGAGTTCCCGAGCGGTGATGCCGAGGCTTCTGCCTTCAGGTGTGATCTCGAAGTTGAACTGCGGCATCTCGCGGCCGAATCCCTTTCGGACATCCTCTACTCCGGGATATTTTCCGATGGCGGCGGCCACTTCGGTAGCGGCTTGTCGCAACACTTCGGTTTCTGGATGAGAAATCTGAATATCGATTTCAGCCGATCCTCCCGGACCAAACAGATAGTCAAAGAATACCGACTCGACATCCGGCAGCACCGGAAATTCCTTGCGCCAGAGTTGGGCGAACTCTGCGGAGGTGACCTTGCGTTGACTCTGGGGCACCAGGCGGACGGACACTTCACCGGCATTCGAGCCTCGTTCCGCAACGGAAGTGGTGATGCCGATCAGGATGTTTTCTTCCCCGAGTTTTTCGATGGTTCTTTTTGCCGCCTCGGCAATTTGGAAAGCTACCTCGCGGGTTCGATCGGTGGGGGTACCGGCTGGCATTTCGATTTCCGCCTGAACGAACGGTGTTTCGATGGAGGGGCGGAACATGAAATCAATGCGTCCACTGAAGGTATACCCCACCACGGCCAGAAAAGCGGCCACGGCGATGGCGCAAGTGAGCATCCGATGTCGGATGACGGTGTGAATGACCGGGCTGTACCAGCGATCGATGGCGTCATCGATTCGTATCCGCAGGCGGGTTTGCCAGGCTTGAAAGGAGTGGAAAAGAGCGATTCCGGAGGATTTGCCTTGGTGCGCCAGGTGGGCCGGCAAGATGAATAAACATTCCAGGAGTGAAACGGTGAATACCGCAATCACCACCGCCGGTAGCACATAGAAAAACTGGCCTGTTTCACCCGGCACAAAGAGCAGAGGAAGGAAGGCGATGATGTTGGTGCTGACGGCAAAGATGACAGGTGTGGCCATTAATCTGACTCCCTTGACGGCTGCTTCCATGCGGGACATGCCTTGTGACATGTTATGGAAAATCTCCTCACCCACCACCACCGCATCATCCACAACAATACCCAGTGTGACGATGAATCCGAACAGCGAAATCATGTTGATGCTGGCATCCATGGCCGGCAGCAGAAACAGGGAACCCAACACCGAGACCGGAATGCCGATGGCGGTCCAGAATGCGACCCGGAGTTCAAGAAACAGTCCCAATGCCAGCACAACCAGCATGAGACCGATGGCTCCATTGGTCAGGAGCATGTTGATCCGCTCTTCGTAGTCATCCGAACGGTCAAAGGTGATGATAATCCCTACGGATTCCGGAAGATGTTTTTTCTCGTTATCGATGAATGTCCGGACCGCTTTGGCGACGGTAAGGGGTGATTGCGTTTCCGAACTGTAAACGGCCAGCCACACCGATGGGCGTCCGTTGAAGTAGGACTCCCGCTCCGTTTCTTCAAAGTCGTCCTTGACGATGGCCACATCTTTGAGCCGGACTTTGGTGCCGTCGGCTTTGCTGATGATGGGGATGTTTTCGAACTCTCGGGCGACTTCCTTGCGTTCTTTGGTTTTGAGCAGATAGTCTCCTGCTGAAGTTTTGATGGACCCTGCTGGCACATCCAGCGCGGCGTCATCCACGGCTTCCGCAATATCGTTCAAGCGGAGTCCCAGGGATCTCAACTTTGCCTGGGGGACTTCAATGTGAACTTCGGGGCGACGGATGCCGCGCAGTTCGACCAGGGAAATCTCCGGCAACGACAAAAGTTTTTCTTCCATTTGACGCGCAAAGTCCACCAGTCCCTTGGCATCGAGCGCGCCATAGATGGACAGATACATGACACCCCGGCGGCGTCCGTTGTCCAGTGCAATGACGGGAGGTTCGACATCGTCCGGAAACAGGTTGATGCGTTGCACCGCGGCGGTGATCTCCTGCAGTCCACGGTTTCGGTCCGAACCCGGGATGAGTTCGGCGATGATACGGGCGCTGCCTTCGCTGGCGGTGGCGGTGATTTTTCGGATGATTTCCATGGTCCGGAGTTCGGACTCGATGGGGAGGATGATGGATTGCTCGACTTCCTCGGGGCTGGCGCCGCGGTATTCCATCTCAATCTCGACGGCGTCCAGTGTGAAGGTGGGATAGATCTCCTGTCGAATGTTGCGGGCCACGAGCAATCCCGTGCAGATGACCGCGATCATGAGCAGGTTGGCCGCCACATGATTGCGAGCGAACCAGGCGAGGATGCCGGGATAACCTGACGTTTGATCGGCTGCTGGCTTGGTGTCGCTCATGACTGGTTAATTCTCAGGCTGAGGGTTTAACTCCGTGCCCGGAACGGCGGATTTAAGCGGGCTGGTGATCAGTTTTTCCCCGGGCTGGAGGCCGTTGGAAACATAGACCATGTCATCCATTTGCCAATACAGCTCGACGTCCCGGATCTGTAATTGGTTGTTGGTGTCGACCACCCAGAGTTTGTTGTCCGATCGCAGAGAGGACTGCTCCATGGCCAGGCAATCTTCCAGTTCGCCCGCTTCGATATCCACCCGGACATAACTGCCGATCAGGAAAGGGATTTGAGTGTTGGATGGACGATCGTCTGGTTCATTTTGGAACGACACGATCAACCGGGCCATTCTGCCTTCGCGCTCCAGATCACCCCGCAGGCCGATCACTTTGCCGTTTTTGAGAAATTGTTTTTTTCCGCCCGATTCATAATAAATGCTCGCCCGGGAGCCTTCGTTGCTTTCCGAGGGGAGGCGGACATGTTTGATTTGGTCGACGGGGAGAGAGACCTGGATCCAAAGTTCGTCTGCGCCGATCAGGGTGGCTGCGGAAAATCCCGGGTCAATACGCTGTCCCATGTCCACATCTTCATCCAGCACGATGGCATTGAATGGAGCGTATAACCGGTGGCGTTTCAGCATCTCCTCGGAGCGTTGCAGCCCGGCTTTGAGTCTTGCCAGTTCAGCTTCCTGCAAAAGCGTTTCGGATTCGAGCGTGGCCAGTTCCGTTCCGGGGATCAGAGAATCGTTTGCCAGGCGTTTGGCTTCGGCGAGTTTTCGTTGGGCTTCCTTGAGATTCACCGAAGCGCGCGCAACGGCCGATTTGGATTCTTCCAGTGAAATCTCCGCGAGTGTGGGATCGATGGCAAAGAGTTCTTCACCTTTTCCTATGCGTCCGCCGGGATTGAGTTTGGGGTGGTGACGGATGACCAGGCCGGTGACCTCCGGTTCAATGGTGACCCGTTTGGCAGGCACGATGGTGCCATAGGCGGAGACAAAAATGGGATAGCGATCGGGTTGAACCTCGCGCACTTTGACCATTTTCGCAACCGGAGCTTCTTCTTCTGTGCCGACCTGAGGCCCTGTTTTAAAAAGAAAAAAACTAAGACAAGCCCCTCCTGCCAAAATGAGAAACCCCAGGAAAAGGCTGGATTTATTTTGTGATGGAGCTTTTGTCATGATGCTTTGTTGAATGATTCGGCCAATGCCACCGCTTTCAGCATGGCTTTGGATTTGTTGACTGTTTCCTGATACTCGCTCTCAGGTACGGAATCACTTACCCAGCCGCCGCCTGCTTGCACATACACCTTCTGATCCTTGATCAGAGCGGTGCGGATGGTGATGCAGCAGTCGAGGTTGCCATTGAATGAGAAATATCCGACACAACCTCCGTAGGGACCGCGGGCGGTCTGTTCCATTTCGGAGATGATCTGCATGGCGCGTATTTTGGGGGCGCCGCTCAATGTGCCGGCGGGGAAGGTGGCCCTGATGAGATCATAAGGTGTCTTGCCTTCCGTCAGGTTACCTTCGACCTGGGAAACGATGTGCATCACGTGGCTGTAACGTTCAATGATCATGAGGTCCTTGACCTCTACGGAGCTGAAATCGCACACACGGCCAATGTCGTTGCGCGCAAGGTCCACCAGCATGACGTGTTCAGCGCGCTCTTTGGGATCCGCCAGCAGGTCGCGTTCGTTTTCGAGATCCTGTTTGCGGTTGGCTCCTCGCGGGCGGGTGCCTGCAATGGGGCGTATTTCCACTCTGCGTTCTTCACAACGCACATGGATTTCCGGGGAAGCTCCCACCAGGGAGAATCCTTCCAGTTCGAGCAGGAACATGTAGGGGGAAGGATTGATCGAGCGGGCGGCGCGATAGACGTCCAATGGTGAAGCTTGAATCGGTGCGGAGAACCGTTGGGATCCGACGACCTGAATGATGTCGCCTGCGTTGATGTATTTCTTGGCTTTGTCCACGTTTTCCAGAAAACGATCCTTCTCCATGTTCGATTCGAACGAGGCGGGTTCCGGCGTTTTCAGGAAGGTGGCCGGTTCGTATTGGCACGGCTGTTCCAGGAGGGAAAGGATGCGTTCGATTTCCTGACAGGCGTCTTCGTATTCCCCAAGCGCATTTTGCGGATGCTTGACGTAGGCGTTGACGATCACCGTGATGGTTTGTGAGACACGATCGAAAACGAGCAATTGATCCGCGATGAGGAAATACATCGTGGGGGTGTTGAGTTCATCCTTGGGGGGGCGGGGGACCACGGGTTCGACGTCATGGATGAATTCATATCCCACAAAACCAACCGCGCCTCCGGAAAATCGAAAGTCGGATTCGTCGGTTTCCACCGGATTGAACTGGGCCAAGGTCTTTTGAACCGCTTCCAAACCATCGCGCACCTCGCCCTCGCCAGGGGTAGCCAGGGCTCCGACCACTTTGTAACTTTGAATGGTCCGGCCTCCTTCGATGACTTCGACTTTGTCTCCGGTTTGTCGGATGATGGATCTTGGGTTGCAACCTACAAAAGAGTAACGACCGATGTGTTCCCCGCCTTCAACCGATTCGAAGAGGAAGGACTCGCCTTGTCCGCGTAGTTTCTGGTAGGCCGATACCGGTGTGTCGAAATCTGCCAGCACGGTTCTTGTGACTGGAATCAGATTCCCTTTTTCAGCCAGATCGATAAATGTCTTTGTATCCGGATAAAACATTGTTTCGGGATAGTTAATCGACAAATATGGACAACATCCAGCAGTAAAATCGGAAAGGTGAGTCTTCTGACCGGTCGTGTGAATCAAGATTTGAACGTTTGGATCTTTTTTCACGTCGTAAACTTAGTGAGCTTCGGGTAGAAGGAACTTTATGAGCAAGGCTTCCATGGTGGTTTTATTTGATGAGCGATGTGCGTTGTATTCAATGCCCGGGCATCCGGAACGCCCTTTTCGCGTCACCAGCACGGTAGATCGTTTGAAGAAACAGCAAAAACTGACTCTGGATTGGAGAAAGCCAAAGGAGGCCAAGGTGGAAGCACTCGAGCGGGGTCATGTGCCGCGCCATGTAGAGCACGTCCGGGACGCAACATCTGATTTTGATGGGGATACTCCCTGTTACCCAGATATTTATCATCATGCGTTGAGAGCTGCAGGCGCAGCGTTGGATGCCATGCACCTGGCGATGGAAGGTCAGCCGGCGTTTAGTCTGATGCGGCCACCGGGGCACCATGCCATGCGTGAACGGGCCATGGGGTTCTGTTACTTCAGTTCAATGGGTGTTGCGGTGCTGGAGGCTGCGGAGGTTCATGGAAAGCGAGTGGCGGTTCTGGATTTTGATGTGCATCATGGGAATGGGACGGAGGATGTATTGCTGGGCAAGGAGAACGTCATGTTTGCCTCTATTCACCAATCGCCATGTTATCCTGGAACCGGTCTTGAGCATCGTCCTCCGAATGTGCGGAACTACCCCGTTCCACCCGAAACACCTGCACAGCGCTATCGTGAAATGATTGAGTCAGCGTTGCAGGACATTCGGGATTTTAAACCGGACCTGTTGGGGGTGTCCGCCGGGTTTGATGCCTATAAGGACGATCCGATTGCTCAGGAACTGCTTGATATCGTGGATTTTCACTGGATTGGGCAACAGGTTGCCGAGCTAGGGACACCCGCGTTTCATGTGCTTGAGGGCGGCTACAGTGACCGCTTGTCTGAACTGGTTCAGGCCTATTTGTATGGGCTTCATGGCGTATCTGTTGGGTAAATGTCACTGAATGGTTTCGATTTTGAAAGATATGCTAAGGCACATTTCCAAGCAAGATAGCCTTGCCAAGATTGGTTGCTTGGTTTCTTCTAGTTACCTTATCAGTTATGGATGAGTCAGAATCAACGCCCATGAGTTATGTACAGCGCTTGCTGCCTTGCGTTTTAGGTGCGGTATCGCTGGTGCTTTTTTTCCTGACGATGAGCCATTCGGCGACATTTGCCAGCTTGTCGGAAGTAGCAAAAGTGACCGGCTGGGACTGGTCCCCCAAGGTAAACGGTCCGGTGTTTTATCTGCTCACTCTACCCATCACTTTATTGGGCGAGGGTTCAAGGATGTTTGCCTTGAATGCCCTGACGGTGTTGATGGCGGCGTTCACCTTATACAACCTTGCAAGGTCCGTATCTCTGTTGCCGCACGATCGAACCCGTGATCAGCGGATCCGGGAACAGAGTGATTTTTCGCTGTTAAGCATTCCTCTGGCCTGGGTGCCTCCGGTTTTTGCCGTGTTGGTCTGCGGTTTGCAACTAAGTTTCTGGGAACACGCAACCGCAGCAACGGGGCAGATGATTGATTTGTTGATGTTCGCGTATCTGATCCGTTGCTTACTGGAATATCGCATTGGTGAGGAAGAAAAGTGGATGAGCCGTTTTGCGTTCGTATATGGGATTTCCATCACCAACAACTGGGCAATGATCGGTTATTTTCCTTTGTTTCTGGGGGCGGTCATCTGGATCAAGGGATTGAGTTTCTTCAATGGACGCTTTCTGCTGAAGTCAGCCGGTTTGGGATTGTTGGGGCTGTGTCTGTACTTTCTCCTGCCTTTGGTGGTTTCTTCCCAATTTTCGGATTCTGCCGGGATGATGGATTTCCTGAAGCTTCAATTGGGGAATCAGAAGGCCATCATCGTCGGATTCCGAAAGAGTGTCGTGATGGTGCTTGCTTTGACCTCGATTGTTCCAGTGATGGCCATCGGTGTCAGGTGGCCTTCTTCGTTCGGAGATACAAGTGCCGCCGGAGCGATGTTGACCAATTTCATGTTCCGGTTGATTCACCTGGTTTTTCTGGGGGCTTGCCTTTGGGTTGCTTTTGATCCTCCCTTCAGCCCTCGTGTTCGGGGTTTGGGGGTGCCTTTCCTATCTTTCTACTACCTGGGGGCCCTGGCTGTGGGATATTATTCCGGTTATGCTCTGCTCGTATTTAATGATGCCGCAGTGCGGAGTCGGTCGCGAAGGAATCGTTCGGGGGGGAGCGGTAAAATGGTTGGAATGCTTTGTCAGGGAATGATACTCGTGGCGGCCGTTGTGGTTCCCGCGGGATTGATTGTAAAGAATTATCCTGCCATTCGCCTGACCAATAGTGATTTGCTGCCACGGTTCGCCAGCGCGATGCTGAGTGGTTTGCCCAAGGAGAAATCGTTTCTGATCACCGACACAGGAGTGAGAGCGATGTTGGTGAAAATGGGGCTTACCATGTCTCCGGATCACGATGCCGGCAATTACACCATTGTGGATACCTCGGTGCTCTCGAACGGGTTTTATCAGAATAGTATCCGCAGGACCATTCTTGGAGATTGGGGGAGTATTGTTTCCGCCGACAAAATCCCGCAGAGGTTCAGCATCGGGTCGGTGATGAATTTTGTCGCTTTGATTTACCGTGATTATCCGATCTATTATCTTCAAACCAGTTTCGGAGCTTACTTTGAATATGTCTACCCGGAGAGCAAGGGCTTGGTGATGCAGTTGAATGCATACGAGAGTGATAGCCCCAGTCCGTATCCTCCGGCTCTCACCGGCGAAAAAATTGCGGCCACACAGGCTTTTTGGACGGGATTTGATGAATCATTCGCGGACCTTCTGGAGGGGGTGCGCCATGGAGTGCCGGCTTGTGAAACCCTGGGGCGAATGGCTGGTCAGGAGCGGAATAATTGGGGGATTACTTTGCAACAGCATGGGCGATTGGATGAAGCCAAAGCCAGTTTTGAAAAAGCAGCCATCTATGCGCCGGATATTGTAACTCCGGAATTCAATCTGGCATCCAACGCCCGATTGCAGGCGGGTGAACCGGTCGAGGCATTGGTTTCTGACCAGCAATGGGAGGATTGGATCAATAAATTCAGGTCGATCGACGGCCTGGTCAGCGTGAATGGTGAACTGGATGAACCCCGCTACCAGTATGATTTGGGAGCCCAATTCTTTACCGGAGGGAACTATCGTCAGGCGGCATTGCGTTTCAAACGGTCCGTTGAATTGAACCCGGCCAATTTGACTTACCGATTTGCCGAAGCCAATGCTCTACTGAACCTGGCTTACCCTCAGGTATTGCTTGAAGTAATCGATGCATTGGAGAAGTCCTCACTCGAATTGGATTCATCGCAGGAAGCTGAAGTCACACGTCTGACCGCACTGGCACATTATGGCCTGGGTAATCAGCACATCGCCAACCAGAACGAAGAGGAAGGAAAGAAGCAGTTCGAACTTGCCGAAGGTTTGTTGAAGAAAGCTTTGAGTGATTTTCCCGAATCCGAAGCCATCGTTGAGACGCTGGCGCAGGTTTACTTTTTCACCCAGCGTTTCGAGGAATCCATTGCCATGTGTGACAAGCATTTGACTCTGAACGCCAACTCGATCAGTGCCCGTCAAACCAAATCCGTTGCCCAGATGCGGGCAGGGAACTTTGAAGACGCAGTGATCACCCTGACTGAAGCCCTGACGAAGAATCCAGCCAATCTGATTGCTCTGCAAAACAGAGCGATATCCTACTTGCAGCTGAATCAATTGGATGAATCATTGGCGGACTACAGGACTCTGGATGAAGCAACACCTGACGAACATCCCGCCATTCACTATGGCCTGGCTGAAATTGCCCGCTTACAAGGGAGAAAAGACGAAGCCATTGCCCGCTTTGAGGCTTACGTGAAAATTGCCACTCCCGGAACGGTTGAATACGAAAAAGTTACACAACTGTTGGATGATCTGAAATCACAATAACCGTTCAGGGTGATTTGTATCCCGCATGTATGTTTCTCATGTCATCACCCGCCTGATCGTTGGGGGCGCGCAGGAAAATACCATCTCAACCGTTCTCGGTTTGCATGAAAAACCTGGTATCAAGGTCGATCTGATTTCCGGCCCCACCTCAACCACCTCTCCTGAAGGTTCCCTTGAAAGAACATTGGATGTCGTTCCGGGAATTCTGCATATCGAACCAAATCTGGTCCGGCAAATTTCTCCTCTGCGAGAGGTTTTGGCGTATCAGAACCTCAAGCGACGATTTAAGGAAACCCGACCGGATATTGTTCATACTCACAGTGGAAAAGCGGGTATCATTGGTCGAATGGCGGCCTACGCCGCGGGTGTTCCTTGTATTATTCATGGGATTCATGGTCCGTCGTTTGGCCCATTTCAGGGTGCTGTCTCCAATAAAGTGTTCCTGACCGCCGAAAAAATGGCCGGACGTATCACGGATCACTTCGTCGGGGTGGCGGATGCCATGTGCCAACAATACCTGGATGCGGGTATCGGGACTTCCGGGCAGTATTCCACCATTTACAGTGGATTCGATCTGAGCGCTTTCCTTGCGGCAAAACAATCACCGGAATTAAGATCCCAATACGGGATTCAGCCAGGAGATTTTGTAGTAGGAAAAATTGCCCGACTTTTTGAACTGAAGGGTCACGATCAGATTTTTGACGTGTTTCCCGAGATGGTGAAAAAAATACCCAACATCAAGTTGCTGCTAGTTGGCGGAGGGCCTTTCAGGGAGCGTTTCGAAGTTCAACTCAATGAGATGGGATTGAGGGATCGGGTTGTTTTCACTGGATTGGTCCCGCCAACGGAAGTTCCCGGCTTGGTAGGTATCATGGACGTCTTGGTACACCTGTCACAACGGGAAGGATTGCCGCGAGCATTACCGCAGGCGATGGCGGCTGGAAAACCCGTGTTGTCACTCAATCTGGATGGTGCACCCGAAGTCTGTATCACCGATGAAACAGGGTATTTGTTGATGGGAGACGTTCCGAAAGAATTGGTCCAATCCCTCGTTTCGCTGAAAAATGATGCCGAACTCAGAAATCGTTTGGGAGAGCAGGGTCGTGTGTTGGTTAAGAAAAGGTTTGCCGTGAGTACCATGGTTGACGCGGTAGAACAGTTATATAGGAGATTGAAAGAAACGAGTGATTCATTTAAATCAACAAAAAAATAAGGAGCATTATCTGCAAACTCATATAAATTATGCCCCCTTGTTCATCGACCGGATCCCGATTCAACCACCGCCCCGT
>CAYPZD010000027.1:35652-53404 GCA_964415055.1 uncultured Verrucomicrobiota bacterium | reverse complement strand
CGCCAACCAAGGCTCGCTTTCGGTGAATGGTCAGTTCCTTCCGAGCGGGTCTCAAACCCGCAGGGTCTCGATAGAGACTTTCCGTTATTTTTTCCTTTTTTCGTTTCATTGTTTCTTTTCGGTTTCATACCTTCCCGTCTCTCCGGGCTTTGGCTGGCGCCAGGCAAATTCCGCTTTGCACCCACTTCAAACCTTAGTGCTTTGGAACCCTTTTCAAGTTGCAATGGAAACACCACAGTCTTTCGATGAACGATCGTCTCCCCGCGTTCCATTTCTTTTGCTCAGAAACGTTTTCAAGGGGAAAGTTTGGGGCGAGGTGGAACTCTCCCCTCAATTGCCGAAATAATGAACTGCGCACTTCCGCGACTTCAGTGACTGTCTGAAAAAACAAAGTCATCGATAGGTTTTTAGTGGAAAATTCCTCACTTTAGGGCATTTTGGACATCTATGTCACACATCTCCATAAAACCCGACTGGTGGATTTCAGAAAAAGAAGTGACCCCTGAAAATGTCTACAACAATCGTCGGCATTTTCTTAAGCAAATGGGATTTACCGGTATGGGAATCTTGGGCGGACTCTCCGTGGGCAAGGTTTTAGGCGCAGAATCGAGTACCAACAAGGCGTCTTTTCCATACAAAAGGAATCCAGAATTCAGTCCCGAATGGAAATTGACCAACCAGGAAGTTGTTGAGTCCTACAATAACTTCTACGAATTCACGACCACCAAATCACGCGTTCGACAGATGGTGGATCGATTCGTCATCGATCCGTGGAAAGTGGAAATATCCGGACTGATAGAGAATCCCAAGACCTTGGACATGGAAGACATCTACAAGGCTTTCAACATGGAAGAGCGCATTTACCGATTTCGATGTGTTGAGGCCTGGTCCATGGTCGTCCCCTGGACAGGATTTCAACTATCCGAACTCATCAAACTGGTCAAACCCAAGCCAGAAGCCAAATTCGTCAAATTCACAACCTTCAACCGCCCCGACCAAGCCCCCGGCATGCGATTTGATGGATATCCTTGGCCATACGTCGAGGGTTTAACCATGGAAGAAGCTCAACATCCATTGACATTACTTTCGACCGGCGTTTACGGAAAGCCGCTCCCCAAGCAAAATGGTGCCCCTATTCGTTTAATTGTCCCCTGGAAATACGGCTACAAGAGCATCAAATCCATCGAAAAAATTGAATTCACTGACAAACAACCCAAAACCTTTTGGGAAGCCTTGTCACCAGAAGAGTATCCGTTTGAATCCAACGTTGATCCCAATGTCCCACATCCTCGTTGGTCTCAAGCTTATGAACGAGTGGTAGATACTGGGTTAAGAAGAAGAACCAGTATATACAATGGTTACGAACCTAGTGTTTCAATATTGTATTAATAAGTATACACAAAAAAACCCAGCCCGTAATGGGCTGGATTTTTTAAATAAAAATTTTGAAGGTTTTCTGAATTAGTTGTTGTAGGCATCAATAATCTGCTTCGCTGCCTCTTCTGCACGAGCAGTATTATCTGCTCCAGCTTCACCAGTTTGAGCTTGAACTTCGCTTGGCTCTGGGAATGAAGCAGGAGTGACTTCAGCCACTGTTTCTGCAGGCTTGGATTGAGAAGTGTCAACTTCTCCATCGTTTAAGGCCACAGGAGCACCTTGTTCATTCGTGGTGACTGACAACTTCTGAACCCCTGTCTGCTCACGCTTAATTTGCACGAAGCCACCAATAACTGTTACGGTGACTTTATAAACTGGAGTTTCAGCCTTACCATCCTGAGCGGCCTGGATAGCAGCGATTTTAGCTTCTTCGTTGATCTGATCCTGAATACCTTGAGCGAGCTTCTGTTGAAGGTCTGTGTTACCGGAAATAATTGAACTCAAGGTTTCCTTCACACTCTTAATGTTACCACCACCGGTTGCTTGCGACAACGCGTTGGAGACGAATCTCACAAACTGGTCTTGTGTAACCTGCCTTTCCACGGCGGAATTCACATCCGAAGTAGCAGAAGGCACGGCGAGGGCAACCCACTTGGCTATGTCGTCTTTGCTTGCAGGATAAGCGGCCACTGCGGCAGCTGCGATTTCAGCAGCATATTGAGGAGCGCTCACGGCAGCTACTCGAATAAGCGCATCACCGTATTGAGGCACAATGGTCAAAGCCAAGGTGGCAATTTGTGAGGCGCTCTCTGGAGAAGCTTTGGCCAATGAAGCCACCAATTGAATGGCCATCTGAGGGCGTTGCTCGAGCACGCTCTTCAAAATAGCTTTGGCAGTTTCAAGCTTGGCTCCTTTGGAAGCGGCTTTCATCATTTCGGAAGCCTTGACAGGAATTTCAACAGCGGGAAGTTCGCTGAGAGATGCCTGAATGGCTGCGACGTTGATTTTTGCGGGAGCGGTTACGTTCGTATCCTTCGCATACGCGGACACCGCCAACAGTAGGGCTGCTACGACAACGCTTGTTTTCATCTTGCTTAACATATCTTTTCCTAATCTATTCCCATTCACCTGAGTTACTTCTAAACTTTTGCACCGATTTGTCAACAAAAAACTGTCGGTAGGCTACCTAGCAGCGTCGGCCAACATAATATTGGCTATCCGCAAATCTTGGGTTGGTTCTCCTAGTGCTGGATCTGTTTACCACCAGTCAGCTTTTCATTGCAAGTTTTTTTTATGATTTTTTTAGATCCAATTTTCCTGGTCTACTTGGATTAATGTCTAACTAAAAGCTTGTATCTGTTCATGTAGAGCACCTCATGCCCCCATGCCGTCCTCAAAGGATCCACCAGCTACCGGAAAGACCAGGTTCTCTTTGACATACTTGATCCCATTGGCGCTTGTTGCATCCAAATCACGATAAGCGCTTTCAGCTTCAACCACGAGTGGCGCCGTTTCACGTCCCATGTGCTTGCAATAACGCTGCGGATAACCGATCTGCACCATCAGCTCTGCATAGCGGGTCATGTTCAGGTCTCCGGTAGGCAAGTCGGTAAACTGCATGGCACGGCCACCCCAGTTGGGTTCCATCATGCGCAATGGAATGTTTTTACGGATGACAAAATTTTTGACGTGGCATCCGTAAACGCGGCTGCCCACTTTCAGGAAACGTGTTTCCCAGTCCTCCCCCTCCCAGCAATGAGATGGATCGGCATTAACCCCCAAACAAGGATCATCGTCACAAATTTTCACCAGCATATTGAAATCATCGGCACACATAGCTGCCGTTCCGGGGTGGATTTCATGAGCCAAGTTGATCCCCAAAGAATTGGCATGCTGCCTGATCTTTGCGGTTTTATTTACAAAACGTTCCTGGCCTTCTTTGACCAGATCAAAATCTCCGCCGGCCCAGAATCCCCAGGGATAGCCGGATGCCAACTCCCAACCGAAGGCAACCCCCCAGAACATGGGCAAAATCTTGATATTCAATTCAACTGCCAGATCCATCAGCCCCAGCAGGTAATCTTCCGCCCACTTCTCAATTTCTTCGGGAGATTTCTTGGCAACGTCTTCAGGAATGAAGGGGCGAATCGAGGGCGTGCCTGTCCAGGCGCTGGTATGCACCCAGGCCGGGCAATGACACGAGATGCCGTCCAATGACATACCACGGGATTCGAATGCAGCCAAAATCTCACTGGCAGGGCGAAATCCATTGTCGCCCTGCAGCATATAATTGGAAGGCTGCACACCATCGGCACCGGCGGCCTTGGCGTAATCTAAAAACTGTTCCAGGGTCTTAGCCCCATGTTGGGCACCCTCCACACTTGCATGGAAACAAACATTTGCCATAATTGAATCAAGTTGGTGTAAGGATTAAAGGCCAGATTGTAAAGACCCAATTCAACTTCAGCAGGAATGATCCAAAGTCTCCCAACACACTTTACTTTAAATAAAATCCAGGCAAAATCTCCGTGCGCTCGCTTTCAACAAGCTTAAAAGCGCTAACCCGAGTGTCATTATGCCAAAAAATGTCGTAGAGATGGAAATCGATCAGGTAACCATGGAGTTGCCGGACACCAAAACATTGCGCCTTAGATGGCCGGAGGAATACAAGGTCGACTTCAAGACAGGCCAGTTCATCACACTGTACTGGCCGGATTCCCCACGCTATAAGAGAGCCTACTCGCTCTCTTCCTGTGCATTGGATGAAGGTTTTTTCGAGGTCACCATCAAACGTGACGGAAAAATGGGCACGCGTATCGTCGACTGGGCTGCAGAGGGGGACAAACTTTTTGTGATTCCCCCAGTGGGCAGATTTCTCCCCGTGTTTCAACCTGAAAAGCACTTGATCTGCATTGCAGGAGGGTCTGGGGTGACGCCGTTCCGAGGCTTTGCCAGAGAGGCCAGCCTGCGTCAATTGGAGACCAAAATAACCATTCTCTATAGCGTGCGAACCACCGACGATATCATCTTCAACCACGAGTTTCGGGATTTGGAGCAAAGGAATCCCCATTTCAAATTTATGGTCACTTGCACTCGATTGAGTGAAGACGATCCCTGGCCGGGAAGGCGTGGACGCATCCATGCCGACTGGGTCAAAGAACAAATCTCCGACATCGACAACACCGTTTTTTATGCCTGCGGCCCGACCGCACTGGTGGAAAACGCAGAACAACTGGTATTAAACGAACTGAAGTGCCCCAAAGACCAACTCAAACTGGAAAAATGGGGCTGATTCCATATGGAGCAACCACTTAAAAAAACATCCCTGTATGACCGCCACGTAGCTCACGGAGGAAAAATGGTTCCTTTCGGAGGCTGGGACATGCCGGTTCAATACTCCAGCATCAAGGACGAACACCTTGCCGTGCGCAAACATGGCGGCCTGTTTGACATCTGTCACATGGGCGAATTCAAGGTCAGCGGCTCTTCAGCGAAGGCATTCCTCAACCACCTGCTCACCAATAACGTTGAAAAATTACAACCCGGTGACGGCCAATACACCTTGATGTGCCAGGCATCCGGGGGCGTGGTGGATGATCTCTACCTGTATTGCCTGGAGGAGCCTGATGTTTATCTGTTGATCGTCAATGCCTCCCGCCTGGAGGACGACTGGCAATGGATGCTGGATGCATTGAGTAAAAGCACATTTCAACCAAGCGATGTCACCTGCGAAAACCTCTCCGACCAACTCGGTGCCATCGCCGTGCAAGGCCCTAAAGTGCGTTCATGGATTGACACCTGCTTTTCTTCTGTGACTTCTGATCAAGCCATTGCATCCGTCTCGCAGTTGAAAAAGAATCAAATAGCGGCGTTTCAGTTTGAAAACCAACAGATTTGGGTAGGCGGTACGGGCTATACGGGTGAGGACGGATTTGAAATCGTCGCGCCCAATGAAATCATACCAGCCATATGGGACACACTCCTCTCCAAAGGGCATGTGGGATGCATTCAACCGGCCGGGCTAGGCGCCAGGGACACACTTAGGACGGAGATGTGCTACCCTCTGTATGGACACGAATTAACGACCGAGACCTCCCCCATTGAGGCCGGACTTGGCTTCTTTGTAGATCTGGAAAAAGGCGATTTCCTGGGCAGATCCGCCTTGGCAGCTCAAAAAGAGCAAGGTGTCGCTCGGAGATGCGTTGCCTTTCAAATGACGGGCCGTTCAGCCCCACCCCGACCGGAATATGCAGTTCTCTCGGATGAAGGCGAACCCATTGGAACAGTCACCAGCGGCACATCCAGCCCTTCCCTGAACAATGGAATTGGAATGGCGTACGTCAACAAACCCTTCGCCAAGCCCGGACAATCGATTGCCATCGAAATCCGCGGGCGCAGCTTTCCTGCCGAAATTGTCAAAAAACCCATTTACCGCAAGGCCTGATCTCAATAGACTCGCTACGCAAAACGTTAAACAAAGACATATATGAGTTCCCAGATTCCAGACACACTAAAATATGCCAAAACGCATGAATGGGTAAAAGTGGACGGAGACACCGCCACCATGGGCATCACGGATCACGCGCAGGCGGAATTAACCGAGCTGGTATTCGTGGAACTTCCGGCCGTGGGCCGAAAACTTCAGGCGGGAGAAGCCTGTGCGGTCGTGGAATCCGTCAAAACCGCCAGTGATATTTATTCCCCAGTCACCGGGGAAGTCATTGAAGTCAACGAATCACTGGCCGACGAACCGGGAGCAGTCAACACCGATCCTTACAACGAAGGATGGTTCTTCAAGGTTCGCATGTCCGACACGGCGGCGCTTAATGATTTGTTGTCGGCGGCTGATTATAAAGCCTTGATTGGCGAGTAGCCTGTTCGCCTTGGCTATTTTTTCCTGAACAGCACAATTCGATTCGAATTGGTGCCCTTGCTGTTGTTGTCCACTCCCCAGCAATTGGCGGTTTTGGTGAACTTCTGGGCGTTGACCATGACAAACCACGGGACCAAACCGGCCTGATCACCGCATCGTAAAACGGATTCCTCCAGCTTGATCTTACCTTTGCGGACCTCACCGACCTCAAAGGCTATGTGTCCACCCGGTTTCAACACGCGGGCCAATTCGACAAATACGCTCGTCATGGTTTCTTCCCACTTGCTCAATTTGCCGGACACGCTGATATTCAGTGCCTTGGCGTCCAGTCCGATGAACCAGCACCGAAGCCAGTTGTCGGTCGCATAATCCACCACATCCAGAAACGGTGGCGAGGTGACCACCAGCGAAACAGACGACGAAGCAATGGCCTCAGTCTGGTCGGCCAACGCAATGATCGATTTGGATTGATCTGACACGTCGTGAAGGCATTTGATTTCGTCAGCCGTCAAACCTTTAAGCAGCGCTTTTGATTTCTTCAGAATAATCGCCGGCACATCCCTTGGAGGAGGTGTTTGATTCCTCCGTTCATTGATCCGTTTCTGGGATTGAACGGATACCGCCTGATTTGGGGGAAGGGAATATACCGAGAAAAACCCAACAGAGTGCCCCGTCAATCGATTGATGGCCACAAGACGAATCCAGCCGTCAATGTGGTCCAGCTTACCCTTGGATTCTCGCTTGATCAGGTAATCACGCAAGGCACAAATCGATCGAAGTGTATCGGGATGATAAAAAACCAGCAAATCTTCAGGGATCTCACCCTTGTAATCCCAATTCAACGACTCCAGGCGTTCCTGAATTTCACTCAAAGTGGGAGGTGTTAACCGAGGTAAGAGCAACCTTTCACTCAAAGGATTGATATCGCACCCATATGGAATCCTCCCTTTCAAAGCAGCCTCCAAAGGAGTGGTTCCCCGCCCCATAAAGGGATCATAAACGATATCTCCCTTACCCGTCAGCCGATCGATGAAAAACGCAGGTAACTGAGGTTTGAAACAAGCCCGGTATGAAACTTCGTGCAAAGAATGCGCCTGCCTTTGTCCGGCGGTCCAGAATTCGTTGAGATACAAAGGAACCTCCCCCTCCCCACCATCGGCTTTTTCATACCTTGCAATTTCGCTGAGTGTGTCCTTGCCAAATTCATTGAACGCCAGAATCTGCTTTTCCAGATCCTTGTCACCCAAATCGAGAACTTTTTGATTCCGCTTTGCCTTTTTCGCTTTAGCCCGTGGCGCAGCTTTTTGGGTGAAATCAAATTCCGGATGATTCGATGGTTTCTTTCGTTTCAAACCCACTTCCCGTCGTAGACATTAAATATTGGGTCCACTCAACTCGGCGGCCGACGGACTGGTCCATCGCTCTCCGGCTTTCAAGACCTGATAGGATTGCCCGATCGATTCACAGGCCTCCACGAATGCCTTGGGTGATTCGGTATTAAAATCGAACATTTCATAGTGGCAGGGAATCACACATCCAGCCCCGATGTCTTTGGCCAATTGAGCCGCTTCCCTCCCCCACATATTCCCGGAGACGCGCCGCTCGGGACGACTTCCGTTGATTGGCAACAGGGCAAGGTCAATCGACCACTGGTGAAGGAGCATCTCCATGCCATCATACACCACGGTGTCACCACTGTGATAAACCGTCCATGGACCGAATTTCACAACATAACCCAGGTATTTGTGCCGCCCATAATCATCGCGATCCAGATTTTCGTGCGCGGCGGGTATGGCATGGATTTCGAAGGGAGGAATACGCAGGAACGATCCGGCAGTGAGTCCGTGCGGCCATTCGGCAGATACTTCCAGCCGATCCACGACAAAAGCCCTGTTCGCTTCGGGGATCACCATTTGGATGCCCGGCGAGAATTCCATCAACGGCACCAAGGTTTCCTTGTCCAGATGATCGGTATGGTTATGGCTCGAAGTCACGACGTCGATGAAGGTCAACCGCTCTGGTGCGATCACACGTTCGGTCATGCGGATATGGGGTTTATCGGTTTGAGCATACTTTCGTGTCAGCGAATCGGAAAGATACGGATCAAACAACAAATGACGTCCCTGCCAGCAAAGGAGAAATCCACTCTGTCCCAACCACCAAACATGGAAATGATCGTGATCGTGCTCAACGGATGAAACATCCGATATCAGATCCTCATCTTGCTGAACCGGCTTGATCAATGAACCACTCATCACTCGTTCCCTTCGTATGGCCGATTCACAATGATTGACGCACGCTCAAGACGCCGTCGACCATGTTTCGAAGTTTTTTCCTGGCCGCCCAACGCGCTGTCTGACTCAGTCCGCAATCGGGCGCAAATGAAAGGCGATCTGCCGGAGCATACTTCAGACAGGCTTTGACCCGATCGGCCACGTTTTCCGCAGTTTCGATGTAATAACTTTTCACATCCACCACCCCGACTGCAACATCACAGCGTTTGGAGATGGTTTCCAATATTTCAAGCTCGGCAAATTCCCGATTGGCCATTTCCACGTGAATCTCATCCACTTTCATGTCCAAAAACTCCGGGAACATGGGCGCATACTGTCGCCACCCCACCGCATGCCCCTTGAAGTTCCCAAAACAAAAATGCGTCGATAAATGACATTTACCCACCACGCCTTCCACGGTGCGATTGAAGATGTCCACCAAACGTTTCTTGTCCTCTTTGTAGGCATAACAACTCATGGACGGTTCATCGACCGTCAATTCACGACACCCGGCCGCCACGAGATCTTCCAGTTCCTTGCGCACCAGCGGAAGCAGCGCTTCCGTGATCGCATACCGGTCAGAATATTGATCATTGGGGAGCAAACGACCGCTTAGGGTAAAGGGACCGGGAACACTAGCCTTCAGGGTCGGTCCATTCTTTGGAGCCAGACGTTGAAACCGTTCAAAATCCTCAACCGCTCCCAATCCTTTGGGCGCGGTTAGATCACCGGATATGGCATGTTTTCCCCGTTGATCATGGGCGGGTGGACCGAATCGCCGGGGACTTTCCCCCTCCAACTCAATGCCATCGAGAAAACCATAAAAGGACAGGTTGAAATCCAGGCGGGTTTGTTCCCCGTCGGTGATCACATCCAGTCCGGCCCGGAGTTGATCCTGAATCGCGACGGTGACCGCGTCATCAATCATCTCCTCTCTATCAGCAGAGCCGAATGCATCCAGGTTACGACTGGCAAAATCCAGCCAGGACGGAAAAGGATAGCTTCCAATAACGGTTGTTCTTAAAGGTTGATCTTTCATGCTCTTCTTTTATTGACCCAGGTCTGCATAAAGTTGCGCGATGCGGCGGCCATGTTCGTCATAGGCGGCCTCAAACAAGGCCGTGGCTTTTTCACTGCCAACGACCGCCGAGGCCGTCAAGACCTTGGGCGGATGTCCGGCTTGTGTCAATCGATCAGCCACTTCAGCTTTAATGCAATTGATGAGCAGGCAACCTCCCACCGTGCTCCCGGGGGAAACAGGCGTTTCCAGTCCATCGATAGAAACCATGGCATCTCCAACCGGTGCACCGGTGTCCAGCACCACGTCGGACAAATCGGAAAGCTTGACTCCCCTGGGATGCCGGCTGGTGCTGGCGTCGGAATGTTCCCGGCTGACCATCCCCACCACTTTCACCCCCCGCTGGCGAAAACCTTCCGCCATTTCAACCGGCACGACATTGCAACCGGAAGAAGAGATCACCAAAGCGGTATCCTGTTCGTTGATATCAAAATTACGCAAAATGCGATCCGCCAATCCCGAGACATTTTCCAGAAACATGGCCTGACGCTGCCCGTTGGCTCCCACCACATCATGATGATACGTCAGGGAAAGCTCGACGATGGGATGAAACCCTGGAAAGGATCCGTAGCGAGGCCACATCTCCTCGACCATGATCCGACTGTGACCGGATCCAAAAAGATGGACCATCCGACCGGATAATATGGTGGTCGCAAACATATCGGCCACCTTGCGTATGGTGTCCATTTGCCCCGACACGACATCCCAAATATGACGGGTGGCTGTCAAATACCGTTCGCCGCTTGTTTCAGACATGAATCGCTCTTTGCTGTTGAATCAATCCTTGAATCCCCATTAACGGGAATGACTCAGAAACCAATCGTAAAGTTTGGGGTTGTCGTACGTTTCAGTCCATGAGTTATGACCGGCGTCCGGGTAAATGGTCAGTTGGATATTACCTTTGACCCGATCCCGGATCATGGCGACCAAACGCTCGCTCTCCTCCGGCAACACCACACCGTCTTTGCCTCCATGGAATACCCAGATCGGCAGTGATTGAAGGGCTTCACGGGACTTGGGCAACAGGAAATCACGTGTATTACCTCCTCCACAAATAGGCACCGCTGCGGCAAACCGTTCGGGAGCTTTACCAATCAGGTTCCAGGTACCGAATCCACCCATACTCAATCCGGTCACATAAAGTCGCTTTTCATCAATCCTCAATCGATCTGTCACTTCATCCAACAACGCCAACAAGGCATCCGCATCCCAGACGGTGCCGGTTGGACATTGTGGAGAAATCACGACAAACGGAAAATCAGGCTTCGATTCGACAATCATGGGTGGTCCATGCACCTTCACCTTGTTCAAATCATCCCCACGCTCCCCCGCGCCATGCAGAAACAAGATCATTGGCCATTCCTTCTCCTTATCATCGTCATAACTTGCGGGAAGAAACTGGAGATAGCGATAACCCACCTTTTTGGTGACCACTCCCTCGAAAGAATGCGAGGATTGCGGAGCATCTCCTGCCATGACCGACCAGCTGGAACCTGCCATTCCTGCCAGACAGAAGGCACAAACAAACCATTTTAATACGGAATTCATACTTCCTTGATCTCTTAAACCACCCCGCAAGTCAAGCTCCTGAGGTTTCTCTTCAAAATGCACCAGGCAATCCGGATTCCCATATGCTTGCGAAACCAGGCTTGGGAACCGATCAGACAGCAGTATTTTCCAAACATCCACCTTATCTCAAGTTTCGTTGGAGTATCCCAAAAAACAAGTAACCAACAATGGAAATGACAAGTCATCACTCCTTAGTTGGCGTGTATTCCACCTCAACCAAGGACCCAAAATGAGGCTGCCACATGGCATTGGAAATGCTAGCAGCCGGACTGGATTTTCAACATGTCTGAAATATCACAACGAGAAGAACAGCAGGTAAGACAAGAAATGGTGCTGGACCATGGAACGGGTAAACCACGCCCATTTGCCAATGGGCTCATTGCGTCCAGTGCCCCGTTGAACTGGCAGGGGATACTGGTGGAACACCACCGGCTCGACGAATACAATGCCAGTGACATCATGTGGTTCAACCACGTTGTCACATTGCACCTGGGCCCTCCCACGGAAGTTGAATTCAAATCCAACGGGAACTATGAACCGATGAAACTTCTCCCGGGACAGATCTGCATACGACCAGCCATGAGTGTCAGTGCCGCACGCACAAAGCAGCCGGTAGAATTTGCAAGCATTTCGCTCACACCGGAATTCATGTCGCTTGCGTGCTGTGATCTCTTCAAGCTGGACAGCATCCACTTGGAAATGAAAACTGCCATCAGTGATCCCTATGCCGAAAGCGTCTGTCGAACACTCCTGCAGGAAACCGTCAAAGGCAGTCCAACAGGAAGCCGCTATGCAGAGTCGCTCGCAACAAGTCTGGCCGTACACCTCGCCAGCCAGCACGGAGGCGGCGAGAGCCAAACCCCACCACGAACAGGTGGCCTGACAGGACCGCAATTGAAGCGCGCCATCGGATTCGTGCACGACCATCTTTCTGAAGATGTGTCCCTGAAAAACATGGCGGACACGGCAGGCTTGAGCCCCTTTCACTTTGCGAGACAATTCAAAATCAGCATGGGATACTCACCCTACCAATTTGTGCTCCGACAAAGAATTGAGCGCGCCAAGCAACTGTTGATCCAAGGTGAAAAAACACTGGCCGAAATTGCCGTGGATATCGGTTTTTACGACCAAAGCCACTTCGCCCAACAATTCAAACGTCACTGCGGCATCACTCCTAAAAAATTTGCCAACATGTGCGGTTACAAAAAGAAGAAATCAAACCGCTAAACGTCAAACACAGTTTTTCCACTACGAGCGCCCGAAAAGATGACTGAATCCTTCGGGCGCTTTTTGCCATCCGGACCACTCTGAATTCATGTCTAAAAAACGAATTCTGACATAACCAGGGCGCGGTCTATAACGTTTACCAATAGTAATTTCAAAAAAAACTCTGCATCACTGTGTCTTGCAGCTAATCCCGATTCATCGGAACGGGCGTGAGAACAAGAAGCATCAGCGGTCCCTTATACACAAACACTTTTTGCAATCAGTATCAAAGAGCAAAAAATGCCCGACACCAAAAGGTTATCGGGCATTTTAAGCGGAAACGATATGGAACAAAAAAGTATCAGGCGCCACAAACAGCAACTGCCTGGCAATCGCTGGTCGTTGCCCATGCTGATGGAAATTCGATGACGGGCAGGGCGTCTTCGCGACTCAGGCGTTGCAGCGTTTTTTCAAGCCGTTTGCGGATGCGGAACATGCGCACTTTCATCGCGGATATATTCCACCCCGTTTCCTCCAGAGCCTGATTGTAGGTGAAACCACGCAGACAGATGAGATCCACGAGCAGCCGATCATTTGGGTTGAGTGTTTCCAACAACTTGTCCACCAGTTCACGCGCAGCCCAGGATTGGGATGGTTCCAGCTCCTCATCGCTTGTGGTCAGGGATTCGATCACACGTGCTTCATCTTCCCCCAGATCCGCAAGACGCAATTCCTGATTGGCGCGCGCCTTGTGGTAGGCATTGGTGCACATGTTCACCGCCACCCGGCTGACCCAATGCTTCAACGGCACCTTGCCGGAATACTGACCCAGTTTCTGAAAAACCCTGATAAAAATATCCTGGGAAAGATCCTCCACACATCCACGCCGCGGCAAACGTGCCCGCACGATCGACATGACCTGCGGGTATAGAAATTCAAGCAAGGAACGAGAGGCATCTTCATCCCCCGCAAGGGTGCCCTGGATCCATTCATCCACTTCCCGGGGATTGACTCGTTTGGTTGCCGTCTTGGTTTTGGGTTTTGTTGTTGTCATCAGGATTTTTCCTTTATTTGTTTTTTTGAAATCTCTTCATCGATCAGTTCCAGACTGGGAACTTTAATGACCCAGGCGTTGTCATTGCCGATGATAAAAAGTTTTTGATTGTCCTTACTGAACTGAAGCCGATCGAGTCGTTCATTGGCACCTCCTTCAGGTTGAAACGACAGCATTTCGCGGCCTGTCTCCATATGCCAGATTCGAACGGTTCCATCGGGGCTGTAAGTACCGACAGATCTTCCATCATGCGAAAAAGCAGCGGCATGGATTCCCTGTTTATGTCCGGTCAATATATGCTCCACCTGGCCAGTGAGGGTGTTCCACACCAAGCCACGTTTATCCCAACTGCCGGCAGCCATGACAAGCGCCCCATCCGAAGAGAAAGTCACAGATCTAGCGGCATAATTCATTCCGGTCAAAAGAGACACTTCGCGCCCCGCATCGAAATCCCAAACAGCAATGTCTGATCCCTCACCCTGACGGGACAAAGCAAGATATCGTCCATCCGGACTCGCTCCTAAAAATGATTCATATTCTTCCGGAATGCTGGCAGGTTCGTTACGGTTGTCCCTAACATTCCAAATCGAAAACCGATCATCACGTTGGTATATCAACCGCTGGTTCGAGATGAATTCAGGGCCCGTCCGGGAAAACCCTCCCTGACGCTCATCCACCTGAAGGGTGGCTTCGAATTTACCTTCGATCATATCGTATAATTCGAATTCATCCTTCCCCACCCGACATGCTCCGTGTTGACCATCTGAAGAGACGATATTTGGCCCCCAAGAACGCCCGGCAGGCAGAAAATAATCGATGTTGCCCTTTTCGAATTCAGACAACAAGGCGGATGGAATCATCTCTGCGAGTCTCTGGAGTGAGGTAATTTTATTCGCCTGGCCTTCCTTTTGGACAAACTCGATACGCTCCATTTTTGGCTTGGCGCTCATCGCTCGCAAATCCCACAAATAAACTCTTCCATCTTTGCCACCTGAAGCAAAAGTTTGAGAATTCGGGGAGATCGCCAAAGAAAAAATTTCATCCAAATGCCCTTTAAAAGCTCCGATTTTTTTACCAGAAGACGCTTCCCATACATGAAGCAGATAATCCCATCCACCTGCTACCAGCCACTGTGCGTCGGGCGAAAATTCTGCGGCAAACAACATGCCGGGCTGAGATTGTTCCAACTCGATTTCACGTTCTTCAAACGGATTGAACAATCGGAGTTTCAGTTCAATGGCACTACGGCTGAAAGGATCGCTCATCCAGGCGACATACTGCATACCATTTGCCACAGATATCAAATGAGTGCGTGTAGAGGAAAGGAGGGGCCAATCCGCCAACTTCATCCCCGAAAGCGTATCAAAAATGGATATGCTCTCATCATTCCGCTCCTTCAGGGCCAACAAACGATCATCCTCTGAGAAGGCATAGCCTCTCACATGCTTTTCAGCAAAAGGGTGTGAGGAAACATCCAATGGGTGATCTCCTTCGTGCCCTATGTCGTACAAATGAAATCCCTGACCGTTATATGCGGCGAATTTATCTGATTTCTCCTGTTCAATTAACGGAAAACCAACTTCCTTGAGACAGGCCACCTGTTCCCACGTATCAGTGCGCCAAACAATCAATTTGGCACGTTTCATACTATTCCATCTTCCGCTTATCCGACCAGCATACAAAAACCGGTTATCACTGGAAAATTTAACTCGCAAATTTGCCGGCCAGGATTCGAACTCAGCATCCAACTGTGCAATCTGCATCCGGGTGCTGACATTCCATACTCCAACTTTTCCATCTGAAGCAAATCCAGCCAGCATTTCTCCATCTCTGGAGAACGACACAGCACCAACAGGTCGCAACAGATCTTCAAACACGTAAAGCTGATCGCCTCGACATCTATCCCATAGATACTGCCACTCAAATCCTCTCAAATCTTCTGCGTCTGCGTTCTCGGGAGTGTATTTCAGAAGTAATTCCCGACTTTTCGCGATATTGTCTGCCTCCAGAAACTGCTGAGCTTGATACATGTCGGATGCATATAGATTTTGGCGTAAGGCACGAGCCGAGGTAAGGGCAAAATTACGCTGTTCATTGGCATCCTGCTCCCTCAGTTCCGCCAATTCCTTGGCATCCTTGGATTCCTGCGCATGTTGATCCGCGTTTCTCTGGGCAATGGTCGCCTTGACAGCCAGCCACGTGCTGACCACTGAACCGACCGAAAGCAACAAAAGAATGATGGCGGCAACGGAAATGGCCGCCTTATTACGACGCGCAAATTTTCTGAACCGATACATCGAACTCGGAGCCGCCGCCTTGACCGGCTCGAAATTCAAATAACGTTGCACGTCCAATGCCATTTCAGCGGCGGTTTCGTACCGACGATTGCGATCCTTCTCCAAGGCCTTCATCACAATCCAATCCAGCTCGCCGCGCATCACACGATTCAACCGGGAAGCTTCGGTATTGCGATGCTTGGCAATGCTCGTCAATTCCTCGGCATTCATCGAGGTGAGCTGGGTGGAAGGATAAATCGGCTCCTCATCCCGGATGCGACGCCGCATTTCGTCGTAGTCCGCCTTGGTCAGTTCCTTGGCATCGAGAGGGGTGCGACCTGTCAACAATTCGTAAAGCAACACTCCAAGAGAATAAATATCCGTGCGTGTATCGATATCCAATCCGCTCATCTGAGCCTGTTCGGGACTCATATAGGCAGGCGTGCCCATGAATTGATGATATTGAGTAAAAAGAGTCTTATCCGTCAGACGTTGCTGAGTGGCCTTGGCGATACCGAAATCAATGATCTTTGGCACGGCCTTGTGGTCGTGCATGGTCACCAAAATATTGGAAGGTTTGATGTCGCGATGAATCACGCCCTTCTGATGCGCATGCTGAATCGCGCTGCAGACATCCATGAACAGCGCCAAACGCTCATTGGTGTCCAGATTCTGCTGATCACAAAACTCGGTAATCGGCACCCCCCGAACCAGTTCCATGACGAAATAGGGACGCCCATTCTCGGTTGCCCCGGCATCCAGCACTTTGGCGATATTGGGATGTTCCATCATCGCAAGTGCCTGACGTTCCGCCTCAAACCGCGCAATCACCTGCTTGGTGTCCATACCCAACTTGATGATCTTCAACGCCACACGCCGAACCACCGGCTTCTGCTGCTCCGCCATGTAAACGACGCCACAACCACCTTCACCGATGTTCTGGAGTAACTTGTAAGGGCCGATGATCGAACCTTCCCCTTCTCTGGGAGCCGGCTCGTCGGCAACTTTGGTCTGCTCCTGAGGATCCATCGGAATAAAATCCGTTCCCTCCTGATGGGCATCCAAAAGACGCTGAACCCGGCCCAACAGATCCTGATCGCCACCACAAGCACGTTCAAGAAACCTCTGCTGCTCAACGGCATCCAAGATACCTTCGGCCTCCAGAAAAATTTCCTTCACTTTTTTGCTTTGATCGTTCATCGCCATATACAATGCGCCCCAACACACATACATGCGACGAAAGAAATCAAATTGGGCCAAATTGGATGAAAAAAATGAAGAAGAAATCATGGCTGATGCTGTGAGAAGCTGTTGTCGTATACCTCATGGCGCGTTTAGTGCTATGGTTGTGGCCCGTGAGTTCTAACTGGTCCAGGTTGACTTGGTACCAATATTTGGTATGCCCCAGAAGAAACGGAGGAAGAAATGTCTCGAAACACTGGTGTCGAATTGGGCGATGAAATCGCAGGATTTATCGATAACCAGGTTACTGCTGGCCGTTACGGATCTGCAAGCGAAGTGATCAGGGCCGGAGTCCGACGGCTTCAAGACCAGGAAACAAAGCTGGAAGCACTTCGCCAAGCAATCAAAGAAGGATTGGATAGTGGATCAGCGGAGGCATTTGACTTCGAAGAGTTCATGACGGACAGAAAAGCTCGCAGCTGATGGTCGGTTATTTTCTGAGGACCAAAGCCAGAGAGGACCTTGAAGGAACCCATCTGTTATGAAATCAAATCACCTCCTCATTAAGATCTTACTCACAAGTCTGCTTTATTGTTCCATCTCCTTCGCTCAATCTCAAAACACGGGCGGTCGTTTCAGGGGCGGAGGTTCGTCGAGTGGCGCCTATTCACCCAACGGAAATCTGACACAACCATTGCGTGACCCTGCAGTTCACGACGAACTGGATCTGGAAGATGCCCAAGTAAAAACCATCGAACGCGAAACCAAAGCGCTCGCAGACATTGAACAGCAACTACGTCTCCAAAGCAAAAGACAACGCATCATTGAAGCAGGTCAGGAACGCATGGTGCGGGAAGTATTGAC
>CAYPZD010000027.1:0-35552 GCA_964415055.1 uncultured Verrucomicrobiota bacterium | reverse complement strand
AAAGACAACGCATCATTGAAGCAGGTCAGGAACGCATGGTGCGGGAAGTATTGACGGAGGAACAGCAGGCAAAGTTCAAGGCAGCTAAAAACCAGGCCAACGCAAAGTAGACAGGAAGCGGCAATTGCGCTAAAACTCAGGAACATGTCGACACCGGGCGCAGCACTCCAAATTCCTGCTGGATTGAGCTATTCCGCATTCCTGGAATGGCTCGATGATGATGTCCGCTCAAAATGGGTAGGCGGAGAGGTCATCAGAGCGTTTTGGATGCATGTGTCCTGGCTATGGAAAACCCTTTCACCATCGATTCCTGAAATACAATCCATCTGCAACCAACAACAGCCATGACCCACTCCAACCTCAAACGCTGTGCCTGGCCGGGATCGGATGATCTCATGCTGACTTATCACGATCAGGAGTGGGGCGTACCGGTTCATGACGACTTAAAATGGTTTGAGTTCATTGTGCTGGACGCCTTTCAAGCGGGACTTTCCTGGCGCACGGTGCTCCATAAAAGGGAGGCATTCCGCAAGGTTTTCAAAGGATTTGATCCGCAGAAAGTGGCACGCATGTCGGAAGTTTCCCAGGAAAAAGCCCGAAACAATCCGGCCATCATTCGCAATCGACTCAAGATCCAGGCGACGGTGAAGAACGCATCCGCGTTTCTAAAGCTACAGGAAACACACGGCGACTTCGACTCTTTCATCTGGCAGTTCACCAACGGTAAAACGATTCAAAACCACTGGAAAACGATGGGAGACATTCCAGCATCCACTCCCCTTTCCGATGAGGTGAGCAAGGCGCTTAAATCGCATGGTTTTTCCTTTGTCGGCAGCACCATTGTGTATGCATTCCTTCAGGCGGGTGGTATTGTAAACGATCATATCGTAAGTTGTTTTCGTCATCGAGAATTACGAGCTTAGCAACATCAAGGGATAAACATCATGGAACGGGCTACAAAGATTCGTTCTAAAAAAATAAGATCGAACCGTCCGCGATTTTGTGTAAGTTGCCTCCATGGCCATCATGAAATTTTTCCGATGCCTCACCTTGTTGATGTGGGTGATCGCTTGTGGGATAAACCTGAACGCTGCAGGAAGATCACTTCCTAACATGCTTGTCATATTGGTAGATGATCTCGGCTACGGTGATCTGTCGAGCTATGGAGCAAAAGACCTTGAAACCCCTCACATCGACTCACTCGTTCAATCCGGTTTGCGCTGGGACAGGTTTTACGCCAATTGCCCCGTGTGTTCTCCGACTCGTGCAGCTTTGTTGAGCGGGCGTTATCCGGATCTGGTCGGCGTGCCCGGAGTGATTCGTACGCATGCCAAAGACAATTGGGGTTACCTGGACCCAAAAGCCACCTTGCTTCCACAAATGTTGAGCAAAGCCGGATATCATACCGCCATTGTCGGCAAATGGCATTTGGGATTGGAATCTCCGAACACACCCACCGAACGTGGATTCGATTTCTTTCACGGATTCCTTGGTGACATGATGGACGATTACTACCACCACCGGCGACACGGACAACACTACATGCGACGCAACAAAGAGCCCATACATCCCGAGGGGCATGCAACGGATCTCTTCACTCTATGGGCTTCCGAATACATCACCGAACGCAAAGATCACGACCAGCCCTTTTTCCTATACCTCGCCTACAACGCCCCACACACACCGATCCAGCCACCCGATGCATGGTTTCAACGGGTCAAAGCCCGGGAGCCCGGCATCACCGATCGCCGTGCAAAACTAGTGGCATTGATCGAACATCTTGATGCGGGTATCGGCGAGGTGATCGACGCCTTGAAAGAATCAGGGCAACTCGACGATACACTGATCATTTTTACAAGCGACAACGGAGGGCAACTCAACGTCGGAGCACAATGCGGCCCACACCGCGGCGGCAAACAGGATATGTTTGAAGGTGGCATCATTGTTCCGGCATGCGCCGTTTGGCCCGGGGTCATTGAGGCGGGCCGTCGAACAGATCAATTGAACATGACCATGGATATCTTCCCGACGCTCTGTGACATCGCCGGAATCCAAAGAAATCAGACCATCGAAGGCGAATCATTCCTCCCCCTTTTGAAGGGAGATCGCACCCCTCATCGCACACGCGACATGATCTGGGTGCGGCGCGAGGGAAACATGCGCTATCAGGGACGCGACTATTACGCTTTTCGCAGAGGGGATTGGAAACTGGTTCAGAATTCACCGTTCGAACCGTATTCACTCTACAACCTGCAGCAGGATCCCATGGAGACCACCGATGTTTCCCGAAGGAACCCATCGATACACCGCATGCTGACCCGGGCTCTGATGGATCACATTCAGGCGGCCGGATCCATCCCGTGGCAGGGATCCGGGGAATAATCCGCTACCGCAACCGCTCCAATGAAAATGCCATGGTTCATCAGAGAGACTGCGGGAGCAGTCTTATTGTTGGGAGTGATCATTTACCTTCCGGTGGTGGTGTCGGATTACACCGCGCCGAAGACCATGCCATTTCAACCCGAAGCCAACCGACGGCAATGGATCAAAGTGTTTCCAAGCAATCCGGAAACACTGCAAGCCATCATGTCCACCGTTGGAGGCCAGCTGAAAGCAATCCGGAACAGGCAGTTTGAAGCGGCCTTCCAATTTGCGTCCAAGGGCATTCAGGAGGAACAATCTTTGCAGGAGTTTGAAGGAATGGTTCAAGCCCATTACCGCCCCATGCTGGATTACGAAGCCATTGAGATCAGCAATTCCCTTGATGATGGCAAGCAGGGAATGATCCGTGTGAGATTAAGCCGCAACCGGATCCCCACTGCCGTGTATTCCTACATTATGGCTCTGGAAGATAATCAGTGGAAAATTGGAGGTGTGCTGAGGGATGGCCTGCCTGACCAACAAGGCTCCGCTGAATCACCCAACCCCGAATAAACCTTAATTCCAAAGTGGATTGGCATCAAAGCCGGCATGCCCCCAGGGCGATGCGTCGGGTCGATCTTCTTCCAAACCTCCCTGGTGCTTTTCCAGGTAGTCCAACAACATCTTCCGGATCACTGGAGCGGGAGGGACCAATCCGTTGCTCTCCATTTTGGTGATCGTTTTGTCCCAGCTTTCACGATCGCGATGATGGTGGGTGATCAAGTAGGGCGAATGACAATTCCCGCAATTGGCTACCACCAATCCGACGGATGGATCTGTTTTCAAACCCCAGGGGCCGGTCGCAGTCTTGGCGCCTGATGGTTGGGATGTGGTGTTCAATCGCCCGAACCCAATCAAGCAGAACGCCACTGCCCAGATCCATATTGTCCTATTGAACGAAGTAATATGTTTCATCCTCAAACTTCCTTCACGCTCTTATACCAATCGAACCGCGATCCGATGCGCCGCGTTATTCAGATACCCTTTGGGATTCCATCCCGGCACAACCATCGGTTGAGCGCGACCTTCTCCATCAGTGGCACGCGCCCAAATTTCGTAGTAACCGGCTTCAGGCAGATCCAGGGAAATATTCCAGTGCTGCCAGGCGTACTTGTTGACCGGTGCAGCCAACTCAGCCTGATGCCATGTCGCCCCAAAATCATAACTGATATCCATACGCGCAACATCTCCGTTACCCGACCAGGCATGCCCGCGCAAAGCAAGGGATTGTCCAAAAGGAGACTCGGAACCTGAACCTGGATGCGTGATAATGGATTTCACCGGCATGGTTTCTATGATTTCAAAATCCTCTTCCGGCACCTTGTCTCCCGGAGCAACGGGGTGCTTGGGAACGCGATAAGATGTACCGGTCATCTTGGGTCCGTCATGAATTTGATCGCGAACCTGAATTCTTTTGATCCATTTGCCGGAGGTCGAACCGGGCCAGCCGGGACAAACCAATCTCAAAGGAAAACCATGTTCGGCAGGCAAAGCTTCGCCATTCATTTCCCACACCAACAAAGTATGTTCATCCATGGCCTTTTCGATGGGCACACCTCGTGAAATGGGATACTTACCGGGTTCACGACTCAAATGAGGATCTTCACCGTAGTATGCAATGTAGACGGCGGATGATTTCACACCGGCTTTATTCAGCACATCCCGCAATCTCACGCCCCGATACCGGGCACAGCCAACAGCGCCAAGGGTCCAGGGGTTACCGCCCACTTTGGGATAGTATCCAGCCCTTCCATTTCCTCCGCACTCAATCACCAAAGCGGCACTTTGCTGACTGAAACCATTCTTCAAATCTTCAAGGCTGAGAGTGAGCGTCTTCTCCACCACTCCATCGATGGTCAACGACCAATCGCCCACCTTGCCGGAGATTGCACGTTCAGGAATGAGACCGTTGTTGCGGACAAAGTGCCGGTGATTGGGAGTGACCGGATCATCGAGCAAAGTGGCGGTCGCCTCGGCATTGACTGGTTTGTCGCCGAGCAAACGCAACTCTTCCTTGCCCGGCCACCCCTTCTGAATTGCTTCCTGCCCAAGGGCGGCTGGGAACAAACCGGTGCGCAACAATTGATCCTGAAACACGATCGGTGCCCCCAAAGCAGCGGTCAATCCAGTTAGAAATTTTCGCCTGTCGGTGAGTTTGGCGACGCGGGTCAATTCAGTCTTCATCCTCGGTGATTTCATATGAATGTCATGCGAGACTATTCCATCTCTTTGAAAAAGTCCAACTCATCCCCTTGTGAATCAGGTTTGGAAAGGACTTCGCCCCCTATGAGATTCAGAAAGGCGGGTTCATCGACAATGTTCACGCCCATTTTCTGAGCTTTCTCCAGTTTCGAACCCGCGGATTCGCCGGCCAAAACATAATCGGTCTTCTTGGAAACACTGCTGGACACTTTTCCACCGACGGATTCGATCTTTTCGGAAGCTTCTTGTCGGGTCAAGGTCGGCAAAGTTCCGGTTAAAACCCACGTCGTCCCTGCCAGCGCATGCGAATCCCCGGCTTTTTCGGCAGCTTGATACAGGCTCGATTCCATGTTCACACCCGCTTTTTCAAGTCGACGAAGGAGGTCCTGATTTCGTGCATCTGAAAACCAATCCACCAAACTCCGGGCAATCACTTCACCGACATCATCCAGCGCAACCAATTGATCCATACCACATTGAATCAAATCATTCATGTTGGCAAAATGCCTGGACAACGATTTGGCGACGCCTGCCCCCACGTGAAGGATTCCAAGTCCGAAGAGGACACGCCACAAATCACGCGATTTGGAAGCTTCAAGTCCGTCGATAAAATTCTGAGCAGACTTGTCACCCATGCGTTCCAGGGAGGCCACTTCCGATTTGCTCAATCGATAGAGCTCTGCAACATCCAGGACCAGCCCGCGAGCAGCCAATTGTTCGACCAACTGTTTCACCAACACAGTCCCACCACCCTCGATATCCATGGCCTTCCGTGAACACCAATGTTCAATCCGCCCGCGTACTTGTGCGGGACAATCCATGTTCGGACAACGCCAGACCGCTCCGGCCACACCGGATGATTCCATTTTAACGGCCTTGGAGCCGCATTCAGGACAAGTGGTAGGAAAGACGTAAGCACTTAAACCCTTCGGACGCTTTTCGGTTATAACCCGCACTACAGCGGGAATGATTTCACCCGCTTTTTCAATCATCACCGAATCTCCCTCGCGGATATCCTTACGCTCGATTTCATCGGCATTGTGCAGGGTGGCGCGACTGACTGTCGATCCACTGACCAAAACAGGTTCAAGATCGGCTACGGGAGTCAATGCTCCGGTCCGACCGACTTGAATGAATATTCGTTTGAGCTTCGTCTCCGCTTGTTCTGCTGCAAATTTATAGGCAATCGCCCAACGCGGCGCTTTGGCAGTGGTCCCCAGGCTTTCTCTCAAGGCGATGTCATTCACCTTGATCACTGCGCCATCGGTTTCGTAGTCCAAGGTATGTCGCAAGGTATCCAGTTCCTCCAGAACAGTTGCCAGGGATGAAGCGTCGCTACAGATCCAGGTTTTCGGAGGAGTCGGTAGGCCAAGGGTTTCCAGGTAGTTCAGCAAATCGGATTGTGTTTTGGGAAAGGCGTCATCCTGACCTTCCACCGCACCCAGACCATAGATCACGATATCCAAGGGACGCTTGGCGACGATGGTTGAATCCAGCATTTTCAACGATCCCGCCGTGGCATTGCGTGGATTGGCAAAAGGTTCATCCCCCTCCTGCACTCGACGCTGATTCAATCGTTCAAAACCAGAACGTGTCATGAATACCTCACCGCGCACCTCCAATACCGGAGGGACAGTTGCCCGATCTTCAGCCAATTGGTAAGGAATCGATCGAACAGTCAGGAGGTTGGCGGTGACATTATCTCCTGTGGAACCATCACCACGGGTGGCTCCCAGGACCAACTGACCTCGCTCATATCGAAGCGTGACGGCCACCCCATCCACTTTGGGCTCCACCGTCCAATCCAATGCCCGGTCTGGAACAAGCTTTTGAACCCGCTTGAGGAACGCCACCAATTCCTCCTGGGAATAGGTATTGTCCAAACTCATCATCGGAACAGCGTGGGAAACGGTTTCGAAACCTTCCAAAGGTTCCCCTCCGACTTTTTGTGTCGGTGAATCGGGCGTTACCAAATCAGGAAATTCGGATTCGATATCCTTCAGAGCCCGGTAGAGCCGATCATATTCCTGATCAGATACCGCCGGCCTGGCCTGAACGTAATAGGCATAGTCGTGCCCTCTTACGATTTCGCAAAGTTCACGGTGTTTGATCTGGGCTTCTTCTTTCGTCATCAGAACTGGACGGTAATAGGGAATCCGCCAATGCGGCAAACGGATTTTACGATCTTTTAAGGAGACGAAACATATACGTCATGTCCTTTCAAAAAACGCTTCGATACAAGATGCCACTTCTGTCGAATCGATCGAGTCTTGATCAGGCAGCCATTCAGCATTTCCGCTGAGCAAAACCGGATAATGTCGTTTATCTTCAGGGCGGGTACCATGCGAACCTTTGATCAAGCCCGCATCCAGAGGAATCACATCCATCAACATCCGAAAACCAAGTTTCTTCTGCAACAAACGCCAGGCGATTTTGAGTTTTGGGAATGTCAGGGATGGATCCAGAAACAACTCGACCGGATCATAACCCGGCTTGCGATGAATATCGACACATCGGGCAAAATCGGGCGCCCGGTCATCCTGCAGCCAGTAGTAATAAGTAAACCAGGCCCAATCTTTCGAAAACACCACCAGATCCCCGGCGCGTTCGTGATCCAGTCCATTATCCTTTTTTTCATCCGCTCCCCACACCCAATCCACTCCCTCAGTAGACTCGAGAAGACGTCTCACCTCTGATAGCTGCGATGAATCTTGAACGTGTACATGAGCCACCTGATGATCAGCCACCGCAAACACTTTGGAAGCGCCAAAATCAATGAGTTCCCTGCCGAGTTCTTCCTTGATGGTCAACCACCCTTGCTCCCGAAAGAGTCGGTTGAGATGAATCGGTTTTCTTACCGGCGTGATGCCATACTCGGAGAGGACCAAAGACCCCACGCCCCGGTTTTCCAAAAAATCCACCAAATCACCCACGATGGTATCGATGCGTGCAAGATCTTCCGGAATGCATGGATGGTCAGGCCCGTACCGTTGCAAGTTGTAATCGAGGTGTGGCAAATAGACCAGATTCAGTGAGGGTTGAAATTTCTTTTCCACCCATCTGGCCGAATCGGCAATCCATTGTGACACAGCCTGAGGTGGCCCCTGGGGAGTATCCATACCGGCAGCCGGCCCCCAAAAAGTGGGGAACGGAAACGGACCCAGTTCCTTTTTAACTTCAGGGCGAATGTCGTATGGCCAGGTGTATATATCAAAAACCTTTCGTCCGTCAGCCGGATACATGGGCCTGGGTGTCAGGCTGTAGTCGGTGGAGGTATACATGTTGTACCACCAAAAGACTTTGGCGCAGGTAAACCCGGAATCACGCGCTTTCATTCGGTCCCACACCTTTGGAGCTTGAACCAGTTGATTGGGTTGCTTCCAGAACTGGACTTCCGCCAGATCTCTGTTGTACCACCCATTGGCAACAATCCCATGTTGAGAAGGAGTCAGCCCGGTAAGATAATTGGACTGCGCCGTGCAGGTCACTGCCGGGAGAGCCGGATCCACGGAACAAATTCCTCCACTTTGCTTGAGCGAAGAAATCCGGGGCATGCCCCTATCAATGAGGTCCGCAGTGAGGCCAACCACATTGATCACCGCCAATCGTTTCATGAAGAGAAAAAGGAATAGAAATCAGGAGTGCGCAACAACAATCTTATTGGATCTGCTCTGATAACGATCGCGTAACATATGCATGGCCTGGGTCATTTTTGGCACATTGATTTCATGCACTTCCACTCCGTTGCCAATGCCTTCGAGCAAAGTGATTGTCAGTTGCCCTCCAAGGTGTTCGCGGAATTCTTCCAAGCCCTTGAGCACTGTCAAGTTCCCATCGCTGCTCGTGTAATGCAATTCGTTGGAGTAGAGCTCAAACCCAAGGTTTTCGAGCAAAGCAAGAATCCTGTCCACTTCGGTTTGTTTCAGCATACCAATCAATCCGGCATAAATGACATCGAGTGAAATCCCAATGGCGACAGCTTCACCATGTCGGATGGAGTAACTGGAAAGTTGTTCCAACTTATGGGCGGCCCAATGGCCGAAATCCAATGGTCGGGCGGAACCAAATTCAAAAGGATCACCGCTGTTTGCAATGTGATTCATGTGCAGTTCGGCGCAACGATACACCAACCGATCCATGGCATCGGGTTGGAACCGCGCCAGATCTTCCGCATTTTCTTCCAATTCAGCAAAGAACTCTGCATCGCGAATCAGTGCTACTTTCACTGCTTCAGAGTATCCACCGCGTTTATCTCGATCGGAAAGTCCCTGCAGCCAGGCCGAGTCATTGATGACAGCAAAAGGCGGAGCAAAGGTTCCCACAAAATTCTTCTTACCAAAGGCATTGATACCGTTTTTGACCCCCACACCTGAATCGGCCTGACTCAGGGTAGTCGTCGGAATGCGAATATGCCTTACCCCGCGGTGAGCTGTCGCGGCAGCGAGCCCCACCATATCCAATAATGCCCCGCCACCAATGGCGATCACGTAGGAATGTCGATCAATATGGTATCGATCGATAGGAGATTGGATTTCAGAAACATGAAAGTAGGAATTCTTTACGCGCTCGCCACCTTCAGCAATGATGGTGGGGCACACAAGGTCCACGTCTTTCCGCTTGTCGAAATATTGATGGATCGCCCCACAAAGCTCGGGGTAGGCTCGAACCAATCCATCATCAGCTATCACCAGTACTTTGACGGGCTCGGATTTGAAATCTTCGGTGAGTACATCATGAAGCGCCGGGTTGTCGGCGTCAAATACGCCCTTGGTAAACAACACCCGATGCCGATACGACACTTGGACCTGACGTTCGATCTGGATCACAGAAGTTAATTTGACTGGAAAATTTGGCTTAGACCAGCAAAAAGGTCAGTTTGAACTCTAACTCTTTACCCTGCAGGTCAGGACATATCGGAGAACAAATCCAACTGTGGTGATGGCTCGAGCTTCTTGAGTTTGTCCCTCTCCGCCCGGTGACGTGTTTTCAACTTTGCCTGTCCGGCGGGTGACAACTCCGTTTCCTCCAAGTTGCCAAGGATTTGTTTGGCCCGCTGAATCACATCCAGGGGAACACCCGCCAATCTCGCTACCTGAATGCCATAGCTTTTGTCTGTCCCACCGGGAAGGATCTGATGCAGGAACACCACCTTGTCATTCCACTCTTTGACCGCGACGTTGTAATTACGAATGCGTTTCAGCTTATGAGCCAATTCTGTCAGCTCATGATAATGTGTTGCAAACAGAGTTTTAGCTCCAACTTGATTGTGTAAATACTCCACGATGGACCAGGCCAGACTCAAGCCGTCAAACGTGCTGGTTCCCCGACCGATCTCATCCAAAATCACCAAACTCCTTGAAGTCGCGTTATTCAAAATATTTGCCGTCTCACTCATCTCAACCATAAAGGTTGATTGCCCCCTGGAAAGATCATCACTTGCGCCGATTCGAGTAAAAATACGATCCATCACGCCAATCGTAGCAGACGTCGCAGGTATGAAAGATCCTGTATGAGCCATCAAAGCCAACAAGGCGGTCTGACGAATGAACGTGCTTTTACCTGCCATGTTTGGCCCTGTGATCAGCGCAATCTGTTCTTCATCTTGGCCTAGACTCGAATTATTCGGCACAAAGCGCTCACCGTGCAACGTTTGCTCCAAAACGGGATGGCGTCCCTGCTCAATGACACATTCCCCACCATCTGTTATCCTGGGACGGCAGTAATCCTGCATGCGAGCCAACTCGGCGAAGGAACTCAAAACATCCAAATCAGCTATGGCAGTGGCGGTTTCCTGAACCTGATTCAGGTAAGTCAGCACTTTCTCCCTGACCGCCAGAAAAAGTTCGTACTCCAATTTGGAAGCACGCTCCTCGGCACCCAGAATTTTACCCTCCACTTCTTTGAGTGATTCGGTGATGTAACGCTCCCCATTGGCAATGGTTTGCTTGCGGATATAGTGTTCAGGGACTTTATCCAAATGAGTCTTGGTCACTTCGATGAAATATCCAAAAACTGAATTAAACTTCACCTTAAGCGAAGGAATATCGGTGCGTTCAATTTCTTCAGCCTGGAATTTGGCTATCCAGGCTTTTCCATCCTTTTTGGCGGATTGAATCTCATCCAAGTCAGCATTAAAGCCATGACGAATCAAATTCCCCTCCTTGAGTGTTGCGGCCGGTTCATCGATGATGGCATTTGCTATCAGTTGCACCAGGTCAGGCAGGGTGTGCATCCTTTCCACCAACTCTGACAATAAACATTTGGGTCCAACACCATCCACAGGCGTTTCAATGTCCAACTGTGGTTCGGAAATATCGGTATGACAGTCCAACTCACTCAAGATGGACTTTAGCGCAGGAATGGATTCGAGTCCGCATTTTAAACTAATCAGGTCACGAGCATTACCGGACCCGATACTCAATCGGCTCATGGTTCGTTCCAAATCTCTTATTGCCTTCAGTGAAGATCTGAAAGAATCCAACGATTCCGAACGATGCATCCATGCCTGAACTGCGTCCTGTCTTTTCGTAATTCCTTCTCGATCTGAAAGTGGGCAGGATAACCATTCTTTTAGCCGACGAGCCCCCATCGGTGTGACCGTTTGATTGACTGCCGAGAAAAGACTTTGAGAACTTGCTGATTTCTGACTCGATTCCAAGATTTCCAAATGCCTGAGAGTCACAGAATCCAACACGACAAATTCGGTTGGTTCATATGTGGTGATTCGAGTCAAATGACGTACATCACGCCGTAGCTGATGAACGAGGTAATGCAAAATGCCTCCGGCAGCCCCTATGGCACTTTGTTTTTGTGTTAAACCATATCCGTCCAGTGATTTAACCTTGAAATGTTCAAGCAGTGTAAAGGTGGCAGTATCCGGTTGAAAAACCCAATCCTCATATTCACTGACAACAGCTTTCACCTCAGACAACAGCTCTTTGATCTGCGAATCATCGGTAGGGACAATGATCTCCGAGGGTTGCATTCGCTGAATTTCGGTTAGGACTTCATCAGCACTTCTCAAAAAAGCTGCGCTGAAGTCCCCAGTGGTCAAATCAACGAAAGACACTCCGTAGCTCTTTTGAGATCGAAAAACGGAAGCCAAATAATTGTGCGATTCGGAAACCAACAACTTTTCATCAAAATGTGTTCCGGGGCTGATGATTTGAGTGACGGCTCGCTTAACTAATTTCCCGGGTTTGGCCTCTTCCACCTGCTCACACAAAGCTACTTTTTTGCCGGCCTCAAGAACCTTTGATATATAATTTGAAGCCGCGTGAAAAGGTATCCCACACATGGGGGTGGATCCCCGTTTGGTCAGTGCCACATTCAAGATACCCGCACCTATCTGAGCATCTTCAAAAAACATTTCGTAAAAATCCCCCAAACGAAACAGCAATAAAGCATCAGAGGGTATTTCAGCCTTAATGGTTCTGTATTGCTCCATCATGGGAGTGGAACTTTTGCCTTTTGCCATGTCCTGATTAAACTACAAGAATGCGACGGTACAAAAAACAAAAAAAGCGCGAGATATACTCGCGCTTTTTTTGGAATTAAATAAGCAAATATGAGATTACTTACGGCGGCGAATGTAGCCAAAGCCGAAAAGTGAGCCGATGCCCATCAGAGCCAGAGCAACTGTTCCAGGTTCAGGAACGGCAACCACCTGAGCTGCAAAGTTTGCAGTAGCAAAAGGAATCTGCTCCAAAGCCCAGTCACCATTGGCGTTCTGCACCCACATATCATCGAAGCTGGAACCGACCAGTGGCGGGTTACGAAGCAGAAGGCCTACGTCTTGAGTGCCTTGGATGTCGTTAAATTCGATGGTGAAGGTGAAGAAGTCGCTGCCCAAAGGCACCGAAATCCCAGTCACTTCAACGGTGTTGAAGTCAGCGGCCAGGTCGAACGCACCACTCTGGAAGAGGGTAGTGCCCGGCGCACCGTTGGCTCCATCGTTAGCGTGGAAGCGGACAATTCCGGTTCCGGCGGCTTCGGAAGAATAGTATTCCAAGCGAAATTCTGTGACAATGTTGGCATCACCTGCCAAGTTTATCTGGTCACCAAATTCCAACGAACTATCCGCGGGCGAAAATCGGCCCAACACAGGATCGGAGGAATTATCATAGGCTACAATTTGAGCTTGTGCTGTATTAATTGCGGCTGCGGCTGCAATGGCACAAACTAACCCCTTTAACAAGTTCTTACTGGTTCTCATATTTGCGTTTATCTTGTCAGTTGCTAATGCTTCTACTTCAAATTAATGGAACTACAAAGGCAAATCCCAATCTGTAATACCTCGCAGGTTACGCTTCTCGCTCCCTAATGTCAAGAGATAAAAATCACCTTGTTCACAGTTCGGAATGCATGAGTCAAACACAGACTCTTTTTCCTCCAAAGCTGACCCGAACTTACTCATAATCCAATAGATGTCAAGCGAATATTAATCCATTTGACTTCCCATAATTCGGGTTATCTTGCCAGTAAATGGACACACACTCCAAATTTGTTGGCTATTTGCTGTGGATTTTCGGATTTACCGGTTCACACAGATTCTATCTCGGCAAACCCATATCCGGCACCATCTGGCTTTGCACGGGTGGATTATTCCTGATTGGCTGGCTCGTGGATGTCTTTCTGATTCCCGGCATGGATCGGGAGGCGGATCGTCGATTCACTCCAGGAACGGCCAACTATACCATTGCCTGGATATTGTTGACTTTTTTTGGGTATTTGGGGCTGCATCGACTTTACCTTGGTAAAATCAGCGGAATAGTCATTTTAATAAGCACTTTACTAGCCGCGGTCTTTCCTCCATTTGCACTGATCAGCCTGATATTTATTGTCGTAGATTTCTGGACACTCAACGACCAGGTCAGCGCAAAAAACAGGAGCCGCTAAAGACTCCCCATATTATGGCGCGGTCAGATTAATCCAAAACTGTCGCCAAGGTATTCTGGAATCCGGATTTCTTGAGTAAACAGCCTGGAAGCTGTTACCCCGGACGCTCAACTGTGCCCGGCCATTCATCTGGTAATTGAATCCCGTAATGGTATAACGTTCTGGCAAATCATCTTGAGCAGGAATGCGCTCTTCCAGAAAGACTTCACCGGCGGTCAGCCAGATCAGACGATCTTCGCTGACTGAAATGCCAACATGGGGGCGATGCAAGTATACCTGCTCCGGATCCTTGTCCCGGACATGGAAAACTGTTCCGAGGATGTAATACTCATCGGCATCCTCTTTTTCCGAAGCAACCACATTCCACCCGAATCCGTCACCGATCCAGGCAAATTGCACAGCATGGACCCAAAAAGGATTGAAACCATCTACTTTGACGGGCGGATGCTGGTTTATTTGCGGATACCATTGATGGTCCACCTCCATTTTATCCCAAATGCCATACCATTTTCCTTCGAACGCCAAAAATGCCTGTTCTGGCTCCAAACCGCGGTTTTCACCTTCTATCGCCTGAAACAGGCGCTTACGTTTCAGGCGGAATCCTTTGACGTTGTTTTCCTTGGCAAGATGATCCCCAACAAGTTTCTGAAATCGCACCACTGCTTCACTGAGTATTTCGGCTTGTGTGAGCCCCGCGGCATTCTTCAAAAGCAGGTTGCGGCGAAATTTTTCCGCCTCTTTGACCCCTTTCTCAAACAGGCTTGAGTCGATGGCCGGATATTCCGAAGGCACAACCCACGACCAATCAGCATTGGAACGAGCAGGCAGAAAACAAACCAACATCAGGAGAAGTATCCTTAAGCGAATGTGAGTTTCGAGCATGCCCTCAACATGTTCCGATATCAGCATCAAGTCAATCCAAGGGGATTGTTTCAAAAGCGAACTTCCAAATAACTTGAAGATGTGGAACATTTGTCGCCATGCTTTCAGCGAAACAGATCATCCGATGAGATAGCCCATGCAAGATTCAAAATCGGCATATCAATCCTCCAATAAAGGACCGCTGTTTTTGGTGGCCCTGACCGTTCTGATTGTGGTTGGTGCGATCGTTTGGTTTCAAAGCGGCACGACAAACTCAGACAAACCATCTCAAGCCATCGTTGTTTACTGTGCGGCCGGCATGCGCAAACCCGTTGAGGAGGCTGCAAAATCTTTCCAGAAGGCATTCGATGTGGAAGTCCGGCTTGATTACGGTTCCAGTGGGGAGCTTGAAGGCAAACTCGAGCTCGAAAGAACCAGCCAAACGCCAAGGTGCGATCTCTACATCCCGGCGGACCTCTCCTTTGTCGAACGCGTTCAGGAAAAAGGCTTAACCCGCGAAAGTATTCCTCTTGCCCGGTTTGCCCTTATTCTGGCAACTTCCCCTGCCCAAGATGATTTACCACCGGTTCAGTCACTGAATGCGTTGCTGAACAGTGACATTCCGTATGGTATTTGCGACGAAAAAGCAGGCGCTGGAAAAAAGACACGAGAGGTTCTGGACAAATTGGGACTCTGGCGGGACATCCAATCTCAGGCCAGAGTCACCTTTCCCCGTGTCACCGAATTGGCTGGCGCGATCAAAACTTCGGAAACGGTTCAATCAGGATTTATCTGGGATTCGACCGCCAGGCAGTTTGGCCTGGAGATCAAGGAACTCCCCGAAATCACAGACAACACCTCCGATATCTCCGCCAACGTGACCACCACCAGTCAAAACCCAACCTGGGCTTTGCGTTTTGCCAGGTACCTTGCCGCTCCGGACAAAGGGGCCCCACTCTTTGAAAAACACCATTTCACCCCGGCTGGCGGTGATGCATGGGAATTGGAACCGGAAATTGTGTTCTACTGCGGCGGAGTGAATCGAGATGCCATCACATCCACACTGAACCGGTTTCAGGAAAGAGAAGGCTGTGTGATCAAAACTCAATTTGCGGGTTGCGGCACCATTGTCGGCAGCATTCAATCAGGCCGACTGAACCTCCCGGATGCCTTCATGACCTGTGACACCAGTTACATGTCCATGGTGCAAGGTGATTTTGAACGTGCAACCGACGTATCCAGCACCCATATCTGCATGCTGGTTCGCAAAGGAAACCCCAAACAAATCAAAACCCTGCAGGATCTGGCCAAACCCGGCATCGCCATCGGAACCACCGATCCTCAGATGAGCACCCTGGGCGCACTCAGCCATGCAATTTTTGAGGACATTGGGATCAAACCGGCCCTCAATGAGCAGCAATCCATCATTGTCACCTCCCCAACCGCGCATGAGCTGATCCTCCAAATGGAAGGACACGACAAATTGGATGTGGCGCTCGTCTATGAAGCCAATTGTCAGCACCTCGAAAGCAACGTCGAAACAGTGCCCATCGATCACCCTCTCGCCTTGGCCACTCAGAACATAGCAGCAGCACGCCAAACCCGTTTTCCAAACTTGATGGCACGACTCATGACCGAAGTTCTGTCCGCCGAATCCAAAAAATCATTCACCGAACACGGGTTCCAATGGGAAGCCCCCTCCTCCCCTCACCCATGAAGCAAGCGGAAGGTTCTTCACATGCCACACCAGGCAACACGGTGAATGCCGGGTTCAAAGTCGGGTCGGATACACCGTTTATCATCGGTCTCTGTTTGTTGGGTGGGTTCTACGTTGCCATGATCCTGTTGATGGTGCTGGCGGATTTACATTTTACGGACGCATCCAGCCTGAAGCAAATCCTGGGCAAACGGGAAATCCAGTTTTCCATCAAACTCAGCCTCATCAGTTGCACCCTTTCCACATTGTTTTCCCTGTGGATCGCCGTTCCGATCGGCTATTTGATGTCACGGTTCCGATTCCGGTTCAAATCGGTCGTGGATACCATCCTGGACATCCCCATCGTGCTCCCCCCTCTGGTTGTCGGTCTGAGCCTTTTAATTCTTTTCAATTACGCTCCCTTCAAATGGCTCAGCAAATGGGTGGTCTTTGAAATGCCGGCCGTCATCCTCGCTCAATTCATGGTTGCCTGCGCCTTTGCGGTGCGCACCATGCGGGTGACCTTCGACCAGATACCACTACGTTATGAACAAGTCGCCATGACACTTGGCTGCAATCGTAGCCAGGCATTCTGGAAAGTCATTTTCCCTCAGACGAAGAAAGGTCTCCTGGCAGCAGGCACACTGGCATGGGCCCGGTCACTGGGCGAATTCGGCCCCATCCTGGTCTTCGCCGGATCGACCAGCATGCGCACCGAAGTGCTGCCAACATCGGTCTACCTCGAAATGCAGAGCGGCAACTTGAAAGGCATGCTCTCGGTATCCATCGTCATGATCCTCCTTTCAGCAGTCGTGTTGATCATGGCCAGACTCTTCGGCATGCAAAGGATCAACGCATGATCAAACTCGACTCCATCCAGCTTCAACAGGGAGAGTTCGTCCTTAAAAACCTGACCATGAAAGTGCCCGGTGGAGCTTATGCGGCGCTGATGGGTAAAAGCGGCTGTGGAAAAACAACCGTGCTCGAAGTCATCTGCGGCTTACGCCCGATCCTGGCCGGCAAGGTGTATCTGGGTAACCGCGACGTGACACACCTGAAACCGGCGGAACGTGGAATCGGTTACGTGCCACAGGACAGAGCTCTGTTTCCAACCATGAAAGTGCGCCATCAATTGGCCTTTTCACTGCAACTGCGACGTCGACCATTGGATGAAATTGCGGATCGAGTCGATGAATTGGCGCAGTGGTTGGAAATTGAACATATCCTGGACCGCATGCCCGACAAACTCAGCGGAGGCGAATCCCAGCGCGTTGCCCTGGGAAGAGCTTTGGCAAGTAAACCGCAGTTGCTTTGCCTGGACGAACCACTGAGCGCTCTGGACGAGGCATTGCATGATGAAATGTGCAACTTGCTATCCAAGATTCATCAGGAAGCAGACATCACCATCCTGCACATTACCCACAGTCGCAGGGAAGCAGAACGACTGGCCAGCCAGCTCTGGCGGTTTCAGGATGGACACGTCACCTTGGAATCAAAGGCATCATAATGCTCCGGATCAGATCATTCTGAGCAAGCAACTAATGGTTGATTCACAAGACGAGGCATAGGAACTTCCAAACAGATTGAAGTGATTCAATTCATGATAAAGGCGGTACAAATGCTTCCTTGATTCGAAACCTTCAGCAAAAGGTTTCTCGGAGGCATACCCTCGATAAAAGGCACCCGAAAAACCACCGAACATATCCACAATACCAAACTCGGCTTCGGCATCACCGTAATAAGAAGCCGGGTCAAAAACGACCGGCACACCATTCTTCAGCGCGGCCATATTACCGGACCATAAGTCTCCGTGGAGCAAAGACGGAATGGGTTCATAATCGGTGAAAAAGGATTCCAACGCCTCCACCAATCGATCACTCCCGGAAAAAACACGCCCTTTGCGCCGGGCCAGATCAAACTGCCACCCCAGGCGATGATCGCGCCAGAAAGTCACCCAATCATCCGAACGCGGATTCGGTTGGGGAGTGCTGCCAATGGTATTGTCCCGTCCCCAACCAAAATAAGGCTGACGAACACGATGCAAACGGGCCAACTGTTGCCCCAGCTCCCGCTGGGAATCGCCGGCACAAGACTGCATCTCCAGAAACTCCGTCACCAACCAGGCGTATCCCCCGCTCACTCCCCAGCCGACAGGGTTGGGTACGCGCAAGGTGTGGGTTGCCGCTATTTGCTCCAGTGCCATACATTCGGACTCAAACATGCCAGCCATCGACTCATGATGCCGTTTGACAAAAAAATCCGAACTGCCATCCGAAATCCTGAAAGCCTCATTGATGCATCCTCCCCCAACGGAATCCTTCCGGATCACAGAAAAAGAACGTCCAACGAAATTCGATATACTGTCACAAACACTTTCCCACATGAGATATGCCTAGCAAGTCATGATATTCAGACAAATATTCATCTGCGTCGAATAAATGATTCCGCCTGATAATGTTCGGAAGCTAACTGATCAATGTGCTGACGATCATTTTCAGTGAGATGCACCGTCGCCCACTCTATTCCGTACTTTTCAACTCCGCTTTGTTTGAGCGCTTGCTGCCAGTCCGGACGCCCCTGCTCCTGAGATATCCCTGGAATCTGAACCGAACCTTGAATGAGCAGTCCCTTTTTGGTTCTTCGTTGAGCGGCTCCTGCCACTTTGAATCCTTTGTAAAGAACGTCATGCATTTCCGCCCCAATGAAACATTGGCCCGGGCCGGAAACAATCGCTTCTTCGGCAAGGGAAGTCTCCAATCCCATGGACCGAAAAGCCGCGTTCACCCACGTATGCATGCGACAATAGCTTTCACATGCCTTCAGCCGATACCACTCGCAGGAAGTCGGAATCGCTACGCTGTAAGTCCAATCACTGACATGGGACACCAAACCTCCCCCCGTAAGTCGCCTCACGAGCGGGCGCACCGAAGTGAGCGAAGCGATTTCTTCGTAGGATTGGAAATAACCAAACGACATCGCTTCCCTGTCCCATCCATAGCAACGCAACACCGGCATGCCGCGTTCTTCCGCCACAGAAAGCAGGTATTCATCGGTCGCCATGTTACCCCATGGAGAACCAAGAGGTGATATGAGGAGGCCCCATTGCATGCCAGGAACTATGATCGAAGCGCACGCTCAATCAAGTTCGGTCTGTTACGAAGGGAAAAAATCCATCAGAATCATCGCATGCAGCGTCCGTTGGAAGCATACCTCAGACAACAAATCGAGAAAGATGGTCCGATGCCCTTTGATCGGTTCATGGAAGCTGCTTTGTACCATCCTGACTGGGGATACTACGAATCCAAGAAAACCGTCATCGGACGGAAGGGCGATTTTCAAACCAGCGTCAGCGTCGGCCCCTTTTTTGGCGAATTGCTGGCCAGGCGGTTTCTGAGTTGGCAACAAAGTGATGAGCCCCGTCAATGGATGGAATGCGGCGCACATCATGGTCAATTGGCCGAGGATATCCTGCAGTTTTTGACCAGGGAAAGCGGAACAAACTCTTCCAGCATCCAATACCTCATCTTTGAACCGTCGGCAAAACGAGAATCCATCCAGCGGGAACGTCTGAAAAAATTCGGCAACAAAGTGACCTGGCTGCGAACTTGGAAGGACGTCCGCAAGCATGATAAGAAGGGAGTCATTTTTTCGAATGAACTGGTCGATGCCTTCCCGGTGAAACGATATGCCTGGAACAAACCGGATGCTTGCTGGCTGGAATGCGCGGTTACCGTCTCAGCGGACGGCTTCGCCTGGACTCAAGTAGAACCCGACACTCCACCGGAACTATCCTGGCTGAACCACGAAGATCAAACAAACATCGAACGCATCCTACCGGATCAATATGTCATCGAATTGGCTCCATCAGCAGACGCATGGTGGCGGCTGGCTGCAGGTGCACTGCGTGAAGGCTATCTGGTGACACTGGATTACGGATTCACCGATTTGGATAAATTCTCAGCCCATCGCACGCAAGGAACACTGAGAACATATGACCGGCACAAATTGGGTGATGACGTCCTGACAGACGTGGGAAGAAAAGATCTCACCGCTCATGTTGATTTTCCCAGTCTGCGACAGATTGGCGAAGACGAAGGGTTGGAGACGGTATCACTGATCTCCCAGGAAAAATTCATGCATGGATGCCTGGAGCAGGCTCTGGCTCAGGGACTCAATCCATCCCCGGATCAGATCCGGCAATTTCAAACCCTGATGCATCCGGAACACTTTGGGAGGGCCTTTAAAGTTCTCATCCAAAAACGCCCAACCGACCGAAGCTAACTGGATCGGGTGGCCGAAGGGGAGGACGAAGAAACGGCGTTCTGCTCCGGAACCTTGTCTCCCGACTGGGAAAGGTAGGCCTCAACAGCGGTGTGGAGAGCCTTGGTTTCCAAACGTTGACGGGGGGATAAATCAGTTTGTTTCCTTAGGGTCTCAAGTTGGGCTTGAGCGGCCGTCAGGTCGTTGGAACGGACGGCGTCCAATACACCCTCAGCCAGCTTGACCGACTCCTCCCCGATCGACTGTGATCCGGCTTGCTGTTCGCTCTGTTCCTCAAATGCCTGTTTGAATCCATATGTATCCACCGGAGCGACAATCTTTCCGCAACCCAGCAAAAGGCAGCAGAGCAACATTCCCATTCCCAACCAAATTGATGTTCCTGATTTCATTTTCCAAAACTAATAACGGCAGGCACGCTGCCAAGTTGCGCATGAGAATGTATCTTTTTCTTTCGCCGCGTCAAACTGGACAAGGACATTCAAGACGTTTTATCATGAATCCATGTCAGGATTGGAAGATCACGCAGGAGATATCGTCAGAAAGTCAAGAATGGGACTCAATGTGCCTGTAGAAACGGTTCTCCAGAAAAGCGGGCTCTCACAAGGAGCTCTGGACCAATTTGAATCCGATGCAATCGTGGACGGCCAGCCGGCCTGGGAAGCCGTATGTGACCTGCTTGAACTGAACCCGGAAAAATTCCAGGACGTGCTCGGTGGATGGATCCCTGATCCAGTTTCTCTGGAATCCATTCCCCAACTGCGCCAGATTTCAACCGACGACGGTGGCATGCAGGTGAATGCGTTTCTGGTTTGGGACCTGAATACCGGAGAAGCCGCCTTGTTCGACACCGGATGGGTAACCGCCCCCATCAACGCTCTCCTGAAAGAATATTCCCTCAACCTGAAGCACCTTTTCATCACCCACCAACACCACGACCACGTCGCCGCCATGACTCCACTGCGCACCGACCACCCGGATATGCAACTTTGGGCTCAGGGACAAGGGGTTCCCAAAAACTGTCAGGTGAGCGATGGACAATCCTTTTCTCTCGGTTCATTAAGCATCGAGGCGAGATGGACTCCCGGCCATGCGGCAGATGGAGTGACCTACATTGTGTCCGGTTTAGCGGGGCAGCACCCGCAAGCAGCCATCGTTGGAGATGCCATTTTTGCGGGATCCATGGGAGGAGCGCCTCAACATTTTGCACTGGCCAAGGAAAAAGTCAGGAAAGTAATCCTTGCTCAGCCCGGATCCACTCTGATTTGCCCGGGTCATGGCCCCATGACCACAGTCGATCAGGAGAACCAACACAACCCATTGTTTTAATGCCAGGATCATTCACCACAGGGACTGAGGACCTAATCATTAGAATCACTTAAGCTTTTGACCGGATTTTGCCCCTTTTTCGTTCTTAAAATGTAAAGAAAATAATGCAAATAGTGCTTGCTCCATGGGTTCTTTTCACTTTCACTAGCCACTCCTTTGGCATGCCATTGGGAAAACCGCCACTGTGTGGCTGATTTGTATTAAGTCATGGATTTATCGTTTATATTCGCCGTTTTGGGTTTTGTACTGGTTGGTGTTTGTTATGCTTCCTTCGCGGAATGGACCTTGCACCGTTACGTGATGCATAAGCCTATCTCATTTTTTCAATACCCTTATAAGGCACACCACTGTGTTCATCACCGCCTCTTCAAAGCGGATCACTCCTACCATCTGGAAGGCCGCAACGACATTGCATACCTGATTCCCATGGCTTGGTGGAATGGTCCGGTCCTGATTGCATTATCTTCCTCACCATGGGCACTCCTGGCTTGGGCGACCAATTTCTGGCCCATGTATATTGGAGTCACCATTGCCATTGCACTTTACTACGCCACTTACGAATATCTTCACTGGTGCATGCATTTGCCAAAGGAACGCATCGTTGAGCGGTCCGGATTCTTTTTCCGCCTCAATGGCCACCACCTGTTGCACCATCGCTACATGCACAGAAACTTCAACGTCGTTTGCCCCCTGGCCGATCTCTTGCTGGGTACACTGATGTTGCGTTCAAAGGTAAAATTTGCTCAAGCAACCGGACCTCACGTTCCTGATGTCCAACCTGTTGCCACCAAAAAGCAGCCCGTGGCGGAAGCTGCGCGCTAGGCAGCGCTGACTCCCCAGCCCCCCCCTACTTCAAAAAGCCTCAGATAGCATTGGCATTCGAGCTGTCGATCTCTAGACTGCCCGCATGCACATTACGGATCTGAATCCATCGGCGGGCATCGGCGCCAGCGGATGGATGGTGGAAATGGAGGGATTTCGCATCCTGCTCGATGCCGGCATCAACCCCAAATTGGTGGGCCGGGAGAGCATGCCGATGTTCGACAAGGTCAAAGACCTGCACGTTGACGCTATAGCACTTACCCATTGCCACCATGACCACGTCGGATCACTTCCGGTGGCATTGAGATATTTCCCCATGGCTCATGTCCTGATGACTGAGCTGAGCTACTTCCTGATAGAACGAGTGCTTCATAACTCGGTCAACGTCATGAAGCGCCAGAAAGAAGAATTGGGCGTCAAAGAATACCCTTTGTTCACGCACCACGAACTGGATGAAATCGCTCATATTTTTCAAGGTTATCGTTATAACAGGGAAGTTGAATGGGCAGCCCCAAGCAAAAAGCGGCGAAACAAACAATCCCCCACCCTGGAATTCTTTGACGCAGGCCATGCTCTGGGATCAGCCGGCATCATGCTTCGCTCGGATCACGAAACATTATTCTACTCGGGCGATGTCTGTTTTCAGGATCAAACCATCCTGAAAGGCGCACGATTTGAAGATGTCTCGGCGGATGTTTTGATTCTGGAAACAACACGCGGAGATCGGCAAGTCCCGGAAGGACAGACCCGAGCAACCGAAATCGAGCGATTGACCAAGGACATCATGGATGTTCTTGAGAAGAAAGGATGCGTCCTGATCCCCACTTTCGCATTGGGCCGCACCCAGGAAATCCTGGCTCATCTGGCCCTGATGACACGCGAGGGCAAACTGAAACCACAACCCATTTTCATCGGCGGCATGGGCCGTGTTTTTACCGAAATCTATGACCTCGAATCCCATCGTGCCCACCGGAATCACACCAACCTCCAGCTACACGAAGCCCTCAACCTGACCGTGCTGGACTACAAACAACTGGAAAAAATCAGGCTCAAAGGGGGACGCTTGTTTGTCATGACCGCTGGGATGATGAACGAAAACACGGCCGCCCATGAACTCGCCCAGAGACTCGCGGGCGAAGAACAGCACGCCATTTTCTTTGTCGGTTACGCCGATCCATCCACACCGGCAGGCAGACTCCGGGCCGCCGAACCGGGCAAGCCCTTCCTGTTCAGTGCTTCGGGAGGCGAAATGACGCGACGATGCCGCATGGAGGAATACGACCTGACAGCTCACGCCAACCGCGATGAACTCCTGGAATTTGTCGGCTCAGTCGATCCAAAAGTAGTGGTCCTCGGCCACGGCGAACCAGAATCAAAAGCCTGGTTCGCCGATCAAATCAAAACCAAACACCCAAAGATCAAGGTCGTCATCACTGACCCCGGAAAACCGGTGGAATGTTGACGAAACAGGTCAATCTTCCAAACGGTCGCAAGCCCACAACAAACCACGGCCCACGGCCAACAGAAATGCTTTGTCACGGAAGGTGGTGTCATTGTGCCCGTATGTCGTGCCAAAAATACGGGTTCCGTCAAAATCATTCACCCACATGACCGGATGCGCCTTGCCGTCGCGTTCGCTGATACTGATCGTCAAGGCCTGAGCGCTGGGCCAAAGCTTTTCGATGATATAAAGCTCGTCCTTGGGAGAGGTCCAATCTTCCGGGAATCCCTTCATGATCGGATGATTCGGAGCCACCACTTGAACGGGGTATTCGTCCTGATGATCATGACGGCGGCTTGTCACTCCCAGAAATTGGCGCCAATCATCGAATGGAGCGGAACGATAAGTATGCATCGCGCAATGAATCACCACGGCAGGCACGCCTGACTTGTGCGCTTCAGTAATGCTTTTGACATATCCTTCGTCCCTGGTATCCGCGAAACACTCGTTGTGCACCACCACATCAAATTTTTTGGCCCAATCAGCATCCTTATAAAGGTCTATCTGCCCCCGGGTGCCGTTACCCCCTTCGTGAATCACCGTCCATTCAATATTGGCATACGGCTTCAAACCGTCCTGTAGAGCCTGAGACTGGACTGTGTAGTTATGGCAACAACCACCGGTCACCAACAAGGCCTTGATCGGTTTGTCACCGGTTTTGTGGTGATCGGCATGCAAAGCGCCGGAAAAGCAAAACGCCCCAGCCATCAGCGCTGTAGCCATCGATAGTATGGAAGTATTTACGGGAAATTTCATGTCGCTACCATGCAAGCACTCGCCGGGAAAAACAAGCCTGCTTTCTATTAACAAATAAAAACCAAAACTGAGAAAAAACTCTGACAATCCAAGATCCGTGTAACCAACAGGAGTCAACAAAACGTCTACCGTAATCAACGAGGCTGATTTCATTCACGCAACCAGTCGGCCCAACTTCGAAATGAGATAGAGGATTCCGTCATGCGAACAAGTATTCATTCCATACAAATTACTACCGCAACTCTATTGAGCTGGACGGCTGCCATACATGGTTCCATCACAACCTTAGCCCATGACGGTCACCCTGCAGGGGCATCCCATGTCGCCGCCAACCAACACCCGCCCGTGCCGGGCAGGGTTCAAATCGAAACCACCACCACCCACCGGATCATCCGCAGTAACGGCATTCCGAATCATGGAGTCGGACAATTTCCAAACCGTAGGAATCCGAACAGCATCCGCGCGCAAAACTACACCTATCGCGTGCCGCTGGCTCCGCAAAAAGCCACCAATCCAATCGAACTCGTCCGTCAACCCTGGGGTATCGCGATCAACGGAGTGCTGTTCGATCCGGGCACGGCTGAATACTGGCGTGGGGATCGTTCTGGAGATTGGAACTACGAAGCACTCAGCGGAAAGGTCAACCTGGGGCTCGATTCGAACCATGCACATGTCCAACCCAATGGAGCCTACCACTACCACGGACTACCCACCGGTCTCTGGAAAACGCTTTCAATGGGCAAACCGGGCATGCACCTGCTTGGGTGGGCAGCGGATGGTTTTCCCATATACGGTCCCTATGCCTACCAGGATCCAGATGATCCCAAGAGCACACTGACCAAGATGAAGTCTTCCTACCAACTCAAACCCGCACCAAGATCCGGAGGGCCGGGAGGAAAACCTGACGGAACTTTCACAGCAGACTATCAATATGTCCCGCATTCGGGAGATCTGGATGAATGCGGTGGAAGAACGGGCGTAACGCCCGAGTATCCTCAAGGCACCTATTACTACGTTTTGACGGAAGATTATCCCTTCATCCCACGCTTCTTTCGCGGCGAGCCCGACCCAAGCTTCCAACGCCGGGGACCGGGAATCGGGCCACCACGGGGACCACGTCAAGGACCTCCCAACCGTGGTCCCGGACAAGGTCGCCGAGGATCACGACGACCGAGGTTTTAGGGCTCTCGTGGTTTCATGAGTCTTTGAGCTTTCTAATGGATAAAGTAGGGACTAAAGTCCGCTCGTGATTGCGTTGATCGATTATGGTGCGGGGAATCTTAGAAGTGTCCACAAAGCGTTGCTGCATTTGGGAGTGGACGTCCGCCTTGTCAGGGAACCTTCGGAATTGGAGGGATGCCCCGGGATTGTGCTGCCTGGAGTGGGAGCGTTTGATGACTGCTCTCAGGCATTGCAGGGTCAATCCTTGATGGAGGCCACCCACAAGTGCATCGAGGAAGGCGCCTGGTTTCTTGGAATTTGTGTCGGCTATCAAATTCTGTTCGAAAGAAGCGAAGAATTTCAGAGCACATCATCTGGTTTTGGATTGTTCAAGGGCTCCGTTGTAAGGTTTCCGGACAAACCCGGCCTCAAGGTCCCCCAAATCGGTTGGAATCAGGTGAAATACACCCATGACGATTGCCCTATTTTCAAAGGCATACCCGACAACAGCCATTTCTACTTTGTGCACAGCTACCATCCCAAACCGGAAGATGCGTCCATCATTGCGGGGGAAACGGATTACGATGTAACCTTTGCCTCAGCGGTGTGGAAAGACCGGGTGTTTGCCACCCAGTTCCACCCGGAAAAAAGTCAGTCTGTTGGACTGCAACTGCTGAAAAATTTTGTGGACTTGGTCTGAAACCGATCCAACATCACCTGGCATCTCTTGATCTCGAAATAGCAACAAGAACCATGCCAAATCCCACCACAATGCAGCCACCACGATAAAAGGGGCTCATGGGGGCTGGTTTTAAGTTGACCGAAGTCATATCCGTTGACGTCATGATCTTGACCACTTGATTCCTGGCCAAATGATCACTGATGGCCGGACCAAGGATCAGAATTCCGCCGACAATGATAAGCGCGATGGCTACTGGACTCTTCATAGGGATAATGTCGAACCTACCTTCTTATTCAAGGAACGCAATGTGGAATCTCAATTCCAAGCCTTGAAGATCGAAACGACTCAAGCACCACCTTCATTCTCCTTCTTTGCTGGTGTGCAAAAACCCTCATCCTTCATACACACACCGAGCGGTACAGGTCTCGGCAACTTCGATGGCCTTCAGCATTGGCAACTCGGGTTTGAGTCGTTCCCAAATCCAGATGGCCACATTTTCACTCGTCGGGTTCTCCAATCCTTCGATTTCGTTCAGGTAATAATGATCGAGCTGTTCCCGTAGAGGACGAAAGGCTTTGGAAATGTCGGCGTAATCCATCACCCACCCGAATTCCGGATCCACCGGTCCTTCGATGACCACTTCCACCTGGAAGCTGTGGCCGTGTAATCGCCGGCATTTGTGTTCCTCCGGCAAACCGGGCAACAAATGCGCCGCCTCGAATTGAAATGTCTTTCTCAGTTCCATATAAGTGATTCACACATTAAATTTCCCAATCCACCCAAGTCACCAAATCTCCCAAAGCAGGACGTCCGTCATGACGCCACATCAAAGGCGGTTTCTGCATGGAACCCATCGAACACACACGTGTCACGCCCCAACGAGCAAAGGTCTTGACCAATTCCGGCCCCTCGGTTGGAGATGCAGCCAAGCCGATGGTGGATACTTTTCCATGCACTTTCTCAAGTCCCCCAATCGCTTCGCGCAAAGTTTCCACTCGTTTCACATAAATGAATCGATTCAAGCAGGACAATTGGAACAAGGGGTCCTCTTCAAACACAACCGTCCAGTCGGTCGAACCTTCACTTTTCCAGGTAACGGTTCCGGGGAGGTGTGCGGATCGAATGTCATAAAACGAACGTCGAGATGCAATCTGCGCTGCCTGTTGCGGATCAAGTGGCCCCCGTGGTTCTTCGACTTCGCGATCTTTCAAGTATTCGGCCAGCTTTTCGGCAAATTGAATCGGGGGCAGTTCGGGATTGTCTTCCACGTAGATGACATGCGGCGACAGACAGCCCAGTTGGTTCCAAGCCACTATGTCATCCACCGCCTTGTTCAACAATGGACGAATCCCAAAACCCTGCAAAGCGCTCTTGGCGATATACCCCACACTTACTTTGTGACCAAAACTCAATAGGCGAACCTCCTGTGGCAGACGTTTCTGAACAGCTGCAATGGTCTTGTCGGATCCCATCACCGTCACCAATTCCGTTTCTTCAAACACCGCCTGTTCCAACTCATCATCGCCACCCGGCCACTCGGCAACCTCAAGACACGCCCCCAACTTGGGATCGGTATCATAGATCGAATGGGCAAACATTCTCGGAAGAAACGAAGCACCCGACGTACACTTGACCAACTGGGCCGATTTGGTGAGCAGACCTAGAATCATATGGGTGAAGACACCATTCGGCAGCACACCACCGGATATGTGCAAGATCAACTCCGGACCAACCGCCATGCTAATGCGTTGCCCGTTGGGATCGGATTCATTCGCGCATGGCTCATCCAACCGACGCAGGTGTCCAAGATCCTGTTCCACCAAAGCCTGTAGTTTTTCCTCGGTCACCCCTTCCATGAAATCAAGCATTCCCTTGATGAGCGTGGCACTCGGAATTCCTGTGGCTTTGGGGCCGTGCTCGAAGGTGTATTGCCGTATGGGATAATTCTCATAAGTCCAATGCTCGGCAACATTGGCAATCGTCCGAATCAGGCTGGCAGTAGTGCGCTCTTCCAGATACTTACGGCGGTTGCGTTTCAAGGTCAGGCAGGCATCAGTCAACATCGCCGGATTCAACGGTTCATCCGACTTCAAATCAGCGAGGAAATAATTGGGAATGTCCATGAGTCGTTACAAAAAGCATCTACACCTAAATTGGAATATGCACCGGAAAACCGTCAGGAAAAATCATCCGACATCAACGAGCAACCGCGAGGTCCGGCATCGGTGGAACGTCCGATCACTTCAAAACCTTTCTTGTGGTGGATGGCAACATCCTCGGTCAGCACACTCAGACAGGACCAGATATTGGCCAGATCGATGACATGGATCATACCGGTTTCGCCATACCCAACTTCCAATCCGGTCTCGGGCGAGATCACCCGACAACGAGCCCAGGGTGGGAATTGAAATCGACGGGGCGTCGTTCCAAATGTGGACAATTCACTCTGCTCAATCTGGGCGTCGTATGCTTGCGACGACAACTCGCTCATACCGTATTCACAAATGAAATGTCTCTTCTCAACCCCGAGTTTGGCGGCCAGTTGCTTGTAAAGTTGTTCCTTGGGTATCTCCCTGGATTTCCCCTTGTAACCTCCGGTCTCAAGTACCATCGACCCCTTGGGCAAAGAGAGTTGGCGGCCTGATTCCTCAAGATAGTCCAGCAAGTGCACATATAGGAACGCCGTCCCAAACAAACACACCGGATGGCTCAGTTCAGCGAGTGACTCAATCAGTTTCTCCATCGGCAGTTGCCAGTTTCCATCGTCCGACAATTGACCGACGAATTGATGAAGGACTCCTTCGGGAAGATCATTTGCAATGGTCGAGAACATGTGAACCAGCGATGAATGTGTGACTTTGGAGGGTTCCGGGGTGAGAAAAAGGCATTCCTTCACCATAAAATCCTTCATGTCCCATGGAGGATGCTCGCGAAACCAGAGAAGAAGAAGCTCCTCGTAAAGTTTCAAAGAAACATCACTATGCCAATGCTTGCTGGTCTCACCCCCCGTGGTGCCGCTGGAATAAAACACGCGGGTCCGATCTGACTCCGGAAGACAGGTCCAATCCACCGCCTTGAAAGCTTGCGTGGAAATACCGGGAATCTTTTTCCAATGGAACATCATGGGAAGCCGCTGATTCGATTTTTCCAGCCAAGCGGCATATTGGGGATTGGCCTTGCACTGAAGAGCATTCAGCTCAAGCGACAAATCGTTGAACACATCATCACGAAGCAGGCAATGATCCGACGTCACAGCTCCGCAACGGGCATGCTCTGAGCGGACCATTTCAAGGAGACGATTCTGAAAGTCCCCCAATTGTTCAATTGGATCGTTCATGTGCGGTTTTAAGTTTCACCTGGGGGAAATGGCTGGTTATCCGCAACAGCCAAGCTCCAACGCTCCCGCGAGGGAACCATGAATGGCCTCAAGGGTCAAGATTAAGCCTGCCCCACAACAACCCGCCATGGTCAGAGCATGAACAAACTCATTCGTACATAGATGGATCGTTGGATTCACAACCTTCCGGGCGACCTGGCTCCGGTCCCGTCAGTTTTGGTTAATGAATCGCCCAGATCCAACCGCATGGCATGCGCCAATGCCTGCATCCGCGCCACAACATCCGGATGCTGATCCTTAACATCGGTTGTTTCGCCGATATCTTGAGACAAATCGAACAGTGACAAACCAATTCGGGCCTGTTGGTAATTGGTCGGAATCCCGTCCGTTCCACCGGGATTCCCAGCCATGGTCCGATACCCGTGAGGAAAATGAAGTTTCCATTTCCCCATGCGCATGGCCTGCAACTCACGTCCATAATACATGAAGTAGGCCTCATGCGGGCTCTTCGCTCCGGAAATCCCCTTTAACAAGGGAGTGATGTCTTTGCCGTCAATCTTTTGATCCGGCAACTTGGCCCCTATCAAATTGGCAACCGTAGGCAACACATCAATGGTCATGGCTGGTTCTTTACAAAGCGTTCCGGCAGGAATGGTTCCAGGCCACCAGGCGATGGTGGATTCGCGACAACCGCCGTCGAACATGGTGCCTTTGCCCTCACGCAAAGGCCCCGCGGTTCCGGCATGATCACCATAGCTCAGCCATGGACCATTATCCGATGTGAACAATACCAGGGTGTTTTGTTCGAGCTGATGCTTGCGCAAGGTTCCCAGGATCTGCCCCACGGACCAATCCACTTCCATCATCACGTCCCCGAACAATCCCACACCGCTCTTGCCCTTGAACTTATCGGACACGTAAAGAGGCACATGCACCATGGAATGCGGCACGTAGAGAAAAAATGGGCGATCCTTGTTCTTCTCGATGAAAGCCACCGCGCGTTCGGTGTATTGAGTGGTCAACTGTTCCTGATCTTTGGGAGAAACCTCCGGATTGATCACTTCGTTCTTGTCGATCAACGGAAGATGAGGCCAGCGCTTGATACGTTCTTCCATCGACAAATGACGCACACCCGGGTGATACGGCCACATGTCATTGGAGTATGGAAGACCAAAATAGTCATCAAACCCATGCTGCATGGGCAAAAACTTCTCGTGATGCCCCAGGTGCCACTTCCCGTAAATAGCTGTCGCGTAACCTTTTTGCTTGCAAACTTCCGCAAGAGTCATCTCCTTGTGATTGATCCCATGCTTCGCGCCTGGCCCGAGGGCCCCAAGAATACCTACTCGCACATTGTAACAGCCGGTCAGCAACCCCGCCCGACTGGCCGAACACACGGCCTGGGTAACGTAGAAATCGGTAAACATCCGTCCTTCTCTCGCCATCTGGTCGAGATGCGGCGTTTTGTAACCTTTTGCCCCAAACGGGCCAATATCGCCATATCCCATGTCATCCATAAAAATGACCACGACATTCGGTTGCTGACTGGCGGCGTAAGTCGCCTGCCCCATTCCGAGCGAAGCAATGAACAAGGCCAAAACGACGGCAAAACGCAGCATAGCGGACATAAAAAATGGAGAAATGTTCTTCATGGTATGGCGGTAGACCCTTTCAAAAAAAACATCGAAAAGCAAGCTCGCACCATCAAAAACCCATCTTCTTGCTTGACGTTACGGGACTTTTTGCTTGCATACGGAGGATGAATTTCAAGTTTTTCTTATCTTGCGCACTCCTGGCAATCATGCTGTCGGGCACAAGCGGATGCTACTCCACCGCCGACGGAAATAAACGGACGGGCATGCCTTTTCTGAAAGACACCGTTGTGGGGCGTTATGAACGTCCTATGGATCAAATCTATGAAGCAGCCATCGAAGTCATGCGCTTCAACGGCACGGTCGTCAGCGAAAACCGCATCAATCACTCGTTGACCGCTCGTGTGGACAACAAAACAGTCTGGGTAAGAGTGCAGGAAGAGAGCCCGACCATCACCCAGCTGGAAGTACAGGCACGCACCAAGTGGGGCAGGCCCGATGTGGATCTGGCGAGCGAAATGAAAACGCAAATCGCTCTGCAGTTACGATAAGCTTCTTTACTCCATTCCGGAATTTCCAATCGAAGGGCCCGCCTCCATGGAGCGGGCCTTTTTTGATGTACGGGCCTCCAGCTTCAATCGCTTCAATCGCTCTTGCATGCGCAAGGCATGTCCGTTCTCGGGAAACCGCTCAATATACTCCTCTAAAGCCAGCTTAGCGGCTTCGGGACTACCGGTGAAACGACAGTACACATCGGCGATTTGATTATACCAACGCGCCAATTTCGCCTGTGATTGATGGGGCATCTGTGTCAGTTGCCTCAGTTGATCGATCGCCCAATCGATCTTCCCATAATGCTCCGCATATAACCAGGCGAGCTGTTCGCGCACATCACTATCCTGCGGATGCTTGGTCAGGTGCTCGACCATTTGATGAGCTTTGGCTTCCAGGTTTTCCTTCGGCGCCTGCACAGCACTGGAGTCTTTGGCCAAGCCCAGCTTGAGATTGTGTTTCTTAACCTCAAACTTTTTGGGTTCTTTGCGCTTGGTCAAAAAGTCATCGTCCTGCAAATGCGCGATTCGCTGAGCAGCTTTGTCGGCTTGCTCGGTGCCTGGAAATTCATACTGAACCCGCTGCAGACATTGCCTGGCCTTGGCGGGGTCATTCCGATATTTCAAATGGAAATCCGCCAGGCGGTTCAGAACAAATGATCCGTTGACCACACCGGGTTCACATTCACCAACGAAATACTCAAGGAGCTCAACAGCTTCCTCCACTTCACCCTTGTGTTCGGCCAGAATTTCCGCAAGCAGTATATGCCCCTGCATGTCGAAAGGAAAATCAGCCATTTGAACCCGTATATCTGCAATGGCCTCATCATAACGTCCCCGCTTTTTCTTGGCCTCCGCCATGGCATAGAACGGCGTGGGATCCGGCTCCACATTTCCTCCGTCGAAGGTGTTGGTTAATGGGGCAAACAGGGTTTTACCTATCGTGGGAGCCCACATGATGCCCAGGATTAAAAAAATCACGGCAGTGATCGGCACCATGAAAACAATGAACCCACTCGCCAAAAACTTGGAAACTCCATAACACCAACCGCCAATTAGTACAGCCGACACAATCCATTTCAGCACTAATGCCGCAGGTTCGTCAGACCGTTTGAGCGAGGCGCGGGCAATCCTCCAGCCCAACCAACTGAAAAAGCCCATGGTGCAAAGTCCGATCACGATATTTATTATCATTTCCATCGACGATATCCTTTTGTTTGTATGCCCCGTCAGGCAAACATGTTGGGTGTCATTGGAAACTTAGACACTGAATTCAAAAAAATGCACGTTTTTAATTCGAGTCAAAATTCAGCACCAGGGTGTAAGACCCAGGATTGTGATAGTCCCCACACCCAAAAGCATGCTGAAGAAATCGTCCTGTATGGATCACCTGCACCTCCCGGCAAAGTGGTTCGAGAAACTTCAACACACGCTCAAGACTCAATCGATTCCAATGATACCCGTCCTTCGGTTGCACCACATGATCCGCCCTATCCGCCATATTGAAGAAGCACAGACACGCCATGCCTCGCGTCACCCGGCACACTTCCCGCAATCCCTGGTGCATGCCCTGAATCGAAAGATGTTCAAACAGATCATGCACAAAAAAGTAATCCACCGATCCGGTTTCCGCCGGAATCTCAAACACATTTCCGACCTCAAACCGGACACCGGGAAACTGCTGGCGGGCGTTGGCAATGTTTTTGGGACAGATATCAAAACCATGGTATGTCATGATCGAAGACATTCCAAAGGCATCCATAAAACGGTAATCATTGGCGGAACCACAGGCCGCTTCCATGACGGAAATCGGAGCTGCCTTCCACTTGGAAAACACCTCACACCACCGATTTTGGAAACAAGCCAGAGCCAATGGTGCCAATTCCGCGGGCCCCACTGATTCCGATGATTGAAGCGCCTGATCGATATAGTTCAAAGCCTGACCCGGGTCTTCCCTCAACTGCCGCCAGGTTTTACTGAAATAGACTGGAATGGGAATCGATTGAAACGAACTCTCCCCCTTCTCCAAAGCCTCAAGTAACAAGGAACGCGTCCGAAATGAAGGTCGGCGTTGCAGGGTTCTGAGCAAGTAACTCATGCAAATACCAAACTGGTATTCGGCCAAAATCAGTTCCCGATGACACTCCGGCCGCAGATAATCCACGAGCAATCCTCGTGACAAAATGCTGGGGAAATGAATGCGCGGATCTTCGACACTGGAGACAAGATAATCTTTCAGGAAAGCATCCTCATGCCGCATCCAGGCCTCGCGCAAGGCAAGTGATTCGGCTGCGAGATCGGGTTGACCGTTCGACAGTGTCATTCAAGAAAAAAGGGCGACCCGTAGATCGCCCTTTTGAAATCATGCGTTAATGAGACCGAAACCTTACAGTCCCTTGCTGAGAATGTGCTTCAGCAGGTCACCCACACGGTTGCTGTAACCCCATTCGTTGTCATACCAGCTCACCAACTTGAAGAAGCGGCTGTTCAACTCGATACCGGAACCGGCGTCGAAAATGGAGGAGGAGGAGCAGTGAATGAAGTCGGTGCTGACCACTTCGTCCTCGGTCCATTCCAAAATGCCCTTCAGGTAGGTTTCGCTGGCCTTCTTCATGGCGGCGGAAATTTCAGCGTAGCTGGTTTCCTTGGTCGTGCGAACGGTCAAGTCCACGCAGGAAGCGGTCGGAGTTGGCACGCGGAAAGCCATACCGGTCAACTTGCCCTTCACTTCAGGCAAGACCAGACCGACAGCCTTGGCAGCGCCTGTTCCGGAAGGAATGATGTTGATCGCTGCGGAACGTCCACCCTTCCAATCCTTGCGGCTGGGGCCGTCCACCACTTTTTGGGTGGCGGTGTAGGCATGAACAGTGGTCATCAGACCCTCGTCGATACCGAAACCTTCCTTCAGCAACACGTAGACCAGCGGAGCCAGGCAGTTGGTGGTGCAGGAGGCATTGGAGATGATGTGGTGATTGGCGGGATCGTAAGACTCATGGTTCACACCCATCACGAGCGTGGCAATGCCGTCACCCTTTGCAGGAGCAGAGATAATCACTTTCTTGGCGCCTGCTTCGATATGGCCTTGAGCGGCATCGGCGCTGGTGAACAAACCGGTGGACTCGATGACCAGGTCAACGCCCATATCTTTCCAGGGAAGCCCGGAAGGCTGACGTGCGCTGACCACGTGGATGTCTTTGCCGTTTACAACGAGAATATCGTCATCTTCTTTGTCTTCAGAAGATTTGCGGGAGCTGACTTCTCCCTGGAAACGACCCTGAGTGGAGTCATATTTGAGGAGATAAGCCAGATTGTCGGCTGGCACCAGGTCACCAACGGCGACCACTTCCACTTCATTGCCCAGAAGGCCTTGCTCTGCGAGTGCGCGGAAGACCAGACGTCCGATTCTTCCGAAACCATTAATTGCGATTTTTACTGCCATAATATTTCTAAGGTTCCAATTTCAAA
>CAYPZD010000026.1:42639-53861 GCA_964415055.1 uncultured Verrucomicrobiota bacterium | reverse complement strand
TTCTCACTCAACTTGGGCCAGAAAGTCGACGGCCGGCACCCCCCTCTTGGTGTAAAGGACAGAAAATCACAAGCCTGAGCGGCATTGCGTAAGCTAGGTAACACACATGGAGGAGGAGACCAAACAGTTTTTGCAATTTGCGAAACTTCCCAGCGAGAAGAAAAATTCTAACATGTTGACTTCCTAACCTTTTACCATATCGCCCTAAATATCAGATACCCGTCGTTGTCACCGTCAAACGACACTTGACCTGAATGCCATGTGGAAGGAGCATAAAGGCAGTGAACGAAGAAGCACCCACGAACATGACTGCGAATGATAAGGATCGCCGTAAGAAGCGTCGTCGCATCATCTTTTGGAGCGTCAATATCCTCGGTCTGCTGTTGGCCATACCCTTGTTGAAGGTTACCTGGCCTCTGATCGAGATCATTTGGAAAACACGCTCGAGTCAGGCGATCGAATCCAATGCAGACCTTCAGAACGGTGGCGATGGTTCGATCCGCAAGGAATTTGAAACAGCTTCCCGGCAAGCAGCCGCCGACCCGCAGGCATCCATCAACGAACTTTCCTCCAAACTGGAAGGTTTGGAAGATCTGGATGAAGAGGAACTGGACAAGTGGGCCACCCGCATCTTCGGCAACGGCGAACCACCCAAAGATCCGGAAACCTTCGACCTGGACTCCGCCGTCTTCAGTCGGATCGAACGCGAAATAGCGGACATCGAAGGACAGCAAACCTACGTCTACTGGATCGAACTGGTCGATGAAAGCGGCAACAAAGGCTACCGCGTCTCCACCAGTCCGGAACCCGATCCCGACTACGAACGCAGCATGATGACCCTCCAACTCATCCAGGAAAACCCCGAACTCCAAAAAATCTACAATGCCTTCTCCCACGCCATAGCGAAACAGGGATCCCCCTCAAACCAAGATTCCGATCAAAAGGATGACGAAAAATAAACCACGGAATCTGGGCCCTTATTTCTTTGCTTCAATCGTTTGTTCCAACAAAGGTATATGAGCAAGATCCTTGGGGCGCCCTATCGCCTTTTTGCTTTTTAGAATGCGTTCCAACGGCAAAACAGCTACTTCACTTCCCATCCATTGAAGTCGGTTTGATCGTCTCCATTCCGTTTGGAAGGAAGCCAACCCGTCGATTCGATACAGAAAATTAACAAGCGATCCATTCTCGAGAGCCACGACTGTCTGAGCAAGAATTTCAGCACCTGTCTTTGTACAGAGATTCTACACTATCAAGTACTGCCGCTCGGGAAGATCAATCCATCATCCAGTCCATCCTGTTCATCCTGTCCAAACAAAACAATCTCCCTAAATCATCCTGTTTATCTCGCAGATCCTACTAAAGAAATGGCCGGCTAAAAAATCTCCGCGCCTCTGCGTCTCCGCGTGAGAATCATCTCTCACTCCCCATGCAATCTCCCCAGCCCAAACTGATCCCCAGCCTTCACGGCCTTGCCATCTTTCATGAAGATCTCGACCATTTTTTCGCTGGAGGTGGTGTTGTAGTGTTCGTCTTTGAGCAGGTATAACACTTCGCGGGTTTTGGCGTGGATGACTTCACCGCTGGAGGGGTAGGCGTATTGCCCGTCCATACTGAATGTCACCCAACCCGGCATATCGTCGAGCGCGATGGTGGTGAGTTGCTGGTAAGGGGGTGCCGCCTGAAAGATATGCATCCGCATGTTGTGACCGTCACAGACCCAGACTTCCTTTTCGTCGGGCGTCAAGCCTATGCCATGACTCGGATTGCCGTGACGCCGGACCGGGCCCTTGTCCCAACCAAGCACTTTGATGCTGGCAAGTTTCTCTCCGGTTTGCAGATCGCCTACCTCAAATCCCAGCAGTTCGTTCACAGTCACAAACACACGGGTCTCATCGCTGTTGATCGTGAAAGGACGAATCCCGGCGCTGAATGGACCGACTTTCAACTCGACCGTATGCCTTGACGTATCGGCCACGTGCAACTCGGGTGAACCAATATCGGCCATGTAAGCTCGTTTGCCGGAGGAACCGTAAATGGTGTTGTGTGCGCGGGAATGCACTTTGATTTTTGCGATGATGTCACCGTCCTCACAGTTCACCACGTTCCAGAAATCTTTTTCCAATGAAGGCAGATACATGGTTTGTCCGTCGGGAGAAATGGACATCCGATCACAACCCCCTTCGTAGCGCCGCTCCCACATAAGTTCCTCGGTCGCGAGATCGATGCGTTGAAGCGAGTAAATCGTGCTGATGAACACGCTGTTCAATTGTTGACTAACCGCAATGCCTTTGACGTTTGCCGGACGTCCGTCGCGATGAAATCCCTTGGTCGGAATGCGTTTGACGAACTGATGATGATTGTCAATATCGAACACCAGCAACCCATGCCCTCCATACCCCAGATAATCACGGATACCTGGTGTCGCGACATACAAATAATGTCCAGTCAAACCGGCAGCATCTGAGTCGGAACTGGACGAATGCTCAGCGGCGCTGGCCGTAAACATTGAAAACAAACCAAAAAGCGCAAAACACAAAAGTGCACGCTTCCGCCACGAAACATGAGCAAGGGATTTCATATGGTTTTTAGTATTTTGGAAACCACCTGGAAAACAAGCATAATCCTTGACGCACTCAATTCGCAGGTAGATGGTGCCGTCCCTGGCGCGTCGCCTTTTGACTTCCATCATTTCAGTCAATGCACGTTTCGGGAAGCCTTCGGCATTCAAACGCCCAAATGTTTTAGGAACGTGCAAAGGGATCGTGGGGTTCAAATACGTCTGGGTTTTCCTTTGGATGGCAATTTTGAAAACGAATACCACAAGGGGCGGACCGAGATCCACGCAGTCGCGGGACAAGCTGGTCAGCTCTACCTGCAGCACACCCCGGGTAGATCGTGCCGTCCCCGGCGCGCCACCTTGTGGCATTCATCATTTCAGTCAGTGCACGTTTCGGAAAGCCTGCAGTTTTCAAGAGCCCAACATTCGTATCAGCTCCGGACTTTGGGCAAAGGATAGGTACGGGTAGAGGGACACCATCACGTTTCCCTGAGGTATCCAGAGCGGTGTCGTGACCACCGCAGTCCAGAGTTGTTCTTGAGAAATCGGCTGACAAATCACTTCACGCTGGATTACCTTTCAGACATGGAACGATTCATTTTAATCCGCACGGCTCTTTTGAGCTTCTGGCTCATACAGGGCTTTACCACAGTTTTCAGTGCGGAGGAACACCCCAACATCCTATGGATCACCAGCGAGGACAACAGTCCTTATCTGGGATGCTTCGGTGATCCGATCGCCCGCACTCCGCGCCTGGATCGACTGGCAAGTGAAGGTATTCGTTATGTGAATTGCTTCTCCAATGCCGCCGTCTGCGGCGCTGCGCGTCAAACCTTGATCAGCGGCATGATGGCCACGAGCATCGGAGGGCAGCATATGCGGTCGGACGTGGACTTCCCGGCAGACGTTCCCTTCTTTCCCAAATACCTGCGCGATGCGGGCTATTACACCACCAACAACAGCAAAACTGATTACAACGGAGGGCCTCCCGGCGATCGTAAAGCCGCCATGTCGGCAGCCTGGAACGATTCCAGCAACAAAGCTCACTGGCGGAACCGCCCCGCCGACAAACCTTTCTTTTCCGTGTTCAACATCGGCACCACGCACGAGAGCGGATTGTTCCCTAATCGCTGGAGAAACAAGGAATTCAAAACCGATCCAGCCACGGTCCAATTACCCGCCTATTTACCGGACACCATGGAAGCAAGGCGCGATCTCGCACGCTACTATGACAATCTGGAAACCATGGACACTCAAGTCGGCGCGATTCTGGATCAGCTCGAAGAGGATGGATTAGCAGAAAACACGATCGTCTTTTACTACAGCGATCATGGCGGTTCTCTTCCGAGAGGCAAAAGTTTTATATACGACAGCGGCACGCATGTGCCATTCATCCTGCGTGTCCCTGAAAAGTGGAAAGCGTTGGCGCCCGGCAAGGCAGGATCCCAAACGGATCGATTGATCTCCTTCGTGGATTTTGCGCCCACCGTGCTCAGCCTGATCGGAATGCCGGCTCCTGCTTACATGCAGGGACGCGCTTTTCTGGGCAACCATGCCGAGCAACCTCGCGACTTTGTCCATCTTTTTCGTGGACGACGCGGCGCGCGCTACGATCTGGCACGTGGTGTTCGCAACAAGGAATATTTATACATTCGCAACTACTCCCCCCACCTTCCCGTGATGCAACCCAACGCCTATTCCTGGCCGATCCCGTCCAATCCAGCCTGGCGCAAGGCATGGCTCGCAGGTGGACTGCCGGAACATCAACGTGCCTGGTTTTTACCCAAACCAGCCGAGGAACTCTATCGCATTACCGCAGATCCGGACAACGTCCACAACCTCGCCAACGATCCGGCCCTATCGGACGCACTGAAAATTCTTCGCGAGGAACATCACCGTCATTTGATGAGCATACGAGACAGCCTCCTTTACCCGGAAGGCATATCCGGAAGACACTTCGATGCGTATCAGACAGAAACACACTACCCGATGAAACGCCTTTTGCCCCTGGCCCAAAAAGTCACCGACCGTAGCCCCGAGCATTTGGATACGTTTCGCAGACTTATGCAGGATCCCCACCCATGCATTCGATGGTGGGCGGTCACTGGCTGCGTGATGCTCGGCAAGGAAGCGCAGCACGCCGCTGGTAATTTGGCCAAATGCCTGACAGATCCGGAACCGACCATTCGAATTCAAGCGGCAAAAGCCCTGGCGCACCTGGGCAAGACCGAGTTGGCGATCCCTGTTCTCAAGACGTATCTCAAACAAGATACCTTTCCCTTCGCCATGCAGGCAGCGTTGGCTGTGGACGAAGCCCAATTGGAATCCTCGGATGCTGAAATCCAGGAACTGCTGAAGGAAGTCAAAGAACCCTACGCCAGCCGCATCACCGCCTGGATACTGGAAATGGATCCTGGCAGATAAAAGTAACCAAATTTGTTCCCGATTTGTCACCCTCCTAAACCCAACTTTTATGAGCACACGGATCAAGCAAAGCATCTATCTGTCAGCGGGCCTTTTAGCGGCCTGCCTTTCTACTGAAACTCACGCGGAATGGGCGCGATTCCGCGGTTCACTCGGGGCAGGAGTCGCCCCCGCGGAGACCTCCCTTCCTATAACATGAAGTGAATCCGAGAACCTGCGTTGGCGTTTGGAGATGCCGGGTCCGGGTTCATCCTGCCCGATCGTGCATGGAGATCGAATTTTCATCACCTATTGGTCGGGATACGCCGTCGACCCCGAAAATCCGGGCAATATGAATGACCTTGAGCTGCATCTCATGGCAGTGGATCGGCGTTCAGGAAAACCGGTTTGGGACAAGACCATTCAGGCAGTCCTTCCTGAGCAGGAGTTCGGCGGTATGTTCGCCCAACATGGTTACGCCTCTCACACACCCACCACTGACGGCAAACGTATTTACGCATATTTTGGAAAATCCGGAATGTACGCTTTCGACTGGGACGGCAATCAAGTCTGGAAAGCTCATGTCGGCGACGGGCTCGACAAGCGCGGTTGGGGCTCGGCCAGCAGTCCGGTTCTGACCGATGACGCGGTGATCGTCACGGGAGCCATTGAAGATCATGTGATCGTCGCCTATGACAAGACGGATGGCAAAGAACTCTGGAAAAGAAAGGATCAAACACTCAATGCCATGTGGTGCACGCCGGTGGTATTGGAACGTTCCGGACATCAGGAAATCGTCGTCAACGCCCCGAAGGAAATTTGGGGGTTGGACGCCCAAACGGGTGAAACCATCTGGAAATCCAGCGGCGTTCAAAGTGATTCCCTCACAGGTAGCGTGACCGTGCAAGGCGATGTTGTTTTCGCCTCAGGTTCCCGGGGTGGCGGTTCGGTCGCGGTCAAAGCCGGAGACAGCCAACCCCTTTGGAAAGGTCGCGACGGGGCAAACATCCAAACGCCCGTTGTGTATCAGGATCGAATCTACTGGATCGCCGGCGGTTTGGTTCACTGCCGGGACGCCAAAACCGGGGAGGAAATCTTTTCTGAACGACTGCCCGTCGATGATGCCGCGGAATCTGGTGGAGGACGCGGCCGTGGCGGACGGTTTGGCAACATGGATTACGCATCTCCAGTGATTGCCAACGGACATTTGTATCAAGTCAAACGAAGTGGTGAAACCCTCACGCTGAAGCTGGGAGACTCGTTCGAAGTGGTCGCCCGGAATCGTTTCGCGTCGGATGATTCCACCTTCAGCGCCACGCCGGCCATCAGCGGCAACGAAATGTTCATCCGCTCCTACAAGGCACTCTATTGCATCGCTGAAAACTGAGGCAAAATAACATCTATACCGTGCTGGTAAGCTCACCCAACGGTTTCGTTGAAGACGAAAACTGATCGACTTCTATCCCCATGTGGTGAAGGAGGGATAGAAACAGGTTGGACAACGGGGTGTTGTCCTGTCGATCGAACTGCAGGTGTCGTCCGTGCTGGAATCCGCCTCCGGCGAGCAGGATGGGAAGGTTCGTATTATCGTGTGTATTGGAATCTCCCATGTTGCTTCCGTAAAGCACCATGACCTTGTCCAGAAAACGCGATCCGAGTTCTTGTTTCAGGGACATGCTTGTCAGCAGGTCCCTGAGCAGGCGCATTTGCCGGTGATCGACTTTTTCAAGTTGAGCGATCTTTTCTTTCACTTGACCATGATGACTTAGATTGTGATACCCGTTCATCGACCGGAGGTCGGAGTTGATTTCAAAGACAGGCGTCGCATAAGCATCGACCATGAGGGTAACAATGCGGGTTGAATCGGTTTCCAACGCCAACTGCGCCATGTTCAACATGAGCTGAAACTTTTGAAAGAACTTGGCCTTGTCCAGAATATCCTCGGGCGCCGCACGATCCGGTGCCGGTCGTGGTTTGTTCTCCCATTCCGCAGCCACTTGAAGTTGTTTCTCAAGCTCTCGGACAGAAGTAAAATACTGGTCCAGTCGACTCCTGTCGCTCTGATTGAGAGAGCCCTGATATCGGGTCAGGTCGGCATGCACGGCGTCGAGAATACTTCCACGTTGTTTCAGCCGGTGTAGACGTTGATTCACCGCCGCTGCGTCCCCTTGAAGAAAGAGCTTTCGAAACAACCTGGCCGGGCTGTCTTCGGCGGGCAGCAGCGCTCCATCCCGGGTCCAGGAAAGGCTGCGGTTTGCCTTATCGATATTCACTCCGAGATTGAGAGAAGGAAAACGTGTTGTTTGCGGGAGGTTTTCAACAGCGAATTGATCGAGTGAGATACTGTTTCGAAAACCTGTTCCCGTCGGATCTTTGGCTCCAGTCAGGAAGCAATTCTCAGTGGAATGCCCTCCTGCCACCGCTGGGTGTGAAAGGCCGCTGAAGATGGTGAAATCGTTTCGAAATTCAGACAGGTTTTCGAGATAGGGGGTGAGGGTGTAACCTGCGCCGCTATCCTTCGGAAAGAAAGGTTCGGGAAGCACGCCAAGATTATTGGAAATCAGGAGCATCCGGGGTGCTTGTTCTGCTTTTGCGGCGTCCCGACCAAACACCGGCACGCACTGTTCAAGCGACGGAAGCGCCAGGCCGACTCCCAGTCCTTTCAGCATACGACGACGATCCAAGCGCCTTGTGGATATGTAAGGAATGTCCATGATCAACAACTAAGGTTCAAACTGCGGATAAGCCCCAAGAAAGATCGGGCTCCGGATCAAAGCCTGCAGCAGATCCATCACACGATATTCCTCCGCTTCACATTGGTCCAGTATTTGCCGAATGATGCGGCGATCCGAAAAACGGACGGGATGCCCGGTCGCATAGAGGGTCCATTGATAAAGCAGGTTCCTGGCGATCTGTCTCGTATGCCCTTTCAAGATGTCCTTCAACTGATCTACATCTTCAAAGGTCTCGCCGGTTTTAAGTTTACCGGAAGCATCAACAGCTTGCCCAATGCGATAGGAGAAGCGATGCCCGGCGCGATCAATGCCGGTGATTTCATCCCCTTTTTCCAAACTCCGATAACGGTCTCTCCACGCGCCCATGATGTCAAAGTTCTCAAACGCAAATCCGACCGGATCAAAACGAGCATGGCATTTCGCACAGGATTCAGCCTCTGTATGTGCCGCCAGAATCTCCCGGATCGTTTGCGCCCCTCGCAAGTCGGGAGCAACTGTCGGCACATCTGCGGGCGGAGGCGGAGGAGGATCACCCAGAATGTGCTCCATGATCCAGGCCCCGCGGAGCACCGGAGATGTGGTCACTCCGTTGGCGGTTAATTTCATGATCGCCCCCTGCGTCATCAATCCTCCGTAAGGACTTCCATCTGGAACAGGCACCTCACGCATGGCCGAGCCCGAAACAGGAGGCAATCCGTAATGCTGCGACAACCTGTCATTGACCATAACGAAATCGGTATCGATCAGGCATTCCACGGACAAATTCTCACGGATGAGTTTCGTGAAAAAGGCCCGGGTTTCCCGTTCCATGGATTCAACGAGGTAGTCATCCTTTCGGTATTCAGGGTAAAGTCGAATGTCGGGACTGTCGCGGCGCACTTCATCCAGGTCAAGCCACTCATCCGTAAAGTTCAGCACAAAACGCTCGAATCTTGGGTCGCGCACCATGCGGTCGACCTGTTGTTGAAGCGTGACGTGATCGCGCAATCGTTTCTCGGAAGCATGGCTCAACAATTCCGAATCAGGACGACTGTTCCAGAGAAAATGAGAAAGACGTGAGGCAATCGCATCATGCTCCCATGCATCACCGAAAGAAGGTTCGTCCAGTGAGAGAAAGGAACTTGAGCACAGAAAGGCCTGATACCCCGCCAGCATCGCTTCCGTAAACGATTCTTTATCCTCCAATTGCTGATGAATGAGGGCCACAAAGGGTTCAACGACATCATCAGTAATTGGACGACGAGCCGCCTTTCGAGCAAATCGCTGCATCAGCCGTTTTGCGTCGGCTACCGGATCTCCGGACACCACCTCGACCGGCAGGCGGCCAGATGTTTCCGTTTCACGCAAAGGAAGATCTCCGAACAGCATCCGATGAGAATCGGAAGGCCATCGCTCGGGCGAGAGGGGACCAGTGACTTCCAGCCAACCGAATGCGATTCCACGATGGCCATCCGGCGGCATGGGTGGAAAGTTATAATAAAGCGGGCCACCATGACTCGTGATGGGATGAGGCACGGGCAAACCAAGCAGGCTGTATTCAAAGGTTTCCCCTGCTTTCAATTGAATCGTGGTTTCGTAGACGTTTCGCTCCGCTTGGATATCCATGATCCCGCCCGTCGCCCGCACGTCTCCTGAAACATCGGCCAGGGAAGGTTGACGAGCTCGAAAGGTCATGGGAACCGGACGCAGAGCGGGAACCAATCGAAACCCGGGAAGTTGGCGCACGGCTCTGGCGGAAAAACGAACCTTGTAGATCCCGTTGTGCTCGGCCAGGAAGCGTCGGGGATACCCATAGAACGGCCAGGTGGCGGAACGAAACAAAGCCATCTCCAATTCGGGATCTTGTTCACCACTTTCCTGAATGCGTTTCAGATCCGCATTGGAAACCGGAACCATCTTTCCGTGCCTGGAGAAATGCATGGATTCCCGGCCGGCATGCACGCCCAGTTTCGGATACAAATCCGTGCCGCGGGCAAGATACACCTGAGGCTCTCTCGGGTGAACCCCGTCCGCACACGCTTCAATGAGCGCCGCTTCTGCGGCCTCCAGGTAAGCGTTCAATTGAACCCGGGACATGTCCAATGAAGCGGCCGCTTTGCTGAAGCCATGTGAGGTGCGATCCTCGGGCAATCGATCGCGAATATCCAGATGGGGCAAACCTAGAAGATCCATGAGGTTGTATTCGTATTCAAGCCTGGTCAGTCGCCTGAAAGTTCCTCTGGGGTGATTTCGAAAGTTGGCCCGTTCGGCTTTTTCCAACCTTTCACCGAGCATGTTCAAAAATGCCCTTCGATCCGTCGCCGCTAGTGAACTTTCTCGAGGCGGCATTTCCATTGACTCGATGCGATCAAAGAGATGAACCCAACGATCAAACGTATCCGAATCGGAAAGCGTCCAGGGAAGCTGTTCCAGATTGAGCCCCCCCTCCGCCTCGGTCGAATCATGACACTCCAAACAGTTCGAATCGAAAAACTCCCAAACCCAGAGCGGCTCCCCGTTAATCGGGAAAGATTCACTCAAAGCATCCAGCGGCTTTCCTAAAAAAAGAAAAGCCACCAGAAACATGAGTTGTATCTCCGTTCGCATCACCAGATGCTAAACTTCTGGCTCTTGCGTGACAAGGTTCGGTATATATGGCCCTCGGGAGCAGTCCAAAATTGAAAAACACAAATTTGGACGCTTATGCGACCTGTCGGGACGCCCAGTTCAATCCTCAGATCAAACGAATGCCCTCGACTTCCCTCGTTCCGTGCGTTTTGCTCAAGAACGTATTCGAGGAAGAAATTTGGGAACGGGAAGGAACCCGTCCCTCCATGTTTGAATCATTTGTGGATACCTGTTCGCTGCCGGACCGCTTCGTATAAACACACACCGGTCGCCACAGAAACATTCAGGCAATCCACTTTGCCCTGCATTGGAATCCGGACCACCTGGTCGCAACTCTCTTGGGTGAGTCGTCGAAGCCCCTTGCCCTCAGCCCCCATGACCAGTGCGGTGGGGCCGGTAAAGTCAATTTCATAGAGCGAAGTGGAATCGGCGCCATCGGCAGTCCCCACCAAATTGACTCCATGGTCTCTGAGTTGTTCCAACGTCCGCGCAATATTGACAACGCGGATAAAGGGCACATGCTCCGCCGCGCCACAGGAGATTCTCATAACGGTCTCCGTAATGGCCACAGCCCGATTTCGGGGAGCGATCACCGCATGAACCCCTGCACCGTCGGCCGTTCTGAGGCAAGCCCCCAAATTATGAGGATCCTGCACACCGTCAAGAACCAACAGAAATGGGTTCTCAGTGGATTCGAGAATGGTTTCTAGATCGGGCTGTTCGCTCGAAATAAAGCTGCCCCCGCCACCTCCTTGCGCATGCTTATTGTTGCGTGCGCCACCGCGTCTGGATCGTTTGCTCAATGTTTTTCTCCTGTATGTTAAACAAGTGTGACAGCCATGTTCGTCGATTCTACCGAACGAAGCCGAAATTCGATTAAATGGAAAACAACTCCAATGATCAACTCCCAAAAGACA
>CAYPZD010000026.1:0-42539 GCA_964415055.1 uncultured Verrucomicrobiota bacterium | reverse complement strand
AAGCCGAAATTCGATTAAATGGAAAACAACTCCAATGATCAACTCCCAAAAGACAGGTCCTGACTGCCCTGGATTCAGGCCAAGTGTTCCTCTCAGAACTTTATTGCAGTTGGATTCCGATGGGGGCTCCTGGGCCGAGGTTGATGCCGAGCGCGATCCAGATCACCATCAAGATTGCGCCGGTCACCAACATCCAGACTGAATATGGAATCATGATGGCCGTGAGCGAACCGATTCCGAAGCCCTCCTGCCAGCGTCGCGCGAAGATCAGGACAAGTGGAAAATAGACCATGAGGGGCGAGATGATGTTGGTGGCGCCGTCGCCCACGCGGTAGGCGGCTGTGGCGCCTTCAGGACTCACGCCCAACAGCATGAGCATGGGCACCAGCACCGGCGCGAGCAAGGCCCACTTGGCACTGGCCGAACCCACAAACAGATTCAACAGGGCAGCAAACAACACAATCAAACCCAGCACCATTGGCAAAGGCAGACCGCTGGATTTGATCGCACCCGCTCCATGGACGGCGGATATCAAACCGAGATTCGACCAATTGAACATCGCCACGAAATGCGCTGCGACAAACGACAGGACAAGGTAATACCCCATGTCCTTCATCGCCTCAGTCATCATGGCGACCAGGTCGTCGCCGGATTTAATTGTCCCTGCCGCAGTACCATAAGCCCAGCCCGCCCCCAGGAAAAGGACCATGAAGGCACCGATGAGGGATTTGAAAAACGGGGTCGCAGTGACATACCAGGCTTGTCCTTCGGTGCCGGGACCATCATTCAACAAGGGCGTGCCCGGACCAAAGGTCATGCCCAGCCAAAGCAAACAAACACCCAGAACCACAAATCCTGCCCTGCGCAATCCTTTCTGTTCACCTTCGGTCAGGGTTTTTTCTTCATCACCGAACGAGTCCTTATGTACCCCACTCGGGATCCATTTACCAAGTGGTGGTTCAATAACCTTGTCCGTGACATACCAGATCACCGGAAGATAGATCACGAGCAAGGCGGCGATGAAATACCAGTTACCGGCGATGTTCATGGTCCAGCCCGATTCAAGCTGCGCGCCTTCTACGGCCGCCTCCGTTACACCAAACAACAAGGCATCGAGTTGCCCCGGCGTGAAGTTGGCTGAAAACCCTCCTGAAACCCCGGCAAAACCAGCAGCAATCCCCGCCAGCGGATGACGTCCGGCCGCAGCGAAAATAATGGCCGCCAAAGGAATCACCACCACATAGCCAGCGTCGGCCGCATGGTTTGAAAGCATGGCGATGAGTGCAACGGTCGGAGTCAATAACCCCTTTGGCGCATGGCGCATGGCGGATTTGATCCCACTGGCGAATAATCCGGATCGTTCCGCGACTCCGGCCCCCAGCATGACGACCAACACATAACCCAGCGGGTGGAAATGGGTGAACGTCTTCGGCATCTCCACCCACACCTTCTGGATATTCTCGGCCGAAAGCAGGCTCTTTGCCGTTAAAATCAATACAGAACCATCCTCGGCCATTTGAGTCGGGTGTATGGCGGATACACCGGCCCATGCGCTGATCACAGAGACCACCATCAAAACTCCGATTAAAATGACGAAGATAAACACCGGATCCGGAAGCCGATTGCCGGCACGTTCCACAAATCCAAGAAGTCCATTCTGTGTCGAAGCTGTTTTATTGTCGTTCATGGTCAAGAATGGTATTTAAAAAGTGGATTCAAATTCCGCAAACTAATTCCGATTTTTAGTAACATTCCGTAGAGCGCGGCATGTGGCAGCAAGAAACCCCGTCACAGCGAAATAGTATTGTCTTTAAGTCGAATCTGGTTACTACGGCTCAGTCAACATTCAACTGAAATTTCCTACCTGATGCAGGTAGTTAAAAATGATTCATATGAAAGCTCAAATCATCACCCTTTTGGCAACCACCCTTTTCCTAACCGCCACCCTGACCACTGCTCACGGAAATTCTCCAGCGGAAAACAAGCAAGAGATCGCAGTAGAAAAAAGCAAATCTGAAAGCGAAAGCGAAAGCGCATCCGAGTCCGAAAGCGAAAGCAAGTCTAATTCAGATAGTGGAAGCTCATCCATTTCCGATAGTAAAAGTTCTTCGAATTCCGCAAAGGAGAACAAGCGAACCACTCGTTCCAGGAAGAAAGTCTTCAAAGGTAAAACAGGTAAGAGGAACTTGAATCTCTAAAAGGATTATGGCTGCTTCAGCCAGTTGATTCCACCCATGCCAAAGCCCATTAGTGTTCATTAAGCAACCACGAAATCGTGGAGCTCAAGTTATCACGATCAAGCTGTAAATGATGCGGCCTTCCCTCAGCGCGGTAGGCCGCACGCACAATCGAGATGGAATCTTCGGATTCTCCATCTACCCGCAATTCTATCGGGGCGGCCAATGCAAGAATTCCCGGCAAGTCGCCATATTTCACGGCGCCGGGCAGGAAACCAACGTCGTAAACATCCTCAACATGCTTAAACCGGAAACCGTTTGTTTCGATGAATGTGCGACGAAGCATGGACGATTGCTTGAGTGAAACTGCCGCTCCCGCAATCGGGCCTGCTGTTCCTGTTGCCATCACACTGAATTCCCTCCAATTGAAATCACTTTGCTCCAACCACTTGAAGACAGCCATTACGTCATAGGCACGTTGAGCAAAGACAGGCAGGTTATAACAATACATCCACCCAGCGAATGCCTCTTCGCCTGGAAGACAACGCTGACGCTGTGGCGGTGATTCACCTTCAAGGAAATCACCTTGAAGCAATAGATCAGCGCTGATCACTTCGTGCCCTTCCCCGAGCGCTTGTAGCGCTTCCGATCGCAAAGCTCCATTCCCCTGATAAAGACAATCCTTGCCGTCCGAATCAAACCAGATCAAAGCCCGTCCGGACCGATCGACAGATGGCGACGGCTCAAGCCGAACCAGCGGGAGTCCGGCCTGGAGTCCATTAAATGTCGGATAACGTAAAACACCCCGAGTTTCCTGATAGTTTTCGTAACGCTCTATACCCACCGTCTCCCATACCGGGTGGACGCGGGACGGAGGTTTTCGCAGAATCACCGACCACGCCTCTCCGATCACATCCCGGTAAGTTTGCATCTGCTTGGGATCATCAGGCGTTAAGGAAGCGAGTTGACGCCGGGCGTCTTCAGCAAACCAATCAAGCAGGTGATCCACAAAACCCGGATCATGTTCAGGCACTGGATGTTCTTCGTTCCACACGGTCAGATCTTCGCGTGATTGCAGCAAGTAATCATCTTCCAATATGGGCTCAGTCCTGCCCAATTGCAGGTGATGATTCAACCAATGATACATCGCGGTTCGACTGACGTAGTTGTAATTGTGTGGAAAATGCAACAGCGACTCATGAGCGATCCGGGATTCAGAACCCAAGAGTCGGTAATGATCACGCAGTTCAGGAAACCCCCGCTCAGCCATCGTTCGTGATGCGTCATCCGCTGAAATCAAAAGCTGAGGCTTTGGTGCATGCAAGGCTGCGAACTCCAAATTATAAGTCCCCCAACGTAACGCGCTGATGTTTTCACAGGTGCATCCACCCTGCCGGGTCGCAGACAGGATGACGACGGGCACACTGACCAGAGGGCGATCATCAACCGCGCACAACATAAAAGTCTGCGTACCTCCCCCACTGCCGCCGGTGACAGCTACGCGATCAGGATCGACATCGGGTAAATCCACCAAAAAGTCCAGGGCACGTTGCGAACTCCAGACGTGCAGGCCCATGGGGTTGAACATTTGCTGTTCTGCTCGAGCGCTGTAAAACCCGTTCTTTGGAGCTTGGGTAAAGGTACGCCGCAGACCGGAAAACCGGTGAGCGACGTCGAGAGGAATCTGCACGCTATCTCCATAACCCACCATGTCATAGTGAAAAACAACACACCCCATGCGTGCCAACTGAACACAGCGCGATTGCATAAAACTTCGGCCCCCCATTTCGAAACGTTCGGCGCCCGCAGCTATCTTTTTCCGAACCGCCAATGCACCTTCGTCGATAAAACGACCACCCGGAAAATGTCCGTGCGGACTGAGCACAGCCGCGTGTTTTTCATTTGAGCGGGATGGATGCGGACGATAGAGGTTACCTGTCAGATAGAACCCGGGAGCGCTTTCGAGGATGACCTTTTCAATGGTGTAACCATCAAACTCTCGACGACCATGCACGATCGGTCTGAGCGGTGTCCGAGTCGGCGTTGGCCAAAGTCCCAACGAAACCTGCAGAATGGATCTCACACGTTTCCGCCGTTGCAGCCATTCCTCTTTGGACGCATATGGTTCAAACAAAAAATCGCCTTCTTCGCCCAACAACTCCCCCAACCGTCCATCCTGATCTGATCGGGTGATTGATCCCTGCCCTTGCAGATTCGAATTGAACGAAAGGCAAATCAATACCAGGAAGATCGATTGGAAATGAATTGCATGCATGGGAGCATTCTAAGGAGTGAAGGTTGTTGATTCTTCAATTTTACGAAGGCGTTCTTGTAATGTCATCCGAGATATCCACAAATTTTACAAGCAAGGATTCGTAGCCGTTGGAACGCGTGTATTTAGCTTCATGCTCGACATGTTGGCGCGCATCGATGATCTCAATCTTTTCGACGCGTTTCACCAGGATTTCCAAGAGGGTGCGCATGATCAGGCGTGCATGAGGGGCTCCCAGGCAAAGGTGGGTGCCAAATCCGAATGATACGTGGGGATTGGGTTTTCGATCGAGTCGAATTTCCTCCGGGTTATCAAAAACTGTTTCATCGAAATTGGCAGATGCCCAACCAAGCGAGACCCTGCCATTCGCTTTGACCGATGCGCCTTGCACTTCTGTGTCAACCGGGCAAACACGACCAATATGAGTCAAGGGCATGAAAACTCTGAAAAATTCTTCACAGGCAAGTACAATGCGTTTTGGATCCTCCCGCAAATATTCCAAAGCTGCCGGATGCTGCCCCAGGTAGGCGATAATCGAGGAGATACTGTGAATAATGGTGTCTCGCCCTCCTGCAAAAGTGAGGTTCCCGAACCCCATCATTTCATCACGCGTGAGTTTACGGCCCTGGTATTCGGCTTGGGTCAATGCGCTGAAAAAATCTTCACCTGGATCCGCCAGTGCCTGGTCAAACCTGGAGTCCAAATAATCATCCAGCACAGTGCCTTTTTTGAATGTGCCGCCCGTCACTTTGAAAACATGAATCCCCCAGCTGATATAGGTCTCAGCCTCGCTCTCGGGAACATTCAAAAGATAGGTCAGTGCATGGGATTGAATAGGCAGCGCAAAGTCATTCACAATCTCCACCTGATCACGGTGTAGGAAATCCGTGGTCAAACGCCCGATGAAGGATTGGACTTTTTCAATGACTTCCGATGATTTGGATCGTTCAAAGAAGGGTTCCACAATTTTCCGATATTCCGTGTGTTCCGGAGGATTCGTTTCGATGGGCAACTGGCGCACCGAACGAACTTCTTCCTCGGAAGGAATCGGCACGCGGAACGGCGCGTCGGAGCTGAATGTCTTCCAATCCCTGGACGCCGCCCGCACATCCGCATGTCTCAAAATCATCGGCACATCTTCGCCCTGAAACGGGCATTTCATAATGCCGTCCTTCTTCCTGGCTTCGGCAAATGGATCCATTTGATTAGGTGAATCAGTCATGCTGTTTGGAAATTAATGTTTGTTCAGTAATGAAAGTCAACCGTATCGACCAACGCCCGAAATGGCAACGTGCATTATTCGAGGAAAAGATAAAATCGTAGGGGAAAGTTCCACCTTACTTCCACTTTATTCCAATCGCCATTTTGGAATGCGGTGAGCATCACCGCTCTGGATACATCAAGGAAACACTACTTTATTCTGGTGCCAATCACATTCCATTTCTCATGAATGAACCTCATCACATGAATGTTTGCACTTGAGAACCTTGAACGCGACTTGCATATAGGGACCGTATCCAGAGCGGTGATGCTCACCGCACTCCAAATAAAGTCTGGCGTTATTTCACCCTCCAGCTGAGGAGTCATGCCAATCGTGGAAACCGGAGTTTAGAACGACAAAGCCCACCACAAGGTTGTGCCCAGACGCCAGGGTTCCGCTACCAAAGCACAATGGACCAGCATGCATATCATGCTGGTCCATTTTATCATAATGTTGTTGAGACGAGGCAAGCCCGGTATACGCTGACGTTTGTTGAAGTAAGCTGGCCAAACGTCCTCACCGCGCCGTAACACGATAGTATTTCTGCGCCGCACTTGCGTCTTCGACAAATGGACTGTTGGTGGCGCCCGCCACATCCGACCATGACGCAGGATCACTCACATCATTCGTAGATTGAAGTTTCACTCCGTCAGATTCCCAGGTGATCGTGATTTGGCCCCCTTCCAGGCTGGCGGAAACAATCAGGCTGACCGGAAGTTCGGGGGGCACGGGAGCGGTGGCTTGCGTCAGATCCTTGCCTTGCAAACCAGCTTCATAGATCCCGACGATTTCTTCTGTCGCCAGCCCTCTGGTCCACAGACCAAAGTCATCCACTTTTCCATCCCAGAGACCCGGATCCGCTTCCAAGGGCAGATTAAAACCGTCGACATCCATCAATGCACCGATGGAAATAAAGTCCACGCGTGCTCCGGTCGCCCCATCGGTCGTTCGCAGGGAATCCACCAACTGGCCGTTTCGATAAAGGCGTGCCTCGCCTCCTGATCCGCCGACATCAGGATCGTTATCCTCGAACACGTATGCGATATGCTGCCAGGTTTCCAAAGGAAAAGCTGACTTATCGGCGATCACGGACACATCGCCATTTTGAGTTTGTCCACTGGCTGTCAGTTTGTCGCCAGCAATCCTGACGTTGAACTGGCGTTGAACAAATGTGTCGGCGCCATTGACCAGGATGTAACTCGTATCGCCCAATTGATCTGCCCATACCCATGCCGAAACGGTGAGACTGGCGGGACTCGGAGCAGGCTGAGCCGGGATGACCACCCATTGTTCGGCAGACGGACCACCGAGTTCGAGAGCGCCACCTATCTGGCCATCCACCCAGTGATCGTTGCCGAAGGCATTAACGACCTCCCCGTCTGGATCGAGGAATTCATAGTCAAAGAACACATCGGCGTTGTCGGGCACGGATTGATTGGCCCAACCGCCGTCGGTTTCATCAAATTTCCAATGCCCCACCAACATGGACTCGATATCAAAATCGGGAAGGCTGTCGCGATCGTTTGGATCACTTCCCTGGGCGACTTCAAATCCATCACTGGATCCGTCGCGATCCGAATCGGAATTGGTCGGATCCGTACCTGTATCGTCCGCATTCACAAAGCTTCCCGAACGGGTTTCAGCCCCATCGGCAATACCATCCCCGTCGGAATCTGTGTTCAGCGGGTCGGTACCCGTATTGGAAGCACTCGCCCAGACTCCGGTTTTGGTTTCCACGCCATCCGAAAGACCATCACCGTCGGAGTCAGGATTCTGCGGATCTGTTTTGGCTTCAAACTCGGCCAGGTTGTTCAGACCATCGTCATCGGCATCGGCCATTGCATCGGCAGCATTGTTTTTGTCCAATCCATTGGCGTCTTCGAAGAAGTCTGGAATCCCATCTGCATCCGCATCGCTCAACTCGGATTCGGCTGGCTCCAACAAGATGCGATCATAACTGTGATTTATGTCACCGCCACGCTGACAACTGACAAAAACGTGCCATGCCTGATCATCACCAAATACATCCTTGAACGTTGTGTCAGCATCGGCCCAACTGCCGGAGTTGGAAAAGACCGTTTCCACTCCATCAACATCCACCACGTCACTGATTTCATAAGACCAACCTCCTTCATCTGCAAAGATCTTTACGGTACAGCCATCGGCAAACGATTCAAAATTCAAAGCACCCTTATCAAAGACAAAATCGGATGGAGCACCACCATTCTTATCACCACCTACCACACCAAACCCCTCGGCACTTTGCGTCCTGGCAGCATGACCGAAGAAGGCCAAGCCAAAATTATTGGCGGCTCGATAAAAAGCGCCATTGTTGGCCACGACCCCCATGAACAAACCGTTTGCGGAAGGCCTGGCAGATTCTCCAGTTCCGGGATCCACCAAACTATTGAGCACAAAAGTCGCCTGCACCCCCTGATCGTAGGGGGAAAAGGAGGCAATACTCGCGATGCCGCCATTTTGATTGGCGCCCGTGTTCATCATCACCACCTCGCTGTCCGCCGCCGACACGGACACGGCGGTGGCGCCAACATTGTTGTGTTGAATCACCCAATTCGATTCCCAGTCTTCGCTGTCGAAATCGTCAACAATGGTCGTCTGGCCGATCATACTTAAGCTGGAAAGCAACATGGAAAAAACGACAAACAAGGGAAAAAGAAATGTTTTCATAAAAAAAACGGGTCTTCTGGATTCAGGCGAGTGATAAAACATGGAGTACATGGATTACATAGGAAGCAAAGACTGGCCCCAAAAGTCAATTCAAAAGGGCGCAGGCAATGGATACTGGCGGATCGAAATCCTAACTTAAGGGGAATCTACCTTTGCCCCTCCTGCATTTCATCTTTTAATGGTAAAACCTACCGCGTAGAGTCAGGGCATGTCCAAATTGATTTCCACAGCGCTGCTGATTGCTTTCAGCTTGACCCATGGTGTTTGTGCCACCACTCAAGCAGATCAACCCAATATCGTGTTCGTCCTGACCGATGATCTAGGCGGAAGAGATCTGCCAGTCTATGGCAATCAATTCAATGAAGCCCCTCATATCGATCGCTTGGCACAGCAAGGGATGATGTTCCACAATGCCTACGCAGCACCTGTATGTTCCGCGACACGGGCAAGTATTCAATCCGGACAATACCCGGCTCGCGTTGGAATCTTCGATTTCATCCCCGGACATTGGAGGCCGCACGAAGAAGTGATTGTGCCCACGCACCGTGTGCAGCATCTGCCCAGGAACATCACCACATTGGGGAACATCATGCAGTCCGCGGGCTATAAAACGGGGTACTTCGGCAAATGGCACCTTGGCAACAGCAATGAACTTTTACCCAACGCCCGCGGCTATGATGAGGCTCACATGTATGCCGGCGGAGGATTCTACAAGCCGAAGTTCCGACCCGCCTATGAAACGAAGGAAGACGAACGCCTGAGTGAAACACTGACAAGGATGGGGGTTGATTTCATTAAGAAGCACCGGGATGAACCCTTTTTCCTTTTCGTATCGCACTACGATGTGCATGTGCAACTGGATGCGGATCGTGACATCATCGACAAATATTTGAAAAAGGAAAAAGATCCGGACTACAGCTGCAATGCGGTCTACGCGGCGATGATTGAACATGTGGATCGAAGTGTCGGAAGATTGATGCAGGAATTGGACGCGCAGGGACTCACCGAGAATACGATCTTTATCTTTGGCTCCGACAATGGCGGTGTCGACAATCGTTTCGACAACATTCCATTACTGGGTGGCGACAGCCGCAATGTTTATCCGGACGGCCACCCCCTGCGATACATCGCCACATCAAACGCGCCTCTGCGCGCTGGCAAAGGCACGCTCTACGAGGGTGGCATTCGCGTACCTTTGATCGTCCGCTGGCCCGGCAAAGTCGCCTCGGGATCCACTTCCGAAGCGCTCGTTTCAAGCGTCGATCTATATCCGACACTGCTGGATCTAACAAAAGGAAACAAACCAGCGCAGCAAGTATTGGACGGGACCTCCATGCTCCCTGCCCTGACTCAAAACAAGTTTGATCCCGAACGTGAAATATTCACCCACTATCCCGTTTATCATCACGAACAGCCCATGTCAGCGTTACGAAAGGGTGATTGGAAAATCGTTGAGAACCTGGTGGACAGTGAAATGGAACTCTACAATCTCCGTTACGACGTTCATGAAATGACAGATCTCAGATTCAGCTATCCGGAGAGATTCGCTTCCATGCAACAGGCTTTAAAGCATTGGCAAACGGACACGAAAGCGCAAATGCCCAAACCCAATCCAGATTTTGATCCCGCCAAACGATACGAATGGGGAAGACATCCGGGACGTTGATAGCAAACGGCACAAGCAAACCATAGCGTGCCCCTGGCGTATCCAGAGCGGTGCCGTGATCACCGCAGTCCAAAAGCCTCGCCTCCTTTAGTAGTTGATCAAGCCAATGCCAATCTTTTATAAACTGTCCATACCCATGACACGTTTTAACCAGATCATTTCAGCCATTTTTATAGGATCGCTCTCTTTACAAGCTCAGGGCATCAAACCTGTGAAGCACCTGATCGACACTCATATTCATTTCTACGACACCACGCGCGATATCGAAATGGCCTGGCCGCCAAAAAATGACGTGGTGCTCTACAAACCCCATTTACCCAGGGAATACTCGAACCTGGCCAAAGCATCGGGAGTCACCGGGGTCGTTATCGTGGAGGCAAGCGATCATCTTGAGGACAACCGATGGGTATTGAATCTGGTCGCAGGAGATGATTTTTATATGGGACTGGTCGGCAACATCGATGTCTATCGCGAAGATTTTGAGGAACAATTAACCAAATTGAAGCAGGACAAACGACTTGTCGGACTGCGTCCACGCGGGCCAAAGCCCATTCACTTCACAGACAAGATCGTTTTAAAAAACCTTAAAACACTGGCTGATCACAATCTGACGATGGATTACCTGACGAACGGAGGCGGCATTCCCGGAATCGAAACCATCGATACCGTTGCGCGCGCAATCCCATCGCTGCGCATCGTGGTCAACCATTGCCTGGGATACAACTTCGACGGAAACCCTCCCCCGCAAGACTGGGCAAAAGCCGTGAAACGCCTTGCGGAAAACAAAAACGTCCGTTGCAAAATCTCCGGACTCTACCAACGATCCGTCCCTCAACCGGCTCCCCAGTCGATAGACCACTATCGGAGTGTGTTGGAAGTATTGTGGAAAAACTTTGGCAAGGAACGCCTGATCTATGGGAGCAATTGGCCAGTCACCAAACACACCGGTACTTATAAAAGTTTTGTCCAGTTAGTGGATTCGTTTATCTCCGAAAAAGGTCAGGATGCACGAGAACACTATTACTGGAAAAACGCAGCGACTTCATACCGACTTCCCCTAAACTGACTGGATTAATCCCAGGACCACACAACACTCAATCAGGCCTCTTTGCTCTGCTCCAGGTTTACCAAACAAAGCACCAACGCAATGTTTCCTTCAGAGCAGGGGCATAAAGAAGAACAGTTCAAAGCATGATTCATTTCAAATCAATCAAACGAACAGCCCTTTTCTTATACCTTCTGATATTTGGCCACCTGTTGCACGGCCAAACTGCGAGTTTCGAGCAGGCCAAACCCGGACCATTCAACCGATTGGAAACTTCCATAGGCATATGGGAAAAAGAAGCAGGTCTGTCAAAAATAGATGATCAACACGCCAAGACGGGAAGGCAATGCCTGCAACTCCAGGGAGGGAATCAAACGAGTATCACACTCGACCTGGCCGATGACATCAACAAACCGGGAGACCTGACCTTCTGGTCCGAGCGATGGACCGCTCGGGAACCGTTTACGTTTCGCATTGAAAAGAAATCCGACAATGGATGGGAAGAAATCTTCAACGGCGACGATCAAATCCGCGTCGGGCGAGCCTTTCTTTCCCATATTTCCGTGCCCCTCGACGATGACAACATCAAGCACCTGAAATTTTCAGTGAGTAGTCCGCCCAATACCGGTGTACTGATCGATGATGTCCGATTCGTACCGGCACGCCCGCAGAAAATTGTGAGCATTGAATCTGTTCCATTCACATTACCTGCTCTGGTGGGAGTCAATGCGAGTCCGTTGCTGAAAGTTAAAATAGAAACGGAGGGTAGTCTCAACCCGATTTCTCTCACAGAAATCCAAGCAACGCTCATCTGCAAGGAAGGCGATGTGGAATCTGCGTGGGCATACTTCGGCGGTGCGAATGACCTTTTCACAACTGATAAAACATTTGGCAAACCGATGAATATCGGCGGGGCATCGGATGCACCACTGACATTCTCGGGCAGGCAAACTTTGCTCAATGGAGAAAACAACGTTTGGATTGGATGCAAGCTCAACAAGAATGCCAATATCGATCATCATGTGGGAGCAAAAATCACCAGGATATCAACATCCAAAGGCTCAATCGAATTAGAATCCAATCCCCCCTCCATTCAGAGAGTGGGCATTGCAGTACGCAATGGAGGAGATGAAGGCATCCATACTTTTCGGATCCCAGGCTTGGCAACCACCAACGACGGCACTTTGATCGGAGTTTACGATATACGCAGACGAAGCGGCGGCGACCTTCCGGGTGACATCGATGTCGGTATGTCCCGCTCTACAGATGGCGGCAGAACCTGGGAACCCATGAAGAAGATCATGGATATGGGAGCTGATCCCGATTGGCGCTACGACGGCATCGGTGACCCGGCAGTGCTTGTTGACCGAAACACAGGCACCATTTGGGTGGCGGCAACGTGGAGTCATGGAAATCGTTCATGGGTGGGTTCCGGCCCAGGTCTGGAACCTGAAGAAACAGGACAGCTCATGCTGGTGCGCAGTGAGGATGATGGCGTGACGTGGTCAAAACCCATCAACATCACGAAACAGGTAAAGAGACCGGAATGGAGCTTTATTCTGCAAGGCCCCGGTAAAGGCATCACCATGCAGGACGGAACCATTGTGTTTGCCGCTCAATACCAGGATCCACCCAACGCTCAGGACAAGACCGCTCATCGCCTACCGCATTCCACCATCCTGTATTCGAAAGATCATGGCAAAACCTGGCAGCTGGGCACCGGGGCTTTTGATGACACAACGGAAGCACAGGTTGTTGAAATAGAATCCGGCGTGCTTATGCTGAACTGTCGATACAACCGAGGTTCGGTGCGTGTGGTCATGACCACAGAGGATATGGGGCTCACCTGGAAAAAACACCCAACCTCAGAGCGCGCCCTGATCGAACCACGTTCCTGTATGGCAAGCCTGATTCATGTGGATCGGGAACTGGGATCAACAACGGGCAATCGATTATTGTTTTCAAATCCGGACAGCACCAGCGGTAGGCACCACATGACCATCAAAGCCTCCACGGATGAGGGACTCACCTGGCCAAAAGAGCATCGTCTGCTACTCGATGATGGCATGAGCGCTGGCTATTCCTGTATGACGATGATCAATGAAAACACAGTCGGCATTCTTTATGAAGGCAGTCAGGCCCACATGACGTTCCAAAGGATTCCCCTGAGAGATATTGTCGATGAACCTGCCATCAACAAACAGAAATAAATGAGTCCACGACAATTGTGACCGCAGTGCGGACACTATTTGTTCGTCAGGGAAGCACTCAGCAAAAGGCACCATACGAAAAAGAACTCGAGGGCCAAACCCTCTTTACCATTTAACAGTTCCAGCTATACTTCGTGCCTTCGTGTCTTTGTGTGATACATGCGTTTTCGACGCTCCATTGCTCTGCGGGTCGCTTCTTCAGAACCGTCGTGATCCGAGCCAAACCAAACATCCCAGGGAGCGTCCACGGTTCCGTAATTGCATTCAAAATATCGATGATGCAACTGGTGATGAAAATCGGCTGAATCCATCAAGGTCACATCCTTGGCCAGTAGCTTTTCGAATCCGGAGTGGGAAAATGCCGGTCCCAAACAGCGGCTGTAAAGATGGAGTAAAAAGATGACCGGATGCGAAGGAACCACCCAATGAATAAGCACTGAGGACATGTAAATGATCTGCTCCACCGGGTGCATCGACATCCCTGACCACGGACCGATGTGAATGTTGCGATGATGCAGCCGATGGACACTTTTATAGAGCGGCGGCCAATGCAGCAGGCGATGGATCAGATAAAAATGGGAGGACGTCAGGACGGGGAGCACGAGCAACCAGGCCGCAAATACAACAGAGTGATCCCCCATACCAAAGCTGGGAACATGCCCTCTGGCGAATGCATGAAGATAAGCAACTTCGTATACGGACCAAATGGTGGAGCCACCAGCCAATGACCAAAACGCATTGTCCCAGACCTGACTGCGGAAGGTAAACTGATTCCCCTTCTCAAGCTGCTCTCGAGGATCGTATTTGAGCCGCCGGCCCTGAGCCCGAAAATAAAACAAATACAAGTGAAGCCCCCCGGCAATCACCGTCATGAAAACATAGTTCCGCAAAAACACTGGCAGGATCCAATCCATGGAAAGTGTCTGCATGACAGACCGCTCGGGAAGAAACCATCTGTAAATGCAAAAGGCCAACAACAGAAAGACAACATTGCGTGAAAGGGTAACCCAGCGTTTGGTCAGGACAAGTAGTATATCCTTCGCATTCGGAGGCCACGAAAACAGTGGTGAGAAAACAACCGGAGTTTTGTGATTCCATGGCTCCTTCCCTGTCGAACCTTTGTTTTCAATGACCGGCATGGAACTCAGTTTAAATGAATACCGCCGGCAAATTCGACCATATTTTAATGGTCGCAAGGATGAATATTGGGATGTTGTGGCTTGGAGAACGATCAAGGCATTGATAGAGTCGTGATTGAAACTGAGATAAAAAGTCCTACAAAGCATTTAAAACTGGAAAGCTATGGTGAGTCACCAATCCAATGAATCAGAAGATCTTTTGTCACCCGAACAAATCACAGAGTTAAGGGCAGGCATCCAACAGCATTTCAAAGAATCCAATTATCATGTTTATTTTACCCCGATTGAGAAAAGTCCCGTGAGGACACGTGACTTTCAGTTCCATCTTTGCAGGAAACTCAAAAACGGAGGACATTGGATGTCCCAATGTCCCATTTTTTTCAATCTCCAAATGTATGCCCAACTTCTACAGACAGGTAAATTTGCCTACTTTCTGGAAACGATGGAGGAGATGATGTTCGGGGTGGGACAATACAACCAGAAACTATCCCACATTATCTTCGATTCCATCTTCAACGGAAAAAGCGAATCATGGATCAAGGAATACAAAACCAAAGCCATGCCCGCATTGGATTATTCCTATTTGGTCCTGCATGATGACCTGGATAAAATCCACAGTATTGCCGAGATCGAAACTTACAACGCTCGTTTGAAAGATTTCTTTCTCAGTATGTTCGGATTGCAAAACATCAAACTGCATCAGCCCACAGCCGATGCGCACCTAAAGGACATTGCTTTTGAATTTCAGGTGAACCAAAAATCGCAAAAGCACACATACAAAGATTTTGTAGGCATGATGCTGGAGAAGGAGGTTTTTCATAAATGGATATTGAACACTCTGAACGGCTCAATTGCTGATGAACAATAACACAACCCGACATAAACAACGCTCCATATTGGGTTACAGCAGTTACCAGAAGTCATTTCTGAAGAAATTTAGCTTTTCTCCGTGGCTTAGTGGCTTAAGTCCCGATGCAATCGGGACGGGTGTGAGGAACAAATTCTCTCTTAGGCTTCCCTTTGGCAATCATTATTAGCATTCGCTTTGCATTCACAAACATGAATTCGCCAGTCAATCTTTCGTCACTCGGTTGTCAGCAGATCAATCGTCGCAACGGCGTAAGGAGACAAGAACATATTGAAGACACCATTGGGGATGACAAATTCCTCGGCGGAAGCTTGAAAGACATCCGGTTCAGCCATCGCCTGCTGAAGATTGTTCGATTCCAGTGTTCGAACGCTCACGCATAGGCACTCAAGTTGAATGTCGATTTCCTTCGACTCAGACGTCAGGTTTGCCATGAGCACGCGTTGTTGTTCACCTTGAATCAACAGAAGGCAGGCAAGTTCATCGGCTTCCTCGACATCAATCAACGATACTTCGGAAAAACCTGCCAGATCACGAAAGACGTGGTAAACAGGGAAAACACCTCCGGGAATGGATTTGAAAACCGATGGATACTGGGATCCCGACGCATGTTCCATGATGCCCTGAGTTCCCAGCGTTTCGAAGTAAGTCAAACTGTGGACATGAGGATTGGGAAGTAGATTGGCCAAACTCCCCAATGTCCACGCAGCAGTGAAAAGAGTGGATTGTCTTGGATCAACCTGTGAAGGCAGTTGGCCTGCAACAGGAGATTTCTCCTTAACGCTTGCATTTGGATTGAAACGGGGTTTCAAGGTGACAGGTGAAACAAGCACAGGTCTCCCAAACAATTTCCAGGCACTCTCGACCGTGGATGATTGCGCCTCCAATGTTTCCATCAACGACATGTCGTCAAAGGCATGCACCTGAGGGTTGATGGAATAACAGGGAAAGGCCTCATCTCCGACACAATCAGGATTGCGGTTCAATTCAGCAAAAGAAGCATCCGTCCCGGCGACAACAGCGATGTCAAGTCCCAGACCTTCCATGATGGATTTGGCTTGTTCAAGGAAAGAGTGATCCGTTGTGCCCTGGGTTTCATGGAAAATTTGAACCCCTTTTACAGGAACATGCTCATCCTTCAGACATTCGACAAAAGCGCGGAACTCTTCACTTGCTCGATTCCCAAGATGAACAGCCAGGTGCAAATTGATTCCAATTTGAGCGCCGAGTTGAGAGGAGATGATCACCTGATTCCTCCAATCTCGTCTTGAAGGATACACATGCATACTCAGGTGATTCATTTCAAGTGCCTTCAATCTTTCAATGGCCATTTCATCATGTAAAAAAATGGGCGTCGCCAATCCCAACCCCACGCGTATGGAGGCAGGCCTCGAAACCATGCCCGCATCCAATTCAATTTTTTGGGTCTCCACGGATCCAGACGAAAGTACGTTTGCATCACCATTGATCTTGATTTGGATGCGCTGCTGTATTTGTTCACTACGACGCATCTTCACCGGAAACGGTATTTCGAGTGGCGTGCTGTAGGTCTTGAAGGAAGCGTCCGTCCAGTTTCGCTGATCCTCCATCTCAAAAACGTCCCCCTCGAAAGCCACTTCAGCTTCGATTCCTGGAGCAATGTCATGCGAGATCTTGCTGATATTCTTGAAAGGTTGGTGAGGAGAAATGTCTGAGGGAAAATTGGATTGAGTTTCGGAACCATCGACATGTTTCACGCGACACGGCTTGCCAGAGCACTCGGCAATGGGATGAAGCAGACACAATCCGATGCGGTTTTTCAGGAACTTCGATTGAGCGATTCCCTCAAAGTCAAACTGAAGGGTTCCTTCCTTGTCTCCGGTCAGTTTCCCGATCCATTCAAAGTGGACATCACTTGATTGACAGACTGCTTTGAAAACAATGTGAAAGTTGTCCGACTCGATTCTTTGTTCCAGCATGGAAAGGCGTGGTGGAACCGTAGCCCAATTCTGATCGCGCACCGCGCCATAAATGGCGCGAACCACTTCACGCCCCCCCAATCGAATGCGTCGAACCCATCCGATCTCGGAATCAAACAACATTTCCAAAGGTCCGGCGTTTAGTGTAAGCAGCTTATTTCTTTTCATCCTGATTTGGAACTAACGTGACTTCATTGACGAACTTGTCAACTGCTCAATGCATGGGCAGCCCATGAATGGTGGCATCTTATTCAGGTCAGGAATGCAAACATGAACCAAGAGCCATATGGAGTGCGCGCGACTCGGCGCCGCTTTGGATGCCTCAGATCAATGCCTCAGCATACTTATCTCACGAAACTCAGTCCACCTCCGCAGGCTTTAACGAGAAACACATGGCGTTATCCTGATGTGCATGCGATCTGCCGGGAAAACCACCCCGCTCCAGGCTAAGAGTTGACCTGAAGGAAAATCTACCGGATCGTGGTCGCATCCTATGAATGTAGATCGACGAGAGTTTCTTCGGGTATCGGCCATTGCCGGAAGCGGTGTTTGGATGGTTTCCAATGGATTGGCGGAAGAGGTCCTGGCTCAGGACGAACAGCTGTTGAAGATACAGGAAGCTCCGACATTGCGTCAGCGTTTTCTGAAGGAGCCCATCCGGATTGAATCCGTGGAACTACTCAAAAACGCCGAAACCTTTCTCGTGCGCATTCGATCGACCGACGGCGTTGAAAGTGTCACCACACCGAACTCAAGCAAGATGCGGGATTTCTACCCTCTGTTCATCCATCGCGTAGGAAAATTCTTTGAAGGCAAAAACGCCTGCGAGATTGAAGATCTCCTGACTCAACTCTATCGGAACAGCAGCAATTACAAACTTCAGGGCTTGGGATTCTGGGTATGCCAGACCGCCTTGGAAATGGGGGTGCTGGATCTGATCGGCAGAACGAGGGGCGTTTCGATGGGACAACTCTTCGCCGACGTCCGCCATACCCGTATAGGCGTTTACCGGGCAAGCGGCAATCGAGGAAACACACCCGAACAGGAGATCGAAGTGCTACGACGATTTGCCGAAGAAACAGGAGCGAAAGCGTTGAAATTCCGATTGGGCGGTCGCATGAGCCGGAATGCCGATTCACTCCCGGGTCGCACGGAGAAATTAATCCCTCTTGTGCGAAAGGTCTTTGGACCGGATTTCACCCTCTACGCAGATTCAAACAGTTCCTATGACGTCCAACATGCCATCCGCATTGGGCGGCTGATGGAGGAACATGACTACGCCTTTTTTGAGGAACCCGTCCCGTTTGACCATCTTTGGGAAACCAAACAAGTTGCCGATGCGCTCCGCATTCCAGTGGCGGGTGGCGAACAGGAATTCAGCATGCGACGATTCAGATGGGCCATCGCGAACCGTGCGGTGGATGTCGCCCAACCGGACCTTCATTACTTCGGCGGATTCATCCGGTCGGTCAAAGTCGCCCGAATGGCCGAAGCGGCGGGGCTCCAATGCACACCACATATGTCCGGATCCGGGATCGGTTACGTAAACGTCCTGCACTTCGCCAGCTTCACACCGAACACCGGTCCACACCAGGAATTCAAAGGCGAAACCGACATCCCCTGCCACAGCGACACCTCCTCATTGAAATGCGTCAACGGAATTGTCGACTGTCCGACCGGCCCAGGCATGGGAGTGGAAATCGATCCGTCATTTATCAAAAAATCAATACCAGTTAGTTCCTGATAGCCCAGACGGTCCTTTGAAATGACACACACAAAGCAGCCAAACCGTTCGCATTGCCTGCATATTTAATCTAACGTAAAGACATCATGAAGAAGCAGAACACAAATCGGACGGTTCCAGTGGTCATTGACAACGCCGTGCGTCGTCGGCCCAATGAGAAACCAAAGAACCTCAAAGCCGTTTCCGCTGAGCCGCATGTCCGCGGTCTTGAGTTCGACGCAAGACAGGTAGAACATACCGATCTGGACGATCTCATTGGCACCTGGCAGGAAGATGCTGCTTTCGATCAAGCAATGACTGAGTTTAAGAAAACGATTGAATAATGAACCAACTTGCATCATGGATTCTCACGACGCTGCTCCTTGGATCCACCATACAACTTCGTCTTGAGGCGGCCACCATTTCCCCCTCCTGGAACCTACCTCCTCACCAGCAGCGGGAAGGTGTTTTCTGGCGGGTTCACTGGTTTGAGCGCACATTGACCTCCCCCGCTCTCGGATACACTCGACGCCCCCGCATCAATGCCCCCAACGCAGTGCTGGATCCACGCTGGGGTGTGCGGTCCGAGACCAGGGAAAACGGACTGTTGTTGATTCAAACCGAGGAGGATCTGTTTCAAATCCAAGCTTCGGAACTTTATGCCGAACTTTGGGGCGGCCACCCGGGAACTGCCAACAAACGATTCACCATCAACGGACGCAGCACCTATCAAATCCCCCGGAACGGAACCGAAGACGGAAACTGCACCTACTCCTACCCGGTGGTGCCGCTTCTGCCCACGGATGTGGTGAACGGTTTCAATGCGATCCAATGGAACGTGGATCCCGGCACCACTTTTTGGGGGCACGCTTTCGTCAATCAAGCTTGTATCCGCATGGCGTTGACGAATCACCATTCTGATCTGGTTCTGCAGAAACTGGACAACTTTGACGCCACTGTTTCGACAGATATCCAATCGGAAAAAGAATCCATCCGGCTCAGCCTTCAAGGATCCACCGAAATGTTTCCCCGCATTGAAAAAGTGATTTACCAGGGATGGTATCGAGGCTACGACGACAACGGCAACTTGAACCGCGAAGATTGGCACGGTTTCACTAAGGATCGCGAACCGACTGGCTTTATCGGCGCGTCGGACAAACCACCGTTCGACATTCATTGGGATACCCGTCTCTTACCTGCACAAAAAAATGTCGCGGTGCGTGCCATGGTCACGTTTAAAGATGTTGAGAACACCGTGTATCTCACAGCGGCATACAATGGATTGACCATTGCCGACCGTAAAGATGCTGCAGTGCACCTGTATTCCCCGATCGATTTACCGAGCAGTTTCTGGTCACGCGACAACCGTGAAAAAAACTGCACCATCATGCTGGACGAATCGCCGGAACAAATCGAAAAGGCGGAACTCTACGTGATCACCTGGACAGGCGGTCCTGGAGAGGTGATGGACTACTTTACTCTGAACGGTCATCATTACCCAGTCGCGGAAGGCCATGCCCACGAGATCCAATACAACCGTCTTTCCATCGATCCGAAAATCCTGAAGCAAGGAGTGAACACTTTCCGACTCTTATCCGACACGGAACATCATGGCATCGAAATCATTTACCCAGGCCCCGCTCTCATGGTCCGCACTCGTCTTGAGTGACGCATTCACAAAGTGACATTCAGACCTAAATGGCATCCCCCTTTTCGGCTTATGCATTCAGTGGGAGGGACTCCATGCTGACGGACGTCAATCCAGTCGACGATGGTTCACACGGGGAGGCAAGGGAGAATTTCTGATTTATGTGAAACAAATTTATCAAGTGATTGTCATATAAGTATCGCGCATGGACTGATGAAATTAAAAGCCATCAAAGCGTTGGCGAAAGGATCATGATTTGCGATTACCGAATGTCACTCATTGATGGATGGTTGACCTGAAAAGCCATTATGAAACTTGTAAAACGGATACAACAGCTTATCACATGAAATCAATTTTTCTCCCCTGTCTGGCTCTGCTGCTAACCCTGACTTCAACCACGCTTACGCAGCAGAACCAGCACCCTTCGCTTACATGCCGGGAAGACTTGAGATCCCGAACCCTGCAAAATCTGGTCATCTCCGCAGACGGATTCTGGATGGCTGCTGAGGAACTTCGGGGCCGGGATGAGGTGGATGTTCGGGTATGGTCGACGGAAAGCGACAGGACTTTCACAATCAAACGCGGACGGGACCCGCACATCAGCCGCGACTCGCGCTGGTTAAGCGCTTTGCAGAGGTCACCTGTCGAAAATTCAGGGACTGCAAATCCGCCAGGCAAACGTGCCGGTTAGACATTGGTCTTGTTGGACATAAAAAACGGCACCCGAAGGAATTTCGACTTCGTCATGTCCTATGAAGTAGCATACGCCTCGACCTACTTAATCTACTTGCAGTCGCCTGAAATGAAGACTGACATGGAAACGCCACCAAAAGAAAAAGCCAAAGTACCAGCGAACAAACTGATGAAGAAAAAGCGTCACTTGGGAACGTTGAAACTGCTACACCTGGAAAGCGACAGTGTGGCAACCGTTATAGAGAACGTCGCACACCACGTCATCCATCAGAGTCACGTGGTTGATCGCACAAATGATCACTTCGCTTACGTGCAGCAAAACAAGGAAACAGGTCGGGATAAACTCAACATCATCGCGCTCGGTCGCACCGGGGGGTGGGGCCACCGCGGAACCTACGAAGGCGAGTTTATTGAAGGTTTATCCTGGGCGAAAGAACCGATCACGCTCGGTTTTCTCGACACCACGCAGACAACCGGCGAGGACGGCTCTCAACACACACACAGCACGCTCTACACCTGGCATGTGGCGGGCCCAAATGTTGCAGGAAAATTCACCCGTGTAACGACTCCTGAGTGACCAAAGAGTCCAAAGTAATAGAAGGCTTCCCTTGTTTTCCAGTAACGAAATACCTGATCAGCCGGGAAAATGCTTTGGCTCGGGAAATCATTTAAGTGATTAAACAAGGAAAATTGAACCGAGCCATAGCCACAACCGGCCCGCTCCTTGAGCGGATTAAAAGGCACTATCGATATCACCCAGCGACACCCCGAGAAGTTGTTGGGCAAATGGATCAAGTGCTGCTTCCGAACCTTGAATATGGAACGTCCGCTGAACGTGCCGCATCGTTTCTCCGGGTTTGAGAGCTGCGGCGGGTGATGAAGTCTCCAGCTCATAGAACGGTCCCAAAGGGGCCACTCCCGGTTCGGGTGATCCGTCGTTGTAGGAATTGATCACATCCCCGACGTAGGGGTCCTCCTGCAACTCCCACATGGAATTGACAAAACCATTCGGAGCTTCCTGCATGTTGTAGGTGACAATGTTCAGCACTTTGCCTGCGGCATCATAACTTCCGGCTATACCTTTGGAACGTTGTGGTCTGAGACCAATTTTACCACGACGTGTGCCGTCCCCTTTGAAAAACAACTGATCATCTTCGACCTTCAGGTAATCGGATGGGACTTTACCAAAATAGGCATCGTTCACCTTTGGACCGAGTTCGTCATCTGAACCGGCCTTAAATGGAATGACAACCGTTGTTTCAGGAGAAGGATTATACATGCCGAGCAGCCAGATGGAAAGTAACCCTGTTTCCGGCTTCCATGGATAAGCCCCCGTATTGGTGATCCGATTATCCGTTTCATACGCCACCACCTGCAATCCCTGACTGATTTCAACCCCCAATAATTCGCTCGCATCCTGTTGATTCAGCAGTTGCACGGTCCGCTCAATGCCCACTTTGAATTTGACGCCGCTGTAGTTGACCAGCAATGTATCGTGTTTGAACTTAGCAAGGCGTTGGGTCTGTTCGACCAATTCATAGGGTTCGGTATCTATTGCCGAAGGAGTCGTCCAATCGGCAAATTCAAACTGCGTCCCGGGTTTGAAAAACAAGGCGAATTGCCCTCCCTCAGGACCGAGCCAAAAGCGTTCCTCACCACCAAAGATGTAGATATGTTCTTCGAGTTTCCCTTTTCTTGCTTCTTCGGATAGCAGGCCTTTCTCAATGACCGGACGATTAATCCAACCAAAGCTGGGACCCGCTTGGTCATCGAAGGTGCTGGTCATCACACGTCCCTGATAATCAGGCGCCACGGCGACAGCAGCATCACCGTCTTTCAACAAGATGATGGGTGTGTGCTTTTTCATGAAAGCAACATCATCAGCAAACTCTCCCACTTTACCTTCGTCCAAAGAGGCACATCCGGCCAGCCAATACATCGCCGCTACCCCCACCCCCAAGCTCAAAGTCTTTCGCATGGTTTTCATAGTTTTCCTTTTTCCATCAACGATGACACCTCACAATCCCAACCCTTCAAACCTTTGCTGAAGTTGGGCACGCATTTTTGACCGAGTGGAATCGTCACGGTCACCGGTCCATGGATACTGTTCCTCTGGATCCTCTGCCATATGGAAAAGTCGTCCGTCGCTGTAAAGTTTCCAGTCTTGTGTTCTCATCCATTTCAGTCCCGAACTCGTCCCGTCAGGTTCCACACCGCCTGGTTTGGGGAGCACTGCTTCCTCGCAGTAGGCAAACTTGCGAGGGGAAGCTCCCTGATCTCTCAAACGACCGGCAAAACTGACTCCGTCGATTTTGTGATCTTTGGTCAATGGCGCTCCGGCCAGATCCAGAAAAGTCGGAAGGATGTCGCTGAAATCGACGAGATCATTGACTGTCTGCCCGGGGCGAATCGTACCGGGCCAATTGGCGATCAGCGGCACGTTGGTCCCGGCGTTATTCAACTGTTTTTTGCCCCCGGGAACATCCAATCCATCACGACGGGATACGACAGGTGTCTTGATGAGATTCGATCCTTCGGCGCGAATGATAATCTCCGGCGGAGTCCCATTATCAGCCAGGAAAATGATGAGTGTCTTTTCCCGTAACTTGAGAGCGTCCAATGCGGCGACCATTCGCCCCACGGCCCGATCCATTTCGGCCACCATTTCCGGATAGCTGTCGTATCGGTCAAAGGGACCGTGCGGAACAGGTGGATTCAAGTCATCGGTGACTTCATGCGCCAAGGCCATGGAATAGTAGGCAAGAAAAGGTCGATCCCGATTGGATTTCATGAACTCAATCAAACTGCTTTGGTAAAGATCCGGACCATAGTGCCCAAGGGTATCGTCCCGAACATGTCCATTGCTGTGAATCATGGGTTCGTAAAACCTCGGCCCTTCATGCCAACCGAACAGATCCCATTGATCAAAGCCAAGACGTTTGGGATGCATCGGATCCTCCCCGAGCAGGCACAACTGCCATTTCCCCGCAATGGCGGTCTTATACCCGGCACGTTGCATGAAGCGTGAAAAAGTGTAATCTTCCGCCACTTTGGGAAAATCCCCCCAGGTAACCTTGCCATGCCGGAACGGATACCTGCCTGACATCAAGGTTAACCGTGATGGATGACAGACCGGCATGCTGTAGGCATGATTGAATTTCATCCCCGTGCGGGCCAGTTCGTTCAGGTGCGGTGTCGGGTAGGATTGTCCTCCGTAACACTCCAACACTTCCTGCCCCACATCATCCGCGAAGATGAAAAGAATGTTAGGTGGTGTTAAGGGTTGTTCGGAATGCGTCGCTGAAGATAGCGTGAACGCAAACAAAAATACCAATGTCCATGTGTATGATTTCATCATTCTCAGCAATAAGTTTTTCATCGGGCATTCAAGTCATTGTTGTTCACTCATAATCGGCAGCTCTTAAACTTTGAAGCACGGATTCCTGCCAGGTGCGCAATGCTGTTTGCATTCGTTGAGCGACGTTGGGTTTGGAGGAGTATAGGTTCATTTCTTCGGCTCGGTCAGTCTTTAAATGGAACAATTCAGCTCCGTCCTTGCCGCCAACGACCAATTTATAATCACCATCCAGCATCACCCGACTGCCACCGTAATCGGCTTCAGTGATTTCCGGTTGATGATAATTCCTGAAACTTCGGGTACGTTTATCCCCCATGTATTTCACCAGCCTGGTTGTTCCTTCCTGCAGGAGTGGATCAATCCACGGTTTGGGCTGTGGCACATGGTTCGTTACCAATCCGGATGGATAACTCCAAAAATAGATCGGCGGTCGCCGCGTCATCTCTCCCTTCAAAAGAGGCACAATGCTCACGCCGTCCAAAGGTCTGTTGGGCAAATCCACTCCGGCCAAATCACACAGTGTCGGCAACATGTCGCTGGTTACTGAACTCAATGAACTGACGCGAGCCTTGCGAATCCCTGCTGGCCATTCGATCAACCCGGGCACCCGAATGCCGCCTTCATACATCGTCGCTTTTTGACCGCGTAAAGGCGTTTCGACGCGGCCGCTGCTGGCGGGACTGCCATTGTCGCCGCAGTACCAAAGCACCGTGTTATCACGCAGTCCTGTCGATTTCAGATGATCTCGTAATTGACCGATGGAACGGTCCATCGCGGTGATTTCCGCATAACGTTCGCGCAACACATCCCTTAAGACACGCTGTGTCGGCCTGCCGGTTTCCATCGATGTCAAACGGACTTTTCTATCGGCATATGCCTCGGGCAAATCATCGTAAAGGGCCAGGTCCTTTTCCAATCCGCTATAGGGCTCATGAGGCGAACCAAACCACACGACCGCCAGAAAAGGTTTTCCAAGCTCCTTTGCGCGATCGATAAATTTCAGGGTCTCGGTGATGGTCACCTCCGATCCCTCCCCTTCCAGCACTTCAGGCGGTCCACCGTTGCGGGACATCTCGGGGTTCATCTCATAAAAATTGTCGTGCGAGACATACTCATGAAATCCCATCGCTTTTGGATTTAATGGAGAAGACTCCTTGACGGCTCCTACATGCCATTTCCCAAAATGGCCGCAATAATATCCAGCATCATTGAGCAATTGAGCCACGGTGATTTCTTCGGGTCGGATCGACCAACCGGGGCTGAAGGTCCCGCAACGGTTTGGATGCCGTCCGGTCAGGACACTGGCCCTTGTGGGTGAACAGCTCGGGTGAGCTGAATAGAAATTGTCCAGACGCAAGCCCGTCGCCGCCATCTCATCCAAGACCGGGGTCTTCAGGTACGCATGCCCGTTGTAACCCGTTTCACTCCAGCCGTGATCGTCTCCCATCACCAGGATGAAATTCGGACGTTCTTCGGCGAGGGAAAGGGTGACAGTTGTGAATAAAAAGAATAGGAACCGGTGCATGCCCAATCCTTCATGGCTTTGGGGGCTTTGGGCAAGTGAATTCGTGTGACAGGTGTGGGGTCGGGAGCATCTCATTTGAGTCCTTGAAGGAGCAGAAACGCAAGGATTTCTATGGAATGCGTGCGACTCGGCGCCGCTTTGGATATGATCCATCTGCTCAAACCATTTACTTCATTTAAATACACCCACCCATACCCGAACGCGTCATGTCATTCTAGTTGCGGGCTGCTGACACGGACTAGATTCCAAGAATTGAGTATGCTGAGACATTGTCCAAAGGTATCCAAAGCGGCGCCGAGTCGCACGCACTCCATATGGCTCTCGGCTCACACTTATATTCTTAGAAATTAATGAGATGCGCCCTGTGGGGCCGCATTCTGACGAATGCGGTTACTGTTTTTAATTGGTTTGGCCACATGCTGGCGTATGCGGCTACGTTTCTTGCTTGAGTAGTCACATTCTTGCGAATGCGGTTACGTTTCTTGCTTGGGGGGCCACTTGCTGGCGCATGCGGCTACGTTTTTAGATGGTTTTACCAGCCCTGGAGTTCGGCGATGCGACCAAAGATGCTGATGCCGTAGCGTCCTTGCTTGCTTCCTCCTTGCTGCATGTATTTTTTGATCAGCGGAAAGGCTGGTTCTCCCATCCAATCCAAAACATTGTGCAGCATTTCATTGCAGTGACTTCCCTTGAAAAGCAGTTCTTCCAGGCACGCCAACGCTATTTGCTTCTGCCCCAACTTCACCAAGGTCCAGGCCGCCATCGATCGCACTTCATGTGATTCATCTTCCAGAGCGCGTTCCAATACTTGAACAGAGGAGGCCGCGTTGTTACCAAGCAAATGAATCCCGACAACCGCCCACCAACGCACACCTTCATCGGCGTGCGACATGCGTTCGAGGAAAAGGTTCAAGTGCTTGGGATCGCGTGCCAGCGCCACATCAGCAGCATCAAGGTAGGTTTCCAGTGGATAGATTTTTTTATCACGCACCATTTCATAAATCGTCAGGTTATGTTTTGCCGCCCGACGTTCCCGCATTCTTTCAGGTAAAAGACCGCTATCGTACAGCTCAAGTTGCTTGCGGCGCAGTGCTGCTTTCATCGTTTTAATACGTGCCTGATGCTCGGTGGTATCAATCAGATTGTGAATGTTGTCGAAGTCTTTTTGATTGTCATAGAATTCTTCAGAGACACGCGGCCGGAAGAAACGTCCGGTCACCTCATCGGTTTTTCCTTCGCGATGGTGTTGTTCCCAGGCGGCCGTTGCCGGGGCTTTCCATAGATAGGCCAGGTGATGTCCGGCTGGAGCGAATGGCATGTAGTTTTTGTGGTAGGCAAAGCGTGCATCCCGAATCATGCGAACATGATCCAATCGCTCATCGGCCCTTTCACGAAAGGCGATATGAAAACGGGGTTCCGGTTCAGTCCCATCTCCCAGGAATACTGTCCCTTGAAATGTGTCGGGAATTTCGGCGCCTGCCAGGCTGAGCCAGGTCTTGGGCATGTCCACAAAGCTGACGAGTCGATCCACGGTCTTTCCCGGTCCTGATGCCGGGTAGAGGTGTTTGTATTTTTCGGGAATACGAATCACCAAGGGACAATGCACACCGCTGGCATAAAGGAAGCGTTTACTGCGGGCCATGACGCCTCCGTGATCCGAGTTGTAAATAATGATCGTATCCTCATAGAGTCCATCCTCCTTGAGAGCATCGAGACAACGTTGCACTCCGCGATCCATATCCTGTACGGCGTCGGCGTATTTGGCATAGTTTTGACGAATCACCGGAAGGTCGGGATGATAGGAATGCAGTTTCATTTTATCCGGATCATGTCGCGTATTATCCACCTTGCCATGAGCCCGGCTTTCGTGACTGGCGCCAATATTGACCACGGCAAAGAACGGCTGCCCAGGCTCGCGCATGCGCCATCCATAAGGTTCCTTGCCACCTTTGTAATCCCAGCATTCCTTGTCTTCACGCCCGCCGATGTTGTAATCGGTTTTGGTGGGATTGGAGGTGTGATATCCCGCTTTTCTCAGCAAGTCGGGGTAATAAAGAATCTTGTCGTGAGGAATCACATTGCGGCTGCGCATGGGTTGTGTTCCGTTGGAGATCCCATACATCCCGGTAATCCAACACGAGCGCGTGGGAGCGCAGACCGCCGCATTGTCAAAGCAGTAACGATATCGAAACCCTTCCCTGGCCAGTTGGTCGATGGCGGGAGTTTGCACATTGGTCCCGCCATAACAACTGACCCATGATACTCCGTTGTCTTCGCTGGTAATCCATAGGATGTTGGGTTGTTTTGCTGTGGTCTCGGCGACACCCATGAATTGAACCGCAATCAGCAGGATCCAAATATTTGCTTTCATGATCCAAACAACAGGGTTCGTCCACATGTGCTCTTTTAATTTCTTTGAAACTAGCAAATCAGTCGGGAACATCCATTAAGCATGGGCTGTGGAGAGAGCGGGTTCAAGAAAAAGAGGGGTTTAGTTGCAGCCGTTAAAGCTTTTCCCTCTTGCGATAGAGAAAGGCATCTGATGTGAGCAATGACGTGATCAAGGCATTCATGCTGCCACCATTCTCGCGATAGGCTTTGTGGGCCGCCTGGAGAACGGGTGCGTCGTTGAGGGTTTCGTTGCGCCCCATCCAGAACCGGAATGCATGGCGGACGAACACCTGTTCGACGCGTTCGCTGGCCGCCAGTTTTTCGATCATGTGGATCGCATTTGTCACCGGACCATCCAGCTCCGGATCACCCGAATCTTTTATTTCGCCAGTCGTGTCAACAGGTTCGTTCCATTCGGTGGTTCGATAGAGTCCCGCGTGGTTGTACATTTCGAACGGCAGTCCCAGGGGGTCCATCTTTTCATGACAGGTCCAGCAGTATTTCTCCCGTGTCACGCGCATTCGGTGTCGCAGGCTGGTTTCCGGTTCGTCGGGCAGCATGGCATCGACCGTGATGGGAACATCCGGTATGCCCCCTCCCAGAAGACGCTCACGAATCCATCTTCCGCGTAGGATCGCGTGGTTGTCCATGGCGTCCGAATGCGAAACAAGCCATACCGGATGCGTCAGGATTCCCATGCGCTGCCCTTCGGGAACTGTTGCGAGTATCCGGTCCGGTTTCAGCGAACCGTTGCCAAAGGAGCGATGGCTGACGCGGGCAAAAATCTTCGGTCCCACCAGATCTACCGTCGCAACGTCGATATTGGCTCCATTTCCACTGCGTTTTAATCTGTTGATCCTGTTCTTGACCGCAGTGACCTGCTTCTTTTTTCGGTCCAGGGCCTTTCTGGCGTTCCGGTCAACCGGATTGTCTTTTGTCAAAGACGTGAGTTCGGCAAGTTCCATCTCCAGCAACTCGAGTTCGGCGGCGTCCTGTTCGGCCTGTTCAGCCTCGGCTTTCTTTTTCGCTGCCAATGCAGCTTTGCGCTCTTCTTGAGTGTGCCTGCGACCAAAGTAAGTGTTGTCGTTTTTTGTGGCCACGACCTTCTGGGTGGTCAGCAATTCTTTGAGGACATCCTTGTCTTCTTCCAGAATCAGTTCGATGAGACGATCCGTGCTCGCGGTGGCATCGAACATGGCGCGGTAATGGCCTGCGCCCCTGTTCGAAACACCGGTTTGACCAAGAGCCCGCGTGTCCTTGCAAATATACCCCGCCAAATCATGGTCGAAATAATCCCGGAAAAATCGCAATATCCTCGGTTTACGGATACGGTCATCTTCAAGCATTCGGATCACCTCGCGACGCACATCTTCACGGGTTCGCATGCGTCCATCGGCAATGGCCTGGCGGAGTGCTTCGTCGGGTTTGATGTAGCACAGGGCATGGTTGACCGCCAGCCCGAGCTCCCAATCCTGCAACATGACGCGTCCGTGTGGATCCGGTTGTCCGATCTCAACCAATTCGGATCGGAACAAGGCATCGCGATCCAGAAAAATGGCCGACAAGCCCATGATCACGCCGTCTTCCTTGCCGACTTTGCTGACTGCGTCTTTGACGATCAACCGGTAAACATCGGATTCCTTGGTCGAAGGTGGACGAAAGGTCAAGGCTTCAAAAAGAAAGTCCACCGCAGCCCGAAGTCTTTCGTCCGTGACGCCGGGTTCTTTCATCAGGTCGTAAACCGGCGTCAGCGGGCGAACAATCCTGGTGCTGTATACCAACGCCGTGGGCAACCCTCTAAGATCACCCTCCATTATGTAGGTCTTCGGATCATCGGTAATCTGTTCGGGATTGGCAATGCTCAGCGGTCCGTAGGCCATGTAACGCAGAATGTCCTCTGCTTTACCCAGGATCTGGGTCGCTTCGGCGCTGTTGACCGTATAAAAGTCGGGGTAATTTTCCAAACCGTGCTTGCGGGCCGATGACAGAACGACAGGTACGCTCTTGACCGATGTCGCGTAGGCAACGGTCCCTCCCTGCCACTTGATGATTCGGTCCACACCAAAATAGAGTTTCAGTTCGCCACCATGGTTGGTGGGCACCACGTCGCCCTGAGTTCGCAGGCCCGGTTTGTTTGGATCATATTTTGATTCGGTGTTGATCAATTCATTCAACCGGGTGATGTGCTCTTGCGGTGTGACGCGCCAGAGCCGGGCCCCGGAATAACTGGGAACGAGTCGAACACCTTCAGGCAAGGGACCGAAGAGCAAGTTGTGATCAAGGAAATTTCCTTTCTGAGGATCGAGATGTTCGCGGAAGCCGCCGGAATCTTTCAGGGCTCGTTGAAGCTCTCCAACGATCCAATCCGAAAACCGGAGTCGCTCAACAATCTCCGGCTGCGATTTCTTTTTGGGCGGCATTTCACGAAGCATGACCTGCGCCCAGATGGACTTCCAGAGGGCGGTGTTGGTTTCATCCACCGGTCCGAGGTCTTCGATTGAGAAATCTCCCTTGCTGGTTTCGTCGTCGTGACAATCGTAGCAATGTTGATCCAGGAACCCCTGTGCAAACTCTTCATACGACCCATCAACCGGTTCACCGGGCGTATAGAGGTCGCCGGCAACTACGGTTCTTCCCAGCAGAGTGAGCACCCCAACCGTCAGAATGAATATCCATTTGCTCACACCAGGATTTCTTTGAGGGGACCTGTACCGGAATCGAATTTACCGGCGAGTTTTTCGCTCATGTTGAAACGTTCGCAATCGACGCCGGAAGCTTTGAGAATGGTGGCATACAGGGAATTGATCGGGCGCGTGCCATCCAGTTGAGTGAATCGACCTGTTTTAAATGCGCCGTTACAATTGCCCAGGAGCATCACCGGCCAGGTGGCGCCGTTGGTGTGCTGGGAGTCGGCGTTGTTGCTGGTATAGACGATCAAGGTGTTGTCCATCATCGTTCCGCTGCCTTCCGGGACACTCTCAAGTTCCTCAATCAACTTCACCAGCATGCGGCTGTTGTATTGACGGATCTTGATCCAGATCGGGTTGTCCGGTTGTTTCATGTGTCCCAAATTGTGACCTTGCTGTTCAACACCCAAACCTTTCCAGGCGCCAAAAATCTCCCCCCGCCCCGAACCCACGGTGAGCACGCTGGTGATGCCGGATTTGAGTGCGGAGATTCCCAGATCCAGGAGCACATCGTGCCAGTCGGTTTCAAATTCCGGCTGTTTGTATCGATCATCCACGGCAGGTGCAAATTGACGCAAGTGATCGGAAACACTGTTGAGACGTTCCCTCAATCCATTGATGTCCTGAAACCCTTGAACGTATTGATTGTAACGCTGCTTTGCAGCCGCCGGCAACGTGCCGCCCTTGGCAGCCGCCAGTTGTTCAATCCGGTCAAACAAACCTGACCTGGCTTCGTGTTGATTGCGGATGTCACCTTGAGAAATACCTCCGAACAACATCTGGTAAAGGTGGTTCGGATTGGAGTGCATGAAAATGGGCTGCCCTGCTCCGCTGGCCGAAAGGTTGGCCACGGTTGGTTTGGCTGTCATGTTCTCCATGGAATCCATTCCAATACAAAGATGCGGCAGCAAAGTCTCAGGCAGGATCTTGCTCAATTCGTAATCGATCGTGGGACCACTGGGAGGCACGCCATCGCTGCCACGATAACCGCCGAGCGCGCCGAAAAAAGCACTGTGCGAGGGGCTGGTGTGCAGACCGTGCAGACCATTGATGATATGTAAACGATCTTTGAAAGGCTCCAACGCTTCAATGGGTTTCGGCAATTTCGCTTTTGCCAGGGAACCACTGTTCTTCATACCGGCGGGAATGCATGTCGCCGGATCAAACCCTTGATTCTGAAGGAAGAAAACAACTCGCTTCGGCCCGCCCGCGTATCGGGGAGCAGCTTGCGCCCACCCAGGAATCATCGAGGATCCAAAGACGGAACAGAGCCCTGCGGCCATGGTTTGAAGGGATTGTCTACGGCTGATCGTATTCATGGACATAAAGGGTTGACTATTGATGGCATTATACTGCTGACAAATGGTCGCTTCTTCAAGCACTAACTCAAAGACGTGCCACAAGCAGAGCGCAGTTGATTGCAGCACTGGAGGGACTGGTTCCACCCCAGTCCCATTCTTCCTCCTCAATACTCCCCCAAGCAAATGACGTGGAACGCGGGACGCCTGGGGCTCTTGTAAGTCAGTAGCGATTCCATTGCAGCGTTTTTGAAATTCGATCGCCTTGAGGTTTGAAGTGGGTCAAGACGGAGCTTGCCCCTCCATCATAACTCCAGATGCAACTGTGGCACACATACTTGGAAGAGGGCAAAAAGTATCAGTGGCTTTCACGCCAAATGGGTGTAGATTCGATTCAACACAATCATTGAAACCAAGCATGTCAAACACATCGAATCATTCAAGCTTACGAAGGGCTGCGCCGTGTTAGGAGAAAACAACAAAATGAGCCGCATGGCGGTGATGGTCGTCGGCATCATCTTTGTCGTCATCGGTTTCGTGGGGGATAAACCGATGGAAAACAGAATCCTGACCCTGTTGGTCGGAGTGATCTTTTTTGTTGCAAGCCGCTACGCTCAGGACACCTCATTCGAAGGCAGCATCGTCCTTGATGAGAATCACGAACACGATCACGAATCTGAAAACAAACAAAACCCCAACTGATCAGTCGGGATTTGGGGAACAGGCATCACCGCATGCCGCTTCTTTCTCAGCTTCAAGCATACCAAAAGCAACGCGGGCCGTGGCGGCAGTGACGCCGCTGTTGACAGCTGCGGTCACGGCAACCAAAGCGTTCAATTCTTTGTCGGTGATCCCTATCTGACGAGCCTTCTCCAAACGATTACGGGTACAAACCTGGCACCCGCGTGTCATCGTGACTGCCAGCCCGACAAGGTGCTTTTCCCGCTCACTGAGCAGATCCGTGTCGTGCGTTGATTTGATGTGATCAACAATCAATGTGTCATCGTATGCCATTTGAGTTGCTTTCTTTCGTTTATTGAAAATTGAGTATTCAGGAATCACAAGCAGTGTCGAGTGTTGGCCGGGAGAATCAAGACTCTTTTTTTTTGACTCTTTAAGTTTGGAATATATGTTCGCTCAACACCTCTGAATGGTGGTTGTCATATTAACGTTGATGAAAACTATACGCTTCATTCTATCCTTGTGGATGGTGGGCAGCATCCTGTTCGCAGGTTGTTTGTCCAGGAGCGCCGATTTTCATGCATGGCTCCATGATGGCGAAGATTTTTGTCATGTGGAAGATACGCATTGTCCCGATAAAGGGCACGTGGGGCATCACCATAAAGGTGAAAGCACGGAAGAACATCCACACGGCTTGTTGACCCTCATGGCGGGCGCCGGAATGGATAGCGTGTGGATACCGCCCATCGTGCCAGCCGATACTGAATCACAATGGTTTTACCTTGTTGATCATCAGGACGCTCTTCCGGGTTCAACATACCTCAACACCCCTCCCGGCCGTGCCCCTCCGGTCTTCAGCTAACACTCCTCATCGCTGTTCCTTTTTTCTCCTGATCAGATGTCGTGTGCTTTTTTGCATGATGCATCAGGGCGTATTTTGACACGTTAGCTAAATCTGTATGTACAAATTGAATCGGCGCACCCGATCGTGCGCCTGTATGAAAAGTGATACCTTGCGCGGTTTCACATTGATCGAATTGTTGGTGGTCATTGCCATCATCGCCATATTGGCCGGCATGCTTCTTCCCGCTCTTTCCAGAGCAAAGGAAAAGGCCCGTCAAATCAAATGCACTTCCAACATGCGCCAGATAGGGTTGGGATTTCACATGTATGCCGACGACCATGAAGGCAGGTTACCCAGAACCTTGCATTTGGGTGTGTCCACCAATCGATCATGGATCATGTCCATGCAATCCTATCTGGGAAATACCGATGAAATACGCATCTGTCCATCGGATCCAAAAAGAATGGATCGACTCGGCAATCATGGAACCAGTTACACGCTCAATGAATTCAATGTGGTGGCTCTGAAAGATCCATTCGGAAGAATACTGGATCAGGAATACAAGCTCAGCACACTGCAGGCTCCTTCGGAGACGTTCCTTCTTTTTGAAAGTGCCGACGACTACGGCATCGGAATCTTTTCCGATCACACCCATTCCAGAGGATGGGTGAAGGGATGGGAAGAGGTCATCAAAGACATCCAACCGGATCGACACGGCTCCGGAAAAAACACAGAAGACCGGCTATCCGGATCAGCCAATTATCTTTTTGCAGATGGACATGTTTCGTCCATCCATGCAACTGAACTCAAATCAAAAATCGATCAAGGCCTGAACTTTGCGGCACCGCCTGAGTCTGCCTTGAGACAACCATCGAATTAATTTTCAACCTTTATCACACACATCAAATGAATTTTTTTCAAAGACACACTTACATTTTTTTACTCACCTTTGCATTCCATTCAATTATTCACGGCGCCACCCCGACTTTCATCTGGGAAGATGGCCATGGAGACCTGGAAGTCAGTTACATTCAGGGAGAATGGATTTGGACATTGGAACAAGGTAAAGAACCGGACTCAGTTGAGATCAAGCTTGGTGCGGCTTCCCTTCTTTCTGTTCCCGATTTGGCAGATTTTGAATTCCTGGGAGAACCCGGAGCACCGGTGTGGATCATTCCCCAGTCTGCTCAGGCGGGCGTTCCCTTTATGGGCATTGCTTCCGAAACTGCATCCGGAACCTTTGTAGACAATATGATCCAACTGGAATTAACGCAATTGGACGGCCCTGGAGAAGTATTCGCCTGGTCTGTCGGCGGAGCGCAGGTGGAACTGGATATCAGCACATCCGATGGGCTGGACACATCGGATCAAATCATGGTGCCCGCCCCCGGTCATATTCATCGCAATATCGGGTTCACTGCCCCTGGCACTTACCACTTATCATTCGTGGCCCATGGTGTCCGAGCCGAAAACGGGCAATCCGTGTACAGCGATCCCGTTGAGATCACGGTGAAGGTCGGTGTCATCGAAGAGGGGGAAGTCGACCTCGAACTTCTCTATGATTCGGACGGATGGGAGCTCGAGTTACTGGATGAAGAAACGGAATCGGAAACCGAAACATCGTTGGCCGTTTTCCAGCTCAGGGCCCACTCCCGACAAATCATGCCATCCGGCCTGGGAACATTCGAAGGAAACACCCGCCCCCCCCACCTTTACATTTTGCCCGCGGATCAGGATCCGGAACTACCATTTATGGGTATTGCGACCGATGAATTGGAGCAAGGTATATTCGCCAAAGAAGAAGTTTCATTGAAATTGGCAGGAAAAGAGGGCCCGGGCGAAGTGTTTCTCTTTTCCAAGGATCCCTTTGGCAAACTGAACGCCTTTTACGACACCAGCAATGGTCTGGATATCGAGGATGTCATTCCATTGAAGACCGGGGAACACGTTCACTACAACATTGGTTTCACTGAACCAGGGCGCTACACCCTTTTTCTTCAACCAGGCGGTCAGCTACTGAATAGTCAAACGGTCACATCTGCAGAACCTTTTGAGCTTTTCTTTGAGGTCATGGCACCCGAAACCATGTCGGATCACCCGCCTTTTGAAATCCATCTTTCCCAAGGCGATGAAACCGCATTGCGTCTTACGTGGAAATCGAGACAAGACCAATCTTATCAACTTCAAGCGAGATCTTCGTTTGATGCCGACACATGGCAGGATGAGGGATCGCTGATGGAAGGAAACGGCGAAATAATGGAACACCCCATTGGGACCGCGATGGAAACCATGCGCTTTTACCGGTTGATCGCACGCTGATTGATGCGTGTTGAAGCTCTGTGAATAAATTTTTCAAAAAACCACTTGAAATGAGACTGAGTCTCAGTTTCATTGAAACCGTCATGAGCAATATGCGAAATCGTCATCAAGGTTTTACTCTCGTCGAATTGTTGGTTGTCATCGCCATCATTGCCATCCTGGCCGGGATGTTGATGCCCGCGTTGGGACGCGCAAAAGTTGCAGCCAAGTCCATTTCCAGTTTGAACAACCTGCGTCAACTGGGGCTGGGGCTTCAGCTTTACACGGTGGACTACGATGGTTTCTTCCCCAAACATTCCTCACTCAAATCGGAGACAACCGCCTTGGGCAAACCCAGGACCCGGTGGGCGGACTACATCTATCCGTTCATGCAAAATGAAAAGGTCTACCGCAGCCCCAATCTGAGCAAAGCCGAACGTCCCAACATGAGCAAGCCCTTTGCCCACGCACTCATGGAAGGACGTGAGTCATTGTATGGCGGTTATGGATACAACTACCAATACCTTGGCAATGCCCGACGCCCCAGTGAAGAAGTGCGCCCCTTTCACGCGAAAGACTCTGCGATCCAGGCCCCTTCCCAAACAGTGGCCATCGGCGACACCAAAGGAGCGCGAAAGGGTAATCCTGAGAATCCTTATGGGTTTGGTGGCTCCGGTGTATACGTGATCGACCCGCCGCTGGGATCCTTTTCCATGGGATCCAAAGGCAGTCGTAAAACCGCGGGAGGTCCCGGCAATGGCAACGCCTACTATGAAGGCGGCACGGACGGATCAGACGCCCATCGGGCTACGCCTTCGGCACGCAACGGAGGCAAGGTCAACATGACCTTCGTAGACGGTCATTCAGAAGCCATCACGCCCGAGAAGCTGGATGGACAACCTGAAGACGGAAGCGGCGCCCCCAACAACGCTCTGTGGAACGGCCTCAACGACCCACGGTTCCGATAAGCCGTAATCATTCAATCAGGAATTCGCACCACTGCAGACGCGGGATCTACGAGATGGCGCAGATGAACGCAGATATTGGGTATAAAGCCAGATTTGATCTCTTCAAAGTGATTCACCAAATAGTGTCCCAAATTTCAGCTGCCACTCGAATGGATCTTTCTTCCATATCTGCGTAAATCTGTGACATCTGCGGATAAACTGCATCGACACGGATAAGAGAACACCCAACAAAAAACGACTTGTTCAAAAAAGGCACCTTTCCAAAGGAAGGGTGCCTTTGTCATGAAGTTGTGTTGAGCTGCTCAGTTGAGTGACTGGGTGAAACTGGCTTTGTTGATGGGCCGGTCCGCTACAAAAAGATCGCGTGACTTGATGAGTGACGAGACAACATCAGGAACGAACACCTCCCAACCTGGCTGCCGGTTTTGAATCATTTCAGCCACCTCTTGACTTTGAATTCCCAGACATTCCGGATCATAATCACGAATGGCCTGAATGAACTGGTTGTCGTAGAGGTATTGGTAAAGGTGACGCAAATGAGGTTCCACGAGAAGATTACCCGCCGTTATCAACGCAGAACGTTTAAGTTCTCTCCAGGGATAAGCGTATAACTTCAGGTCGTTTTTGAAGAGACGCCCGAATGATTCAAGAATCCCTCCCGCCAGGTCGGAATAATATCGTTCATTGAAGATCTCCTTCAATGTCGGCACACCAATACTGATGCCCAACATTTTCTGCGTGTGCTGGAACAGGTAGGCAGCCAGGCGATGAAAGGCCCCGTAATTGGTGATGGCAACCGGATATCCCAGGGCGCTCAAACAATCCACCCGATCGAGGTAGTCGGCATAATCAATCTTCAGATGATCTTGATGCGTGGTCAGATTAAAAAGCGAAATTTCCTGCAGCACCACCACATCCTCAGCCTCCACTTTGGGTTCCTGTACGAACTGGGCCATGGAACAATTGAGCATATCCATGGTCAAGCGCGTCACCGGTCGAAAACTCCCGCGCTGTACCAACACGGATTTTTTGTAAAACAACTCGGAGGGCTCAACCATGTCGCCTTTGGGATTAAAGATGGCGGCATTGGCCAATCCCGCCTCAACGAGTTTCAAACACATCAATCGGTTGTCCACTCCCTCGAAGGCGGGACCGGAGAACTCCACCACATCCACTTCCATCAAGGATTTGGGAATGTTATCGGCCAGTGATTCGATCAGGATTTCCGGTTCCTGGTGGTGCATGTAAGCGCCATAAATCAGATTAATTCCGAAGGCTCCAAGCGTTTCCTGATCCTGAACACTTTCTTTCCCCCAGAGCTGCACATGGATCACGACCTGGGAAGGAGGAGCATTCGGAGCTGTCTGGAAGCGAATCCCCAACCACCCCTGACCATTCTTCACTTTGGAATAACTCCGGGTTGTTACGGTATCGGCAAAAGCAAAAAACTGGCTTTGATCACCCCTCTCGGAAGCAAGCCTCTCCTGAAGGAGCCGAAACTCATGCTCAAGCATGGTCTCCACCCGTTGACGACTGACGTAACGTTTGCAGGGGCCATAAATCGAATCGCTGAACGTCATGTCGTAGGCAGACATCGTTTTGGCAACCGTGCCCGAAGCCCCCCCCACCCTGAAAAACCAGCGGGCCACTTCCTGTCCCCCTCCAATTTCGGCCAGGGTGCCATACTTGCCCCGATCCATGTTGATGGATAAAGCTTTTCGATGGGTATCGGGAATTTCCTTCCGCGTTGATTGATGTCCGGTAATTGTTTCCATGTCAGTCACAGGCGAAGCAAAACTAATCCTTGTTTTCACATTTGCAAATAGAAACATTCATTTCGTGAAATTTATGTCATATGTTTAAAAATTCCTGCCTGACGATTAAAATGCCCCCCCCCACCACCATTCCCAGTGCTTCTGCAACCACTTTTGACAGGACAAATGCATTGCACCCAAGCCATTCATTATTTCTAATCAATTATTTCCTTTTTCCTATTTGTAAAAAAGGGAAGCGAAGCGATATTGAAACAAGAGGGCGGCTCGGCCTTTGGCATTGGCCAAAGCACAGGGAGTCGGGGTTCCCCTGCTCCTTATGAGCGTTCTTGGCTTGGGACATCTTACATTTCGCGCGCAGGGCACGACATGTTTGGAGCAAAGGGAAAAAATGAATGCGCAGCAAAACTCTCAAACCGCCTGGCACGCGCTTGAAGAAAGCGAAGTGGCCAGTTTGCTTGGAGTTGATTTCCGTCATGGATTGGAACGCAATGCGATCGAAGAAAGGCGCCAGTCCTATGGGACAAACCAGCTCTCCAAACGAGCGGGGATCCCTGAATGGCAACGCTTTTTGCAACAACTGCATCAACCGTTGATTTACATTCTTTTGGCGGCGGCCGCCATCACCTTCTCCTTGAACGAATATGTGGATGCGTCCGTCATTTTCCTGGTCGTCCTGATCAATGCAATCGTTGGCTACCTGCAGGAAAGCAAAGCCGAAAAAGCCATCGAAGCTCTGGCACAAATGACTTCCACTAATGCAGTCGCACGAAGGGAAGGACGCACTTTGAAAATTCCCGCAGTGGACCTGGTGCCCGGAGATGTGGTCCTGCTTCAAACTGGAGACAAAGTCCCCGCCGACCTGCGTCTCTTTCAATGCAAAAGCCTGCAAGCAGATGAATCCACCTTGACCGGAGAATCCCTGCCGACCACCAAAAGCACATCGCTCATGGACATGAACACGTTGATGGCCGACCGAAGCAATATCGCTTACGCCGGCACCCTGGTCACCCACGGTCAGGCCGAGGGCGTTGTGTGGGCAACCGGAGACAATACCGAAACCGGACGCATCGCCGGTCTCATCCATGGTGCGGACGACTTGAGCACACCTCTCACGCGGAAAATTCAACAGTTCAGCAAAATTTTGCTCATTGCCATTTTAATACTGGCAACGATTACATTCGTCATTGGACTCTCCAGGGGCGAGAACGTTGTCGAAATGTTTATGGCAGCTGTGGCACTGGCGGTCGGGGCCATTCCGGAAGGCTTGCCTGCGGCGGTCACCATCACTCTCGCCATCGGGGTCAACCGCATGGCAAAACGTCGCGCCATTATCCGTAAGCTTCCAGCGGTCGAAACGTTGGGGAGCACAACGGTGGTTTGTTCAGACAAGACCGGTACGTTGACGGAAAACCAAATGACCGTGAAGGAAATCTTCGCAGGCGGCAACTTGTTCAACGTCACAGGAACCGGATATAATCCCGAAGGAAAAATTCTATTGCATGATCAACCCGCAGACCTGAAAACACATGACGCTCTGCACGAATGTCTGCTTGCCGGTTTGTTGTGTAACGATTCCAAGATCGTGGAAGAAAACGGAACCTGGAAACTCCAGGGAGACCCGACCGAGGCCTCCCTGATCGTGGCAGCCACCAAGGCCGGGCTCTGCGAATCCGAATGGACTCCCGTTCATGAACGCATCGATTCCATTCCTTTCGAATCAGAACAGCAGTACATGGCCACTCTCCACAACCATCACTCCCCGGGGCAACGTGTCATTTTCAAAAAAGGCGCCATCGAACGTCTGATCGACCGTTGCCGGGACATGCTTACCGATGAAGGAGAAACAGGGGAACTGAACGCCGACCTGATCTGCGAAACAGCCGAAGCCATGGCCAAAAAAGGCATGCGCGTCCTGGCCATGGCTCGTCGATTCACTCACGAAAACCACGCTGAACTGAACCATGAACACGTGAAGGAAGGGCTGACGTTCATAGGTCTGGTCGGCATGATCGATCCGCCAAGAATGGAGGCCATCGCATCCGTGGCAAAATGTCAGGCGGCGGGTGTCCAGGTAAAAATGATTACCGGCGACCATGTCATCACGGCAAAGGCCATCGCCAAAGAACTCGGCCTGCGATCCCCGGACAAAGGAGAGTTACTGGCGGTAACAGGAGGAGAACTCGCAAACACACCGGATCTGGATCTGCCGGACCTCGTCAAACACGCCAGTGTCTTTGCCCGCGTGGCCCCCGAACAAAAACTGAAACTCGTGCGCACGCTTCAGGACATGGGGCACGTGGTGGCCATGACCGGAGACGGTGTCAATGACGCCCCGGCGCTCAAACAAGCAGACATAGGCATCGCCATGGGATTCGCCGGAACAGAGGTCGCCAAAGGAGCCGCCGACATGCTCCTGACCAATGACAATTTCTCATCCATTGAAGCAGCCATCGAAGAAGGACGCGGGGTTTTTGACAACCTGACCAAGTTCATCGTTTGGACCTTGCCCACCAATGCGGGCGAAGGGCTGATCATATTGACGGCCATCCTACTCGGCACCGCGCTGCCCGTCCTGCCTCTGCACATCCTATGGATCAACATGTCCACCGCCATTTTGCTGGGACTAATGCTGGTCTTCGAACCCAAGGAGAAAAACCTGATGCAACGCAGCCCCCGTGATCCCCGGAGACCCATTCTGACGAGCGTCATGTTTCTCCGCATCACCCTGGTCACCCTCATCATGCTTGCGGGGGCATTTGGTTTATTCTTACTGGAGAGAAAACTCTGGGGAACCGACCTGGTGGAGGCTCGCACGATCTCCATGAACGTCATTGTGATGGTGGAGGCAGCATTTCTGCTGAATTGCCGGTCCCTCACTCATTCCCTGTTTCAAGTCGGAACCTTCTCCAACAAATGGATTTTTATAGGACTGGGCACAATGCTGCTGTCTCAAATAGCCATCACCTACCTCCCCTGGGCCAATGCCATCCTGCAAACAGCACCTCTCGGACTTGCTGCATGGGGCAGGATTATTGGCATCGGCCTTCTGACATTCTTTATCGTGGAAATGGAGAAATCGTTCCGCAAGCGTACAAGCCATTGAATCAAGCAATCGACCGCCTGACCAAAGGGGTCGATAAAAAATGGGTAAAAAAAATCAAGAGACCAAAGAGATTCTACTACAATTGTTAACCTGGCAACAAACTGAAGCGCCAGTTTTAGATATTGAAATACCAATATTCAGCATATAGCTTTCTGATCACATGCCGATAAAGGCATACTGTCATTTTAAGCTGTTAGGCAAGGACAGGGAAAGATCTATATGAGATGGGGCACTGAAAGAAAACCGACCCTGTTAGGGGAGGT
>CAYPZD010000025.1:35212-54935 GCA_964415055.1 uncultured Verrucomicrobiota bacterium | reverse complement strand
AGCGGAACCACCACCACAATGGCCGAATAAATATCCATCAGGCATCCAACCGCCAGCAGAAACACATTCAGAGCCAGCAGAAACAAAAGCTTGGATTCAATATTGGCAGTGGCCCATTCGATGGCCATGTCGGGAACCATGGCAAACACCAGGAAATCCTTGGTAAAACTCATGGCCACCCCCAGAATCAACAGCACCCCACCGACCAAAAGTCCACACTCGGTCATGACCCTCGGCAGATCCTTCCATGGATGGATTTCCCGATGCACGACCATTTCCACAAACAAAGCATACAAGGCAGTCAAAGCCGCAGCAGCTACCGGAGTACTGAAAACACCACTAAACAGGGCGGTTAACGCCACGACCGGGATCATCAATTCCCATTTTGCTTCCCACATGGCATTGCGAGCTTCCTTCCATTCGAAGCGACGTCCGGCCACAGCCTCTTTGGACACCAGTCGACGGCTGTAGAGAGTCATCAGGACAACCATCAACAAGCCGGGAATCAAGCCGCCCAGAAACATATGCTCCAGTCGCAGTCCGGTGGGCACATTGGCATTCGCGACAATGAAATACAGAATGATGGGAAGCGATGGCGGAAACAGAATCCCCAGGGCTCCTGCTCCGGTAATCAGCCCAAGTGATGGTTTTTCCCCATACTTGGCAGAGGTCAAAACCGGCATCAACAAAGGTCCCAACGCCAGAATGGTCACTCCAGAACCTCCGGTGAACGCGGTAAAAAAAGCACAAACCATCACGGTAACAATGGCTGGTCCGGCGCGAAATTGTCCTACAAAAGCCTGAAACACCCTGACAAGACGTTTGGAAGCCTGACTTTCGGCCATGAAATACCCCGCCAGCGTGAACAGAGGAATGGTGGGTATCAGGGCTTCGGTCGACATGGAGTAATGACTGGTTGCGACCCCTGAAATTGGAAAGTCCTCCAACCAAAGATAGATCAGTGTGGCACCGCCCAGTGCTGTGTATAAAGGTGCTCCAAGCAATGTCGCGGCCACCAGTATCCCCACGGAAGGCCACAACATCTTTTCCAAGGGGATCCAGCCGCTCCAAAGCACCCACCCCATGCTCAAGGAGATGACAAACGTGAGCAATTTCACCCACCACTGCTTACCTGCCCCCCAGATGAGCCTGACAGTAATCAAGCCAAAGCCAAACGGCAGCACCGTCTGAATCCACCAGCGCGCCACACCATAGGCAATTTCGTTACCCGCTCCCTTCTCGTCCTGGAGAAACTGCCATCCAGCGTAAGCCAGGACGCCTGTAATGACCGTTGCCCAGCTGTTGGCAAAGATGTTTACCGAGATCTTCCAGGGACCTTTCAGAAACTGGGCAATGGTGGAAATCGCCAGCAATCGTTGTTCACGGGCTGCAATGGCTCCTCCAATCATGCCGATGACCAGTGAAAAATGCAGCACGAATTCAGCTTCACCCTGGATACCCGTGTTGAAAAAACCACGTAAGATCCTTTCGGCAAGCGGCAGAAAAATGAGTGCAAAAAGGCAGATCACCAGCAGTCCATTTTCAAGACCATGAAGACCGCGCAACCATATCGGAAGCGGGCGATCGGTCGTCTTGTCGGACTGATTGTTTGAGGGAATGGAGCCGGCCATGTTGAATGCGAAAGCTTGATGCCTTACAAAATCATGCGAATAACATCTGATTCAGTTGCGAGAATTCCTAATCTGTGATCCATTCCGCAACATCGATCCCTTATTCTTTCCGATATGCCTTCAACACTGACTGAACCTTGTCAAAAAAGCCCTCGTCCAACATCAATCCACGAATCTCAGGATACGCCTTGGCTGTTTCAACCCGCCATTCTTCCAACTCCTCGGGAGTCGGCTCAATGACGGTTAAGCCACGCTTTTTCATAGCTGCAATGGATTGTTCGGCCTCACGCAATCCATCTTCTTGAATGGCTTTGGCAGCTTTCTCGGCGGCTGCTTTAAGATGTGCTTGTTGAGGTTTGCTCAATTTATCCCAGGTGTTTTTGTTGATGACAAGCCCCCCCACAAGAGCGCCCCAATCGATTTTCAACATGTAGGGGGCCCGGGTATCGACCTGACTGAAGTTGGCCGCCATCGGTGGTAAGACTACGGATGAAATCATGCCTGTCTGCAATCCAGGCACAATGTCTTTTGTTTCCAGGGGCACTGGATGAAATCCATTGTTTTGCATCACTTTGACCACTTCGGGATTCCCCGCCCAGGAAAAGATCTTGGTCTTGCGAACATCATTGATGGTATGAATGGGTTCTTTGGCGAAGAAATGCACCCATCCGGCATGTGTCCAACCCAAGACGACAAATCCCTTGGCTTCCATCAAAGTTGCCAACTCATCTCCCAGTGCCTCGGAGACATGCTCCACTTCATCCAAAGATCGGAACATAAGGGGCACATCCTGGAGACCGCTCACTTTGGGTTCGATCTCGGACAATCCCACGGTGGTCATCAATCCCACCTGCAACTGACCCGATCGCATCCGACGCACCATTTCGGCTTCACCGCCCAGACGACCATCCGGGTAAATGCTAAGAGACACACCGCCACCCGGAGCTTTCTTCCACTCGGCTTCCATGGCCTTGAGGTGGTTATAGTAAGAAGAACCCTTCGGAACCAGGGTTCCCAAGCGAAGACGTTGTGCTCCTTCGACATGGACGGCCTGACCGATGAGAAGTCCGGCGGCGATCAACAAGTAACCAAATGATTTCAATGAAAGGAAAGATTTTGTCATTAGCATGCTCATTTTAACTCTATTCATACATTTGCCTTCACCAGCCCGTTATCAGCTGATGGGGTGATCCTATATCCTATCACTCGATATCCTCCAATGGGGGCAATATCAGGTCTTCCTGACGTTCCAACAGCCAACGTGCTCTTCGTTGCATCAGTATATTGACCAATCGGTACTGTAAATATTCATCCGGATCAATCATCAAAGCTTGATGGAGCAATGATTCGAACAGTTCCGAATCCTGCTCTTGCACAGCAACTGACTCAGCCAAAGCAACATACGGAGCCACCTGTTCACCATTTGAATACTCAACTGCTTTTTCAAAATGATATTTAGCTGCTTCAACCGGATCTGCTGCACTGGTCTGTCGCGCCATGGAATAAGTAATCATGAAACTGTGAATGGCCCCATGATCCCAATTCTCATCCAGCTCCAAAGCCCGATCCATCAAGGCTTCCAACTGGGGAATTTCCGCGATCAAATGAGGATCTTCCTTGGACAAATTAACAGCTCCAGCCCATGCAGCAGCCGTCCAATAGATCTGCGGCACCTCCGAAGCATCCAACTGCAAAACCGTTTGGGTAGGGTTCTCAGCCAATTGTTCGGAAAAACCCTCATGACTGAAATCCAGTGCCTTTAGACCATAATCCCTGGAGCGTAAAAACAAATTAGCGGCACGTGCCCGTAAAGCCTGGGCGGCTTCAAAATCTTCATCCTCCAGACGATCGGCATCCATCTGCAGAAAAGCGTAGGCATACTGTGCATACGCGCTACTGGTGGCCAAAAGCAGAGGTCGGTGATCGGGGATTTCCGCCAGCAGACTTTCCATCAGTTTAAGTGAAAATGGAAGCGCGTCCCTGATGAGTTCCGGATCGTTCTCGGAAGAGAAAGTCGTCCCTGTACCCGCAAACGCATTTCCCACCTGGCGAATGGCCATTTTTTTGACCGAACATCCACCGCATACAGCCATCACGCACGCTGTGAGCAGGGTCTTGAAAAGGTTCTTTTTACTTAAAAAATTCATACCAACGAATGCCTTCAGCAACGATTGAGGTCCGGATGTTCAATGTCCAGCAAATTGAATGATTCCCTATTGGCTGGTTTGTTTTGAAATCCATGCGTCGCAAACAAACACCGCCGAAGCGACGAACACTTCGGCGGTGTGTGAATCTTTCTGAATCAAGCAGACCGCTTATTTCCGGGTCTTCTTCTTGGCAACTTTCTTAGATGCCTTTTTGGCCGTTTTCTTGGCGGCTTTTTTAGGAGCGGCAACCGGACCGTCCTGCAGAGCTGCCTGAGCGGCGGCCAGACGTGCCACGGGGACACGATAAGGCGAACAGCTGACGTAGTTCAAACCAACCTTGTGACAGAACTCAACGCTGGAAGGATCACCACCGTGCTCACCACAGATGCCCAACTTGATGTCGGGACGTGTGCTGCGTCCTTTCGCAACGCCAATTTCCATCAACTGTCCCACACCGTTTTGATCGATGCTGGCGAATGGGTTGGCTTTCACGATCTCCATTTCCTGATAAGCAGGCAGGAAGCTTCCGCTGTCATCACGGCTCATACCCAGGGTGGTTTGGGTCAAGTCATTGGTACCGAAGCTGAAGAACTGAGCATGATTTGCGATTTGATCCGCGGTCAGAGCGCCACGAGGCACTTCGATCATGGTTCCAACCATGTAATTGAACTTCACTTTCTTCTCCTTCGCCACTTCCTTGGCAACGGAGTGGATCACTTCGATCTGCAATTCGAGCTCACGATCGAAACCAACCAGAGGCACCATGATTTCAGGGTGGCACTTGATCTTGTTCTTCTTCTGAACATTGGCGGCGGCTTCGAAGATCGCACGAGCCTGCATGGCGCTGATCTCGGGGTAAACAACACCCAGACGGCAACCACGATGACCCAGCATCGGATTGAATTCGTGCAGGTCGTGAACACGCTTGGTGATCAAGTCGGCACTGACACCCAGTTTATCAGCAAGCTGAGACTGAGCGGCGTGATCATGAGGCAGGAATTCATGCAAAGGCGGATCCAGCAAACGGATGGTTGCGGGCAATCCTTTGAGAGCCTTGAAGATACCTTCGAAATCAGCACGCTGGAATGGCAGGAGCTTGTCGAGGGCTTTCTGGCGGTCTTCAATCTTGTCTGCAAGGATCATTTGACGGACAGCATCAATGCGGTCCCCTTCAAAGAACATGTGTTCGGTGCGGGTCAAACCAATGCCACTTGCGCCGAAGGCAACAGCGGTCGCGGTTTGATCCGGGGTGTCTGCATTCGTGCGAACATCCATGCGGGTTACCTTCTTACACCAGCCCATCAATTGGGAGAAGTTCTGGTATGTGCGGCTCTTGTTGGCTTTAAGTGATTTCTTCACCAGAACCTGGATTACTTCAGAAGGAGCGGTGTTCACTTTGTCCGCGTAGATATCTCCGGATGTCCCGTCGATGGAAACGAAGTCACCTTCCTTGAACACCTTCTTGCCGACCGTCATGGTCTTGGCGTGGTAGTCGATCTTGAGATCAGCAGCACCACAGACACAAACTTTACCCATTTGGCGAGCCACCAGCGCAGCATGAGAACTCACACCACCACGAGCGGTGAGAATACCTTCCGCAGCGATCATACCGCGCAAATCTTCAGGAGAAGTTTCGACGCGCACCAACAGGACTTTCTCTCCCTTGTCGGCTGCCTCAACACAACGTTCTGCGTTGAAGTAGATCTGACCGGTCGCAGCACCGGGTCCGGCGGGAAGACCATTGGCAATCTTCTTGGCTTTCTTGATGGCAACACTGTCAAAAATAGGAGCCAAAACCTGATCCAACTGTTCGGCAGGCACGCGCTGAATGGCGGTTTGCCAGTCGATCAGTTTTTCTTTCACCATGTCACAGGCAATCCGAACAGCTGCAATCCCGGTGCGTTTACCGTTACGGGTCTGGAGCATGTAAACAGTGCCTTCTTCGATGGTGAACTCGAAGTCCTGCATGTCCTTGAAGTGGGTCTCAAGGGTCTTGCGGATCTTTTCAAGTTCCGCATAGGCCTTGGGCATGACTTTCTTGAGTTCTGCCACGGGCTCGGGGGTGCGAACACCCGCCACGACGTCTTCGCCCTGCGCATTGATGAGGAATTCTCCGTAGAAGACCTTGTCGCCGTTGGCCGGGTCACGGGTAAAGGCAACACCTGAACCGGAGTCCTCACCGGTGTTACCGAACACCATGGCTTGAACGTTGACAGCAGTGCCCCATTCGTGAGGGATGCCGTATTTGCGACGATAAACCTTGGCGCGATCATTCATCCAGGAACCGAACACGGCACCCACAGCACCTTGGAGTTGCTTCCAGGGATCATTAGGGAATGCTTTTCCGGTGCGTTCTTTGACCAGCTTCTTGAAACGATTGACCAATTCCTTCATCTGGTCGGCATCCAAACGGGTGTCTTCCACATGATCTTCGCCTGGCCAAAGTTCATTTTTGTAGGCTTCGATGACGGATTCGAAAGGTTCGTGGTCTTCACCAGGACGGCTTTGAACACCCATCACGACGTCACCATACATCTGGATGAAACGGCGGTAGCAGTCGTATGCGAAACGTTCGTTGCCACTTGCCTTGGCCAGAGCCTTGACGGTTTTGTCATTCAAACCAAGGTTCAGGATGGTATCCATCATACCGGGCATGGAATCCCGGGCACCGGAACGAACAGCAACCAACAGGGGACGATTCTCATCACCCAGTTTGCGCTTGAGGATTTTTTCCATGTTGCGAACACCGGCCTCGATCTGGCCCTGGAGTTCCTTCGGATATTTACGACCGTGATCGTAGAAGTAGGTGCAAACTTCGGTTGAGATGGTGAACCCTGGAGGCACCGGCAATCCGATGCGGGTCATTTCAGCGAGATTAGCTCCCTTACCCCCGAGGAGTTCCTTCATCTTGCCGTTGCCATTGGCCTTTTTATTGCCAAACGTATAAACGTATTTTGTCTTTTTGGTTCCTGATGCTTTTTTAGCCATAATTTTCTTTATGCAGTGAATCTGAAAAAATAGATTGCTGAAGTCATTCGCCCCGTGTCCCACTGTGACACAAAAATGAGCGGGGAAAATATCAGACGCTTGCATGATGTCAATGACCGAGTTGAAATCAAAACCGCCCGTTATCACGCTGACCACCGATTTCGGAACACAGGACTGGTTTGTCGGTGTCATGAAAGGTGTCATTGCCGGTATTCACCCAAGCGCCCAAATCATCGATATCACACACAGCATCACCCCCGGCTCGATTCGTGAAGGAGCGTTTGTCTGCAAGCAATCCTACCCATGGTTTCCAGATGGAACCATTCATCTCGCGGTCGTTGATCCCGGCGTGGGCACCTCGCGCAAAGCCATTGTTTTGAAAACCTCCAAGGGATACTGCGTCGGACCGGATAACGGGTTGTTTTCCTGGGCATTTTCCGAAGACCAGGTCGAGGTGGTTTATGAGATTCTACCTGAACGGTTGAACCGTAACATAAGTGACACATTTCATGGGCGTGACCTTTTTGCGCCAGCCGCAGCGATGTTGGCCAGAGGTGAGGATCTCTCGAAGTGGACCCTTCCCATCCAAACGTTCTTCCAGGTGAATTGGCCTTCCCCCGAGATCTGTCCTCACTTAATAAAAGGAGAGATCCTTCACATCGATCGATTCGGGAACATGATCACCAATCTGCCTGCACACGAAATCAAAGACATCTCGGATTGCTTCACCCTACGGAATGAAACACCTGCCCAGGATGAACGCGTTGGCCTTTATCCAACCTACGGCAAGGCCCCGACAGGAAAACGGTCGTTGATCGCCGGATCTACGGGCTACCTCGAATGGGCCATCCCCAACGGAAACGCGGCCCAAGCCAGCGGGTGGCAAGTGGGGGACACATTCCTCCTCAGTCATGAGCAAACGTGATGAATTAGTTTGATGTTTCCCTCGAAGACTAACTGCCACCAGGTCGGAAAGAGGATTCATTCCGCAGTTGCTGCCAAAGTTCCTTTTCCCGTTCGTTCAACGAGCCTGGCAATTCCACCTTCAATTGCACAAACAAATCTCCCACCCGATCCGATCCGATGGGCAGACCTTTTGATTTGAGTCTCAGTTTCTGGCCGTTTTGACTGCCTGCCGGGATGCGTATCTGGACAGCCCCACCGATCAAGGGAATACGAACCTCGGTTCCCAGAACCGCATCCCAAGGCGCCATCGTCGCTTCAAAATGAAGATTCCCCTGTTCCACCCGAAAATCCGGATGTTTCGCGAAACGGACCCGCAAATAAAGATCACCGGCCTGACTGCCCCCGTGCCCCATTTCCCCTTTACCGGCCAGCCTCAGCTTTTGACCATCGGACACGCCTTTTGGTACTTTGACTTTGAACGTTTGCACATCCCCTGCTCCATTCCTGTTCTGAACCGAAATGGAACGGACGGACCCGTTGGCGACTTCCTCCAATGTCACCAGAATATCGGCCTGCACATCCGCTCCACGAGCCTGTCTGGCTGCTCCGGGTCTGCCACCGAAAGGACTTTGACCTCTTCCGCCACCGAAGAACTGCTCGAAGAAGTCACTAAAACCGGTCCCGCCAAAGTTGAAATCAAAATCAGCCTGTCCCCCTTGAGCGCCTCGGCCCTGCCACCCGGGAGGTGGACGAAATCCACCGCCTTGTTTCCAGTTGGCGCCCAGCGTGTCATATTTTTGACGTTTATCCGGATCACTCAGCACTTCATACGCCTCGTTGATCTCCTTGAACTTTTCCTCCGCCTTGGGGTCATTGCCCGCCACATCCGGATGATACTGCCGCGCCAATTTGCGGAAAGATGATCGTATCTCATCTTTCCCGGCTCCTTTACTGATCCCTAAAATTTTATAGTAGTCCTTGTAATCCACGTTTTAACCTCTGCATCAAACTGACTCAGACAAAACAAAAAATCAACTGTGCGGCCAGACTAAAAAAACTGCCACGCCCCTCGCGTCACCACATACGTTCCCAAAAGAAAATTGGTGATGGCATGGGCTGTGATGGCATCACCGAGGCGTTTTTTCCGAATCACCAACCACTGATACAACACCCCGCAAAGGATCCCCGAAAGCCATTCATTATGCGCAAGCCCAAATAAAAGCGAGGTAGCAATGAATGCTTTCAGGTGAAACTGCCCCAAGGGCGCCTGGTCAAAGTCAGGTCGAATGATAAAACGATAAACAGTGGACCGATAAAAGACTTCCTCAAGCGGTGGCACCACGACCGACATACCGAAAATCCGCACTACGATGAACAACCAGGCCATGGCCGTCCCCTCACCAAAGAAAGCATGGGGATTCCAAACAAACTCAACCTTGTCATTCTGATCGCCAAAATCACTCAGATGAGGAAAGAAAGGGTCCAGCCCCACCCAAAGCACACACACTCCGATTCCGACCACGACCGCTTCCCAACTAACATTCCAACGCATCTCCCGGACCAAGGGCCACATCCAGGCAATCAAGCCAATACCGACAATGGTTTTGATCAGATAAAGCCAGTAAGCGGAAGCATCTCCGAACTGCCCCTGTCCCGACGTCAGGACGAGAAACAGAATGAAAGGCGCACCACGAACTGCTAATGGAGAATCTTTGAGTTTTTGATAAAGAGAAGGTTGAGACATGTGCAACTATTGCTTTGTTGATGTTCTTTGATGGTTGAATACCTGATGAGATCTATGGTGCCATCGTTCAATAATCCTCACCCTTCGCACTGTCAACACAGGATTGCCTCCAATCGAGGAAGGCTTGCTTCATACTCCGAAGTGCCTCCGGGCGTTGCTGCGCCAGGTTGTTGGATTCGGAAATGTCGGCCTTGAGGTCAAAGAGAAAATCCGTTTCCCCCTTGTCCGGACTGTAGTATTTCAAAGAGCCCTGCATCCATGCAAATTGTTTGGCTGACTGGAATCCGAGTGTCCGGGTTTCAATGGCTTTCAATCCTTCATTCGACTTCCCAGCGATCACCGGAACCAAACTCATGCCATCCATAGGTCGATCAGGCAACGATGCGCCGAGCATTTCAACGATGGTCGGCAGATAATCACTCGTTACAGCGGGCAAATCTGTGCGTTGACCTCCGCGGACCATGGCGGGCCACTCAAGGATTCCTGGAACACGAATCCCGCCCTCACGCAAACTTCGCTTTCGACCACTCAATGGCCACGCGGAACCCGGCGCGCTGAAGGACTGCCCCTCGGGCCCGTTGTCCGCGCAAAACCAGAGCATGGTATTCTCCTTAACACCCAGTTCATCCAGCTTCTCGCGAAGACGCCCGACCTGGTGGTCCAGCGCTGAAATGCATCCATAGTAGTTTCGGTGATATCCACCCAGTGTTGAGTAGAGATCGGTCCAACGCTTTCCGGACACCACCGGTAAATGGGGAGCGTGAAACCAAACAACAGTAAAGAATGGTTGCTCGGCTTTGACCGTTCCCTCAATGAACTCAACCGCGCGATCCATGATCACTTTGGAATCATCCCCGCCCAATTCTTCTTCCACACGCCCCTCCGGAGTCCAATAGGAAGTTCCGTAAACTTTCCGTTGTGATCGTGTCACCGGATCCCACCATTTGCCGCCATGTTTTGGAGGCGCCCATTGCGAATCCCAGGTGGGAACTTTGGCTTCGGTGCTGAAGTAGGTATCAAAACCATGTTCGGTCGGAGGAGCAAAATGTTGCTGATTCCTGTTGCCACCACGATTGGAATCTTTGCCTTCTTTGGTCAGTGTTCCCAAATGCCATTTCCCGAAATGACCGGTGGCATACCCCTGCTCTTTCAGGATTTCAGCCAAAGTCACTTCTTCCGGAAGCATATGGCCGGCATTGGCAGTGGGGATGCCATAGCGGTAAGGGTGCCGGCCTGTCAGGCAGGATCCACGGGTGGGACTGCATACGGGCGCAGCGGCATAAAACCGGTCAAACACCAGACCATTGGACGCCATGACATCCAATTGAGGTGTTTGAACCACACGGTTCCCATTGAAGCCAACATCACTCCACCCCAGATCATCGGCCATGATCAGTACGATGTTGGGTCGAACCCGGGAAGCATGACACGACCAGGACATCCCATTCAAAAGGAACAAGCAGCAAGCTAAGGTCAGAACCTGTGCAAGAATTACGTTGCAGAGTTCAACACCTGTCTGTCTGTGAATCGAAACAAATTGTGTCAAACGTGTGGTTTCGTCTTGTTGGTTTTCGTGATGTCTCATAACAATAGGAGTTCCAGCAGGAATCATGAAAGCAAGTTGACTATGAAAACAATTCAAAACTATCTGTGGATGTTTGCACTGATCGCTTTGCTGCCATTAACGGGGCAAGGCGCAGAACTGGATCGATTGGCCGGAAAATGGGCGGTCGAAAAGAAAACCGAATACGGCGAAAAAGCCAAATACGTCCTGGAATTCAAAGGGGAAACCTTCAAATTCTGGATCAAATCACTCGAGGGACAGACGGGGATCTACGCCGAAGGCAAAGCCAAAGTGTCCACCGTGGGTGATCTCAAGGTATTAATACTGACCGACATTAAAGGCGGTGAAAGCGAAGACAACATTTCCCCTATTTACGACGATCGCAGCATCGTCTACCGCATGGGATACAAATCACTCACCCTGGCAACCAATTTCGAAAGTCATCGCGATGAAGAACCATCGCTGGACACCTACAAAAAGGTCGATTAATCGATCATTCTTTACCAAATGACGCCACGGATCACTTCCCGGGCGTCAACCATTCCAGCCTCAACCCATGGGGCTGGAATGCCAAAAAATCCTTATCGCGTGTCACCCATTCACCAGCATGTTCGATTGCTATGGCAGCATGCTGCGCATCAGCCGCCTTTTTTCCCAGACTCCCAGTTTCCCTGCAAAGCCTGGATACAATTTCCCAATGTTGCCTGCCTGGTGAAATCCAGTGACAGTTATCAAACCCAGACAACGCGTCAATCACAGCAAGAGCTTGAGCAAGAGGGGTAGGACCATATGGAAAACGAGGGTTTGTGACGATACGAACAAACCCCATGGCTACCAGAGTGGTTAACCCAAAGGTTTCTCCGCTGCTAACGGTAGCTTCCAACCAATTGCGATAAAAGGAATGGTGTTTCTGGTCTTCACGGTGAGCATAAATCAGGATGTTCACATCGAAAATTTTCACGATGAGAAACTTTCCAGATCATCAAGTTCCTGTAGGTGTGCGAATCCAGACGGCAACGTATCTGTTTTTTTAACGTTACCGCGATAGCAAATCATCCTGAAATCCTTGTTGGCTTTTTTTAGGCGACCTTCCTGTTGCATCGACAACCGCAAAGCATCGTTTACTACCGCGCTCAGAGAACTTTGCTTCTCAGCAGCGGTCTTCTTGGCGTAGGCGACCAACGAATCATTGAGTATCAAAGTAGTTCTCATACGTATGCTACATACTTATGCTCCTTTAGCAAAATGTCAATATGTCTGTGATTTATCTTGTCAATAAAATCATAACCGGTTGACCAATACCTTTCCAAAAATAAGAGCACGCTCTGGAATACGGTCGAAACTTCCTATACTTAAACAATCCTGTTCATCCTGTAAATCCTGTCAAAAAAAAGGTTGACGATCCACGCCTTGGTGTCATAGTTGCATATGTCACCTAAACAATAAGGCTACCCTATGTTCCTCGAACTTAATTTCAACTCAGGCAAGGCAACCTACCTCCAGATTGTGGATCAGGTCAGGATGTCCGCAGCCAGCGGGGCTCTTCGAGCGGGGGAGGCGCTTCCAGGTATCCGCACCCTGGCGGAACAGCTCCGCATCAACCGCAACACCGTTTCCAAAGCCTATGGCGAACTGGAACGTCAGGGGGTCGTCGAACATCGCCCCGGCCGAGGTTGCTTCGTTCGTGAACAAAGCTCCCCCCTGAAATCAAGCGTCAAAAAAGAGATGCTGAAGGAAGTGATTGATGCCGCCATTGTCCAGGCGCATCAATTGCAGGTTTCACGTGAAGATTTCCTGGAAGCCGTCGAAGAACGCCTCGGTGAATTTCAGTTAAAAGAATCCACCTCCGCCAAAACCAACAAAGTTTAACCATTTTCCATCCCAATTAATTTCAATCGTTCAAAGTTATGAGCAAACCCGTTATTTAAATTGAAAACCTGGTCAGGCAATACGGCCGGACCGATGCCGTCAACGGTCTGAATCTCCAGGTGCAGGCTGGTCGTTGCTACGGTTTCTTCGGACGCAATGGCGCCGGTAAAACCACCACCATCAAGTGCCTGCTCGATTTGTTGAAACCGACCTCGGGCAAAGTGCGTTTGTTTGGACTCGATCCCGCGGTTCACGAGGTCGCGGTCAAATCCAAACTGTGCTACGTGCCGGATCAAATCGGCTTCTACAACTGGATGTCCATCCAGGATTATTTCGAATACCTGGCGGCTTTCCGGGAAGATTGGAATCAGAAACTACAAAAAGACCTGATCGATCAATTCGAACTCGATCCCGGCCACAAGGTCAACCACCTCTCCCGCGGTCAAAAAATGCAAATCGCTTTAATCGGAGCCCTTTGCCCGGAACCGGAACTACTCATCCTCGACGAACCCACCTCTGGACTCGACCCTTTGATAAGACGCGAATTCATCCGTACCGTCATCGGGGCCTATCAGGACGCCGATCCGGAAAACCGAACCGTCTTTGTCAGCACCCACCTGATCACCGAGTTCGAGGGATTGATTGATGAATTCACCATCGTTGAACAAGGGCGTGAACTCCTGGCGCTCCCGACCGAACAGGCACAATCAGAATTCAAACGCCTCCGCTGTCGATTCCCAGAACCGGTCACCCTTCCCTTCGATCACGACACCGTCCTGGAATGCCGTCTCGACGGACGACAAGCCGAACTGATCATCCGGGGTGACACCGCCGCCGCCGAACAATGGGCCCAGCCCCATGCACCGGAAAGCGTCCAACTCGACGCCCTCTCACTCGAAGACATCTTCCTCGCCACCGTCAAAAACCACCGCAAAGACCATGTCGAATCCCATTCTTAAAAAAGAGCTGCAGTGGCTCAAAGGCCCCATGATAGCAGGCGGAGCCTTGCTCCTTTTTCTTCTGGCCGCTGCCAAATGGGGCAATCCGCAACTCATGCCGAAATCAACCTGGGCCTTGGTGCCATTTGGTTTGATGCTCTGCTATTTGATAACAGCTGCTTTTGGACATGAATTAGGCGAAACATTGTTTGGCACCTGGATGATTCAACCGAAAAACAGAAGGTCGCTATGGAAAATAAAACTCACCAGTCTTGGTATAGCATACATCACTACCAGCCTAATGCTCGGATCATCCATACTTCTACTCCCTAGAACGGAGGTCTATGGCTGGACCAATAATGTGACAACCATTCCATTCTGGCTTCTTTGGCTGCCATGGATGTGTTTTGGGCCAGGTATTTATTTTACCCTTAAACTGCGAAACCCGACAGCTTCATTCTGGTTGACTGGGGCCATACCGGCACTGTTCATACCAACTGTTTGGATGGTTCTCGATCTGCTAATGTCCATTTCTGGAATAGCAATTTCAAATCCTGTGGCATTCACAATACTCATGTCATTAAGTTTAGTTTATGGAACATGGGGCATCTGGGCAGCTTGGCGACAGTTTCTGACATGGGAGGACCTTGGTCTTGAAAGTAAAACCATTGAGTTCAATTATTGGAAGTCAACTTCACAAAAAATTCACGGCGAACGTGTCTTTAAAAAACCTCAATCCCAGGTATGGACATTTACAAAGCGCGAAATAAGGCTCCAACAAATTAACGTATTGGTCGGTTTTATATTGCTAGCCTTCACTTGGGGAGGGCATTTCTGGCATCAGTCCCTGATCCGTGGCGGAGAATCGAGTCACGAAACGGAAATTTTTGGCATGCTTCCAACTGTCTTCAGATATCTACTATTCATTCTCCCCTGCTCGATCGCGGCGATGACTGTGGCAGATATCCGGCGTCAGGATGCCCATACATGGGAGTTGATGCTTCCTGTCTCAAAACGCTTTCAATTCACCATCAAAATGCTCGTCTGCCTGGTTTTCGGCTGGCTTTTTGCCGCCGGATTGCCCTTTACCTTCGATAAAAACGTTTCCTTTCTTTCCACATTCGGCCCCTATTATCACAACATTGCCCTATGCGTCATTACCATGGCGGCTTTAGTGATAAGCGCATTCAGTTTCCACATCTCATCCCTGACTTCCACTTTCCTGAAATCTTTCAGTTTTTCATTGGCCTTGATGCCATTGATGATCTTTTACCTTGGATTTCTCTATGCCTTGGCCAACGGGGATGAAAATGGTTTTATCCTCGGACTCTTTACCGTTCCCGCTGGCATTGCGCTTGTTCTTTCCATCGTTACCCTATGGTGGAGTCGTAGCAACTTTGCTGCACCGGTCATCTTAAGAAATCACAAAGTTCAAAACTGGAAACGATGGGGATGGAGCGGCGTTGTCATTCTGCTTTGGCTTGGCATCATGGTAGACCGCAGTTGGGAACGTGTGACCATGATCGAACCTCAACTAAAGACTTCTGAGATATTGACCATTCCCACCGAACACATGGATGAATGGAGTAAATCGAACCTACTCCAACAACCGGGAGATTCTCCCCTCAATCAAGGCACTTTTGCGGTGCATTCCGATCTCGGAGATAATGGTCGAGAGGCGGCGATTGCACTGCGTAGAGATGGACGCCTGAGTTTTGTGAATCCGAATCGATTATTGGGCCATTTTCACACTCCCGATGCTTTCAAAAACCGACCACCAACCGTTCCAGTCATTCTGAGCCGCAACTTATTTTATTCAGGTGAAATAGCAACTCAAGCAATCGTAACGGAAACCGCGGGAAACTATCATCATCGTTTCATATTGGACACAAAAGGACGGATTTGGATGTGGTTACAAGAGGAAGAGGATATTTTCATTCGATCCAAATCACCATTTGATCTCCCCATTACCCCTACCCAACTGGCTGTAGGAAATCGTTTTCGAAACCTCACACTTACCCACAAAGCAGTTTATGCCATCGACGAAAACAATCATTTATGGAGAGCCAATTATAGTATTCAGGACCGCAAACGCACAGGAGAACTGGGAGTCATGAGACAAATTTTCCCAAACCACCAGTGGAAGGAAATTACGAGATGCCCGGCTGGCATGCTTGGATTGAAACAGGACGGCACTCTTTGGGCTTGGGATAACGCTTGGGTCAATTTAGGTAAGAAACCGGGAGATGACATGATCAGCATCAATCAGCCAACGACTCGTATATTTGGCAATCGAAAATGGAAATCCATTTTTCCTTACAACAAGTCGTTCCTGGCTGGAGATGAAAGCGGCTCTTTTTGGATCCCAACTCATGCGTTTCTTGAACCAAACACAAATAAAAAGATTCCCAATGTAACCAAAAGAATCCTTTGCAAAGTGGAACTTCCAGATCTGATGCAATACGTCTCCTATGAAACACCTCCATTTGGCGAAAAGGCTTTCTATTGGATCAAGAAGGACGGGACCCTATGGAAATCCGAATTCGTCTTGGAAAATTGGGACATCAACACTGAGCAGGATATCATCGCAAAACCGACACGATCCAAACAGATCGGCAGGCGAAACGATTGGGTTTATATCACCTACTGTAGCGGCATGACTGCTGACGGAAAAATCTGGAACTGGGATCAACCCCAACTCAACCCCTGGAATCCCTTCCCGGCTCGCTTCCGGCACAAGGTGGTGGCGGACCTTGGGCGGTGAATCGCATGTCTTTGTATTCAATCACGCAAAGGCGCGAAGGACGCAAAGTTTTTTATTCAGGGAGGTCATTGGCAATTCGTTTGATTCCGTCTTTCATGAAGGCGTTGTTGAAATTCAGGAGAAAACCCAATCGCAAATCCATAATCTTCAAGTAGGACAAAATTTGCTTGTGATGTGTATAATTCAGAGCCTCGACACATTTGAGTTCGGCGATAACTTTGTTCTCAATCACCATATCAGCCCGGAAGGCCTCATCAAACCGGATCCCTTTATATTGCAAAGGAACCTTGACTTGCCGTTCCACATGTAAACCTCTTTCACGTAACTCATGGGCCAACACAACCTCATAAACGGATTCCAACAATCCTGGCCCAAGTTCGCGATGCATCTGAACAGCCATGTCCACCAGAACCTTTCCAATTTCATTCTCCGTCATAATTTCTTTGCGTCCTTTGCGCCTTTGCGTGATTGATACTAAAGTCCCCAAATACTAAAAAAACAATCAAAGGTTCTCCACCCCACCCAACCTCATGACCGGCCGAGCCTCCTTACGGGATGCGTTGATGTCCACTTCAAAACGTAGTGCCCATTCGGCATGGACTTCAGGGTCGAGGATGGTTTGGAGAACGGACCAGTTCTCGGGAGTTTCGGATTCGATACGGAGCCACTTGGGATTACGTGCGTCGGCGTCCATTCGGATGCGATCATGTGTGTTGAAATAATCGGCAAAAGCATCCTCCAGACGGGGCACCGGCCACTCCAGGGACTCCTGTCCGGCAAACTCAGCCAAACGCTGCGCCGCTTCTTCCAATTGTCCCATCGCCAATAAGCGCACAATCGAAAAAGTCTGATTGCGCAGCACCACCTCGAATGCCTTGCGATTGCGTATCGGATCCAGATACGACACTTCTTCTTCCGGCTTTGACTTTTCCTGAACTTCCTTCTCCTGACGTTGACTGAACGCCTCCGGATCGCGCATACGTTCCCACTCATCCAGCAGACTGGAGTCCGTCTGACGAATCATCAGTTCCAGAAACAAGATCGCCTCGCGCACTTCCGGCGTCTTGAAATCATCCGGCACCGTTTGGGTCAATGCCTTGTAGACTTCGGTCACATATCGCAGCAACACACCCTCCACCTTCTGAAGGCTGTAGGTCTTGATGTAATCTTCAAACGAAAGAAACAATTCCACCATTTCACGCGCAATGGATTTGGGTCGGATATTTTCCTCCCCCACCCAGGGATGCGTTTTGGAAAATTGATTGAAGGTCTCGTAAATGAACTCGCGGTTGGGCTTGGGATGTTCCAGTTTCTCCAGCTCTTCCATGCGTTGATCGTAATCCATCCCCTCAGCCTTCCACTCTGCGATCTTTTGTTCCTTCACCTTGTCCAGCTGACGCAGGAGCACATGACGAGGATCTTCCAAAATGGATTCAACCAGTGTCAACAAATCCAACGGATACAAAGGATCTTCCTTATCGAGTGCAGGAAGCGTATCGATCATGTAAAGCGCCAGCGCCTGGTTGAGGGAAAAATCATCCTGCAACTCCACATTCACCCGAACGTGTGCCCCATGATGTTCTTCGGGTTTGACCCATTCGATGATACCACGCTCCAGCAAAGACCGGAACAACTGCCAGGAACGACGTCGCAGCGCTCGTTTGGAGGCATCCGTTTCATGACAATCACGGATCAACTGTCTCAAGGCCATGCAACCGTCACTCGGTCGGCTTAGAACGTTGAGCAATGTTCCATGCGTGATCTGAAACCGAGACGTCAATGGTTCAGGCGATGCCCCAATCAACCGTTCAAACGTTTTCTGATCCCAGGGAACAAACCCGCGCTTCGGAGGCTGTTTTTTAACGAACTTCTTTTTCTTCTTGGGATTTTCGGCGGCCTTACGTTCCTGCTTCATGTTCTCGATCACATGTTCGGGAGCCATCGCAATCACCCATCCAACATCATCGAAACCTTTGCGACCTGCGCGCCCGCAGATCTGATGAAAATCGCGCACCGTCAGGATTCCCGTCTTTTGACCGTCATATTTGCACAGCTTGGTCAGAAGCACCGAACGAATCGGCACATTCACCCCGACGCCGAGCGTGTCGGTGCCGCAAATCAATTTAAGCAGCCCCTTTTGAGCCATGCGTTCGACCAGGATGCGATACTTCGGCAACAAGCCGGCATGGTGAATGCCTATCCCATGACGCAGGTACTTTTTGATATCCTTGCCGTATGGACTGGAAAACCGCACCCCCTGCAACATCTCGGCAATCTGTTGTTTTTCCTCCTTTGAACAAACATTGATACTGGTGAAGTTCTGCGCATTCTGAGCCGCCTCCATTTGCGTGAAATGAACGATGTAGACAGGAGCTTTATCATCCTGCACCAAAGTCTCCACCACTTGATCCAGCGGCAATTCTTCAAAACTGAATTCCAAAGGCACCGGTCGTTCAAAGGATTGAACCAAGCTGGTGCCCACCTTGGTCAGGCGGGTGAGTTCGTCGACGAAAAACTCAACATTGCCCATCGTGGCGGACATCAACAGAAATCTCGACTGAGACAAAGTCAGCAAAGGAGTTTGCCAGGCGCCCCCGCGATCACGGTCCGAGTAATAATGAAACTCGTCGATCACCACGTCATGCACCTCGGCCTTGTCACCTTCGTGCAGCGCGATGTTGGCCAAAATCTCGGCGGTACAACAAAGAATGGGAGCATCACGATTGACGGTGGCATCTCCGGTCATTAACCCCACCTGATCGGCCCCAAACCGACCACAAAGATCCAGGAATTTTTCATTCACCAGAGCCTTGATGGGAGATGTGTAGATCGATTTCCGACCCTGAGCCAGGGATTTAAAATGCAGCGCCATGGCCACCAGGGATTTCCCGGAGCCAGTTGGCGTGTTCAGAATCACATTCTTGTCGTCGAAGAGCTCAAGAATGCCTTCCTCCTGAGCCGGATAAAGCTCGAGCTTGAGTTCCTCGATATAATCCATGAAGACCTCCAGCAAACGTTCACTGGTGGCATCCTCACGATTCGGGACACGTTCTTGTATAAGATCAAACAAATTCACAGGACGAACGAGCATGAAGCCCGTTAGGGCAATAAGCCAGCGAAAACCATTTTCAACACGGTTTGTGAATAGCAGCGCATTCGTTGAAATTTGTGT
>CAYPZD010000025.1:0-35112 GCA_964415055.1 uncultured Verrucomicrobiota bacterium | reverse complement strand
GAAAACCATTTTCAACACGGTTTGTGAATAGCAGCGCATTCGTTGAAATTTGTGTGTCGAAACGAAGAACAGGTAGATCTGGTCGTCTCGACGCAAAACCTTGTCGCTCCCATCCCCTGCTTCTCGTCTCCCATAGGAAAACCCAAGGACCTCCGCCTCCCCAAATTCTACCTCGTATGCTCGCAAACATGCTTCACGGCAACCTGGAAATCACAGGCATTGCTTGGAAAAATCATCAGGATGTTGTTGAATTCGGGAATACATTGATCCATTCACATGAAAACAGCTGTCCTTGAAAAACTTCACACATCATTAAACATTCAACAACGCCATGATCTGAATGCCACCCCCGGCCACGTGGTGATTCAACTTAAAACCGCGGCTCTCAACCGGCGTGATTATTGGATCACACAAGGCCTCTATCCCAAAATAAAACTCCCGATTGTCCTTGGATCAGACGGAGCGGGTGTCGTCCTCGAAACCGGTGCCGGAGTGGAGGCATCTTGGCAGGGCAAAGAAATCATCCTGCAGTCCGGCATCAACTGGGGAGACCGAGAAGAAGCCCAAGCGCCAGAATTTGAGGTATTGGGCATGCCGCGGGATGGCACCTTTGCCACACACATACTGGTACCACAAGAAACGCTTCACGAGAAACCGGACTTTCTGTCATGGGAGGAGGCAGCAGCGCTCCCCCTTGCCGGATTAACCGCCTGGCGTTCCCTCTTCACACAAGGTGGACTTAAGAAAGGGCAAACCGTGTTGATAACTGGTGTCGGGGGAGGTGTTGCTTTGGCAGCCCTGCAGTTTGCATTGGCTGCGGGCGCCAAAGCATGGGTGACTTCTTCAACTCAGAAAAAGATTGATCAAGCCGTTCAATTAGGCGCTCAAGGGGGCTTCCTTTACAACGAAGAAGGTTGGGAATCTTCCATGGCCCAAAAGGCTGGCGTTCCGGATCTGATCATCGATAGCGCTGGTGGCAAGACCTACAACGGGCTGATTGATTTGATTAAACCCGGAGGATGCATTGTAAACTACGGATCGACCTTGGGAAATCCCCAGCAGATCAACATGTTTAAACTGTTTTGGAAACAAATCCGCCTCCAAGGTTCCACCTTGGGTTCTCCAGCCGATTTCCGGAGCATGATGTCCTTTATCCAGGAACACCAAATTAAACCTATTGTCGATGCGGTTTACCCCTTGGAAGAGGTCAACACCGCGCTGGAACGAATGAAACACAGTGAACAGTTCGGAAAAATCGTAATCAACTGCGCAGATTAGAAAACCGGGAATATTCTATCTTGCATCTCATCTGATCAGGTATAGTTTGCAATTTGTGAAACCCCAATCAATCCGAACAACATGGGCCTGTTTGTTCGCGGGACTGAGCTTGATGTTGAGTTCAGTGTTCGCCGCAGAACCGGCAAATCCCGAAAAGACCGGCCTGGATCTCGGCAGTAAAGCGCCGGACTGGACGCTGAAAGATCAACATGGCAAAGATCAGTCCTTAAGTTCCTTCCTCAAAAAGGGATCGGTTGTCCTGGTGTTTTATCGGTCGGCCAATTGGTGACCGTTCTGCAAAAAGCAGCTGGTTCAGTTGCAACAGAGTGTGAAGGAAATTGAAACCGCCGGTGGTAGAGTAATAGGGATCAGCTACGATTCTGTGGAAACCCTGATGAAGTTCACCCGAAAGAGTGACATCACCTATCCCCTGCTCTCCGACCCCGGCAGCAAGACGATTAAAGCCTACGAAATTCTGAACAAAGAAGCGGTTGGCTCCCGAATTGACGGAGTCCCCTACCCTGGAACCTTCGTCATCGATTCCAAGGGCATCATCCGGTCCAAGCTCTTTCTGGAAGGATACCGCGATCGCCACGGCATTGAAGCACTGATCAAGGCGATAAAAGAAGCAAAGTAAGGAGTTTTTCTGAACCGCAGATTGCGCAACTGCGGTGGTGCGGTTCAAAACAAACCACTCCCCAGATGGTGAATGGAGTTGTGAATAACGCGGGTTACGGGCTCTTTATCGCCGAGACCTTTGAGTTCGCAACGGATTTCCATACCCCAGGTCGGACGGAGGTCATCGATTTCCAGATAGAGGGTGCGTCCGTCATCTGACAAGGTGGCGGATGTGACATCAAGCGGTTGTTGGTTGTAATGTTTGGACCCGTAATTCCTGGTCCGTTTCAGGTCCCATATTTCTACGGCATACTCAGCCTGTTGCTCGACAAATGCTTTATCCAACGGATCACTGAATGTAATGCGCATCCCCGTTGTGATGGCTTCCATGGCAATGGGCATGTAGGCGGGCTTTCCGGTATATCGAATACGATAAAAACCACCTGCCTGTTGCTGTGTCCCCGCCCAGGCAAACATGCCGGAGCCGTATAGTTGCCCATTCGTAGGATGAAAGCGCCCGCGCATCACCCCGGTTGGAAATTGGGGGATGGGCAATTGACACATGCCTCCTTGCGCCTGTCCCTGAATCAGTTCATGTGGCACGGTGTAGATTTTCCCATACCCGTAAGACAGATTCAGCAATACGCCATTGAGCGGTCCCCACTGAGCAGGCTCGGTCGCCCAAAGCAATTCGGCAGGTGATCGATCGAAGGCGTTGGTGATCCAGCACAAGGGCTGCTCCATGGCTTCATCAGAGCTGTCTGTGACATCATGGTAACCGAACATATTTCCGTAAAACCCGCCTTCCTTCACGTAATTGATCCGGTTCTTGGGGTTCCAATGCCCTTCCTGATCGGTGACGATCCAGGTACCATCCGGATTCATGCAGACACCATTGGCAGCGCGAAATCCATTGGCAATGATGTCGGTGCGTGAACCATCAGCCGCCACTCGCAGCAAGGTTCCGTGATGAGGCACCAGGGCGGTTTTGGCGTGGCGTGCCGACTTGGCATAAAAGAAGTTTCCATCAGCATCAACCTGCAGTCCCATGGCGAATTCATGAAAATGTTCGGTAACCTGGGCATCATTATTGAAGCTTTCGACATAATCAATTTCCTCATCACCATTGAAATCATGCAACCGAGCGATTTGATCCCGACAGGTAACGTAGATTTTTCCATGGTGGATCTTCAATCCCAGAGGCTGAAACAAGCCCGAACAAATACGTCTCCACCTGAGATTCTGCAGATCCCCTGCCACACCATCCAACAACCAGACATCCCCCATCCATGTGCAGACAGCCGCGCGATCAGGGTTATCCGGAAAGAAGTCGAAACCTCCCAGACGCATCCAGGATTCCCATGGGTTATCCTGCGCATCCGGCACCGTGATCACATCCACCGCAAAGGGTCCGTCTTCGGCTCCGATCTCCCCTTGCGTCTTGACGACCTGCTGACCAAAGCGTGCCGGACCGCCCCGAGTGAATGGTGCCAGGTCTTCGACGGGGATGGCTCCCATCAAACCTTGCAGGGAAGGTTGATCCAATTTTGAAAAGCAAACATTGAAATGAAGAGGGGTTGCAGTGGCTGGAATGGTCATGACGATGAAACCACCTTTTCTTTCGACTTGAACTTCAGCACTTCCGTGGATGGCCAGCGCGAGATCCGGATCATCCTCTGCCAGTCGTGTCACCAGGTCGTGATCTGATTTCTCCAGATTGAATGTGCGTATAAAGACGGGAGCATCACCGTATTCAAACACACCCGGTTTCTCAAGAATCATGGCATCACCCACTGTGTAACGAATGACCACTTGATCCCCGTGATAATACATTCCCTTGTAATGCACCCAGTCTTTGGGCAAGGGACCGAAACGACGTCCATCACGTCCGACGATGCGTTCATCATTCCATTGACCGGTGACCGGATGCCGCCAGGCGGGTGCATCCGGCGTGATGTAGGCCATTTCGCCACGGATGCTTGTATGCGTGCCGTGCGATCCGTCAAAAGCAATTCCGCGCCAGTCAACAAACTCATCTCCGCTGTAAGCAGCAGCAACGCGCATGGTATCCTCGTCATACACCATCCAGGCGCGACCTTTGGAAACACCTCCCTTACCCGGATTCAATCTCACATTGATGCCTTTTTGAGCAATGTTCCATTCGGGAATTTCTTTGGCTTGATTGACCTGATAAGTCCACATGAGGGCGGGGCCAAAATCCATTTTTTCGTATTGTTTGCCTCGGCGATTTACGATGGGTTCAGAGGCACGATAGGTTCGAAGAGCCTTGGGAAGTGAAGCAAGATACGCATCGGTGATCTCAACATATTGGCCCGGATTGTTGGGTTTGATCTGAGATTCACGGATGAATTGAATCACGGCGTATTTCTCCGCAGCGGTGTATTGTCCCTGAGGCACCATTAACCCATACCCATGCGTCAAGGTTTGGAACATGCTGTATGGATCACTTCCGTTCTTGAAAGTGCCTTCATGAAACTTCAACGACGTTGGAAGGAACCCCTGAACCTTGGACGTGCCATGACACGTAATGCAGAGGGTTTGATAAATTTCCTGACCTGTCTGCAATGTTTCATCACTCCATCCTTGAATGAACTTCGCATGATCCGTTTGAACCAAAGGCTGGGTCCAGGCGTGTTTCACTTCCACAGGCCCTTCCAGCCCCAGAGTCACGGCCAATCCTTCCATCCCTTCCCCATCGAAGGTTTCTTTGACTTCCTTCCCCTCCCATTCGAAACCGGGAGCCACTCCAACATCCTCACGGCCTTCCAACAAATGACCAAAGTTCAAACGTCGAAGTCCCCCTTTCCAAAACCGCACTGAGTGGATGGTGCCACCTTCCCAATCAAGACCGAAATCCGAGCCCGCGGCTCCGATTTTGAACACATGCTCGGGATCATCCTCTGCGTGAAAATCCTCTTTTTTGCCAATGGATTTGCCATCAAGAAACAACTCGGCGTCGCCGTTTCTCACTTGCAACACCACATGATGCTGCTCACCGTCGGCCACGACAGGTCGCCCGGAGATGGCGCCCACCCACCCGATATCGTAGACCAGCCGTCCGTCGCGGATGAACAAAGCTTTCGCATTGGGAGTCCATTTTCCTTCAGGCGCACTCTTCGAGAATAATGTGCCATGACCTTCAGTGGTGAACTGAACAGATGCGGTGAAATCTCTGTCGGTTGCAAATGTATCTTTAGCCTCTTCGGTCGTCGATTTGTAAGAAGCGGCGGGCACATTGGGGAGTTCCATTTTCAACGATTCCTTACCGTCCACCAATGCAAGCAAACGCCCTGGCTGTTGATCCAGGTGCTCGTGTTCCAGATACAACACATGCGCTCCGGCGGGCAGGTGGATCTTGATATCGTTCCCAAGATGGAGTTGTGCCTCTTTTGTGGAAGACAATGAATAATCCAGCGTCAAACTGAAATTGGCAAATTCAGCACCGGATGGCTCTTCTCCGAATACAGGCCAACGCAATTCTCCAGGCAATTTCGATGCAGGAAATCCCTGTGGCTGCTCGACCAGAGCGGCGATCAGATCGGCTTCATCCTGTGCATTCAATGGATGAGACAGTCCAAACAACAAAGTCAGGGCCAAACAAACCGCCAAGTTGCCATGTGCGTTTTGGAATTTCATGCGGGAATTCGTACATCAAAACCACGTACTATTCAAAAACATTCGACCAACCCTGAAAAAATCAGAATGACCAGAACCTCTTTGGAATGCGGTGAGCATCACCGCTCTGGATACGGTCCGCATACCCAAGGTGTCATCAATCCCAACCATCATGCGCACTCCAGAGTTGTTTCAGCGAATGTTATGCACCAAAACAGGAGTCAGGCTGTTGGCGAGCCCTCTTCTGCTTCCTTTTTGCGCAAGGTCAGCATCAATATCCCGGAGACCGTCAACGATAGAGCCAGGTAAATCCAGCCGAGGGTGAAACTTCCCGTCAGGGTTTTGAGATACCCCGTAATATAGGGCCCCACAAAACCGCCTATATTGCCAAAGGAATTAATCAGTCCAATGGCACCCGCTGCCGCTGACCCGGATAAAAAGGAGGTGGGATAAGACCACCAAACACCGAATGGAGCATACACACCGATGGCCGCCAGACATAAAAAGGCAAAAGCCAAAACCGGATGATTCGTCATGGTACCACAAAACATTCCAATCGCGGCGATGAACGTTCCGATCGCGCCATGCCAACGCTGTTCACCGGTGACCGATGAATGATGACCAATCCACAACATAAACAGCAGCGAAAGAGTCATGGGAATGACGATCATCCAACCAACGGCAAAATTGGACCATGAGGAAAAGGATTTTAGAACAGATGGCATCCAGTAACCAAATCCCCAATAACCCGTGATCCATAGGAAATAAGTCACACAAAGTTTGAGCACTTCACGATCCGAAAGGGCCTGCCATACTGTGTAATTTTTGATTCGTTTGTTTTGGGAGGATTTGTGTTTCAAATCATTGGTAAGCCATTGACGTTCTTCCGGGGTCAACCATTTGGCTTCCTCGGGCGAATCGGCCATCCAGTAAACGATCACAACTCCAAACACTAAAGCCGGGATGGCTTCAATCACGAACAATCCCTGCCAACCTTCGAGCCCGAAAAACGACAGTCCTAACACCCAACCAGCCAAGGGCGCTCCGATGATGCTCGACATCTGCAACGAAGTCAGCAGAACAGCAATAGCCCGCGACCTGTCCCCAGGCGCAAACCACCGGGGGATGCAGGATGCATAGATAACCGGATAAAGACTTGCCTCGGCAACACCCAATAGGAAGCGAAGTAAATAAAATTCCCATACTTCAGTCATGAAGGCCATCAGCCCCGAAATAACGCCCCAGGAAATCATGATGCGCGCCAACCACAACTTGGGGCTGTATCGCTCGGCAATCAATGCTCCCGGAATTTCAAAAAGAACATAACCTGCAAAGAAAATCCCTGCACCAAGTCCAAACACAGCTTCCGAAAACCCAAGATCTTCGTTCATGGTCAAGCCCGCATAACTCAGATTGACACGGTCCAGATAGGCAATGATTGACGTTATAAACAGAGGCAGAACAATATTCACATATGCCTTGCGCTTGGCGCTGCGGGCGACGGTTGATTCATTGTTCGAGGATGTTGCCATGGGTGAGCCTGTGATAAATCAGAATCAAGCGCCTGTCGATCCCAATTGCCTCAAAACAACGACGAAAGAGGCTTGTCCCTCCGGTTAAAAAACGGAGGTGAATGGGGCTACCTCCTGGTCAAAACCCATCCAGTCAATCCTGTCCATCCTGTCCATCCTGTCTAAAAAAACCTCAGAGGAAACGAAAACGCTGGCGCCAGGCGAGTTCCACCTCGCACCCTCACTTCCCCCTCAGAACTTACTTAAGCAAATGACGTGGAACGAGGGAAGCCTGAGATACTCGAAAACCTGTGGCGTTTCCATTGCAGCCTGAAAATGGTTCCAACGCTCCAAGGTTTGAAGTGGGGCAAGACGGAGCTGGCCCCTCCGGCTTTAAATTTGGCATTGCGCAAGACGTGTTTTTTGGGAAACTGAACTCGCCTCCGATGAATAAGCACGCATACAAACTATCTATGGCATCCAGTTTCCACTGGATGATGGCTCTGTTGTTGGTTTCATTTTCAGTCAATGCCACCGGCGCAGACTGGAGAAACCTCTTCAATGGCAAGGACTTCACAGGCTGGATTCAACGTGGGGGCAATGCCAAGTATCACGTGGAAGACGGCGTCATCGTCGGCACAACCGTCAAGGGCGGACCCAACACCTTTCTGTGCACGGACCGTGATTACTCTGATTTCATTCTGGAACTGGAATACCGTGTTCACCCTAACATGAACTCAGGCGTACAGATCCGCAGCCTCAGCAAGCCGGAAGTCCACAATGGAGTGGTTCATGGCTATCAGGTGGAAATAGACCCCAGCAAACGTGCCTGGTCGGGCGGTATTTACGATGAAAGTCGCCGTGGCTGGTTGAACCCATTGTCGGACAACCCAAAAGCACAAGCAGCTTTCAAACAAAACGAATGGAATCACTATCGCGTCGAAGCCATCGGGGATTCCATCAAAACCTGGATAAACGGAGTGCCTGCCGCAGACCTGCGTGATTCCCTGAACGTGTCCGGTTTCATCGCGCTACAGGTCCATGGCACCAACAGCGACGATCCCATGCAGATTCGTTGGCGGAATGTCCGGATTCAGGATCTTGGCAAGCACAGCTGGAAGCCGCTGTTTGATGGCAAAACGTTGAACGGATGGCATGCACTCCCTGGCGGTCAATGGGAGGTCGTCGATAGTGTGATTCGGGGAACCAGTCAAAAAAGTGAAAAACGTCACGGTCTGCTGGTCACGGACAAACGATTCGGAAATTTCACTGTAAGAGCCCAATTCAAGGTATCCAAAGGTGACAGCGGCTTCTACTTCCGAGTCGACGAAAAAGAAAACAACGTCGGCGTCAACGGATTTCAGGTCGAGATCGACACATCCTACGAAACCGGAGGTCTCTATGAAACGGGAGGTCGTGCCTGGGTGGTTCAGCATCCAGCGGACAAGAAAACCCCTTGGTTTAAGAAAAATGAATGGAACGACCTCACGGTTTCAGCCCACGGGAAGCGCATCACCGTCCACGTGAACGGGATCAAATCAGCAGAGCTGTTGGATGATCCGGGACGCACCTCAGGCCACATTGCCCTTCAACTGCACGGAGGTCAGGACATGTTGGTGGAATATCGTCAGATCGAAATCCTCGGCAAAGAATAACCCGATGCACTCCTTTGACTTCCGGGCCAAGGCCCATTAGTCTTTCGTCTATGGAACATTTGCATGCTCCCTGGCGTATCGATTACATCTTAAGCCCCAAGGAACCCCAAGGGGAAGAGTCCCTGTTCACCCGCATCGCCCAAGCCAACGACGATGTGGCGAACTTGGTGGTTCACCGAGACAAGACATGTTACGTGGTGATGAACCGCTATCCTTACAACGGAGGGCACCTGATGGTCGTCCCTTACAAACAAGTAGCCGAACTGGAAGACCTCGACGATCAGGAACTCGCAGACCTCATGCGCTTGAGCCAACGGTGCATCAAGGTGCTCAAAGCAGTCATGAATCCACAGGGGTTCAATGTCGGACTGAATCTCGGACAAGTAGCGGGCGCGGGCATTCGGGAGCACCTGCATTTGCATGTGGTCCCCAGATGGAACGGTGACACCAATTTCATGCCGGTTATCGGCGCTACTGCCGTGTTGCCCGAAGCCTTGGAATCACTCGCCGACAAGCTCAGAAACACCTTTGCTGAACTCGGCAGTTCTGATTCCAAACCAGGCTGAAATGACGGATGATTATTTAACACGGTCCAGTCTTATCCATTCACTTTAAACCATTTTTATTTTTATCCGCAGATGACGCAGATGCACACAGATTTAGCCCAAGAGACAACCCTTGGCACTATTCAATTATCTGTGTCATCCACGGATAACTTCCCCTATCATGGCATCCGAAACCCTTCATTTTGAAAACGCCCACCAGGTGCAACAGCTTTTTGCCAACGAATCACGCAACCTGGAAAAACTCGAATCCGAACTCGGCGTCAAAGCCGTCACCCGGGATGGTTGGATCAAACTCGAAGGAGACGCGGACCGAGTCAAATCGGCCAAAGAACTTTTTGAGATCCTCCAGGGAGCGATGCAATCCGGAACGGCCATTCGCGCGCGTGAGTTCAATCAGGCCCTGGAAGTCGTCAAACAGCATGGATCCGGAGCATTGAAAGGTCTCTACAGCGAACGCATCCAGACCTCCAATCGCAAACCACCGATCCATCCCAAAACCGCCGGACAAAAACAGTACATCGAGGCCATGCGCAAACATGATGTCACTTTCGGGATGGGACCGGCCGGCACAGGTAAAACATACCTGGCCATGGCCATGGCGGTCACTGCTTTGAAAGCGGGCACAGTCAGCCGAATCATCCTGACTCGCCCAGCTGTCGAGGCGGGGGAAGCATTGGGATTTCTGCCGGGGGATTTGTATGAAAAACTCGATCCTTACCTGCGTCCTCTGCAGGATGCTTTGCACGACATGATCCCCGCCGAGGAAATTGAGAAATACAGAGATCGAGGCGTTATCGAAATCGCTCCCCTCGCCTACATGCGTGGTCGCACCCTGAACTATGCTTTCATCATTCTGGACGAAGCACAGAATGCGACGACCGAGCAGATGTTCATGTTCCTGACGCGCCTGGGGATGAACTCCAAAGCGGTCATTACGGGCGATCCCACCCAGATCGATCTCCCGAAACACAAGCCATCGGGACTCCTGGAAGCTCGGAAGGCCTTGAAGGACATTCCGGAGATTTCCATCGTGGAATTTCAGAAGCGGGACGTCATCCGTCACCGACTCGTTCAGAAAATTGTCGCCGCCTACGAAACTCACCGACAGGATTACGAGCAAAGGTAACTCCCCCGGCCGCCGTTACCGCCAAGTTCGACACCCATAAAGCAGCAAAAAGAGAATGGTGAACTCCGACATCCAACTGGAAGTCCAAAACCGGCAGCGCAAATGGCCGTTGAATGTGGATTTGGTGCGCGAAATAGGCACTTGGGTGGCGGAGGCTCTATTCGAAAACCAATCGGCAGAAATTTCGGTTCAATTCCTGCCATCAACACGGATGGCGCAGGTGAATCAGGATTTCCTGCAGCACGAAGGCGCCACCGACGTCATCACCTTTGACTTGAGTGAGGATGCGATGCCTGACTACCTGATCGGGGAGATTCTGGTCTGCCCGGAAGTGGCAGCCAAGCAATCCAGTGAATTTGGCACACAATGGCATGAGGAAGCCATTCGGTATGTCATCCACGGCCTGCTACACCTCAAAGGTTTTGATGACCTGGAACCGGAGAAGCGGAAGGTGATGAAACGGCACGAAAACAAGTGGATGACCAAAGCAGCGGGCCAGTTTGACCTTGATGACTTGCTCCGCAGGTAGTTATTCGATTGCTCCAAAACAATTGCCATCATGACCGAGCAAACACAAGGCATCGTCTTGAGAGTGATTCGCTATTCCGAATCGAGCCTGATCGTGCATTGGTTAACGGAAGACGCCGGTCGCATCTCCACCATGGCCAAAGGCGCCCTGAGACCCAAATCCGAGTTTCGCGGCAAACTGGATCTGTTTCATCACTGCCAACTCACCTTTCAACGCAGCCATCGATCCACCCTGCACAACTTACGTGAAATCAGCCTGATCCATGTCTTTGAAAGATTGAGTCGCGACATGGACAAAGTCACTCAAGCCACCTATGTTGCGCAATTAATCAGCAAAAGCACCGAAGAAGATACGCCTGCCGACGGGATGTTTGAGTTGTTGGTCTATTTTCTGGAATCTTTGAATAAAACGAAAGACACCGACCTGTTCCACGTCCTGCATCTTGAATTCATCCTCCTCAGAATTCTGGGCCTTGAACCGCAATGGAGAAATGACCGCCTGAGCGCCGAAGCCAAGCAAACCTTCAGGGTTTGGTCGGAAGAGGAAGCCGAAGACATTGATTTTACTTCTGATCATCTTTCAAAAGTTCGATTGGAAATCTTCAAATACCTCGGCAGATTCATGACCTACCACCTGGGATTGCCTCCCAAACTGCGGGCTGATTTATTGGAGTGACAGGTTTTGAAGTGTCAAAAGATTTTTTGGACAGGATGAACAGGATTGACGGGATGGAATTCACCAAATGCGGTGAACAGGGTATGAGTCAAATTTGGAATCAGAACTCACAATACTCATGCCTTCCACTATAGCTTGTGCGATCAACACACGATCAAAAGGATCACAATGAATGAAGGGAAGATTCCCGGTGAAGAGGACATGATTGAATTTGATATCTACCTCCATCATGCCCTGATCGAGAAGGTTTGAACGTAAACGGGCATCTGGTTTGGCGGATAGTTGGAGTTTTCCCAATTGGTTTTTAATCACGATTTCCCACATACTCGCAACGCTGAAATAAACCTGGTTGCCTGCATTTTCCAAACACGAACGAGCTTCACGTGTCAGTTTTTTGGAATTTGCCCCGAACCATATGAGCGCTTGAGTGTCAATCAGGACTTTCATGACATATACTCAGCAAAATCCTCAAGGGGATCATTAAAGTCAGAAGAGGTCTTTCCAAAAAAATCTTTCGCAAACCCCGCTTTGGGCGTTTTCTTCTCCTCGTTCACCCCCTTTAACTCTGCGATCACTTTGCCGTGCTTGGTGATGAGAATCACGTCTCCTTTTTGAACTTTATCAAGAAGAGAACTTAAATGCGTCTTAGCTTCCAATGTCCCAACCGTCTCTATCTTCACGAAAAAGAACATGACCACTCTGACCATATTTGTCAATCTGGATATATTCTTTGTTTAATTGACCAGTTCGCCCATTAAATGATGAACCCAAATTATCGACTGGCCAAAGCGGGAATCAGTCCTTACGATCCCGCCTCATGCAAAACACCAAGACCACTGAATCGTGGGGCTCGCGCCTGGGCGTGATCCTGGCAGTCGCGGGCAGCGCTGTCGGGTTGGGTAATTTCCTGCGTTTTCCCGGACAGGCTGCCAAGTATGGCGGTGACGATGGCGGAGGCGCTTTCATGGTTGCCTACTTCATCTCTCTCCTGATCATTGGCATCCCCATTTGTTGGGCGGAATGGACCATGGGACGCTACGGCGGCCAACGTGGCTACAATTCCACACCCGGCATTTTCCACGCCATCATCAAAAAACCTTACGCCAAATACATCGGTGTGCTGGGGGTGATCATTCCGGTCATTATCTACATGTATTACGTCTATATCGAGGCGTGGTGTCTGGGATATGCGGTTAATTTCATCACAGGCAACCTCAGTTTTGGCAACGAAGTCGACGCTTACGGTGATTTTTGGGGTACATTCATCGGAATTACAGAGGATGGTTCGGCCATTGGATTTGGCATGAATCAGGTTGGTTTTTATCTGGGACTGGTGTTTCTATTTAATTTCTTCCTCATCTATCGAGGCCTGAACAAGGGCATCGAGTGGTTCTGCAAATTCGCCATGCCCTTGCTGGTGCTATTGGCCATTGTCATCGCGGTGCGCGTATTGACACTCGGGGCTCCCCTGGTGGATCAACCTGGACAAAATGTCATGAACGGTCTGGCCTACATGTGGAATCCGGGCAATCTGGTTGAGAAACTTAAAAATCCCGAATTGTGGCTGGCAGCCGCTGGCCAGATCTTTTTCTCTCTGTCGGTGGGTTTCGGGGTGATTATCGTCTACGCCAGTTACATGAAACAAAAGGACGACGTCGTGTTGAGTGGTTTGAGCGCCACCAGCGCCAATGAATTCTGCGAAGTCGCCTTGGGTGGGATGATTACGATTCCCGCCGCATACATGTTCCTGGGAGCCGCCGGCATTGTCGGTCAAGGCACCTTCGCTCTGGGTTTCAAAGTGCTACCGTTGGTATTCGCAAACATGCCCGCCGGAGTGGTGTTTGGTTCCATCTTTTTCATCCTTCTCTTCCTGGCAGCTGTGACCAGTTCGCTGTCGATGCTTCAACCGGGCATCGCCTTTTTGGAAGAGAGCACAGGGATGAACCGAAAACAATCCGTCGCCTTGCTTGGATTGGTCACGGCCATGGGGTGTTTGTTCGTGGTCTGGTTCAGCAAAGACATCAAGGCGCTCGACACCATCGATTTCTGGGTAGGCACTTTCTCTCTTTTTGTCCTGGCCACCATTCAGATCATCATTTTCGGCTGGGTCATTGGGATAGATAAAGGTTGGGAAGAAATGCATCGGGGAGCCGAGATTCGTGTTCCGGCATTCTACAAAATTGTCATCAAATACCTGTGTCCCTTCTTCTTATTGGCCATTTTTGCGATGTGGGTCTTGACCAACGTCTTTGGCTACAGCCTCGAAACAGGCGAATTTGCCCTGACCGGTTATATGCTGGACCTGATTGGTTCAGAGGATACACCCGCCAGCCCTGCCGCACGTTTGAGTATTGCTTTGATTGCGGTGGTGATTGGCTTCATGTGCGCCCTGGCAGCACAAGCAGGTAAACGCTGGCAACAGCATGAAAAAGAAGACGAGGAGGTTTCCATATGATATTCCCCATTTTGGCTGAAGGACTGACAGCAGGTGGTTGGCTGATGATGATCCTGTCCGTAGGATCCGTTACCACCCTGTTTCTACTGTGCCTGTATAAAGTCCTCAAAGGCCCCAAACAGGACGCCTGACTCACTGAAATGCCTGCAGCCGGATGAATCCACGCACAGCTTCCAATGGAAGTTCCAGCGTGAGTTCTCTGTCGTCTGTCAAAGGGTCAACCTTCCAGATGGTTTCCCAGACACCTGAACTCAAATCGCTGGAGGCCTGCACCTCATACCCCCGCCCGGTCTTTCCCTGGAACGTTATCGTCCAGCGGGTGTCATCCAGTCCGATTTGTTCGATCGCGAACCGACTGGATGCGTCCTTTGGATCGGTATTGGCCAGGTATTCGAGATAATTCGGGACACCGTCGTTATCCGTATCCAATACCGATTCCCCAACCAGATCCGGATTAAACCCATTGGACACTTCCCATAGATCGGGCAAGCCGTCCAAGTCTCCGTCCAACACATTCATCCTTTCCTGACTGGTCGATTGAAAGAAATCAAACATCACATCAGATCCATCAGGCCACCGTCCCTGGGAAACTCCCGTTTCCTGTTGCCCGAAGTCCACCAGATCAACCAAACCCCCATCGCGGTTGAACAGGGCCAGGGATTCCCCCCCGGCGGAAATCTTGAAATCTGCCTCCAGATCCTGTCCTCCTTTGCCGTCGGCCTGTATTTGAAGGTATGCCGCTACACCAACCCCCAGGTAGGACAATGGGGAAAAGGAATGTTTGCTTGAGTCCGCAGGATCGTCGGAAAGACGCATACCGGCGAGCGAGACGGGTTGTTCGGACGGATTGAACAACTCCAGCCAATCAGGTCCGGCATCCGGGTCAGCCATCCATTCATTGATTTTAACAGCTTGAGAATCACCCAGCACCGCCGTGTTGTTTCCCCAACCAGGTGTCGGTTCGGTTAAACCCCACTCAAAGGTTGCAGGATCCCGTCCGATGGTGAATGAAGGAATTTGGGGGCCAAATCCAACCGTGTCCAACAATCCGCCACCTCTCTGCCCTGAATCAAACAACCAGAGCTGTTCGCCCCCGGATTTCAATCCAAACCCTGTATTGGCGGGGCCGGCAGCACGATCCCCATCCAGCCACACGATGGTGACTTCAAAAGCTGACAATTGGGTCCCTGCGGGGAAAGTCCATTTGAAAGGATCATCCACATCATCCGTCAAAGCGATCCCGCCCAGAGAAACCGTCTCGGCTGAAGCATTCCAGATTTCCACCCAGTCCGCAAAAGTCGTCCATGGGCTCAAAAGAGTCCGGTTATCGGCAGCGATTTCATTGATCACCAAAGCGCCTTCACCTGAACCAACTTCATCCTGACGTTCAGGGGACGCCGTTCCCTGCACCAACTTGACTGGGACGGAAGGATCTCGGCGAAAACTGTATCCGGACCTTGGATTGGCATACCAAAATCGATCCACCACATCTCCTTTCCGGTCACGCAAGGACCAAACATCCTGTTCGGCATGCAAATTGCTCGGCAAATCCCATAACCCTCCACCTGTTTCCAAAACCAAATAACCATCCGGTCCGAGGAAAGAGTTATTCGGCATCAGCAAGGACTCGGCAAATGAGGAAGGTTCCGTCCCCAATCTCCATCCGGTTAAATCAACCGGCCATTCACCCGTATTGTGCAGTTCGATGAAACCGTTGTTGAAATCTCCCGTTTCCAACGGCGCCCATTCACTGAAGACAACGTCCGCCGAAGTTCCCATGCGAGGTGCTGGATAGTTCACAGCCCCGGGTGTGGGAATGCCCGGCATCCATCGACCTTCAGCATCCCTCCCCATGGACCAACCTTCCGGCTGTAAACCGAAAGTAACCTGATCCACCCATTGAAATTCTCCCCCAACTTGTCGGAACAAATAGACGGATTCACCCTTGCGGTTCAAACCGAATGGAAGAGCCCATTTTTGAGCGGAATGACTTCCGTTTTCGCCGACGACCATATGTGTGCCAGGTTCCATGAGAGCGATGTCCGTGAAGCGAAATTTTTCAGGCTGAGCCGGATCGTCCGTGAGGGTGTAATCCTTCAGCAAATGCACTCGTTGCCCCAAATGAACCAACTCAACAAACTCCCACTTGCGGGCCGGATCATCCGACCACGAAATGGGCTGAGCCAGTATTTCGTTCAATCGAATGGGTGAAGCGTTCCCGCTTACCTCAAATGCAGGCGAAACATGAGCATCCTCTTCTGTCTGCCAGACGCCCGCCACGTTCTTGCCCACCCATTCCAACTGATGAACCCCATCGGCCAAATCCGTTAAAACAACAGGGATATCCACCGTTGTTTCAGCGCTCCATTCACCTTGATTCAAGCGATACCGGTAGGCCACCACTCCCGGGCCGCCTGCTTCCAACTCCACAGATCGCATCGGCAAAGGAGTCCACGGAATACCTCGGGCTGTGACTCCGGACGGCACATAGGCGCCAGGGTCCAATCCCAATGTCCCCAGCCCCTGGAGTCCGGAATATTCGGCCAGGCGAAAATCAAGAGCTTCTTCATCCACAAACACCGGTTCCAAAACGCGATTTCCTTCTCCAAACGCATTCCAGGGTTCAGGGAGGATGGAATGATGGATGGACACTTTAAAATCCGGAAAAACGCCCCATACATCTTCCAGTGCATGCAGCACTTTTTCGCAGCGAAACACATTCCCTTCCATGTAAAGTGACAAAGGGGGTTGGGTCTGGCGCACTTGCTCCCTCAAACTGATGGCACCTTTTTTGGAGTCGATGAAGGTATTATGCGCAACGTGAGCAGAGGACCATTCCTTCAGCAGGATGTCATGATCGTTATCGATGAACACATTTCGAACGATGGTGAGATTGGATGCGACTCCATCATATACACCCGTGGAAATGGCATGAGATTCACTCGTGCTGGCGTTTGCCTGATGGAAATTCATGAAGAGATTACCTTCGACATAGCCATCCCCACCATCCAAATCCAACGCATCATCCGGACCTCCATTAAATCGATTATTCAAAAACTGCGCAACCGGTCCGGGTAGTTTTCCTCCGGTGAAATCGATGATATCCGAATACCCGGTGGTCTTCCCAAACTCACACCCCTCAATAATCCAATAACCACCTTCAGGTATCCCAATACCGGCAATAGGTTCCCCTACGGTCACGTCCGGAAAAATACAATCTCGAACGGCCAGTGTACTATACCAGCTGATGATAAAACTATTGTAAGCGCCGATCCAGCGGCCTCCGGTAATGTCCAAACGCGAATGATCAACATTGATACCGGGAGAAATCGTCCATTCGATGGTGACATTGTTCAACTCATTGTGCTGCATGGTGTGGTCGAAATGAATCCCACCCCAACGTTGAGCGGCAAAACGCTGTGCTGAGAAATAAACCCGGTTGTCAGGTGTGCCCAAAACCTTCAGGGTTCCTCGAACGGTCAACTTGGAGCCAGCGAGAAACTCCACCGAGGTTCCGGGTAAAACGGTCAAAGTCACCCCCTCCGGAACAATGAGATCGGTCTCCACCTGGATAGGACTGGCAGCAGGACTCCACACGGTGTCGCCCTGGAGTTCGCCCGAAAATTGAGGGGCGTTTTCGCCTTCAAAAAACACTCTCAATCGAAGGCTTTCCATTTCGTTTCCGGAAGCATCCAACGATTGGATCACGATCTCATTCACGCCTGAATGCAAAGCGACATCCTGAATCGACCACTTTCCTTCCCAGGCAGACCATCGGGCATCGAGCCCCTGCACCAGGACACGATCGGTCTCCAGTGCATTCGCCACACCTTGCAGAGTCAAGTTTGGTGTGGGGGACTGGTAATAACGAAGGTAATCCGGATCGGCCAGAGGCAGGTCCACGACGACTTGAAGCGATCGCGGTATCTGTGCCAGCACCGAGTCACGTCGAGCCATGGCATACTGACGGATCCGTTCCACGAAAGCGGGTGTTGTCCAATCCCCCAGCGTATTCCCCAAAAGAACACTGAACTTTTCCGGATCAAAGAGATCATCGGCCAGGGATTGCAGCAACTGGTAGTATCGTCGGGCGAACCCTGGGGATTGCAGAAAGCGTGCGGGCACTTCCTTGGCGATGGCGCGAAAAATCGGCATGTCCACACCTCCAACAGCCATCCCAAACAAGGAATCCAGATCATAGGGTATCAAGACCGCCCGACTATCCTTTTCGCCGATATAAAAAGCGTAATCCCCCGCCCCCCCATTGGCAAAACTTGTTTCCATATTCCCCGTCAATGTATCCACCGCAAAGTAACGCAACCATTCTTCAACATGAGCCACGCTTTCGGTGGCGGATTCATAGGAAGCGTCCGGGGTTTCGGCCAGTGTCTGGGTGAGGCGTATCAGGTCGGACCAGTCGTTTTCCTCCACTTGGGTGGCTTTCACGTAGAACCCGGGTTCCTTATATGCCAACGGATCAGTCCCCAAAAACTCAAGATTGCCATACCCGTACGGACGATAAAGGTTCCCGTTCTTATTACCGTCAAAATGGTAATCCACAAAATTGTCATTCAGGGCTTCCATCTGGGCATACATTCCGAACTGGGGAAAATCGGACGAAGCGTGATTGAGATTATTTTCGAGAAACATCACGGGTCGGGCTTGGGATACCGGCACGCCTCCAAAACGAAATAATTCGGACCCCAGTATATGAGAAGGCACATTGACGGCATTGAAGATGACTGAAGATCTCCCGCGCCATGGTTGGTCGCTATTGAAATTAACCCGGCGATTTTTGGGATTCAGATTGCGTGAAGTGGTGCCGCGAATCCTGAATCCGGATTGATACCTGATTTCTTCCACACCGTTTTCAATCATAACAAACGTTGCGTTCATCTGCGCATCACTACTGGCGTTCCAAGGCAAGCGCCCGATCGCTTCGAGTTCCAATCGTTCGGCTTCGGTCGTGATCACTCGTGCCACCGGATCATTGGATGGGTAAATACTGTCGTCCACTTGAAACAACGCATTAGCAACATGGCCTTCTGCCGTTGCTTTGGGCCATTCCCTTGTCAATCCGCTGGCGCTCCTGGCCAGGACATAAAACTCAACCACCGTTCCATTCGGAAAGGGTGGTAACTCGGCACCAAAGATACCGTCCTCCGCTTTCTTATCCTTGCCCGCTCCATTATCCAGCATGGACGTCATCCGGAACTCGCTTTCACCATCGATGCGAAACCACAGTTCCGCAGAAGGAGATGGATTTCCGTTGTGTTCCACCTCGGCGCTGACCCAGACTAGGTCCTCCGAATTTGGAACAGCAGGAGAATGATGAACCCGGTTAACAAACGGCGCCAAGTCGGTGGCATTGACAGAATTCACCGAACCGGGAGTCCCTCCGGGCTCAGTCGACGCAGCCCAATTTTGACCTTGGCTACTTTCAGCTTCCAACGAGATTCGCTCCAAGGATTTCCCCTCCCCATCGTGAGCATTGGACCAGGTCCACCCCTGGTGTCCTTGCATGGTCACTCCCCTGACTCGATCACTCCAATCACCCTCGTCGCGAAAATCGACAGAGTCCACCGTCTTGTTGAGATGATTCCGCAATCGAATTTCCTCACCGGAGTTCCCGAGCTTTCCATCCCAAGGCCCCAGAGGTGCAGGGGCGTCAGGATAAGCCAACCGGTAAGCGGCGGGATCTGCTGACACAACCATATATTCACCAGGATCCAAAGTAAGGTTTGGGAATTCGAACGACACACCACGATCCAGGGACCACCCATAAAGTTGTACTGGGTGATCATCCACATTTACCAATTCAATAAACTCTTCATTGGGCCTTTGCGTGGAGGGATGATACATGATCTCCGAGATGTGGATGCGCCCCTCGGTTCCCACCGGCGCGGGTTCACCTACCTGCTCAAATATGGGGGTCAATGATCGAACATCAGCGGGATGAACGGTGATTTCAGTCGATGTCGTATTCAACTCGGCCCAACCGCGAAATGCGAAACCGGGCTTGGCTTGAGCCGAAACTGTGATGTCGAATTCCTGAAAGAAATGTCCTTCCCATGGATCTTCCTGCGGGCGAACAAGGGGTAATCCATCGATCAGGATTTTACCGGAATCCACAGGAGGCAGATTGAGCCGAATGGAAACAGGGTCTTCCAAGTCGAACTCGGATACGACAAAACCAAGAATCGCCGAGGGCCTTTCCCGTGCAAATCGGCGCATCACATCCAATCGTTCCTCCCATTCTTCAATGGAATTTGGAAACGACATTTCCCCGACCATGCTGCCCATCCATCGTTCGATATGCCTGGGCATTTCGGGACGTAATGCTGATGCCATGGTCTCAATGCGTGACAGCATGTTGTGCGTGGAAAAGGTATTGTTGAGTCGATGCTGAAATCGAAGAAGGAAACGTTTCAAAAGAGATTCGTTCTCGGTCACAGCAACAAACACTTTGGCAGCGGAGTGCACCTTGAAATTGATGATTCTCCGGATGGTGTTCACCTTGACTTTCCAATCCAACGGATTGAACGCACCGTCGAGATCGAACGGCATCCATCTCCACCTAGCCTCAGGTTGTCGTTCCTTCCAAAACCGAACGTTGTTATTCGGCCAGTCAAAGTTATCAATGCAGGTTTCCCCGATGATATAGTCGAGGAAATTGTCCACATCCATTCGACGTTCCAATTCCTCTTCAAATGCCGGATCGGAGGCATCCTGGAGCGCGATCCATCGAATAAACGCCAGGGCTCCGGCATGATCCCCGGAAAGCGCGTCAAAATTACTGGCAACCAGATCGATCTGATCATCAGGAATACCGGTCTTGGCCGAGAGGAAATGCTCATTGGCCCGCTGTCGCAGGTTGTGGATTCCATAATACTCGCCATTAAGAAAGACATGCACCGGACGATACGGTTGCGTATCCAATCCAATATCCCCCATCAGTGATTGCCCCACCGGATCACGCAACATGGCCAGTGACCAATCATTGCCGGCATTACGCAGGAGCAATTGCTTGACGGAAATTTCCTCATCAGGATCAAAAAAACGTCCATCGAATCGATTGTCTCCATAACGGGACCGGGCGATCAAGGCCACCGATTTCTGATCGGAAGCCCTGGACCATCCCCCATGAATCTTGGCTCCGGCTGTTTGCTGATGTGTTCGTTGACCGTCGGGTTCAAACCACTCGAACTCCACCTCACGCTCCCATGCCTGCCAGAAATTCGCCCGATAATGTGGACGTTCTGCATGAGCATGTTCACCCAGGGCATAAATACCTTTGTCAGCACTGAACCAGTCATCCGGAGGACCACTGATGGATACCATGGGAATCGTTGTGGGAAATTCAATGATGTAAGAAGCCGTCAAGGTCTCTCCGGAAAGGTAATCTTCGCGAAAAGCTTTGGCCTTGAGCACCGTGGTTTCCACAATGTTGACAGCCCCCTGATAAAGCATTGAGTTCTTACCCGGTTCATCACCGTTCAAGGTATATCGTATCTCTGCCGCGCTATCCGCATGCCGTAGTTCCACCGAAACGGGCTGATCATAGGCGCCTGCTGCGAGTGATGAAGAAACCGTATCGAGCATCCCATTGTAACCGTCGCTTTTTGGAGCATCCCCCGGGGAAGGTTGATTCACAAAACGAAATTCATTTCGCTCATCAACGCGTTGCAAAGACACGTCTCTCAAGGTTGGTTTTAGGGTCACGGCGTCCAGGCGTGCTGCCTCCGAACTGGATAGCACCAACACCCCACTTTCATTGGGAAGCGTGAAGGGAGCATGAAAATAACGGGTGGGCAATCCCCATTTACCCATCAGGTATCCTTGCATCTCCGTTTCCTCTTCAGCGGTCAGGACGCGGTCGAAACAAATCAACTCGGAAAACCACCCATGCCAGTATTGATTATCAATGAACCGGTCCGTTCCAAGCGTATTGATGATCCGGGGCGCCCGCGTGCGAAATGTCAAGAGAGCGGAAGAAACAGGCGCAGGCACAATCGCGCCATCAATTAACTCTCCATTCAACAACACTCCGGAGTCCAACCATTGCGTGCTGTACAAATGATGCACCAGCTGATGGTTCGCACCTCGTATCATGGGGATTTGTGTGGAATGCCCGAGTATCGGACGGAAATCATCCGTGGCAAAAGGATGTTCAGCACCCACCCAAAAAACGGTCTTTGCGTTATGGATGGCGTCCAACTCAAAAAAATCATCCTCGCCATCAAAAAAAACGGCCGGAACTCCTCTGGGAGCCATCTGAGTCAATGTAGGGGCTTTTTCTGCATCCGGTTGTCCGACATAGTGAACCTCGGGGGTTTGGTCCACCCACTGGGCTATCGCGCCGTTTTCATGCAGGAGGAAGGCATCCTGTAAGGACGCATCCAGGTGCAAAACCACCCCTTCGATCGCAGGCGCGGTTAATCTTTGCTGCGGTTTGACGGGGCCCCATTGCCCGTCTTCCCGCCCGGAACAAAAAACCACCAAACGCTCTCCAGGAGCCAACTTGTAGGACGGAAATTGAAATAGAAAGGGCCGGTCAGGATCTGTGGACAATCCGTGTCCACGCAAGTCAACTTCCCGACCGCTCAAATTGGCGATTTCCACCCAGTCCGGGTATTTGCCAAATTCATCTGACAAGGTGCTTCCATTACTCATCATGACTTCATCGATCCGAAGTCCCTGAGCACTTGCCGTTCCCTCACTTGAAAAAACACCACAGATTCCCCACAGGAGGACGGCAAACAAGGTGGCACTGCGGATTCCTGCACATCTCCGGAAAGACTTTTCGTAGAATTGATTTAGCAACACATTTGTCATGACGTCCGCTAGACGTTGCCAGAAAAAATCGAGATAAATCAAACGCAATCTTTATGGAATAAATTGGGCACTAAGGATTCTCACGGAAGGATTCACCTTTTCAGTCTCCCCCTAAAGGGAGGATGAGGAAATTCGGTTTGGACAACAAACGTTGAGAGGCTTTTAGGATTGCACAAGAATCTCCAATTCGGTACGTTTCGTGCTCCGTTTTGAGGCCGACAATCAATCAATCTGTGTCATTGGGTCACTCCATCAGGATTGGCTCAGCGGACGCATCGACCTTCAATCAAAGGAATGGATATATTGAAAACGTTGACAATCAATTTACAGCATATGAACCGCCTTGGAGTTACATTGGCCATTATGTTCCTGGTCAATTTGACCAACGCCCAGATTATTCGTTACCAAGCCGGGGACAACACTTCGTGGACCGGAGAAGTGGAAGAACGTCGGGCCTACAGAGCTCAATTTTCAGTCGATTTGGTGGATTGGAGTGATCCGGGTGATGTCTTTCTTCCTTCCGACCGGGTGCCCTTATCTTTTCCTGAAGGCGAGCAAGGCTTTGTTCAATTGACCCCGGACATTCATCTGGATGAATTCGAACCGCGCGTTGTGCTCCTTGGGGATTCCACGATGGCTGACCTTTCTGCCCTTTCCATTCAATATCACGGATGGGGACAGCATTTCCAGGATTTTTTCAAACCGGAAGCCACCTTTGTGAATCTGGCTGAAGCGGGAATGGGCACGATCCAATACTTTGCCCGCAACAAGACCAGGGCGCTTGAGGTGCTGCAACCCGACTTTGTCATCCTGCAATTCGGTCATATTGAACATAAGGATGGGACCAGCACGGAAGTATTCGAAGAAAACCTTGGTAAGATTGTAGACGAAATCCGGGGCATCGGAGCGGTTCCTCTCCTGGTGACACCGGTTGCCATCCGGCTTTACGATGCAAAAGACAATCACATCAATGAACTCGCCGAGCGCCGGGAGAGTGTTATCAAGGTAGCCAACGCAAAACATTCCCAATACCTCGACCTGAACCACCGTAGCGCGGAAGTCTACGCCCGCATGGGTATCATCTCCAGTGCCTTTATCACGGTTTGCGGCAATGAATGCGATGATTTATCCCATTTTTCAAGAACAGGCGCCTACCTCATGGCGGCATTGCTTTGTGAAGAATTACCAGAAATCCTACAAGCTTACCGGGTTCCACTGGATGAACTGATCCCAACCGTTGATGCCGCTTTTGACACCGACCGGCGATTCAGCAGTCTCAGCACTCCGTTCAAGGACCTGACCGGTTTTAAAGATGAGCAAGTCTGGGAATGGCTTTTTCCTGAAGGGACCGTGCCTCTTCCTTAATTTTTCATTCGACGCCTGTCTGGCTCCCTTGGAGTGGGGGCAATTATAGAAAAGCCCGCAAAGACTGAACAGAGCTTAACCCTAGAATCAGAATCGTTTTCATGTTGATCCGGCACCATCTATCGAACTCCCAACAACTGCTGGGCTCCCTGTTATTGCTGACGATAACAAGCTCGGTCCCAACCATTGCCCAGGAAACAGATCCTCTTCAGGATTCACTCACATTGAATCCGGCAGCCTGGGCGTCCGGCCCTGTGTCAGGCACACCTGCGCAGTTCCAGCTTCGTTTCTTCACCGATGCCGCTGGTTGGAACGGCAGACCCGTGGGGCTTTGGTCCGACGGCACGACCTTGTGGTCTTCCGACTGGGGGCTGCTCAGCAAGCTTTTTGCCTACAACATCTCCGGGGCAAGAGATCACGCCCATGATTTCGACACCTTGACACCGGCAGGCAACCGCTCACCACGAGGGATTTGGTCGGATGGCAGCACAATGTGGGTGTGTGATGATTTTGAGGACCGACTGTTCGCCTACGACCTGGAATCCAACACCCGCCTACCGGAAAAGGAATTTGATTCACTGTTACCGGCAGGCAACACAGAAGCAACGGGTATTTGGTCAGACGGCACCATCATGTGGATCGCCGATGCAAAGGATAAAAAGATTTATGCTTACGATTTGGCCACCACCACCCGCCTCCCACTAAGAGACATCAACAACCTGGGGGCAGACGGAAACCATAGCCCAAGCGACATCTGGTCCAATGGCACAACCCTGTATGTCGCCGACAAAGGAGGATTCAAACCCTGGAGCGGCCCTACCTACGGAAAAATCTTTGCCTACGATCTGGCAAGCGGCAAACGCGATGCGCCGAAGGATCTTGACTATCAAGCTCTGCGCGACGCCGGACTCACCAGCCCTGCAGGGCTTTGGTCAAATGGAAGCACCATGTGGGTCTCCGATTGGCGACAAGGACGGATCTACGCCACTCAAATCGCGGCCCCAACACCCTTGGAATCCACCCTTTCCGATGGATCCAGAAATCCGGATTTGGATCGCGATACCCTGGCGGAAGCCGGCAACATCCACCCAACCGGCATCTGGTCCGATGGAGTCACTTTGTGGTCGGCCGATATGGACGACAACATGATCTACGCCTATGACGCAACATCAGGGGAAAGAAAGGAAGATCTTGATTTCCCCCGGGAATTGCTCGAAGCAGCCGGCAACGGAAGTCCTTCCGGCATCTGCTCCGATGGCATCATTATGTATGTGGCGGACGATGTGGACGATCACGTCTATGCCTATTCCCTCACCACTCGAGAACGCGTTCCGCAATCTGAACTCTCATCCCTTTCAGAAACCGGCAACCATTCACCGAGAGGTATGTATGCCGTCGGGCAAACTATCTGGATCGCTGACTGGGAGGATCACAAAATCTACGCCTACGACCTGGCCTCAGGTCAATCCCTTCCGGAACTCGACTTCAACACTCTCGAAAATGCCGGCAACCAGGCTCCCTCGGCGTTGTGGTCCGATGGTGAAACCATGTGGGTAGCAGACTGGGAAGATGACAAGGTTTACGCCTACAACATGCAGAGCAAATCCCGGGCGATGGATAAAGAATTCGACTCCCTGCGTGCGGCGGGCAATTTAAGCCCATCAGGCATGTGGTCGGATGGAAAGGCTCTGATTATTTCCGATTTTGCAGACGCACGCTTTTATGGTTACTGGTTATCAAAGGAAGCTCCGGCAACCATCCAATCCATTGAACTCAACGACGCTGGCAGGATTGTGGTGAAATTCACCGGCAAGTTGACTTCATCCGCCCGACTGGAAGGTCCATACAGCGTCATTCAAAATGCCACCTCGCCCTACTCCTTTTTCCCTCATAATAAACAGGTATTTTTCATCGCAGAATAAATGTGAATCAAAGCGATTCCAAAGCCTGACGTATCCGCTCCAGACGCATGCCGGGCGGACGTTTCTCCAACAACCAAAGAAAGTCACGACGCGCCCTTTCACGTTGTCCGGTGCGAAGCAGCATGGTGGCCCGCTCCAGTCTCAACCCGGCATCCTCCGGGGCAATGGCAATCTGCAAATCCACATAAGGTAAGGCTCTTTCAAAACTTTCGTTGGCTTGTGCGCCATACTTCAGATTGGTCAAAATTCGCCTGACTATTTCAAGCTTGCTGGCAGGTTGCATCTGTTCACTGTCAACAGAACTCTGCTGAAGTGTTCCAGCCAGTTCATCTGCCTCGACAAAACTCATCCTTTTTCCACCTCCAAACACATCAATTAATTGAACAGCTTCACCTGCGGGGGCATATCGAACCAAAAAATGCCCGGGCAACGGAAGCCCTGTCACTCCCTGAATCCCCAATCGCTCGGCAAGTTCGATGAACAACACCGAGAGGGTAATCGGCAGACCTTCACGGTCATCAATCACTTTGTGCAGGTAACTGTTGGAGGCACTTTCGTAATCCGTGTAACTCCCATGAAACCCATTCTCTTCAAACAAATATTCCAGCAAGGATGCCATGGACACATTTGTCTGGTCGGAATCATCTTGTTTACCCCGGATCTCCCGGGCCATGCCATCCACTGCATCCAGATAAGCATCCAGATTCAATCCGGGGTGATCGTGCTGCGCAATCAACAAGGCAGCATATAATAAATTGATTTCATCCTCTGGCTTTTCGAGTTCTTCTTTCAGCTTGGACCGCACCCGTTCCCGATGAGCATCCACTGAAAGCAACTTCAATTGTTCTGATCGGTCAGCCAGAATCTCTGCCATTTGTTCAATTTGTTCCGGACTTAACGTTTTCACGCTATTTAACAGAGTCTCCCTGGAAGGCTCCTTTGAATGGATATATGATTCAACACTGCTCATTGCCTGCCGCCATTGCTCTTCATTCAACACGTCCTGACGATCGCCCGGTTCCGTGACCAGTTTAAACCCTGAATAATCCGCCAGAGTATCACGGAACTTTGCCAAGCCCACTTTCCCCACAGACAAACCACTGTCCGAAGAATCGATCACCAGCTGTCCGTTGACAAAACACCGGATGCGGTTTCTTTCATGACGCACCTTGATGGTGTTCCAATCTCCACCGCGATAATGAGGGGTCTTGATTTGATTCAAAATGGTCCATTGATACACCGAAGGCCCGTCAAAACGGGTCAATCGCATCTGTCCATTGCTGGGATAGAAGCCGTATTGACGATCCCGACCATCGGAACCAAACACCAACCCCGCGGCACCCGATTCATCTGAAAGTTTGACGCGAACTTCCAGCTCATAAGGAAACGCGTTGGGTTGTTCATGAAAATGACACAGAGAGCGCCCGCCAAAGCCACTTCCCTGCCCTTGAACAGAAATCCGGTCCACCTTACTGCTCCACAACGCTCCCATGCTGGAAGTCCACCGCGATGCATCCAGCCGACCCAGCCTCAGCCATCGAGCCATCTTGACGGTGTTTGGACGGGCAAGCAGAGGTTTCAATGCATTGATGGGGGTGGCAAATCCAAGGTTGGGCGTCAATGTGGATTTCATATTGAGCAACCCCAGGACTTCTCCGCGAACATTGAAGAGCGGTCCCCCGCTGTTCCCTGGCTCGATAGGGATGGCCAGTTGGATCATGCGGGAATGTTCAAAGCGCCGAAACCCGGAAATCAACCCACTCACGACGCTCCGCTCAAGTCCCATGGGATTCCCAACCGCAACCACCTTTTCACCCGCCGGTAAAACATCCGAATCTCCAAGTGGCAGCGCCTGAAGTCCGGTATGATCCAACCGAATCACCGCAAGATCCAGCGTACGGTCCCAGGCATGTATCGCGATCGGCTCATGACTTGAACCATCGGCCAACACGACTTCAACCGCTCTGGATTCACCGATGACATGCAGACTGGTGGCAATCAGGCCATCTTCCCCGATCACAAATCCCGTCCCAATCCCGCTTTCCTGGCCGCTTCTATCCAAGTGCCGTATCGTCACGACCGATGGATGAACCTTCTGCGCAAGTTCTTCCTCGTTCAGGGTTTTCTGGGCAGATAGATAACCGCTGATCACGAGGAGTCCAATGACCTTGAACACCATCAACATGCCTGCACGACATCGCGGCTGAAGATTCAAGTCCTGAATTTGGTTAGAACGTCCGGGAATCACCCCCGGAGTCTGCTGTATCACCGGCGAAAGTGCAAGGGTGAGTAAGAGCCTCCTTCAAGCGATCCAGATACTCATTCCTGGAAACAAGCTTCGCCCCCATGCTTTCGGTCACCGGAGTGATCATCTGCACATCGAACAATCGATACCCACGCCGCTTCAGGTGATCTGCCAAATAAACCAGAGCTACCTTGGAGGCGTTACTCGCTCGATAGAACATCGATTCACCCGCAAAAAGACCTTCTACTGCCACCCCGTAAACACCTCCCACCAATCGATCCCCCTCCCAACATTCAACACTGTGGGCCCCCCCCGCTTCGTGCAAACGAACATAGGCTTGAATAAAAGATTCGGTGATCCAACTACCAGGTCGAGGGGTCTCGGCACAAGCGCGGATAACCTGCTCGAAGGCACGGTCCAAGGTGCAGTGATATACCTTTTTCCGCATGAACTTTGCCAGGCTGCGTGGAATATTGAGATGATGCAGATCCAATATGCCCCGCGGGTCAGGACTCCACCACGTGATGGGTTTCTCGGTCCATGGAAATATTCCCTGTCGATAGGCCAATTTGAGGCGCTCGACACTCATGTCCCCCCCCACGGCAAGCAATCCCTCATCCAGGTAACGGTCATACGTTCGCGGATCAGGAAACCAAAGATTTTTCTCAAGAAAAGCTACCACGAAAAAGGTCGGGTTTTATTTCACATCACACATTTGAGAATGACAGATTGAAACATACCGGAAATCTCCATCGCCCACATAGTCGGCCAATCCTCTCGTTTCCATTCGCCATCAGCCAGATCATCGGGAGTCGGACAGTCCAGACTCAACCAGCATCCAACCCGAATGTCGTTTAAAATCTCAATCAACCAGTCAGCTCTATCCGGATTGCATTCGATTTGATATTCCGTCTTACCATCACCTTCCACGGGGTGAATGGATTCGATCCAGGCTTTTACTTGCTGCTTGCGTTCCCCTTGATGTTGTGAGCCGGATTCTTTGAGCCAATCATCGGATTCCCTCAGGTCCGGATCCTGATCATCCTTGGACATCAACGAGTGGTGGTCGGCCGGTGTCTTGGGATACTGAATCAACACGTTTTTCAGCGCTTGCCATTCCTCCTCATCCAGCGCCATGTCAAAGCGCCCGTCTCCCTTGCGAATACATTTCATTCAGCTTTTTCCATGGTGGCATGAAGGTTATACCGGTGCAACTGATGCACATAATGTTCGGCAGTTTCCATGCTCGCTCGAGCCAACAAACTTTTCCCCTGTTGATGCACCTCCATCATATGATGCTCAGCCTTGGATCGATTCCACCCGAACACCTTCTGGAAAACGTGAGTGACGTAATCCATCAGATTGACGGGATCATCCCAACAGATCACCAGGTAACCCGAATCATGGGCTTCCTTGGTCTGTTGATCAACGTGCGGATCGATGCCCGGCAAAACCATTGGTTCAGCGTTTACGAACATGGGAAACAACTAACCTCTAACTGCTATCTGATCAATACCTGCTTCACAAAGCCAACATGACCTTATTTAAAACAAATCGTCATTCGATGAGTATGTCCATTCCTGCGAGCCAAGATCCTCATCCAACCATAACATCCGGATCCCACACTCACTTGCATGCTCTGCAGCCCATTCCGGCGCATCCTGCGGACCAAGCACCGACAAAGTCGTTGCCAGGGAATCGGCATGGATGCCTTTTGACGCAATGACCGTGGTCAAAGTGCGAACAGTGAGCCCCAGTCCGGTTTGGGGATTGAGAATGTGGGAGTACCGCACGCCGTCTATCTCAACAAACTGGAACAAATCTCCGGAAGTGGCCACCGCTCCATCGCTCAATGCAATCATGGGGCCATCCTCTTGATCTTCACCGAAACCGGCCAATCGAATCTGCCATTTGGCTCCGCCCGGTTTGCCACCAAAAAACGCCATGTCACCACCTCCAGCAATCAAGGCGTGCGGTATGCCTTGCTCCTTTAACACCCTCAGCCCCTCATCCAATGCATATCCTTTGGCTATGCCACCAGGATCCAAACGCATACCGGGCGCAGTCAAACAAACTTTCCGATCCTCTGGACGCATCAGCAAATGATCCCAACCTGTTCGCTCCCACATGGATTCCAGCGCTGATGGGGATGGCATTTCCTTTTCACGGCGTGCCTTGCGCCAAAGAGCGGTGGCAGGCCCCAGAGTGATGTCAAAAGCGCCTTTGGAAACCACTGACAATCGTTGGGCATGCTCAAGAAGCAACCACATTTCATCACTCACCTTCGACCACACACCCTGACCTGATGCATACCCCAGGCGGCTGAGTTCGCTTTCTGTTTCGTAATTGCTGAGAATGGCATTGAGGGCAGCAATACGTCCCCATGCCTTGGACGCTGCCTGATTGGCATGAGAAGCTGCCTGATCGGTGTAAAGGACAATACGAAACGGGACCCCCATCTGTGGTGATTCATAAGTATACACCTTCATGCCTTCGGAAGCCTGAACATTCCCGAAGGAAAATTCAGAACAAAAAAGAAGGACACCGGATAAAAGGTTAAAAACAAAAAACTTGTTCATCTCGAATGAACAAGTTTTACCAAGTTGGGTGAATCCTGGCTACCCAACAAACGAATTTGGTGAAAAAATCAGATGAATTGTTCGATCAGCACCTTGGTACGTTTACCCGTGCAACGTTCCAATTCTTTGGGGCGTTTTCCAAAATAATGGGCCACTTCAGCAGCAAAATGACTGTAGGACTTGAACCCGGTAATCGAAGCTACCTCACGCTTGTGCATACCACGATCAAACAACTCCTTGGCATAAACCATCCGTTGTTCACGCAACCAGGTTTTAGGGGACATGCTGAGAACATTTTGAAAAGCGCGTTCAAGGTGCCGATCGCTTACACTCAGCAAATTGGCGAGTTCGCTCGCCCTGAACCCACTGAGGCGTGCCAATTTAGAAACATCCAGTTGTCCTCCCTGGTCCGCCACGCAGTATAAACGACTGCCTCTTTTAACAAGTCTGCCTAACATATATCTCTCTCTATCCTAAGTTAATTATCAAACCGATATCATGCAGCCAAACCTCCCTGTTTGAAAAAACATTGCATGCAAAAAGTCCAAAATCGATTGCCTTGACTTAACTCGAGCAAATCCTTTGCCAAAACAAGAACACCGGCATTTTAAGTATATTTTTGGCAAATTGGAAAGCATTTAATAACAAAAAAGCGACATGTAAGTCATTCTTATCAATATTTCACCCCCTGAAAGCCGCCGCACGCATACGGCCCTGCATTGCTTCGCAATGCGTTTTTGCAAAAAAGGCAGTTTCAACCAAATTTCAACTCCTCTTACAGATTCCTGGTTCCATAACAAACTGGAATTTCAAAACAAAAAGATTCACCTTTCCTAAATGACTCAGGTAAAGTTTTCAGCGATATAAATATGAAACCACTCATCAAACCTTCTTTGGAGTTCACTCGTCGAAACGCACTGAAAGCAGCCGGAATGGCCGCAGGAGCCTTTGCTCTAGGAACAACCCGGCAAGAAGCAGCCACCCCGCAAAGCAGAAATGGCAGGGCTTTCCGTTATTGCCTGAATACAAGCACGATCCGGGGGCAGAAATTGGGAATCGTCAAGGAGATCGATGTGGCGGGTCAAGCTGGTTACGATGCCATTGAACCATGGTTCGACGGGCTCAATCGATATGCCGATGATGGAGGCTCCCTCAAAGACCTTGCCAAACGCATCTCCGACCACGGCATGACGGTCGAAAGCGCAATCGGGTTCGCCCCCTGGATTGTCAACGACGACACTAAACGAGCAGCCGGACTGGAACAGGCCAAGCGTGAAATGGATCGACTCGCTCAAATCGGCGGCATTCGCATGGCAGCTCCCCCCGCCGGCACTTCGCGGGGTGAACAGGTTGAAGTGGAAGCAGCCGCGGAACGGTATGCCAAACTGCTGGAAATTGGAGAGTCCATGGGAGTGATTCCCATGATAGAAATGTGGGGCGGCCATCCCGTCATCGGTAGAATCAGTAAAGCCGTATCCATAGCCATCGAATGCGGACACCCAAAAGCTTGTTTCCTGGGAGATGTTTACCACACTTACAAGGGAGGTTGCCCATTCGAAGGATTAAAACTACTTGGACCTCAAGCCATGCAGGTCTTTCACTTCAACGATTACCCCGCCGATCCTCCCCAGGAAACCATCAATGATTCACACAGAGTTTACCCCGGTGATGGCATTGCCCCGCTGGATACCATCCTGAACGGATTTGTCGAGGTTGGAGCCACCCCGGTATTGTCACTTGAAGTCTTCAATCGTTCCTACTGGGAGCAAGAGGCTGCAGTCGTGGCAAAAACCGGACTGCAAAAAATGAAAACGGCGGTCAAGAATGCCCTCGGGTGATCCTGATTCAGACCGTATAAAAGAGAACTGACCACATAAAAATGACGGCAATCAAACACCTGCGCAGACTGATGGGAGGTCTGATGCTGACCTCGACGCTATTCCACGTCGACTCAACCGCAGCCACTTTTGACTGCACCATCGATCCGCGCCCTGATGATGCATTTGAAAAAGCGCACTACAGGATGTGGATCCCAGAGTCCACACCGGAACTCAGAGGCATAGTTTTCCGTCAACACGGTTGTGGTCCGGGAGCACGCGAGTTGGGACTCGAACACGCCAACGACATCCAATGGCAAGCCCTGGCTCAAAAACATGGTTTTGCCCTGATGAGTTCCCAACTCTGGGCACCGGATGAAGACTGTTCCACCTGGACCATGCCGGAGGATGGGTCAGCCAACGCCTACCTCAATGCGATTCAAATCCTGGCCAACGCTTCGGGTCACCCGGAACTGGAGACTGTCCCCTGGTGCCTGTGGGGACATTCCGGCGGCGCTATTTGGACTGTCAATATGGCTTATTTATACCCCGAACGCATCGTTGCGGCTTTCCCTCGATCCGGCGGACTCACCCCCCTGGGACGGACCTACGAACGAAGCCAACCCCAGACACCTGACTCCAATCAGTCCACTCTGCAAGTTCCCATACTCTACTGCTACGGTGAACGCGAATACGTCGAAGGAAACCGCTTTTACCAACTTATCGCCGGAGTACACCAAGTCTTCGATTACGGTCGTAAAAACCATGCACCCTGGGCGGTAGCCGTTCATCCGGATTCGGAACATGAAAACAGTCAAAGCCGCCAGCTGGCGCTCCGATTCTTTGACAAAATGATCGACCTACGATTGCCGGATCCAGTCGACACTCAGGAAGACATTCCGACTCTACGCACTTTGCCGAATGAAAAGCATTGGGTCGGAGTAAACAGAAATGCGGCCATCATGGACGAACGCGACGTGCAGATACCCGCCCAGGAGACCAGCTATCTCGTCGACGCATCCTTCGCCCGGGCATGGCAGGCATTCAACCAAAATGGAGACATTCCGGATACCACGCCCCCTGTCGCCCCGCACAATGTGCGAGTCGAAATTGATCACAGCAAAGCCAAACTTCAATGGGCTGGATTTGCTGATGTGGAATCCGGCATTCAATCCTTTCGTATCTATCGCCAAGGAAAGCTCATTGGCGAAATCAAGGGCGAGCACAACGATCGATGGAATCCAAATGACTCCTACCACGCCTGGAACTACAGCGATCAACCACTCCTGGGCAAACAACTCCCCGCAAGAACATTCACCGACACCTCCCCGGGCAATGCACAGGCAGAAGACTACTCCATCACAACCGTGAACAAGAACGGACTGGAATCCGGTAAAACTCACGGCATCTCTCTAACCGAATGGAACCGCCGCCAAGCTACTCCTTGGACACATTTGAGCTACACAGAGGATCAAAAAGACTGGCAAGGCCCCGGGGGAAATGCCCCCAAAGGCTGGCGCACCGAACAAGACATCCTCAACATGCGTCCCGACCGGGACAACAATCAACACACCAGCCTCTATACAAAAGAACTCTACGGCAACTTCGAATTCCGATTTGATTACCGCATTGGATTGGGAGGTAACAGCGGTGTCAAATACCGCATGACCGATTACGACGGGAGATACCTCGGCCCTGAATACCAGATCCTGGACGACCAGCAACACTATCCGGGCTACGATCCGGCCACTTCCGACCAAAAACACTATATCACCGCGACGCTGTACGTCCTGGAGATGGGTGACTGGAATCTCGACACACGCCACCCACCCGGCATCTGGAATGAAGGGCGCATCGTGGTAAAAGACAAGGTCATCGAACACTGGCACAACGGAGTCAAAATCATCGACACCCGAACCGACACCAAGGCCTTCAAACAAGCCATCCAGGCCAGTAAATTCAATAAATGGCCCCACTACGCACAAAACCCCGAAGGCCGCATCATGCTCCAAGACCACGGCACCGGAGTTGATTACAAAAACCTGCGCATAAAACGGCTTCCATGATCGAAAAGGGCTTGATTCACCTATTGCCAAATTAGCTCAGGGGTAGAGTCCCAAGACTTCGGGATAACGCTCAATTACCGATTTTATTCATTAATTTCTTGATTCAGACCAAACCTGAACTACTATCTCGCTCGCAGTTCGTAAGACGAAGCTTCCAAAGCACATTGTGCCAGCTTAGCTCAGTGGTAGAGCAACGGTTTTGTAAACCGTCGGTCGTCGGTTCGACCCCGACAG
>CAYPZD010000024.1:28827-58137 GCA_964415055.1 uncultured Verrucomicrobiota bacterium | reverse complement strand
GCCTGTTGCTGACCTTCCTGCTTGTCTGGGCATGGAGAATGGCTTTGACCGGTGGTCGCCCTTTTGATTGGCGTGCGCTTGGATGGTAGGGCTGAGTTGAGACGCGTTGAGACAGTAGGGATCCCGATTGTATCGGGACCGCGCGTCCGGGGGTGTGCCCGCACAACGCAACAGGCCTTCCTACACTCCCAGCGCGATCGCGGCCCCGCGGCAGCGGGGCCCTACCCGTAGGGCACTAGCGGTCATCTTCTGCCAGTTCCGTTACCTGGAAGAACTGTTCTTTGAAGGCATCCACTTTAAGGATCCATTCGGAGTTGGTGGAGTGACTGGTGATGACGGTTAATGGCTGGAGGGTTGCCGTGCTGGTGGCAACTGTGCGCACTTCATACTGTTTGCCTGGCCTGGACGGCCAACTGAGGCGCAAATGTTCTTCGTCCAGATAATCCAAGGCCACTTCGAGATGAAAATCCGATTCAAGAGGATTGGTTCCCAGCAACTGCTCGCGCGCGTTTTGTGATCCATCTTCGTCCGGATCATCCAACGCGGTGGCATCCAGATTACCAAAATGGGATTGCTCCCATTCGTCATCCAATCCGTCATCGTCACTGTCATTGATTTCGGTGCCCAAAATGGTCAACCTCAGGGATCGAACCGCACCTGTATCCGGTTCATCCTGATCCGTGATGAACACCTTCCAGATACCGGCGCTTGGTTCGTAGAAATGTCGGGTGGTGCGATAAGCCCACCGCAGCGGACCGTTGGATGAGTCAAAGTTCAGACGCTGGAGCACACTTTGTGTGCCACTGGGCGATTCGAGAACAATGCGCAGTTGCCCCCGACTGGTGTGGTCGGAATCCACAATCAACTCAACATGTTCACAGATGAACGTGTCTTTCACTTCGATTTCATAGAGAGCGGCATCCAGCTCCAACTGCATGCGCACGCTGGGATCGTTTTCCACCAATTCGGACAACGGTTCACCATGCTCACGCGAAACGAAAAAAGCCGGCAACGGCGTGTAGTCGGTACCAGCCATCCGGATTAATTCATCTTCGATTTGATGATTGTAGATCACCACAAATTCTGCGCCTGCATTGGCGGCGTTGCGTATTTTTTCATCAAAAGTCGTGGTGCCTCTGCGGATGAACGCACCTTTTCCGGTCAAATCGTCGGTAATGGGATCGATCGCCCTGTTTTGAAAACTCATTTCGAGAAATCCGGTCGGAACATCCGGTTGGATACCCATGGTGGTCGATGCGGGCACGTCCCTAAGATCGTCCGGAACCGTGTCACCGGTCACTTTGAGCCGAAGCCCGTGGTTGGGTATATCCTTGCGGAGTTGAGTGGTGATACTGGAAATCTCCAATTCCCCTCTGGGTTTCCAGATTTGCGCCAAACGAACCACTTCAGAAGCATCAGGGATTCCAAAACCAACACTATGGCTGTGCCTGAATCCAGCCCCATTGGCCTTCAAATCAGGATCGTCTTCAAACACATGATGGGAGGATGCCAATAGAATCTGCTGAACATCGCGGGCGGACAAGTCCGGATTGACCGACAAGGCCAATGCAGCCAGCCCTGAAACCAAAGGAGCTGCGGCGCTGGTTCCGATAAACCCACGTTCATTGGGAATGTAATCGCCGCCGAATGAACCTGTATTCTGATTGAATCCACGACTTCCCAACACGTCGGTCGTAAACAAACCGTCATCCAGCTCACCAGCCGGCGCGGCCACGAGAAGGCATGCTCCCCAGTTGGAATAAGTGGTGGCCTTGCCACTACGATCCACGGCTGCAACAGCAATGGCAGTATGCATGGAGGTGTAACCATCGTCGTTGACGTCACCCAACCCAGGATGAAGACTCCCGCTGTTTCGATCATTTCCTCCGGCCCGCACCATCACGATCCCTTTTCCGGAACGTCCGTGATGGAAAGCGTTGGAAATGGACAGGCGTTCGAGAAAGGAAGGGCCTTCCTGCTCGGGAAATGCATTGCCCCAGCTGTGATTTTGAATGGCAACGTCTTCGTTGTCGGTTTCATACATTTCGGAAAGCTGCAGCGAATCCGCAATACTTCCACCCAATCCAAAGATGACCCAACTCGAGAGATCCGCTCCGGGAACGACTCCGGAAATCCCCAATTGATTGTTGGAAGTAGCGCCGATCAATCCAGCCACCGCGGTCCCATGGAACAAAGAGCTCGTCATTGGGTTGCCATCATTGCTTCCATTGATGAAATTGTGGTTGAAATCTGATTTGATCTGGCCGGAGAGATCAGGGTGATCCAGATCCACTCCGGTATCCACCACCGCCAGGCGGACGCTTTCCCCACGCGTCACCGGCCATGCGCCGCGCACGTTCAGATCCACTCCAATGAGCTGTAACGATTCATCATCCCTCTGTTCCAAATGCCATTGACGGTCAAAATAGGGATCATCCGGCTTCGATGCGAAATTGGAAAGGGGTTGAAAGGGTTTCTTTTCCACCGGATAACAGGCCGACACGGCGTCCTCGTTTCTTAAGTTTGAGGCGGTAGCAATGGCTTGAAAAGGGGTGTCAGCTTGTAACACGAAGACTCCTGGATGATTGGTTTTCTGAAGAAACTCCAATCCATAACGGGTCATCAGTTCATCCAACGCACTCGCGTCATGGAGATGCAGGATAAGCCTCCGGCCCACTGCAATGGAATGAGTTTGGTCGGGTTGACGTTTTATCTGTAACTTATCCGCCTGATTACTTAAGGAAGGAGTCAGGAAACCGGCACTCTGCTCCACCCAATAAGTGGTTGGTTCGGGGGTGTTCAACTCGAATGGAATCCATTCGGTTTGCGCCATGGCGATTGACAAGACGCCTATCAGCCCCAGCCCCCAGACCAGCCGGGTTACCGATTTCTTCCAGAAACGAAACTGTGCTTGTTGTTTTACCATGCAAATCACCATGTCATTCTTCCTCCACGGGCCAGAGTAGCAATTATCGTGCAAACTTTTGACGTCACGAAGGAGAGAGCAAATTACACCAAAAAGGGGAATAATCCATTGTTTTGTCCCTCAAATGGCCGAAAGGCGGTTGTTTCGGTAAAATGATAGAGCATTTCTTCCATATGCATCTTCCAAAAATTTTTGAAATTTTTTGACCTATTTGAAGCGAGAATGACGCATTAATAATAAGACGTCTGTATTATGTATTTTTTTTTGAGAAAAGAACCGAAGGAATTGAAACCAACTTTAAACACTTGATTAATAAGGATTCGTTATGTCAACTACACCCGATTTCTGTGAAGAACGGTCTCTATGGGACCCTTTAAAAGAAAACGGAATCACGACAAACAATTTGCCTGGGACAGCAGTGGCGGAAGAGGATTTTAAAAACCAAAAACAACAGTCTGTCAACAGCTTACACCGAGATAACACAATCATCTCGGGAGTAACATTGATGCGGTTGGTCGTTTTGTTGTGCATATGCTTAATCCTTAGTAGGCTCATAAGCGGGATTATTGGTTCCAGTATTAAAACCCAATCAATTGTTCTTCAGCACCTTTTGGAATTACCCATCACATTCGCCATTCTGTTCCTGGGTTTGCGATTTGGGGCATGGAAGCAATGGAATGGATGCCTGGAAGAACTCCATAACAGAGGTAAGACCTGGAAATCCAAAGTGGACGGACTGGAATCAAGCATCCTGACACATCACCGGGAACTGAGCGAACTGGACGAAAAACTCAGGCAAAAGAGCTCAGAAAACGACAGACTCGAAAGCCAACTGCTGCAAAAACACCGTTTGGAGAATATCGGAACCCTGGCCAGTGGAGTGGCACATGACCTGAACAACGCGCTCGCCCCCATCGTGATGTCTACCGAGCTGCTGTATGACGCCTACCCGAATGCGAAGGAACATGTCGACACCATCGAAACCTGCGCCCGCCGTGGAGCGGGAATGGTTCAACAGTTACTCACCTACGCCAAAGGCACGGAAGGAGAGAAAATATGTGTTCTCCCCGGACATTTGATCAAAGAAATGGAATCGATCATTTCGCGCACTTTTCCAGCCAACATTGAGGTTGTCACCGATTATTCTCCAGATTTGAATGCGATCCATGGAGAAGCCACACAGATTCACCAGGTCCTCCTCAATCTCTGTGTCAACGCCCGGGATGCCATGCCTGGAGGCGGAATGCTGGCATTGAGTGCGGAGAATGTGGAGATCGGAAAAAACTTCAACGAACCCACGATTCTGGACTCAAAACCCGGTCAATATGTGGCATGCCAGGTCCGAGACACAGGAAAAGGGATTTCACAGGAAATGATCGGAAAAATATTCGAACCGTTTATCAGTTCCAAAGAGAGTGGCAAAGGATCTGGTATCGGGCTTTCCACCGTCATCAATATTTTAAAATCGCATCAGGGATTTCTCACCATTGAATCAGCTGTGGACCAAGGATCGACATTTACGGTCTATTTCCCAGCCTGCGAACCGGCACCTGCGGAAATACCACAAACCATTTTCCAGAAAAAATCAGAAACATTCAAAGGCAACGGCGAAGTCATCCTGGTGGTGGATGATGATGTCAATGTCCGAAAGACTCTGGCCAGTTTGCTGGGCAACCTCAATTTCAGAGTCATGACCGCCACCAACGGAACGGATGCCATTGTGCAGGCAACGGATTATCGTGCGGACATGTATGCCATCATCACGGATTTTCACATGCCCCACATTGGCGGGCTTGTGTTTTTAAGACTGCTTCGTCAAATGCTGCCCGATACACCGTTGGTCGTCACCAGTGGTAATTTCGAATCGGATGATCTGGACGAACTCAAAAACCTGGACATCTCGTGCACGCTGGAAAAACCGTTCACACGGGAAGCCTTGGTGGAAAAACTGGAAAGCTTGGGCCCGGTGGATTCATAGCACCCTGAGAACTCCGGTGAGCACCTTACAAAACGGGGGGAGTACCGACCTTCCAAAGCGTTTGGTCACTGCGAATAAAGAGAGCGCCTTGCGCGATGGAAGGGGTGCCCAAAACGGTTTGCCCCAAATCCAGAGTGGATACAATCTCCCCTTCCTCAGCAGACACATCCACCACTTGAAGTAATCCGGCTTCATTGACCCAATACTGGAAGGTTCCAAAACCAACCGCCGAAGCACTAAAAGGGCCCTTAAGGCGAAGCTGCCATTCACGTTTTCCACCGTCCAGACTACCACGAGTCAGAACACCGGCATTATTCACGACAAACACCCCATTATCCATGACCATGGGACTCGCCGTCGCCGGGCTCAGCGCGCGGGAACGCCAAAGCATCGGCATTTCCTCCTGTTGCCCTGAAATATCGAGCGCGGTGATGCCATGCGACGGTGAAAGCAATGTCGATCCGACCAACACACTGGATGGGATCGTTGCAGCACCGTCCAGGTAGGCGGAAATCAGGGCTCCGGTATGAACATTCACCACATGAATCCCCTTCCCCGATTGCAATGCCACCGAAGGAACCGCGGCCTCATGCAGCGGAATAGGGGAAGTCCAATTGGCCCCCTTTGGTCGCGCCATTTGCCAGAGATTTTTACCGTCAGCCAGCCGAACGCCCAAAACAAGCGACTGACTGTCATTCTCCACCTGGGCAACCAAAACACCGTCCACAATGACCGGACTGCTTGCCATCCCCAGACTGTTGGACACATTCGGGTAATCGACGGTGATTCCACGCAACCACTGCAGGTTTCCATCCAGATCCAGGCAAACCAGATCATTGGAAGAATAAAGCGCCACCACATGCTGCCCATCCGAAACCGGAGTAGGCGCCGCCACGCATGTTTTTTCATGGCACATGGTGCGTCCGGTTGCCCAGAAGGTTCGCTTCCAGAGCTTTTGCCCGGAACGAGCATCAAAACAAAGAACCAGCAACCGTTCCTGTTCATTCCCTTCCGCCGCCGTCACAAAAATTTTATCCCCCACAATGATCGGACTGGACAGGCCTCTACCGGGAAGATCGGCTTTCCATAGGATATGCCCGGGGCCCAGTTCGGTCGGAAGCTTGGCTTCCGCCGTTAATCCCGTTGAAGCCGGGCCGCGAAATTGTTTCCAATCATCGGCAAGCAACACCATTGCATGAAGCAAACTCAGGGTGATGAATGTGTAAGGACGCATGGGGGTATCCTAATAAAATCATTCCGCGAAGCAATGCTTACTTCAGGTGAGTATAGTCACATAAAAAGGCACGACCATTGGGTCGTGCCTTTGTTGAGGAACAGAAGTCCTCGTTAAACCGGATGTAAAACGCTTTAATCAATCATACCTGGCTTTGAATTCGGCTGCCGATTGAGCCCTTCTTTCCTTCTCGGCCGGATCCATTTTGTTCAGATACCAAGAGTGGTTCTTGGTATTCAATGTATCATTGATCAATTTATCAAGCGCTTCAGCTGCCGTCTTCCTATCCGCATCGTCTGAATGCAGATTGTGTTGTGCCAGCTCTTTCAATTCGGGGATGTATTCCGTGTAAAAATTCCGGGCAATTTCATAAGTGCCGTGCCAGTGTGTATAATCCGGTCCCATCATCGAAGCGCCGTGCCTGGCTCGCCGACCTTCATGATGCCAGATCTCAAACCAGATAAAATCGATCTTGTTACTGAACTTGGGTTTGCTCAGCAGGGGTTGGGCGGCGTTGTAGAGAGCCAAACCGGGTTTTGCGAATTTCTCATGATAGAGATCGATGAGGCCATCGTATTGCACATAGAACCCGTCCACGAAACCCTGGGCATGGCAACTGATACACACATTGTTCATATTGGCACGTCTTTCTTCCCAACCGATGTCCTTGCCCGGCAATCCCATTTTGGCGTCGGACACTTCCGGACGCACTGAAATGGCAGGACGATTGTTCCAGGAAATGCGGAGACCGATATCGTGAGTCACCGGCTGATCTGCTGTGGCACTCATATGACAAGTGGCACAGGTCGGAGCGGCATCGTAATCTTCACCCACAACCCATTTGGGACTGTCGAGATTCATTTTGTCGATATTGGCCCGGTAGGCGATCCCGTGCTTGGATTCGTTGAAGATTTCGATCTGAGGATGGTCGGGGCCCATGTGACATTTCCCGCAGGTATCGGGGGTTCTTGCCTGGGCGGCTGAAAATGAGTGGCGGCTGTGACAGGCCGAACAAGCGCCTTCACTGCCATCCGGATTGATGCGCCCAATACCGGTATTTGGCCAGGTAACGGGATCCAGTTTCCCACCTTCCAGGACCTTGACAATGGAACCATGACATTGCCAACAGCCGTTCACCGCAGCCGCGGAATTACCATGCGGAAATCCGGGCGTGACGAGCCCCTGATTCCCCTCCACGACCTCTGCCAGAATATTGTCCAACGAACCAAGAATGCGTCCACCTTTGGCGTGATGAGAAGTGGCAAACTCATGCACTTCTTTTTCATGGCAACGGGAACAATCTTTCGGCGTCACAAGGATGGATATTATTTCACCGTAATGATCAAAGGCATCCTCTTCCCCCTCCTGAGCCATGTGGCACTCATAACACCCGACATTGGCCCGATAATGTTTACTCTCACCCCATTGCTCATAGATCGAGGTGCTGTCCACCTTGTGGCATGCCACACAGGTTTCAGACTCCACAGACAACTCCTTCAAGGTAAAAGCGCCCACGGTTGTTGTATGTGCCACCATGAGGACCGCCACGGTCATCAGCCAACATTTCCACTTAGATTTCATGATATGATTGTTATTGTTCGATTAACTTGGTTCGTGAAAGGTTCGTTTTAAATTCAGGCTTTACCAGGGGATGCGCTCAATTGACCTTTAAGTATGGGAATGGCCATACGCAGCATCCAGGAATACACAAGGGCTCCAAAAGCCCAGATGCCCATGCAAATCAGGGTTTCATTGAGAGTGGGTTGATATTCCACCACCTGCCCGAGGGGTGTGGGAACGAATCCGGGAATGATGAGGCCCATGCCTTTTTCAATCCAGATCCCGACAAACAAAAGCAAGCAGGCAATGTTCAGCACTCCCAGTTTTTGACTGACGGGCAGCACCAGCAGGATCATGGCTACCGCGTTCATCGAAATGGCCGCCCAAATCCAGGGCACCAGTTTGTCATGACCATGCAGACCGAGGAACAGGTATTGGGCCGAAACAACGTGGTAGGTGCCGGAATAGAATTCGGTAAAAACTTCACACCCCAACAAAAAGATATTCACCAACATGGCCACGGTAATGATCTTCCGGAGCAGAAGAATGGATTCATTACTGATGGTGAAATGCGCCATTTTGCGAATGAACTGAAAGGTGATGATCAACAGCGCAGGCCCGGCAGCGAAAGCGGACGCGAGGAATCGGGGAGCAACAATGGGATGATTCCAGAAAGGTCTTCCCGCCAAACCAACATATAAAAATGCGGTGACTGTATGAATACTGACGGCCCAGATGATGGCAATGAACACCACCGGCACGTAAAACTTCTTGGTGGGTTGCTTGCCGCGAAATTTACAGTAGAGCAGATAACCACATATATGCAGATTCAGAATCAGATAGCCATTCAATACAATCACGTCCCAAGACAGCATCGATATGGGAAAATTCATCTTACCAAATGGCGGGATCAGGTGAAGAAATCGATCCGGTCTGCCAAGATCAACCGTCACGAACAAAAGGCACATCACGATGACGGCGATAGCCATCAGTTCACCAAAAAGAACCACTTCATGCATGGCCTTGTTCTTGTAGACATACGCGGGAATGACCAACATCACGGCAGCAGCCGCCACCCCAACCAGAAAAGTAAAATTGGCGATATAGGCCCCCCAACTGACCTGATCCGTCAACCCGGTGCTCTCAAGTCCCGCTACAAATTGTTTGGCATATGCGTTCAGCCCGACCAATGACAGGATCGCCAGGATGCCCATCAAAAGGTAGTATCCTCCGCCTCCCTGAAAGGACATCTTCAACGCACGCCACAAAAATGAAAAATAATCTTTCATACTATATGCACCCCTCACTCATCCAAAACCACTACCCAAAGAAGTAATAGAACCTGGGAAGCGTACCTGAATCTTCCTTGAGGATGTAAACTCGCTTGTTTTTCAGGATGTAATTGATCTCACTCTCCGGATCCAACAGGTTTCCAAAGACCCTTGCTCCGGTTGGACACACTTCCAAACAGGCCGGGTAGCGCCCTTCCCTCGTCCGGTGGAGACAAAACGTACATTTCTCCACAACGCCGGAGGGCCGAATGCGATTACTCAAATAATTCTGATTGGGATTCACCACGTCTTGCGGAACCTTTGGCTTGCCCCAATTGAACCGACGCGCATCGTAAGGACAGGCCGCCATGCAATAACGACACCCGATGCACCAGTTGTAATCCACTACCACCACTCCATCAGGCTCCTGCCAGGTCGCTTCCACCGGGCAAGCTTTTGTGCAGGGAGATTCCCGGCACTGATGACATTGCACCGGCATGTAAAACGTCTCATCGGTGGGAACTTCACCTTCATAATATTGATCGGAAGTCTCCACATTGATGGCGCCTTTTTTCATCTGCAGAACGCGGATATAGGACATGTTGATGTCCTCTTCGTCGTTCCTGGACTGATTATTCTCAGCCAGACAAGCGTGCGCACACCTGCGGCAACCGACACATTTGGTCAAACTGAGTGCATACCCGAATTCCACGCCATCATTGGCGGAAACATCTCTCATGTTGGGTTTGACACCATATTCGTTTTCGCATTTCTCGGCCAAGCGGGCCATGATGCGGTCCAAATCATCCTGTGAAAGTTCCTTGTAATGCTTCTGGAGCAAATCGCTCAGCGTAATCTGACCTGATTCCAATTCCAACAGAGGTTTCAATGCGGCCACCAGACCCGCCACGCCGGCGACACCCGCGCCAGCTGCTTTGAGAAACGTTCGACGCGATTGCACCGGAGCGCTGCCCGCGCCCGGGCTCGGTTGAGAAGGTTTTGTTCCGGATTGGTTGGCCATAATCGTAAGAGCGTTTTCTATCCTATAATGTCATCACAGTGGCTTTCAGTGGCCTTCCTTTTCCGCCGCATGCAAGTCATGTGAACCGGCTGCCCGCTTCGGATAGGTCGGAGCAGCCAATGCATCCATTTTTGAAAACTTGGGGGAATGAGGGTCGTGGCATTGAATGCAACGGAGTTTGGTTTGGGCTCCTCTGGTCTTGTCCCAGTAACCGTTCGTTCTGCCGTGAGCGCCTGCCTTCCAATCCTGATAAGTCGGACCGTGACATTTGGCGCAAAGCGAAACCACATCTTCCTCGGCTATCTCCGAACCATCGTAGTCCACAAAGGCATTGCGATTTTTGGGATGATGACAATTCAGGCAAAACCGGTTGTTCCCATGATTCAACACGATGTTTTCGTGTTCCGCCATTCTCCGGTCATACTGCCACTTCGCTTCCAGCAATTTGTGGCAGGACATGCAGTCATAGGTCCATTGCTCTTTGACCAGATCAAGCCCCTTGGTTTCACGCACAGGTGATTTGTCCAAATAATGATCCTCCTCAATCCCCACTTCGGGCTGATCGGGCGAAACATCCGGGATGGCTTGAGTTTGAACGGCGGATGGAATCTCCCCGGCTGGAGCGGTCGTGGCCTTCTCGGCCCCATAGGACGTTTCAATCACTTGAAACACGCCCACACATAGGATGGTCACCAAAACCAACGGCAACCATGCCACCCTGCTCAGACTATCGAATCGCGTTTTCACAAGAAAATCCCTGAATACGTGATTACAGTAGGAACGAGCCCGACTCAGCGCTCTCCCAATATTGCGGCACTATACCCCGAATTTGTTACTCTCGATGCTTCAAGCGTAACTAAACGCCACAACGAACGACAGAACCCGCACGATAACGGGAATCGCTGCCTTTCAGAATGATAGGGAAAAGGACCGTTACTTGGTCAGGTAAGGAATGGTCAGAGGGCCTTGAGGCAACACGGCAACACGGGCCTGATCTCCCAGTTTTGCGAGTCGTTCCTGCACTGTCTTGGATATGTCATGGCAAGGGTTCAGATGGGCGGACGCCAGGGTGGCATCATCCAGAGAACTGTGCACCAGCACCTCGGCACGGGCTTGAATCAATGCCTGAATCTGAGCCTGCCATTGTTCCGGGCGAACGAATCCCGGAGTACTCAGCATGGTGAGGATTTCCGCTGGACTGGAGGCGCTTCGGAGCAATTGATCAAGCGGACTTTTGGCCGGGACCCCTTCCCGACATTCACAAGCCAGAATCAGCAGCCCGCCATCCTTCAGAATGCGAGCCCCTGCGCTCATGCCTTTAACACCTTGATAAAGGTTGAGGTCCAATGGATAACCACTATTCGTGGTCACCACGATATCGAACGGTTCCGCAACGGGTTGCATGGCGGACTGTTTGACCGTCTGCCATCCTGCACGATGAGCTTCTATCAGGTCACCGGCAAAAACGCCCGTAATGTCCCGGTCATGATTCAGCGTGACATTGAGCAGAAAACTGGGACCGGCCCTGCGTGCGATGTCCCGCAGCTCTTCCCAGAGCGGATTCCCATCGGTCACCCCAAAAGTTGCCTGGGGATCCCCAATGTTTTGAACACCATGATTGCTCATGACGGTTTCCAATCCGGCAACTCCCGGCATGATCCCCTTGGGACCGCCACTAAAACCCGCAAAGAAATGAGGTTCAATAAAACCGGTAACGATTCTCAGGTCCGCTTCCACCGCATGTTTATTGATCATGGCGGGCACCCCGGTCCTGGTCGTTCCCAACTGAACGAGTTGGGAAGGATCTTCACAATCATGGTTCAAGACACGGTAATCGCGCACCACTTCCGGAGTCAGCATCTGCTCCAACTCGGCCTGCGTATTGGGCCGGTGCGTACCCAATTGATTCAACAGGGTGATGTTTTCGCGGGGATGATCACCCAGGTATTCCAAAATCCACGGAATGATGCGTTCGTTGGGGGTCGCTCGCGTGAGGTCTGTAAAGAGAATACACAGTTTGTCCTCAGGTCGGATACTTTCAATGAGACTGGTGGCATGAACCGGATGATCCAAAGCCCCCATAACAGCAGACTTTTCATCCTGAAGCCCTTGGGTGAATTTGGGCTCAATCACCGTGACCTGATCCTGTGGCAAATCAATTTCCAACTTGCCGTTTCCATATGCCAAATCAATTCTCATGGGGCGAAAAAACTAGCGGACCGCAAATAAAAAGCGAGCTTTCGTTCTTAATAATCACTTAATGCGCATATGCATGTTTTTAACATTGTCTAATGTCTGTTGAAGTTTATCCAATCCTTCACAGCCAGTCAAAGCCAACTCATCCATCAAGCCTGAATAGGAACCAACAGCCCTTCCCCCCGCTAAAATGGGAAACGGCGATGGCAAATAATCTCGCAAAGCTCGCAACGCATCCTCCGCTTCAGGATCCTTACCGGGAAACACCAGGCTGAGCGCCAGCACACTGGCATTGTTTTGCTTCACCGCACCAGCCAGTTCAGCGGCAGGAACGGAAGAACCACAATAAGTCACCCTCCATCCGTAATTCGAAGCCAGAGAGGCAACCAGAATGGCGCCCAATTCATGCAATTGCCCCGGCGGAGTTCCCACCACCATGCGGGGTGCCGTATCCGACACGAGAAAGGAACGGGAGGCGGACATGATAAAGTTTTTCAAAAACGCTGTCGCAGCATGTTCGTGTGCAATGGTTAAACGACCTTTCTCCCAAGCCTCACCCATGGCATGACTCAGTGGAGCAATCACCTGACACAACACCCCCTGATGCCCCAAACGCACCATGGCTTCTTTCAAAGCACGCTCCATTTCGTCCACTTGAAAGGTTTCAACACATCGAAGCAAATGGTCCACCAGACCAGCAGGGGCCGAATCATGTTGCGGAACCGTCAAATGCTCTCCTCCACCCAAAGAAGCCCCCGGGTGGTCAGGGCGACTGTCCTTGATCAATTTTTCCAGTTGACCGACATCCATTGAGGCAATCTGAGCGATTCGACACCCAAGATCAGTCGCCTGCTTGAGCAGTTTCAGGCGATATATATCGTTTTCTGTGTATAACCGGCGGTTGGTTTCGGTTCGTTCCGGCACGATGCACTGGTAACGCCTTTCCCAAATCCGGATCACGTAAGGAGTCAAACCGCTTCGCTTAGCTACAATATTAATCGTGTGCAATACGTTAGACATAATCAATTACTCGTAAATATCCACCTGCAGTCAGAGCAACCCTCCAAAAACGGTCACACGCTGAAGGTCAATTCAGACAATGAGGTGAGCATATACCAGAAATAGGCTGTTGACAAATGCAAATATTAGTCTTAATTGGTACATAACTTATACATACCAGGCCTTATTTTGCTCTGATTTAACCGTTTTTTGTTATCGGTCAAAATATTTGAGTCTGATTGAAAGAAAAATTGAAACAAAAGCTACCCTACATGCGTCTAAATACAAGTAACCGGCCATGGCTGGGGAAGGAGAAAGTGAGGACCAATGAATAAGACAATGAGCAAAAAGGCAAAAAGCACGAAAAGCAAACCGCTCCGTAAATCTGTTAAACCCACACAAGCCAAGTCACGTTCCAACCAGCGCGAATGGCAATCGGATTCAGCCAAGCGTCTGCCAAAAAACATCATGGTCCGCAGGGACGTCACAGCCACCGATGAAAAGGCAAGCGACCTGCAGCCCACACGGTCTTCATTCGCGCTGTATTTACGTGAAATAGCTGAAGAAAACTTACTGACCCCTCAGGACGAGATAGACTTGGCTGCTGAGATCAAGAAGGGTAACAAAGCCGCCCGCGACCGAATGATTCGAGCCAATCTGCGACTCGTGGTCAAGATTGCCAGGGATTATGAAAGTTTTGGACTCCCCTTGTTGGACTTGATCAACGAGGGAAATATCGGACTGATGAAAGCGGTCGACAAATTTGACCCGACCAAGGGCGCCAAATTTTCCACATACAGCTCCTGGTGGATCAAACAGGCCATTAAGCGAAGCCTCAGCAATCAATCCAAGACCATCCGTCTCCCCATCCATTTGGTGGAAAAGATCGCAAAACTACGCAACGTCACCAATCGGCTGCATGACGCACTCGGAAGAGAACCAACGGATGAAGAAATCGCCAGGGAGTTGGAAGTGGCCCCAAGCCGCGTGGCCTTGATGCGTCGTGCCTCAGCCCGCCCTCTTTCACTGGATGATACGGTTGGCGATGATGATTCCACACGATTGGAAGAACGGGTGGCGGATGAGAACGCAGAGCATCCTTACGAAGAGCTGGAACTCCAGACTTCCCTGAATCTGCTGACTCAGCTCTTATCCAAGCTCAACCCCAGAGAATCCAAAATTCTCCGGTATCGATTTGGGCTGGATGGAGAGCGTGAACGCACACTAGAGGAAGTGGGGCAGGAATTTGGCGTCACCCGGGAACGCATTCGTCAGTTACAGAACATCGCGCTCAACCGGCTGAAACGCATGATGGACAAGCAAAACGCCCCCGTCATCTTCCCGCTGCATAAAGAGCCTGCGCTGGAACAAGTTTCAGCATGACAGCAGGCCGGATAACGGACTGACGATCCATCAAACAACTTAAGCGAAGGCGCCCTTGAATCAGGAGGGCGCCTTTTTAATTGTTACACAATGGAGGGGAGAGTTCCACCTCACCCCAAACTTTCCCCTTGTAAACGTTTCTGAGCAAAAGGAGTGGAACGCGGGGAGACTATTGTTCATCGAATGACTGTGGTGTTTCCATTGCAGCTTGATAAGATTTCCAAAGCTCTGTGGTTTGAAGTGGGAATCCCGACTCGTCGGGAAAGCTTGTCCCTCCGTTTGTGGGTTTCTATTTTTTGAACTGCGCCCCGAGAAGTCGGGCCCCAAACTTCTCCATTGAAAACGTTACTAAGCAAAAGAGATGAAACGTGGGGAGACCGAGCTTAGGCAAATGTCTGTGGCGATTCCATTGCAGCCTGAAATGGGTTCCAATGTTCTGAGGTTTGAAGTGGGAGTAAGACGGAGCTTACCCCTACGAAAATGGATTTCTATTTTTTTTGACCTGTCTCCCAAGCATATCTGCAGAAAATCCGCCACTTGACGTATTCTCAAGGTAACTTTAATGTGTTGGCTGAAATGCGAACAAGTAAAGGAGCAGAACCAACGGATGTGGTTGCTGCTCTTTTCATATGAGACGGTCACGTCCGTCAAGACTTGTTCCCAAGTGACTTTTTAACCAGGAGTCCATTGTGGATTTAAAGGATATCAAAGCGATAGTCGATATAATGAAAAAGAATTCCATCTCGGAATTCGAACTGGAAAAAGATGATTTCAAGATCAAGTTGCGGCGTGGACTGAATCAGTCGGGATCGTCCGACGAAAGTCCGTATTATCTGGCTCCGCCGGTTTCCCATGTGCTTCCGGCGGCGGCTCCCCAGGCTGCGCCGGCAGTTCAGGCTACAGCCGCACCGCCTGCGCCAGCTGCGGAAGCGCAACAAAAAGCATCCAATGATCTGGACATAGCATCTCCCATGATCGGCACTTTTTATGCCTCCGCTTCGCCGGATTCGCCACCTTATGTTGAAGTTGGCACGCGGGTGACCCCCGATACGGTTGTCTGTATCGTGGAAGCGATGAAGGTCATGAACGAAATCAAAGCTGAAAAGAGCGGTGTGATCTCCGAGATACTGGTCGAGAACGCCAAGCCGGTTGAATTTGGACAACCGCTATTCAAAATTAAACCCAATTGATACAGCATCCCGTTCCGATCTGATTCTTGGATCTTCATTCGAAGTGAGCGAAGAGAGCGGAAGAACGATGTGTCTTCTTAGATATGTTTGAGAAAATTCTGGTTGCCAACCGCGGGGAGATTGCTGTTCGCATCATCAGAGCCGCCAAGGAACTGAACATCAAAACGGTGGCGGTCTACTCCGAGGCCGACCACAATTCCATGCATGTGCAAATGGCGGACGAAGCCATTTGTATCGGCCGGGGCCCCAGCTCCGAAAGCTATCTTCGCATTGACCGCATCATCAGTGCCGCAGAAATCGCCGATGTTGACGCGATTCATCCCGGCTACGGGTTTTTATCGGAGAATGCTCATTTTGCCGAAATCTGCGAAAGCTGCAACATTCGCTTCATAGGCCCTTCTCCAACCGCGATGAACGCCATGGAGGACAAAGCAGTGAGTCGCGAGCTGGCAAAGAAAGCAGGCGTGCTTCCACCTCCGGGATCCGACGGCCTTGTCGACTCCGAGCAGGAAGCGTTGGAGACGGTCAAAAAAATTGGCTATCCCGTCATGATCAAAGCCGTCGCAGGAGGCGGAGGCAAGGGCATGCGGATTGTCCACAACGACATCTCACTCGTTAAGGGCTATCACACCGCACGCGCCGAAGCGGAAAAATCTTTTGGAAATTCAGGGGTTTACATCGAAAAGTTCATCGAAAACCCCCGTCACATCGAATTCCAGATTCTTGGTGACGGCAAGGGCAAGGTCATTCACCTCGGTGAACGTGATTGCTCCATCCAGCGCCGCCACCAAAAGCTCATCGAAGAAACCCCCTCTCCTTTCATGGAAACCAAGTTGTTCCGGGATCTTCGCAAGAAAATGAGCCGCGCAGCGGTCAAGATTGCCGAAACCGCCAAATACACCAACGCCGGAACCGTCGAGTTTGTGGTCGATGAAAAAGGAAACTTCTACTTCCTTGAGATGAACAAACGCATCCAGGTCGAACACCCGGTCACCGAGGAAGTAACCGGTGTTGACTTGCTCCAGCAACAGATTCTCATCGCCATGGGGGAACCCCTTCGCATTTCGCAGGGGGATATCAAATTAACCGGTCATTCCATCGAATGCCGTATCAACGCCGAAGATCCTTTCGGAGACTTCAGGCCTTCTCCCGGCCGCATCGAAATGCTCTACGTCCCCGGAGGCCGTGGTATCAGATGGGATTCACACGTATACGCCGGCTACACCATACCTCCGTTTTATGATTCCATGATCGGCAAGTTGATTGCCTACGGAAAAGACCGCAGGGACGCCATGAACATCATGTCCAGAGCCTTGTCGGAGTTCATGATCACCGGTATCAAAACCACTGTCCCTTTCCAACAGGCCATCTTGCAGGACCCGGATTTTCGCAGAGGCGTTTACACCACCAACTTCATCCCCAACCTGCTAGGCGGCGGTGGACGGGAGTTGATTGAGGTCAAGGCCTGATCCATGGTAAGCTTGAATCTGTAGACACCCATTTCCGGGTGTGCCCCGTCACGCGATGAAACCGCTCGATCAATGTCGCTTATACGCCTTCATCGATGAGGCTTATCGCAACGCACGCCCTTATCAGGATCTGGCTAAATCCCTCTGTGATGGCGGAGCGGATCTGATCCAATTGCGCATGAAGGATGCCCCGCCCGAGAGCGTTCTTGCTGCAGCAGAAAAAATTCATCCCATCACCGAATCAGCAAGGGTACACCTGATCATTAATGATCATTTGGATATCGCCTATCAGATGCCCCACCCTTTTGTTCATCTGGGACAGGAGGATTTTTTTGATCAGGGGCATACACAGGTAAGCGATCTTTACCCTGAAGATGCCCCCAAGCACCTGATGACCGGTCTCAGCACACATGCTCCGGCACAAGCTCAACGGGCCATTGAATCAGGAGCGGACTATGTCGCAATTGGTCCCGTGTTCGCCACTCCCACCAAACCGACAGCCACACCGGTCACACTGGATTATGTCCGGTGGGCAGCGGAAAACATCCGCATACCCTGGTTTGCCATTGGAGGCATCCATGCCGGCAACGTAGACCAAATCCTTGAAGCCGGAGCGCGACGCATCTGCGTGGTATCCGACATCCTGAAAGCAAGCGACCCCCAAAAAGCCTGCACCCTCTTCAAATCCAAGCTGGCATCAGTCACCTGATCTGCCGCCGGAAAAATCTGCGTCAATCTGCGATCATCTGCGGTTCCACAAAAAAACCGGGAACGGTAAACTCACTGACGCTTCCTTGCTTCAGGATGACGCGCCAAAATCGTCTTGAGATGCTCCAGCAATTCAGGTCGTGAGGCTGCCAGGTTTCTTGTTTCCCCTGGGTCTTCCTGATAGTCATACACCTCATAAACGGCTTCCCCTTGATCGCCGCCAGGACGCTTCCATTCGACCAAACGATATCGCTGGGTCCGGATCGCCCTCCCCATACGCGGACCACGTGGATAAGCATGGTACGCGTGATCCCGCACTGTTGCTTGCGGATTCTTCAGGACGGGCACCAGACTGGTTCCGTCTATCGGTTGCGGGCCACCCGGCCGCTTCAAGCCAGCCAAATCAGCCAAGGTCGGAAAGATGTCGACCGTCTCGGCAAGCTGGTGAGTTGCACTGCCGGGTTGGGTTATGCCCGGAACACGGAAAATGATCGGAATACGATTCGCCTGCTCGTAGTTGGTGTGTTTGGTCCAATAACCATGATCCCCCAAATGCCAACCATGATCCCCCCATAAAACCACGATGGTATTGCCCGAAAGCCCTAACTGATCCAGGGCATCGAGCACTTTACCTATCTGGGCATCAGCAAAACTGGCGGCTGCGTAATATCCATGAATCAACTGACGCTGCATGGAGGTCTCCTTCAAATTAGCGACGGTCAATGGAGCGTAATTCACGATTTCCCCTCCTCGTTTACCCGCAAATCCCGGAGCAGCTTCCGGATCTTTCTGATCATCTGCCAAAGGGAAGGCATTTGGATCATGCATATCCCAATACTTTTTAGGAGCGGTGAACGGCAGATGGGGTTTGACGAAACCAGCCATGATGAAAAATGGCTGGTCCGGCTGCCCCTGATGAAACTGCAAACGTTCGATCACTTTTTTCGCGATACGTCCATCCGCATAATCCTCGTCTTCAACATCGGCGTTTTCCCAGGCATAACCCTTGGGCAGGGATCCGATGCGATCAAGTTTCTGATTGGTGAAATACGCTTCTTCACGGGTCAACTGACCTCCTTCTGTGCTCTCCGGCAACAGGTATTCCACCACTTTATCCAGATAAGCGGGCACATCCCAGGAATGAGGATCATCATGATTGCCATGACCGGTGTGGAGCACTTTTCCGAAGGACGCCGATTTCCATCCGTTTTTGCTGAAATATTGCGGCATGGTCACGGCGTTGGGCAGCACATCACGAAAATGACGCCCCAGCCCATAGATTCCGATCGAGGTGGATCGGCTTCCCAATAACAGATTGTTGCGGGACGGAGCACAAACCGATTGATTGCAATAGGCCCGTTCAAAGCGCATGCCGCTGGCGGCCAATCGATCAATGTGGGGAGTTTTGGCCAGGGAATCGCCGTAACACCCCAGATTGGGCTTCAGATCATCCACCAGAATCACCAGCACATTCGGTTGATTTCCCGCACCGTTTAGCCTCAAAGCACTCAGCAAGAAGCATAAAAGGAACATTCGTTTCATCCATTTCGCGTTCATGGAATGGCAGACTAAACCAATTCGGATGTGGAATCCAAGTGATTCCCTCAGTGAGAGACATAGCCTGGGGATCTCATGTCCATTACAAAGAGAGCAAAGACTTTCTCTAAAGAACCTAAGGTGACATTCCGATGACAACCACAAGGGTAAGACTTTAGGTGTGGCTTTGCTTGGATTGAGTTCAAAAAGCCAATACGCCGACGAACAGCCCCATCGCGCAGAAAACGACGAAAAAACGAGAAACAAACAAAGCAATACCATGAAATGGAGCATTAGCAAAAAGATCACCGCAGGATTTGGAGTTTGCTGCGCACTTATCATCGTCTGCGGGGCAACAGGATACTCAGGCATGAACCGCATGAGCGAGATCCTGGGATTCATCACCAAAGAGGCTTGGACAACCGCTGACGGCGCCATGGAAGGAATCATCGAGATCAAGGGGCAAATCATTGCTGCGGATGGATTGCGCCGGGGTTACGAAACGGAGCAAAACCGCGAGGCTCTAAGCAAGGCAGGCCAGTTGGCAAACCAGGCATTTCAGGAAGTCAAAGAGGCCGGATTGCTGGATCAAGCTCGGATGGATGAACTCGAAACGACTTTAAAATCCTACAATAATCATTTGTCCACTTGGTCAGAGGCCAACGAAGCTTACCTGGATATCAAAGAGCGACTGGGCAAACATTCACAGGATTTCATCATCTTTTCCAACATGATCGAAGCCATTGGGGATGCGGTGGTGGAAGGATTGGAGAATGAACCGGACAAACAATTGTCATGGAATGAAGGCATCGCCAAAAAATGGGCGGCTGCGGACGGGGGGATGGAGAGTTTGATCGGACTGCAACAACAACTCTACTTTCTGCAACGCATGGAAACAGGCGGAAACCTTGAAGAATGCGAAGCGCAGCTTTTCATGGCATCCATGATTCAGGAAGAAGCCGCCAATCGCATGATTGAGTCCGGTGCTTTCAACATGACCTACGAAAGCGATGATGGAGACACCACTTACGCATCCCAATATCAGAAGTTTCACAAGCACCAGGCCGAACTGGTCAAAGATTATCTGGAAAAGTACAAGACCTTCCACGCCATCAACCTGGTATACAACGAAGAAACCGGCAAGCTACTGGATCTACTCACCATTATTGACCAGGAAGCCAGTGCTGAGATTGAAACACAACTGGCAGGTGTCGAAGGAGTCATTCAGAAATCCAACATGGCTTTGATGCTCGGCGTGGGCTCCTGTATGATACTTTCCTTGATCGGCGGCATTTGGATCGTCAAATCAACAGTCGGGCCCTTGAAAACGGTGATTGAAGTATTATGCGAGACAGGAAATTCCGTGGCCAGTGGTTCCACTCAGGTAGCGGACTCCAGCAAGCGCCTCGCAGGCAGCGCCAACAACCAGGCCGCATCTCTCGAAGAAACCAGCGCATCCCTCGAAGAAATCACCAGCGTAGCCAAGCGAAACACTGATTCAACAGAACAGGCCAACTCGCTGGCAAAGGAAACTCATGAGGCTGCCGAAGCGGGTTCCAAGGATATGCATGCCCTGGAAACGGCCATTGAAGAAATCCGGTCCTCCAGTGCTGAAGTCGAGGAGATCGTCAAGGACATTGATGAAATCGCCTTTCAAACCAACATCCTCGCTTTGAATGCCGCGGTAGAAGCAGCTCGCGCCGGAGAAGCGGGAGCCGGATTCGCCGTCGTTGCGGACGAAGTCCGGGGTCTGGCCCAACGTTGCGCCGAGTCCGCGAAACAAACCTCCGAACGCATCGACACCGCCATCGTTCGAAGCGAACGAGGTGTGGAAATCGGAAAACGCGTGTCGACCGTTTTTGATAACATCAGGGAACTCACCCGCAAAGTGGATGATTTGGTCTCTGAAATACGCGTCGCTTCCAGTGAACAATCCCGTGGAGTCGACCACATCAACCAGGCTGTTTCAGAAATGGATGAAGGAACTCAAAGGAGCGCCCACAACGCCAGGGAAATCGACGGCGCCGCGTCCTATCTCCACGCACAGGCAGAAAAAGTAAAACAATCGGTTCAAGAACTGCGCATGGTCGTCGAAGGCGGAAAAGCAGACATGGTGGATGAGGATGCAAGCGAAGAAACCGATGACCTGGGACTCTCCGACCATGACGACTCAGAATTCCATTTCGAACAGGAAAACGAGTTCGAAAGCCCCAAAAACGGAAAGCCAAGAGAATTGGTTGACACCACCTTCTAAGAAATCCCAGCGCTCTCTTGGAATGAGGTAAGTCATTACCGCTCTGGATACGCCAGGGAAACGTTGAATTTTCCCCATCTCCAAGCCGCCCGGAAAAATCAGGCAAGCATCCCTCCCGTTATGGTGAACTAAAGTTTTGAGCGGCACCCGTTCATGATGGGGCAATTCATTTTTCAGACAATGGAGGGGAGAGTTCCACCTCGCCCCAAACTTTCCCCTTGAAAACGTTTCTGAGCAAAAGGAATGGAACGCGGAGAGACTCTCGTTCATCGAATGACTGTGGCGTTTCCATTGCAGCTTGAAAAGGATTCCAAAGCACTGAGGTTTGAAGTGGGTGTAAGACGGAGCTTACCCCTCCGGCAATGAATTCCTAATTTTTGAACTGCACCCGCTCATGATTCTCATGGTATTTTTAAGCTTTCGTTTTTCGAGGTTCGGGAGCATGATCCCGTCATGAATTCCCGTTCCAGCGTATCACGACGGTCCTTTTTGAAGCAGTCTTCATTGGCGTTAGGCGCCAGTGCGGGCGCACTGCATTTCCCGTGGATTGCCAAAGCGCAATCCCCCAATGACAAACTCCAGATCGCCGCCATCGGCACCGGGGGACGCGCCGCCGCCAACGTGGCGGGAGCCTCTCACGAAGCCATCGTGGCCATGGCGGATGTGGATTCCAACACGCTGGATGCTGCCGCAAAAAAACTTCCCGACGCACGCAAATACCGTGACTTCCGCGTCATGCTGGAAAAGGAAGCGGATAAAATCGACGCGGTGTTGGTCGGCACACCCGATCACACCCACGCTCCGGCCGCCGCCATGGCGCTCCGCATGGGCAAACACGTCTATTGCGAGAAACCCCTTACCCACACGGTCCATGAAGCACGCGTACTGACCGATCTGGCAAAACAAAAACAACTCGTTACTCAAATGGGCACACAGATCCATGCCGGAAACAATTATCGTCGTGTCGTCGAACTGATCCAGTCCGGCGCCATCGGCAAAGTGGAACGCGTGCATGTCTGGGTCAGCATCGGACACTCCTACTCGGACGGACGATTCACCACCAACACACAGGCGCCCGCCAACCTTGACTGGGACCTGTGGCTCGGCCCCGCGCCCGAACGTCCCTTCACCGAAGGCGTGCACCCTTTCAACTGGCGCAGGTTCTGGGATTATGGCAACGGTCGCCTGGGTGATTTTGGATGTCACTACATGGACCTCGCCCACTGGGCGCTGGATCTACGCCAGCCAACACACATAGAATCCAAAGGTCCCGATGTCGATTTGATCAGCACCCCGCCCTGGCTCGAAGTCGATTACAAACACCCGGCGCGGAACGGTCGTGGTCCCGTGCATCTGACATGGCATGGCAACCGCAAACCGGACATCGCCAAAACCCTGAAAGACGCAGAAGGAAATCCGATCAACTTCGGAAGCGCCGTATTGTTCATCGGTGAAAAGGGAATGGTCATATCCGACTACGGAAAACACCTTTTATTGCCCGAGGAAACCTATCGTGATTTCAAGCGTCCGGACGAGTTCATTCCGAATTCCATCGGCCATCACAAAGAATGGACCGAAGCCATTCGCAACGGCGGCAAAACCACCTGCAATTTTGATTATAGCGGAGCACTGACCGAAGCAGTGCTTCTGGGCTCGGTATCCTACCGAAGCGGAGAGGCCATCGAATACGTTGTCGAATCCGCCAACACCCGCACCCCCGGCAAAGCCCGCGACATGCTGCACAAAGAATACCGCAAAGGTTGGTATCTATAGACATTCCTCATTCAAGGCGCCCAGCACCGGCAGGGACGCGCTGCCGCGCGTCCACCAACGTGCCCCCTCAACGCAACAGGCACTCCCACAACCTAAAACGCGCTCGCGGCTCCGCGGCAGCGGAGCCGCCCGCCATTCACTATTCACTATTCTAAATTCACCATTCACCATTCATCGGGATCAACGCTTGGCACCGGGCTGGGGTCGTGGCAGGATGGGGCCACAAAATGATCAATCGATTGATTCAAAACACCGCTATCGTTTTCAGCAATTTATTGCTGGGATGCCTGGCGTGGAGTGCCGACATTTCACAAGCTGACTGGCAGATCGAACCCATCGATGCCAATGGAAGCATTTCCATCAATTACGACATCAACATCGCCGTGGCTCATGGCGGTGTGAAGGTCAAGCTGACCGATCCCACCCTGGGCGGCGGTTCCATTCAAGCCGACCGTGTGACCATCGACATGGACACTCAGGAAGTCTTGGCGGAAGGCAACGTCACCATGCACCAAAACGGCATTGTCTGGAGGGGCGAACGACTCGAATACAACATCGCCACCAGAAGAATGGGCTCCGGCAGTTATCGAGCCGGTCAATCTCCATTCATTGCTTCGGGCACCGAACTCTCAATGAATCCCGAAACAGGCAGTTATCGTATCGGCAATGGATTTGTTTCCACGGACGACAACGAAAACCCAGCCATCAAGGTCAAGACAGGCTCTCTGGAAGTCATCAATCAGGAACGATTTGTTGCCAAGAACGCAACCGTTTACGCCGGGAAGGTTCCAGTATTCTACCTCCCCTACATCAGCGGCAGCATGAACGGCGGCACAAGTCAGTTCAATACCACCCCCGGTTACCGTTCCCGTTATGGCGCCTACCTGTTGAACGAATACAACTGGCAGATGACCGAAGACATCTCCACGACTTTCAAGCTGGATTACCGCACCTTGAGAGGATTGGCGGGGGGCGCGGATGTGGATTATCAACTGAGTCCGGAGTTCGGCACTGGCAGAATTCAATCCTACTATCTGGACGATAGCAGACCAGGTATCGATCCTCGCGGCAATCAGGTCACCAACGATCGCTTTCGATTGGGATGGTTCCACATGGCAAACCTCAAAACCAACCTGACCGCTCGTGTGTCGATTCAGAAAATGAGCGATCCACTGTTGAACCGTGACTTTTTCGAATCCTTTCACCGTCAAAACACCCAACCCAGATCCTATGTTGAACTGAGCCAGCAATGGTCAAATTTCGCACTATCCATCCTGGCGCAGCCGCAGGTGAATTCATTCCATAACCGGGTGGAACGGTTACCGGAAATCAAGTTCACCGGACTGCGCCAGCAAATCGGAGCCACCCCCCTGTTTTACGAAAGCCAGACCTCTGTCGGTTATTTTTCCCGCGAATTCAGATACGGCAATCTGCCAAGCTTCGAAGCGGCACGTATGGATTCGTTCCATCAGGTTCTTTATCCAAAGACCTATTTCGGATGGCTGAACCTGACACCACGAATCGGGGGGCGCTATGGGTATTACTCAGAAACTTCGGGAACGGGCACCACATTCACGGATGAAACACGTTTTGTCTTGAACACCGGCGCCGAAATGTCCACCAAACTGTCCCGCGTGTATCCACAATACGAAAACAGCTTTTTCGATGCGAACGGTCTGCGACATATCATCACACCGTCCATCAATTATGTCTTCGTTCCCGAACCAAATGCCCGTCCCCTGAGCCTGCCTCAGTTCGACTATGAAATACCCAGCCTGCGGATGTTGCCCATCGATTTTCCGGCGTTCAACGCCATCGACGCCATCGACACGCGCAACGTGATGCGCATGGGGATGCGCCATCAGCTACAAACCAAACGAGGCACCGAAGGGCTGGTGGAGAATCTTCTGGACTGGAATGTTTTCGCCGACTGGCGATTGAATCCGAACCCGGGCCAGGAAGATTTCGCGGACATGACATCGGACCTGAATTTCCGCCCTCGTTCCTGGATCAATATGGGCTCACAAGTCCGTTACAGCCTGGAGGACGGGGACACCCGCGTGGCCGACCAGAGCATCACTCTCCTGCCAAACAACGTCTGGAGCTTTCGCATCGGCCACATCTACATCCGCGACGAACCCGCCTACTGGGGCACCGGTAACAATGCATTCTACACAAGAGCCTATTACCGCCTGAACGAAAACTGGGGTGCAAGGGTCAACCACCAATATGAAGCGACGGACGGAAGACTCGAAGAGCACTCATACACGGTCTACCGCGACTTCCGCAGTTTCACCAGTGCCTTCAGCCTCCGTTTCCGCAACCCACGCGGCGGCCAGAACAACGATTTCACCCTGGCTCTGATCCTGTCCATGAAAGCTTTCCCCAATGTTAAACTGGGAGAAGATTCCAACCAAACCGCGCACCTTTTTGATGGCAGATAGCTTCACTACCTGCTTATATTAGCAGGTAATCATGAAGATAATTCGAGTTTTACATCGATTTGCAAAATATTTGCTTTGCATTTTTACCTTGTTGGTTCTTGGAAATATTCCGCTTGCTCAAGAATCTTTTTCCCTTGGTTCACCCGACGGCAAAATCCATACTGAAATAACACTCCCCCATCCAGGCACATCAAAAAACCTCCACTGGTCTGTAAAACTTCAGGACAAACTTTTGCTGGAGAAATCCGAAATCAATCTCTCTGCCATTGGACATGGCGACCTCTTGTCTTCTGGCAAATGGCTTTACTCAACAAGACGTTCTCAGGATGCTCGCGTCCCTGTCCTCTTCGGAAAGTCCAGTCATGCGAATGACACCTTCAACGAATTGCGGCTTGCTTTTGCGGCAAATGAAACACTTCAGGTAGATGTTGTCTTCAGGTGCTATTCGGACGCAGTCGCTCTACGCTACGAAGTTAAATCGGACCAGGACCAGGAAAAGTTGATCATTTCGGATGAAACGACCACCTTCCGACTTACTGGCAACCCGACGGCCTTTGTCCAATACCTCGAGCATCACAAAACATCACACGAACACGAGGTCGATGTCGTCCCATACGACGCCATTCCATCCAATCAATTATTGGACACTCCCCTGACGGCGTTCTGGCCGGACAAAAAAAGCGTGGCCATCACGGAAGCAGCCCTGAGCAACTACGCCGGCATGGCATTGTTGCGATCCGCATCAAAGGATGCATTGATCACCAAACTCACCCCACGGCCAGACGGCAACAAAGTCGAAGCAACACTTCCGCTCAAAACCCCATGGCGCGTCGTATTGATCGGCGATCAACCGGGTGACCTGCTGGAATCCAACACACTTTACTGCCTGAACGAACCATCCGCCGTCGCTGACACATCCTGGATCAAACCGGACAAGCTCACCTTCCATTGGTGGAACGGAGATGTTTACGACGGCAAGCCCGGAGCCTCTCCACTATCATTTGAAACCAACAAAAAATACATCGATTTCTGCGCACGGAACGGACTTCCGATCCACTCGATCACGTCCACAGAATCGCCAACCACCCCCTGGTATCATCAAACAAAACGTGGCGTCGCTCCGGGTCCTGACACGGATATCACCCGGCCGCGTGCTGAGTTTGACCTGCCCCGGATCATGGAGTATGCCCGGGCCAAAGGGGTTCGCTTGTGGACCTGGGTGCATCAAGCAGCCCTGCGTGGGCGCGTTGAAGAAGCCTTTGCTGCATTTGAAGAAATGGGATGGTCCGGGATGATGGTGGACTTCATCGATCACGACGATCAGGACCACGTTGAATACACCGAAGAAATCCTGAAAGCCGCCGCACGCCATCACATCCTGATCCATTTTCACGGAGTATGGAAACCCACCGGACTGGAACGCACCTACCCGAACCTGATGAACCACGAAGGAGCTTTGAATCTGGAGTATCTCAAATGGAGCGACCGCTGCACACCCGAACATAATCTCCGGATGGCTTTTACCCGCTTGATCGCAGGCCCCATGGATTATCACCTCGGCGGGTTTCGATCATTGCCACCCGATCAATTCAAACCACGCCAAATCGCGCCGCACGTCCTCGGCACGCGCGGGCACATGCTGGCCATGTATGTATGTTTTGACAATCCCGCCCCAATGATCGCCGATTACCCCACCGCCTACGAAGGCCAACCCGGTTTTGACTTCCTGCAAACCGTCCCCACCTGGTGGGACGAAACCAAAGTACTCAAAACCGAAATCGGCGAACTACTCGTGGTCGCACGGCGTAAAGGCCAGGATTGGTATCTCGGAGGCATGTCCGGCGGTCAACCCCACCAAATCAATTTACGCCTCGACTTCTTACCCTCTGGAAAATGGAATACAACCCTCTGGCGCGACACTGAAGATTCGGAGAAAAACCCAAACCATCTGGTTACTAAAACAAAATCATTAACCAACACCGAATCAATCTCCATCCGACTAGCTCAAGGAGGCGGATTTGTGGTGGTATTGAAGGCAACAGATTGATTCATTGAAATCTGTTGGAGATAAGTCGCTCTTCCGGTTAAGCTCCGCGCATGCAATCAGTCTATATCCGCTCCATTTCCATTCTTTCGATCCTGTTCCTGTTTTCCTCTGCAGCGGCACAGAATTTGGATCAAGTCATCTCAAAATCCATTCAGCCTTTCCTCACAGAAAAGGTCGTTCCCGGAGCTGTTACCCTGGTGGGACAGAGCGGGAAGATTACTCACCTCGAATCGCACGGCATGGCTGACTTGGAAGCAGGGCGCTCCATGCAAAAAGAGGATCTCTTCTGGATCGCATCGATGACCAAGCCGATGATTGGCGCCGCTGTCTTGATACTGCAGGATCAGGGCAAACTGAACGTGGATGATTTGGTCGAAGAACATTTGGAGGAGTTCAGCGGTCTTTGGCTTCTGGATGAAGAAAAAGATGGCATGCGAGTGTTGAAACGCCCTTCCCGCCCCATCACCCTGAAAGATCTCCTCACCCACACCGCCGGAGTCCCGAACATATCCGAACCCCGCGCACACTCCACCCTCGGCGAGGTGGTGGCTCAAGTTTCTCAACAACCGCTGCGATTCGAACCCGGCAGCAAATGGAGTTACAGCAACTCGGGCATCAACACGCTTGGACGCGTGGTGGAAGTGGTATCAGGCATGTCGCTACCTCAATTTCTGGAACGACACATCTTTTTGCCATTGGGAATGCATCAGACCACATTCTTTCCATCCAAAAAACAGGTCAAACGCCTGGCGGTCTCCTATCAAAAGAACAAAACAACAGGAGAGCTTCAGCCAACCGATTTATATTTTGTCAGAGGAAACCTATGGGATCGAAAACGGACGGTGCGTCCTTCAGGCGGACTCTTTTCAACGGCGGAAGATTTGTATGCGTTTTACCAGATGATGTTGAACAAGGGAACCTATCGCGGCAAACGCATTCTATCCGAAGATGCGGTGGAACAATTGACCACCAGTCAAACCGGAGACATCAAAACCGGTTTCACCTTGGGCATGAGTTGGGGGTTGGGTTTTCAGGTCGTGAAAGATCCGCAAGGCGTGACGGAAATGCTTCACCCAGGCACCTTCGGTCATGGTGGAGCCTATGCCACACACAGCTGGGCGGATCCGGTTAATCAAACCATCTACGTCTTACTGGTCCAACGCCGAGGCATGCCCGGCGGAGACGGAGCAGAAATACGCCGAGCCTTCCAGCAAGCGGTCGTCGATAGGTTGAATTTACGGTAGGGATGTCCCGATTTTATCGGGACTGCGCGTCCGGTGGCGTGTCCGCACAACGCAGCAGACCATCGCACACCCCAACG
>CAYPZD010000024.1:0-28727 GCA_964415055.1 uncultured Verrucomicrobiota bacterium | reverse complement strand
CTGCGCGTCCGGTGGCGTGTCCGCACAACGCAGCAGACCATCGCACACCCCAACGCGCTCGCAGCTCCGCGGCAGCGGAGCCCTATCAGGCCATGCGCCCTATCAATCCTACTCGTACTTGGTGAGCGTTTTTCGTTCGGTTATCGGATACCAATTCTGAATGTGTCCGGCCAGTCGTTTGACAAGTTCGGGATGTTGCCCGGCAAGGTTGTTGGTCTCCGTGGGATCGGCTATCAGGTCAAAAAGTTGGGGGCGTTTCTCTGAGCGTGGATGCGTGGTCTGGTAACGATTCACTTCGCCGTCATAGGTCAACAACAACTTCCATCGGCCTTCTATCGTCCAGCGATAGAGCAAGGACGCTTCGGGTTTTTCAATGTCCGCGATGTCGTGTGCAAATCCTTCTCCAAAGATGCGCTTCCGCTGAATCTTTTCTCCGCTTCCAAGCGAGGACATTAAATTCAATCCAGGCAATCCGTGAGGCTGACGCGCTCCGGCTGCGGCAAGGATGGTCGGCACCAGATCTATACTGCTGACCAATTCAGGACGATCCGCCGCTTTCAGTGTTTTTGGCCAGTTAAACATAATCGGCGTGCGGATTCCGCCTTCATAAGGCGTCTGCTTGGATCGCGGCCCATATCCGCCACGTGCGGGATTTTGAATCCATCCGTTGTCCGTAACGTAAATCACGAGTGTATTGTCACGAACTTCATTCTCGTCAATGATCCCCAACAGCTCACCACAGGTTTCATCGAACCATTCGCACATGGCGTAGTAGCGTGCCACATGAGGTGAAGTCACCTTGTCTTTGTATTTGTTAAAAAGTCGTTCAGGTGGCGTGTGGGGTGTGTGCGGGAGAAAAGGTGCATACCAAAGGAAAAACGGTTTCTCTTCCTCCACGGCATGTCCGACAAAATCCCGGATGGGTTTCAATCCCTCACGACCAATCTTTAATCCATCATCTCCGTGGCGTCCTCCGGGCTCGGGAAATCCCCGGGTCATCCCATGAGTAAACCCACCATGACTGTATTTCCCTTCCCACCACTTGCCACTCTGGTGGCTGAGGTAACCCTGTTCACCCAACAGCTCAGGCAAGGTATCAAACTTTTCAATATAGGAGATCAATTGCGCTCGGCGTGCCTTGTATAGATCGGAATTGCGTTCGGCGTATTTGGGCGATGGATCGTTGCCCGTGACGCCGTGCCGATGCGCATATTGCCCCGTTGCCAAAGTCATCAGGGAAGGACGACAAAGCGCAGTTGGAACATATCCACGTCGAAATAGCACACTCTGCTCGGCAAGTTTGTCCAAGTGTGGGGTCTGAATCAAGTCATGCCCCATGAACCCGTAATCCGTCCATGCCTGATCGTCCGATATAATCAAAACGATGTTCGGCTTCTCGGCTCCAGAAACTGAGGTTGGAATCAAACCACTCACCCCGATCAAACCAAGACAAAGCCACAAGGCAAAACGTAAACCAATGGATTTCATGCGGACCTTTCTACACGAAAAACCCCAAGCTTACCAATGGATAATTCAGGGTTCACAGTGGTCCACGTTTTTGGAAACGCAGCTACTTACGGTCGATTCGAAGGGGGCCACGTTTTTGGAATCGCGGCTACTCATGGTCGATTCGAGGGCGGCCACGTTTTTGGAAACGCGGCTACAAATTCACTATTCACCATTCAAAGACTTTAGTCCTTTCGGTGTTTCCAGAATGGTATTCAGGACGATGGCGGACCTAAGCTGCTCGCGGTTTCGTACCCATTGACGAATCTGCCTGGCATTGGTGCCAAAGCCGGCGAATTGAGGTTTCGTGGCAGCTTCCTTCGGATGTTTGCGCACGCGGTCGGCTTTCCGTCGCGCTTCGCGGAGTTTTTGGGCGGCTTCCTTTTTCTTACGTTCGATCTCAGCCAACTTCTTCTGCTGAGCCTGAACGGGATCTGAAATCAAGGGAACACCTGTCTCAACGACCGGGGACGTTTGAGTGGATTGGCGTTGCTGCGGTGCGGGTCGGCGGGAAGGTTCATCATCCAGCACCTCCACAACCGGGCCATCCTCCGCCAGTCTACGTAATTCCTTCTCCAATTGCTCAAACAAACCACCGGCCTTTTTCTTGCCGGTCACCTCTCCTTGTCTGACTGGTTCAATCGGACGATCTCCCGGACGGACCGGAGGAGTGTGCGGGGCGGGGACGGAATCATCGCCCCCTTTGGCGGCACGACGTTTGGTCAACCATTCAGACACTGCCGATAAAAGGGCAATGATCAGAAAGATAAAAAAACCGTTGTCGAGAAAGCCAAGCATCACGCTGAGCGCTTGATTTTAGTTTGTTCCGATTTGATCAACAGGATTCAAACAAGAGATTAATCATTACTGATCGATGAGTCCGGGCGACTGTCATCCTTGCCAATGGAATCCCTCATGGAGGTATCAGCCTGGATGTTCCGCAAGCGGTAATAGTCCATCACCCCAAGGTTGCCGGAACGGAACGCTTCCGAAATGGCCAGTGGCACTTGAGCTTCGGCCTCCACCACTCGGGCGCGCATTTCTTCCACCCGGGCCACCATCTCCTGCTCGGTAGCCACAGCGGCGGCGCGACGGACTTCAGCCTGAGCCTGAGCGATGAGCTTGTTGGCGTCCGCCTGTTCGGCCTGAAGCTTGGCTCCAACGTTTTCACCAACGTCCACGTCGGCGATATCAATGGAAAGAATTTCGAAAGCAGTGTTACTATCGAGGGATTTTCCCAGCACCGTCTTGGAGATCCGATCCGGGTTTTCCAACACGTCTTTGTAAGAATCGGAAGAACCAATGGTGGAAACAATCCCCTCCCCCACACGCGCAACGATGGTTTCCTCAGTGGCGCCACCGACGAAGCGATCCAGATTGGTGCGTACCGTGACGCGTGCTCTTGCCTTGATGATAATACCGTCCTTGGCCACCGCATCAATCGTCCCTTTACCCACACTCGGATTGGGGCAGTCGATCACGCGTGGATTGACAGATGTCTTGACGGCTTCGATGACATTCTTCCCGGTCCCCTTGGTCGCCAAATCAATGGCGCATGCCCGATCGAATTCCAGCCGTATATTTGCTTTTCGTGCAGCAATCAAAGATTGCACCACCATATCAATACTGCCACCGGCAAGGTAGTGCGTGGACAGGTCATCAATTGACAAAGGCAATCCGGATTTGATGGCGGTGATACGCACATTGACCACCATGCCCACCGGGACATTACGCAATCTCAGGGCGATCAGCTCTGTGTAGGAAACGCGTGCGCCCGAGAACAATGCCCGCAACCATATGCTGAAGAAGTTGATCAACAGAAGTGCGCCCACCAATATGATGACGCCGCCCAATCCATACAAAAAAATGTCCATCGGATTCATTTAGTTCTTTCTAAGGAAAACCTGTTTATTGTTTACAAAAGCTACACTAACCACAAAACGCACTCACTGCAAAGGGAACCGAGCAAAAAGATTAAAGATCCTCGTCCTTACGCACAACCACTCGCAGCCCTTCCACATCCACCACTTTTACGGGCGTATCCTGATCGATCATGCCGCCTTCTGTTACCACATCGACTTTGGTACCTGAGGCCAGCCGAACTGCTCCGGAAGGCCTCAAATCGGATAGGGCGATCCCCTTTTGTCCAATCCATTCAGTATGCTGGTTTCCGATATCTCCAATGGTGCTTTTGGAAACAAACCGTTGCGCCACTTTACTCTTTGGAAACCATGCCATCCATGCGAAGAACTCAATCCCTCCCAACACCACAATACCAAAGGCAATGTAATGCTGTGTCGGATCGTCATAATGCTGATATCCATAGGCAATGGCGGCCAAATAGCACAACCCTCCTAGCATTCCTGCGATCATGCCTGGCAAAAAAATCTCGGTCAACAGCAGCAGGCTTCCCACGACCAACAATGTGAGGATGATGGACATGCCTTAATCTAGAACCGCCCTTCGAGAGAAACAAGATCCAAAAAGCCAACATAAATCCCCGGCATCTTCCAATAAACATTGCAAAAATCGACTTGGCTCTCTATCCCTAGTCCCCATGAAACATTGCTCCCGTCGTGGTTTTCTCTCACAAGGTGTCATTGCGGTCGCAGGAGGCGCCATGGCTAAGTCTTTCCAGTCCAATGCTCAATCGCATTCAAAGGTCGCTTCCGGCCGCCCTGTGTTTGTTTCCACCTGGGGTTTCGGCAAACCAGCCAACGAAGCCTCACTGCGAACCCACCAGGAAGGTGGATCCATTCTCGACGCCGTCGAAGCAGGTATCCGGCTGACCGAAGCCGATGAAAGCAACGCCTCAGTAGGTTTCGGGGGGAAACCAGCCGCCAACGGAAAAGTCCAGCTCGATGCCTGCATCATGTATGGCCCCGGCGCCAAAGCCGGCAGTGTGGGCGGTATTGAGGACATCAAGCACCCCATCTCCGTAGCCCGGGCGGTCATGGAAAAAACCCCGCACGTCATGCTCGTCGGACAGGGTGCCAAAGCATTCGCGTTGGAGCAGGGTTTTGCAGCAGAAAACCTTTTAACCGCCAAACAGCGAAAAGAATGGCGGGAATGGCGTCGTGAAAAACGCAAGATGGAAGCGGGCGAAAACAACCACGACACCATCGCATTGGTCGGCATAGATGCGGACGGCACCTTGGCGGGTGGATGTTCCACCAGTGGGCTGGCTTACAAGATCCCCGGACGAGTCGGAGATTCTCCGATTCTGGGTAGCGGACTTTACGTGGACAACGAAATCGGAGCAGCTGGCGCAACAGGTGTTGGTGAAAACGTCATGCGATTCTGCGGTTCCTTCATGGTGGTGGAATACATGAGACAGGGGCTCTCCCCCGAAGAAGCCTGTGCCGAAACAATACGCCGCATCGCACGACTCGATGGACGCCCTATCGAAGATCTTCATATCAATTTTATCGCGGTGGATAAAAAAGGACGATTTGGAGCCGCCGGAACCGGTGATGGTTTCCCTTATGCTGTCACCTACCCCGGGTACAGCGAGGTCCTGCAAAGCAAAGCGCTCAGCAAGAAGGCCATCGGCATTGAAGGTGGCAATGCTCCCATCGAAGACCAACAATAAGCAACTGCAATACTCTCGAACGCACGTTGATTCACACCATGAGAATCAAAAAAATACTTTTGATTGATGCGGTCACTTGGGCCGACGAATACCCGAAAAAGCATCCACTCAAGAGCGTCCCCGCTTGGTTCAGGGACGGATTGGGTGATTTGGAAAACTGCGGACTGAATGTTTTGCATATCGAGAAGAACCTCGACAAGGCTTTCCAATCCGACCTGCATGGCGTCATCATTTCAGGTTCCCCCAGCGATGCCTGGGACAGCAACCAGGCAAATGAAAATCTGCTCATCTTCCTGCGGTCCTGCCTGCTGAATCGTATCCCGGTGCTAGGGGTTTGTTATGGACACCAGATCTTGGCGCGGTTCTTGAATGGAATCGTCCAGCGTCATCCCGAAGGATTACAGCTCCTGAACGCCGACATTGAACTCACCCCCGCGGGCAGAGCCTGCCCGTTGTTCAAGGGCATGCGATCCAAGTTCAACGCCATCAGCGGACATGCGGATTACGTGGTGGAAACACCACCCAACTGCACTCGACTGGCGGGCAGTGAACTAACGGAAGTACAGGCATTCCAGTTTCAGAACTTGTTTTATGGTGTTCAATTTCATCCCGAATTCACAGCGGAAATCATCCGGTTCCTGTGGTCACCCAGGATCGATACGTGGAAAGACAAAGTGTCATTCGACCTGGCTGAACGACTCGATAAATTCAAAGATCCCAGTCCAACGCGATTGATCCTTCAGAATTTTGTCAAACATTGCATTCCTTGAAAAAACGAAGGTATGATACAACCCGCTTCTTTTTCTTTCCCCACCCCCATTCAATATGGCCCGGGAATTCTAAACGGTCTCGGCTCCGTTCTGGATGGTTTGAACATCAGCAAACCACTGGTCATCTGTGATCGCTTCCTACCGGAAACAGACGCATTCGCCAGATTTCGTGAAGCCATCGACAGCGCATCCGGAATTGATTCCTTCGAGGTGTTCAAGGACGTACACCCGAACCCCATCGAAGCAGACGTCAAAGGTGCGGTAGAGGTCTACCAAAAAGGTTCATGCGACGGCATCATCGGTCTGGGCGGAGGCAGCGCCCTGGATGTCGCCAAAGTGTGTCGACTGAACATCCAGCGACCTGATTTTCGCTTGGAAGACAATGAAGGTTTGTTTGCCAAATCCTGGGACAAGCTACCTCCGTTTGTGGCCATCCCAACCACATCCGGCACCGGCAGCGAAATAGGCCGCAGCAGCGTGATCACTCTGGATCAAACGCAGGCGAAGTCGGTCATATTCCACCCCAAGTTGCTGGCAGAACAAGTGATCCTGGATCCCGAGTTAACCCTGTCATTACCACCGCACCTGACCGCAGCGACCGGGCTGGACGCATTGACGCATTGCATTGAGTCCTACACATCACCCGTCCTGCAACCGCTCTGCGACGGCATTGCTTTGGAAGGCATCCGCCTCATCGCCGATCACCTGGTCACCGCAGTCAAAAACGGCAATGAAATCGAAGCCCGCGGTGGCATGCAATTGGCAGCTTTGATGGGCGGCATCGCTTTTCAGAAAGATTTGGGTTCCACCCATTCCATGGCTCACCCGTTGTCCAACCTGTGTCACCTGCATCATGGTCTGGCCAACGCACTTTGCCTGCCGACAGTCATGCGCTGGAATGCCGAACGGAAACCGGGTTTATATCGGCGCGTCGCTATAGCCGCCGGGCTGGATGCCATGAAAGCCGGGGATCATGAAGCAGATCAATTGGCGCTGCAATGGGTGGAAGAACTAATCGGGCAAACAGGCATCCAGATGGGCTTGTCGAATCACGGTGTGGAGTCATCACACATCGAACCGTTGTCCGATCTGGCAATCAAGGACTCTTGTCATCAAACCAATCCTGTCCCCATGCAGCGGGAAGACTTTGTGAAACTTTATCAGTCAGCACTATGAAAGCATTGATCACCGATCCGTTCATCAACGGACGCAGCCTGGAACCCAAGGAAAGCAATCTTTTCGTTCAAACCAATCCCGCCAACGAGGAAGATTTCGCGGAAGTACAGGCCGCAGGCCTGGGCGAATTGGAAATCGCCATCGAAGGGGCACAACAGGCATTTGAAAAGGTTTGGAGTCAATGCACCCCAAACCAGCGAGCCGACACCCTGTTCGCCATTGCCCGTGCCATCCGCAATGACAAGGACACCCTGGCTCGTTGGGAAACCCAAAACATTGGCAAACCCTTTCAGGATGCACGGGATGAGATCGAACTGGGCGCACGCATTTTTGAATACTACGCAGGTGCGGTCGGCAAGTACTTCGGCCACACGATTCCGGTCTCCCGCAAAGGACTAAACATGACACTCCGGGAGCCGTTGGGAGTCGTCGGCGCCATTGTTCCATGGAACTTCCCCTTCCCCATCGCCTGTTGGAAAGTGGCACCTGCTCTGGCAGCAGGCAACACGGTCATCCTGAAACCTTCATCCTTGTCTCCCCTCACCGCCCTCAGCCTGGGTCAACTTGCCATTGAAGCCGGACTGCCCCCAGGCATCCTGCAGGTGGTTCCGGGTCGAGGTGGTTTGATCGGGGAAGCCATGACCAAACATCCGCTCGTAAAGAAGATTTCCTTCACAGGTTCCACCCAGAGCGGCGCACGCATCATGGAATTGGCAGCACCGGGCATCAAGCGCATCTCATTGGAACTGGGAGGCAAATCCCCCAACATCGTTTTCGCGGATGCAGACCTGGATCAGGCTGCGGCAGAATCGCCGCTCAGTGTTTTTGCCAATGCGGGTCAGGATTGCTGTGCGCGCAGCCGGGTGTTTGTGGAAGACTCCGTATTCGACGAGTTCGTGGAGCGATTCATTGCATCCACCCGTGAAATCCGTGTGGATGATCCAACTCTTGCGGCCACTCAAATTGGTCCGATGATTTCCAAAAACCAGCGTGACAACGCGGAAAGATTCATTCAGGGCGCGCGCGACGCAGGCCGAACCATCGCATGCGGCGGCGACCGACCTTTCGAGCGCGGATTCTTCCTGAACCCAACCGTCATTCTGGAACCGGAAACAAACGATCCGTGCTGGAAAGATGAAATCTTCGGCCCCGTTGTCTGCATTCGCAGGTTCAAGGATGAAGACGCCATGCTCAAGGAAGTCAATGACACGCCCTACGGCCTGAGCGGATCGATCTGGACCAACCATCTCAATCGCGCCCTGCGCGTGGCACGCAAGGTGGAAAGTGGTGTGTTAAGCATCAACACCCATTCCAGCGTGCACATCGAAGCGCCCTTCGGCGGTTACAAACAGAGTGGTATCGGACGGGACCTGGGCATGCACGCACTGGATGGTTACTCCGAAGTCAAAAACATATTCATCGCTGAATCCTGATCCCAAACCATATGGACGCCAAAACACTGAAATCGAAAATCGCCAAGGGAGAAATCGATACGGTCATCGTCGCTTTCCCTGACGCCATCGGACGCCTGGTCGGCAAACGATTTACCGGAACCTATTACCAGAATCAGGTGGCGGATCAAGGCACGCACGGGTGCAACTACCTTCTGGCGGTCAATATGGAAATGGACCCGCAGGATGGATTCCAAGTCGCCAACTGGGAGAGTGGTTTCGGTGATTTCGAGATGCGACCGGACAGCAAAAGCGTCAAAATCCTCAGCTGGCAACCGGGCACCGCCATGGTCATCTGTGACTTTGCACACCACGACGGCACACTCGTCGCGGAAGCTCCACGGTCGGTTCTAAAAAAACAGTTGGACTTGCTGAACAAATCCAAAATCAAGGCTTTCATGGCCAGCGAACTCGAATTCCTTCTGTTCGATCAGACCTATTCCGAGGCATTTGATGCCGACTATCACAACCTCAAGCCATCGAGCGATTACCGCATTGATTACCATATTTTACAGCCGGGGCGTGATGAAAACATCCTGAGATCCATCCGCAACGAACTGACCGCATCGGGTATCCCGGTCGAGTGCAGCAAGGGCGAATGGAGCCGTGGGCAGCACGAGGTCAATGTCGAATACACCGAGGCACTGGAAATGGCCGACCGTCATGTCCTGTTCAAACAGGCCATCAAGGAAATCGCAGATCGGGAAAGCAAATCAGCGAGTTTCATTCCCAAGTATGCCGAAGAAGAGGCGGGCAACAGTTGTCACATTCACATCTCACTTCAGAAGGCTGGAAAGAACATCTTCTGGGACACAAAAAAGAAAGGTCCGAGCAAAGTGTTTCACCAGTTCCTGGGTGGGCTTTTGAAATACAGTCCCGAGTTGTGTCTTTTCTATGCGCCGACCATCAATGCCTACAAGCGCTATCAATCCGGCAGTTGGGCTCCCACCAAAATGGCCTGGTCCATGGACAACCGAACGGTCGGATTCCGGGTAGTGGGGCACGGTCCCTCTTTCCGTATCGAGAACCGCATGCCGGGAGCCGATGCCAATCCTTACCTGGCCTTTGCAGCCATGATTGCCGCCGGACTGGCCGGGGTCGAAGAAAAACTCGACTGCCCTTCGGTATATGATGGCAATGCCTACACCGACGAAAAACTACCTGCTCTCCCTTCCTCTCTGGAGAAAGCCACGCATCTTCTGAACAAAAGCAAACTGGCTCGAAAAGTTTTTGGAGATGACGTCGTCGACTTCTACGTCCGCACGGCCGAACTGGAAGTCAAAGCCTTCAACAGCACCGTCACCGATTGGGAACGCAAGCGATATTTTGAACGTATCTGAATGGTGAATGCCATCAAGGTCGAGGACTGATGGATTCAGCGTAGGCCAATTCCCCGGTTCTGCCGTCGTAATATTGAAATAAGACCTGAGCGTGCGGATAAGCCACCCTACGCGTTCCGCCCAGTTTCTGGGGCATGTTGAACACATTGTTGATCTGCACCACACAGAAGTGGGGATACAAGCGCTCCAGCCTGGGCAGGTCCGGCAGGATGTAACTGCTCCACCGGATATCACAGGCACGTGGTCCAAATTGAAACGGCCCGGTCGCCGGACGATTGCTTTCATCGAGCGCAGGAACATGGTTCACACTGTTGTGCGGACCACAACAAAACTCCCAGATTTTGTCGGTGATTTTCACCGCGAAGCTATTGTGCAAATCCCCTGTCATGACAAACACGGGTTTGTTGAGTTGTTCCCAGAACGAAATCAACTGTTCACGCTCGTCAAAGAAACCGGTCCAGGCTTCTTCCTTGTTGGCGGCATCCACCTCGAAGCCACCCGCTCCACTGTGCGGGATCATGAAAGGCACCGAGGAAATGAAGAAGAAGAACTCCGCGTCACTCTCGCGCATGGATCGCATCAACCAATCCTTTTGAGCGGCTCCCAGCATCGACAATCCCGGACGACCACGTTCCCGAATGTCATGCATATCGCGGGCGCCACGGGTATCGATCAGGTAGAACTCACAGTTACTGACCCGAAATTTCCCATAACTCCTGCGACCGATGGAATAGGTCACGGTGTCGGTCACTTTGGCGGGCATGTGGAGCCGCAAGGTGTGGGCGTCCACCACTTCGGCGATGTCGTAGACATAGGCATTGGGATGCCCGTCATCGTTGTCGTATTGCATGTCATTGATTCCCGCTTCCGGCGTTCCCCAATGCACGTGCAGATTCAACATTTCATTCAAGGGCATGTGAATGAAATCTGCCGACGGATCCACCAACAAATCACTGCCTGCCTTCATGCTCCCACGACCGACATGTAAATCAGCCTGATGTGCGGTCGGGTTCGCCCATCCGAGATAATTGTGCCAGGCATAGGTTCCGATGTCGCGGAACACGGTGCGTCGGTGACGTTTCCCGGCAGTGGCCGTTCCCCAAATGTCATTAACCAACTCGTGATCATCGAAGGTGAAATAACTTGGAACATTGCGATGCCAGTCGGAAAGATCATGATTGCGTCGCAGATAGAGCTTGTAGTTTTCCCACACCCCCACCACCGTCGGCATCCATTGCACCGCGTTGGGAACCGCATCCTGAGGCACGCCCTGTACCATTCGCCAGGCCTCCGCCGGGTAATCCCGCAATTCTTCGTAAAGCCAGTCACCGTTCATGATGTGAAACGACACCCGATTATCCCAATCTCGATTCAAGGTTTCATATGTCGGGGTGTGATGCCCAATCCCGTGGAGGGGGTTTTGATTGGCGCAAGAACCGATTTGAAATCGAAAGTTGAAGAGGCCATCGGGATTGTGTTCCGGATCCACCAGTGCTTCCTGATCGGGCAAGGTCTTGAAAGTTCCCCGTTCTCCATGTGGGCGACCATTCACCCAAATCTGATATTCATAACGCGTATCCGATTTCAAACCATCCAGCACAACCACACCGGTATTGTCGTGCGCCAGGGAAGTCGCAATCGGCGAACTCACGTCGGACATCCCCTCACCATCAAATCCATAACGCACCACAAACTCGGAAGGATCGGAAGTCCGTCCCCATACACGAACCGAGTCCGATGTGACATGCCCCAGCATCGGACCATCCGTCAGGCGTGCCGGATCACGTTGAGCAAAGGCATGAAGGCACAGAAACACCCATATAAAAATGGAAAGAAGGAATCGCATTTGGAGAGGTTATCCGCAGAATGCAATATGCGACAATACAATTCCAACCTCACTTGAAAGTGTTAAAACCACAAGCGCCCCCTCGACACTTTGTTGAATACGGAAGGTGATCAATGAAGAAACTCCTGAAGCTGAATTCCAGAAAACAAACTTCTGGATCGAGTCTCAAGCTTTGTATTAACTTCTCGGAATGATCATTCGAATATCACATTCCGGTGAACCTCGATCCCTTGATCGCAGAGTTTCACTTGCATTGATTGTGTGTTTTTTGACGGCTTTCTCCGGCATTTCGACTACCAACGGAGCCAGTTCAACGTCGGTCCCGGCCTCAAGGTATTTCGTCGATGTTGAACGCTACCGCTTCAGTTGGCCGGACTTGAACAATCCGGCGTTTTACCCCATCCCGCAGGAACCAGTGTCCAGGGACAGCTACCTGAAAGCCATCGAAGAAACCCATCCTGACGAACTCGTCAAAAACCCGAAGCACGGCATGAACGGGCCAAGGGCCTTTATGCCGATTTTGGTCAAATACGTGCAGACAGGGGATCCCAAATGGAGCCATGGCATACGCGAAATGTTCCATTCCTTTCATCAGGAAATGAAGAACATCGTCGCGGAAAAACAATGGTTCTGGCAATTCGAAGATCCCGCTGTGTTGATTCCTGTTTACCGCAAACACCTGTTGAAAGGTGGAGCCATTTCGGAAGATACCGAATGGTTCCGCGACATGTGGCTTTATTACTGTCGCAACCTGCATGTGTGGGATTCGAAACCCACCGAATGGCGGGGCGGCTGCCACCGTTCCATGCCCGAAGCCATGTCCAAAGGGCTCGCAGCGCGCTGGTATCCCGACATACCGGAGGCCGATCACTGGAAACGCTATTCGGAACTGGTGTTTCATGATTTCTGGAAAGTCAAAGATGCGCCCCAAAACGACACCGGTTACATGATGGGACCTCTGATCGTATTGATTTGCGGCGGGGATCAATGGACGCAGGATGATCGGGTTTACACCGATCCGGACATGAAACGCCTCTGGGATCGATTGCTCGTCGAGATCACACCGGACGGCGCGATCAATCCGTACGGCCCCAACGGAGGATGGAACAGCACCGCCGATTACCGCGTCGCCATGCTGGAACGCGTGGCGGCCAAGACAGGGGACGGTCGTTACCGTTATGGCGCCCACAAACTCTTCAACTATCTCCGTTACCAGATGCCCGGCAACAAACCCGGTGCGGTGGCATCCAATCACTGGACCACCTGGCTCATGGCGCTGGCCTGGCTGTTTGCCGACGAATCGGTTGAACCCGTCGAACCTGATTCCGGTTCACTCTGGAATCAACGCATGGAAGCCGCCCGCATCCCCCATACCGACAAGAAACTCACCGAACGATTGCTCGGTCACGCCGATCCGAGGGAAGATTTCGGTCACATCTGCTGCAGTTGGCACATGACTGGTCATGTTTGGCCGGACAAACTTGTGCTGCGCAGCGGATGGAATCCGGGCGATCTGTTTGCCTTGATCGAACTCCACCCGACCAGCTTCCCGTCCAACCCCGGAGGCATCATGGGCATGAACCGTTGGGGAGCGCCTTTCACGCAGATCGCGACCAGCAAGGGAGCTTCGGTGGAAAACCGGCTGCTCGTTGAAGACCTGAATCAACAAGCTGCGAAGCGGCTTCACCCGGACAAATTGCGTATCGATGAATTCTGGCGAGCCGGGGCCATGCCCGACATACAGTCCGAAATCGTCCATTTTGAAGATACAGAGCAAGCCACCTATGCCACCGTTCGGGTGAAAAACATGGACGGACTGCCCGTCGTTTATGAACGTTCCTTCGTCTTTGCAAAAAACCGATTCCTGGCAACGCGCGAACAGATTACCTTTGAAGCATCCTTCGAAGCCCGAGTCGCCTCCACCTGGAACACCCAAAACATCGGACCACAAATCGGCGCTCACTGGGCCAACACCTTTGTCAGCCATCCGGTTGGGGACAACGGGCGCCAAAGCATGCCCACACCTCCCGTGGACCTCCTGATCTGGCACGCTCCGAAACCAGATCGTCAATTGCAAAGCGTGAACCGCCTGGAAGAAGATCCACGCGCGGAAGTTTCCCCCAATCAATTGCGCTATGTATGGGAAGGAAAACCAAAAGCAGGAGAAACCCTTGTTTTCACGCAGGTTTACTACCCCCACCTGCCCTATCGATCGCGTCCGACCTCCAACAATCCAAACCCAAACAGCAAGGCCGACTACGCCAACCAACTACAAGCAACCGCCCACGCCTCCGGCATTCAAGTGCTCCGTGACGATCAGGAGGCAAGCGTCTTAAAATTGAATCTGGAATCGGACATAACAGAATGGGTGTGGTTCAATCCTTCGGAGAAAAACCTCACCATGGAATCGTTCACCAGTAAGCAACCCCTTGGATACCTCAAACAAACTGCCCCATGAAATCAATCACAAGCATCCTGTGCTCCACGCTCCTGGCGATGACATCCCTGTCACTCCATGGCTCCGAAGCGAAAACCTCCATCCTCCGGCAGGACATCCGCTTTCCGTCATCGGAAAAGGGATATGTCATTTTGAAGCGGGGAGGCATCGAAGCCGTGGTGGTGGACAACCGGGCCGTTGACGACGAGATGCTTCCCGGTCATGCAGCTGGATACCACGGACTGGCCGCCCTCCGGCACACCCGACAATCCAGAAACATCTTCGTGCCGACTTATGCGGGATTGAACTTTGAGCACATCCACGACGGCACAGTGAAAGACCGCGACATCCTGTTCGAACCCCGCAAAGCCCCCATGCGACTACGGATCATCGATGAACACACTGTCGATTTATATCAGCCACCCACCCCCTATTGGGGATTGGAAAGCTGCATGCGCTACCGTCTGCAGGAGGATGGAAGCATCCAAATGAGCTTTGAATGCATCCCCCGCAAAGACACCTTCAAAAACGGATACTGCGGTCTCTTCTGGGCAAGCTATATTGATCGACCAGAATCCCTGAACATCCACTTCATGGGCTACGACGAGTCCAAACCGTCTCCTCAGCAACCCACCTGGCAGGAAGGCATCACACCTTCGCACGGCACCCTGGCCACACACCGAGGTGCAAACGATCCAAGGGCCTTTCCTCACATGCCCGACTTCCCTCTGACGCTGGCTTTCGGGTTCTCCAAAAAACGCTACGCCGAACCCTGATATTTCGGAGTCTATCGTGACATGGCTTTGCTCTATCAATTCCAGCCACAAGACCAAATATGGCTCACCCAATCCCCGTCAGGGGGAGGACAGGGATGCCCGGCCTGGGATTTCCAATGGTTCATTCCAAACCCGAAATCCGGCGAAGTCTATGGATTCTCGATGAAGGCCAGTTACCTTCCCCTGATCAACGCCAGTAATATTGAATCAACACGCAAGGAAGTGGTATCAAGCAAGTTCTTGTCCGGCTCGACAAAATAACCGGAAGCTTGCGCGCATATCATGAAGCAGGTTATAGTGGATCATCATGGACTGGCGAAACAGAATCTCAATCGACAGGGAAGTATGTGGCGGTCGCCCGTGTATTAAAGGCAGCCGGATTCCTGTAAAGGTGGTTCTGGACAATCTGGCGGCAGGAGAATCTCACCACCAAATCATCTCAGGCTACCCAACATTGAAAGATGAAGACATCATGGCTTGCCTCGCTTTCGCCGCTGAACTTGCAAGCGACGACTTTATAGAACTTCAGGCATCACCCGCTTGATGAAATTCAAAATTGACGAAAACCTTCACCTGGACTGCGCGGTGCTGCTACGAAATGAAGGTTTCGATGCAATGACCGTACGCGATCAGAATCTTTGCGGAACTTCTGACAGCAGATTGACTCATATCTGAAGGGATGAAAACCGGATTTTCATCACTTCGGACGTGGGGCTGGGAAATGTCAGAGAATATCCTCCTGGCAGTTTTTCAGGCATCGTTGTGTTAAGGTTAAAGCGATTGGATCGGGAATCTCAGTTGAACTTGTTAAAAAAGCTCATCCCCCATCTAAAATCCAAATCGCCAGAGAAGGAACTGTGGATTGTTCAATCGGACAAAATCAGAATCCGTCGCTAAATTCTTGTGCGTTATAAAAACACATCCATCACAATATCCATTGATCCTGGTTGGCCAATGTGGGATGATTCCATACGATTTATCTGAATAAACATATGAATACAATTCAACGAGCATTGAAATGGACATGGGTGATGGGAATCGCCCTATCGGTATTGGGTTCGGCCATGCAGGTGGAAGCCCAGAAAGATAAAAACAACCGCTTGACCAAAAAGGAACGCGAAGCCGGTTGGAAGTTGCTGTTCAACGGCAAGAACCTAAACAAGTGGCGCAACTACAAGAAGGAAACCTTGAGCGACGGTTGGCAAATCAAGGACGGCACCTTTGTCCGGGCAAGCGGTGGTGCGGGCGATATCATTACCAAACGTCAGTATGACGCTTTCGAAATCCAACTGGATTACAAAATCTCAAAAGGAGGGAACAGCGGACTGATGTATCACGTGACAGAAACTTCCAACGCCCCCTATCACACCGGACCTGAAATCCAGATTCAAGACAACGTCGACGGACATGATCCGCAGAAGGCTGGATGGCTCTACCAACTCTACAGTTCGCAAACCGATGCCACCAAGCCCGCAGGCGAATGGAATACACTACGTGTCCTGATCACCCCCGAGAAATGTGAGCAGTACATGAACGGCGTAAAATACTGTGAATATGTAAAAGGCAGCAAGGATTGGGATGAGCGTGTCGCCAAGAGCAAATTCAAAGATTGGCCCGACTTTGGCAAGCCCACCAAAGGATTTATCTGCCTACAGGATCACGGCAATGAAGTAGCTTTTCGCAACGTGAAGATCCGTGAGATCAAATAAAGGATCATTTGGGTTTGATCTTTTCTTTAACCGCAGATGTCGCAGATTGACACAGATAGAAACAAGGAAAAACAATCTGCGTTCATCTGCGACATCTGCGGTTAAAACAGTATCTTATCAGAACGCGGTTCCGAAAGGGACCGCGTTTTTTATGGTTGAGTGATCTGAGGTTCTTCGTCGGGTTGATCCATGCCGCGAATGAGGTAGACGGGGCATTCAAGATGCTGAAGCTGCTTTAAAAACTTGGCTTTCTTCAACCAGTCCAGATCCGGCAGTATCAAGGTTCCCGGGCGAAAGGCCTGCAGGTAGCCGGCGACGTTCATCATCGTTGGGGGATCGATCACAAACATGCGGAACAACACCGCCCGATCCTGGCTGACCTGGGTCAACCACTGGCGCAATTCAAATTCGTGCAGCGGGTTTTCGCTCGGGAGGTATAGGACATTGAAGTAGTGATGGCTGAGATACCCCATACTGAAAGCAGCCTCCAGAGCGGTCTTACTCTCCTCCAGGGATTTGCACACCACAGTCACCGGAAATGTGATCGACTTACCTTTGCGGGCAATAAAAACGCCACCCTTTGCCGTCTTCAACACCTTCATGGTGGTCGAACCAAAACCATTCTCAGAAGGCCAGCGTGACCCCAGAGATCCCATGGCAACAACCTCCGCTTCCTTGATCATTTCAGTCAAGGTTTCCATCACGGCACCTCTCACCACTTCGAATGACCAGGGAATACGACGGCGTTCGGCGGCCATTTCCAGAGCATTTCGAGCATGGGAAGCGAGTGATCGAAAAATGGATTCGAGATCCTTGTGCTTAAGGTCGCGTGTTTCCGCGGCGGATGTGGCCACTTCACGCGCCACGGAACTGGAGGTGACACGCAGCAAGTCCTCGTCTTCGACAAAGACCCCCAGCAACTCGGCTCCGCGCTGGTGGGCAATTTCCACGGCGGCTTCCAGGGCAGCCAGACTCTGCGATGAGGCGTCCAGTGCGATGAGGATCTGCTTGCGACGGCTCATTTCTTCTCGTCCTTGCCGTCGTTGGCGTGAAAGGCTCTGGATTGCTCGGCAAACTGAACCAAACGCTGCTCCACCAGGCCATTGACACTGTTCTTCGGAAACTTACCGTTGGCATTTCGCTTGCCGGCGTTGACTCCGGTGAGGATGGTGATCCCTTCATCCACGTGGTTGATGGGGTAAATGTGAAATTTCTTCTGCTTGACCGCCTCCACAATTTCCGGTCTCAACATCAGGTGCTTGACGTTGGCTTCAGGAATCAGCACGCCTTGATTCCCCGTCAGTCGACGTGCTTTGCAAAGGTCGAAAAATCCCTCGATCTTTTCATTCACGCCCCCGATCGCCTGCACTTCACCCATCTGACTCAATGCGCCGGTGACCGCCAGGGACTGATTGATGGGCAAGCCGGACAATGCTGACAACAAGGCATAAAGCTCGGTGCTGGATGCGCTGTCACCGTCCACACCATTATAGGACTGTTCAAAAACAATGCTGGCGCTCAGAGAAAGTGGTTTATCGGAAACAAAGTGTCCCATCAAATAACCCGATAGAATCATCATCCCCTTTGAATGCAACGAACCGCCAAGATTGACCTCGCGTTCGATATCGATCACCTCTCCCCCGCCCATGCGAACTTGTGCCGTGATGCGTCCGGGATGTCCGAAGGCATGGCCACCGAGTTGGATCACGGAAAGGCCGTTGATCTGTCCGACCTTCTCGCCATCGGTATCGATGATGAAAGTGCCCCGCAACGTTTCTTCCTGCCAACGCGTCTGAATGCGGCTCAGGCGTTTGGTGGATTGATCCATCGCTTTCTGCACGTGTTCGGATTTGACCAATTTCGTTCCCGCTTGCTTGGCCCAGTAATTCGATTCCTCCAGCAGATCGGCAATGGAACGAATTTCCATGGTCAATTTCTCGGCATCCTCGGCATGGCGCGAACTGTATTCGATCACCCGGGCCACTGCGCCTTTGTCAAAATGCATCAGCTCGGCTTTTTGAATCAGAGTAGCAATCAGCCGGGCATATAACAGCATGTTCTTGGACGAGCGATCCATCTGGTCCTCAAAATCGACCGCCACTTTGAACAGCTTCGAGAATTCCGGATCCAGGTCATGCAGCATGTAATACAACATGCGATCACCGACCAACACGACCTTGACGTCCAATGGCAATGGTTCTGGCTCGAGTGACACAGTACTGACCAAACTGAGTGATTGCCCCAACGATTCAATCCGGATCTCGCGTGAACGCAGGCAGCGTTTGAGTGAATCCCAGGCGAACGGTTGCATCAACAACTGCATCGCGTCGATCACCAGATAACCGCCATTGGCCAGATGAAGCATTCCCGGTTTGATCAGGGTGAAATCTGTCAGCAAGGTTCCCATATGGGACACATGCTCCACGCGTCCCAAAAGGTTGTTGTAACAGGGATTGTCTTCGTAAAGCACCGGTGTTCCCTTGGTCGATCCATGATCCACCAACACATTCACCCGATAGCGAACCATCGAAGCGGCCTGCATTTCCTCGGTAGGCATATTGCCGGGTCCCTGTCCGGGCCCTTCCTTGGAGAGAAACAGGTCCTCGGCGTATTCCACCACATCATCCAGCACCTTGTTCAGGTATTCCTGCACGTTTTCAAGGTCTGTGTATTCGTGCTTGATATCATCGATCAACCCCAAAACAGCCGCACGTGTCACGGCACGATTCAGCTCCTTGACCTTGCGTTGAATGGAACGCCGGATGCGGGGAATCTGGTGAATGATTTTTTCAATATCGGCCTGAAGCGTCGTGATGTCTTTCTGGATGCGTTTGCGATCCTTTTCAGGCAATTTCCGGAAAGAATCCTGATCCAGGATCTCGCCATCCAGAGTAGGCGAAAGAGCGATCCCACTCGGAGTTTGGATCAAGGTAATGCTGCGTTTTTTGGCGCGTTTCTTGACGGCATCCAAGGCCTGATCCTGTTGTTCGGAAACTTCGTGTTCGATTTCCTGACGCCGCATGCGATATTTGTCGTTCTCAAATGCCGCAGGAATCGAATTGCGCAGATCTTCCACCAAACGCTCCATGTCCTCCGCCAGTTTGCGACCGCGACCAGGCGGCAATTTCAGGAGACGGGGTTTGTAGGAATCGGTAAAATTGTTCACATAACACCAATCCGACGGCACCGCTTTATTCTTGGCCAGACGATTCAGATAATTCTGGACCACGGAATGACGTCCATACCCGGAGGGTCCGAGCACGAACAGGTTGTAGCCTTCCGATCCGATCTCGACACCGAACTTCAGCGCTTCGACGGCGCGTTCCTGTCCAATGACATTCTGGACGGGCTTAAGATCTTTCGTGGTCCGAAAGGGAAGGTCCTTCGAGGCACATCGGTTGACGAGTTGATTGGGTTTGAGTGGTGTAACGCGACTCATGTCGTTTGATAAAAATAAAACTACTTGGTGAAAAATTGACGTTGTTTGTCGGTGATTTCCATGTTCATGAACTCCATCACCTTTAGCATGTCTTCCCATACCTGCCGTTTGACCGACTTGGCCGGATTACGCAGGACATAGGACGGATGATAAGTTGGCATGACCGGAATGCCTCTGAAATCCTGAAAATGACCCCGCATCCTCGTGATGCCTTTAATGGGTTTGCCGATGAGCCCCTCCACAGCGGTCGTCCCCAGGGCAACGAGCACCTTGGGGCGAATCAATTTGATCTGGTCCATCAGGTAAGGCCAGCAGGTCTGCATCTCCATCGGAGTGGGCTTGCGGTTTCCGTAAGATTTCCCCGGGGTATCGGGCCGGCATTTCAGCACATTGCCGATGTAAACCTTTTCCCGCGACAAGCCCATGGTTTCGATGATACGCGTCAACAACTGCCCCGCTTTGCCCACAAAAGGTTCCCCTTGCCGGTCCTCATCCATGCCGGGAGCTTCCCCGACAAACATGATATCGGCGTGCACGGTGCCCACACCGAACACAACATGGGTCCGGGCCTGCACCAGGTGGCTGCAGCGTGTGCAGGCAAGCACCTGTTCCTGGAGTTTGGCCATGGCGGACTCTTTTTGAGTCCCTTCCAGCACCGGCCAATCCTCAACGCGCCCGATCAGATCCGTCACATTGGACTCGACGGGCGGTTCCGCCACGACAGCCCGGGCTTCTTCTAAAGGCGTAGGAGCTGGTGCCGGATCAAACACCGGCTTTTGAATACGAGCAGGCTGGGCATTGGCCGGTTGAACTCCGCGCGCTTCGGCCGCACGCGCTCGATACATATCACGAAGGACATCCATCGAATCGGCGGAGACATCAACCGTCACCCGCCCCTCCGACTTCAATGCCTCCAAATGTTCAATGGTAACATCCAGCAGCTGTTCGAACGCATAGGCCATGTCGATTTCGCTATCGCCTATCCCGTTGGGGAATCACCATGATATTCGATGCGTAGAATCTGGGTATCGCTGTTGTCTGACCATTGGGTTCCCCATTGGATGACATACAAGCATCCGTCGGGACCAAGCTCCATGTCCATCGGGCGCAGGAAGGTCATTCCGGGCAAAAAGCGATGGAGATCTTTACGAGGATTTCCAATCTTTTCATCCTCGTCCAATTTGACCGCGATGATCCAGTTACGAGACCATTCGTAAATAAACAGGTGATGATCAAAAACCGCCGGCAACTTGTGCGGTGACTTCAGGTCATCATCATGGTAATAAACAGGCCCCGCCATGGCAGTACGTCCTCCTCCGGCATTCACAGCCGGAAACCGTGCCGACAGCGAGTGAGGGTAATAGATGAATGCGGACTGGGCGGGTGGCAATTCCTTGCCTCCCGTGTTATTGGGAGAGGCGTTGATCGGTTTGGCCGCATCCCATTTTTCCAGGGGTTTCTTGTTCGCAAAATCATAGCGCGTGTAAGCCTTGTTGTTTGCGATGAAGTATGGCCAACCGAAGAAACCTGCTGAACGCGCCTGATTGATTTCATCGAAACCGGCAGGTCCACGGTCAGGATTGATGCTTCCAGCGTCAGGCCCCACTTCCCCCCAATAAACGTAGCCAGTGCGGGGATCGATGGAGATGCGATATGGATTGCGATTGCCCATCACATAAATCTCAGGACGTCCCTGGCTTCCATCTTTGGGGAAGAGGTTGCCGTCGGGAATCTCAACGGTTCCATCGGCCAATGGTCGAACACGCAGAATCTTGCCGCGCAGGTCATTCATGTTGGCGGATGATTTTTGAGCATCCCAGGGGGAGCGACCTTCCTGTTCGTCACTGGGACTGAAACCGTCGGAGGCGAACGGATTGGTGTTGTCTCCCACCGATGCATAAAGATTGCCTGCGGAATCGAAATTCAACGAACCACCGGAATGACAGCATTCCTTGCGTTGGGTTTTGATTCGAATCAGGGTCTTCTGACTGGAAAGATCCAGTTGGTCATCCTTGATGGTGAATCTGGAAACATGATTTTCCTCCTGATCGGGGGGCGAGTGGAAAAGGTAGATCCACCCATTGTCCTCGAAATTTGGATCCAGGGTCATTCCCAACAAACCATCCTCCAACCCGGTGAACACCTCCACCTTGCCGACCGTTTTCACATCGCCTGACCCGGGGTCGAGGTATTTGACGAATCCACGCCGTTCGGCAAAGAACACCCGTCCGTCTTTGGCGACGGAGAGTTCCATTGGATCCACGATTCCATTGGGATCCTTGGTCGGATTTTCAGCCAGCACAACGCGCTTGAATGCGCTCTCGGGTGGATACTCGAGATCGGCGCCATGAACGGCACCGGCCATCAGTCCCCCGCAAGCAATGAACAGAAGCTTTGTTTTGTTTTGCATAGTGAATGATTGAATTAATTCCAAATTTGAGTTGAGACCGCAGTGCTTAACCGATCAGTTTCTGAGCTTCCTCAGCCATCTTGTCGGCGGTTAATCCGTGACGTTGATAGAGGTGTTCGGCAACGTAGGCGGATTGCCCGAACTCACCTTCGATTCCCAGGCTGGAGACCCGATGGGCAATGCCGGCACGAGAAAGAGCATGCGACAACTGGGAACCCATTCCGCAGCTGACCTGATGATCTTCAATGGTCACCACGCGACCTTGAGCGGCCTGAACCAGAGGAGCGATGGTATCAAGATCAACGCGGTTGACAAAAGGAGTGCTGACCACGGTGGCGTTGACGCCTTTCTGCGCCAACAGCTCACCGGCTTGAACCGCCTTGCTCAACAAGGGACCGCACCCCACCAGGACCACATCCGAACCTTCACGAATCACCTGGGCCTTGCCCCAAGGATAGGAAGCTCCTTCGATCCAGTGAATCGGATAATTTTCACGACCGACAAAGAAGATATAATTTTCACCATCTTTGCCCGCCTTGCGATCTTCGGCATAGCGTTTGATGGCCTCATACATGAGAGCATCGGCTTCCCCCGCACATGACGGCGCGATGACTACGGTATTCGGAATGGCACTGACAGCGGCGAAGTAAGTAGTGGCCTGGTGGCTGGCGCCGTCGGCGGCGTCCTGGAATCCGACATGTGAGAAGATGGCGATCACAGGAGCCTGAGAAAGCGCAGCCATGGTCAAAGGCAGGTTCCCCTTGGTAACACCGAACTGACCGAAGGTATCCACAATTGGGATATAACCCGCTTTGGCGTAACCGGTCCCCACACTGACCATATTGGCTTCCGCAATCCCGACTTCAACAAAACGATCCGGAAAACTCTTTTGGAAAGCAGCGATACCGGTGGAACCTTGGACGTCACAGGAAACGGAGTAAACCGGATAACCATCCTGTGCAGCACGAATGGCGGCATCCGCCAGACCGCCCTGAATTTTGCCCTTCTTGACAGCTGGAGCGCTGTTTGAGGAAGCGGCGGCTTTGGCGGCGGTGTCGGCTTCCCATTTGGCGCGCAACTCATTGGCCCAGGTCAGCATCTCTTCGGGGGCTTCACCTCCGCAGATTTCATTAACAAATTCAACGATCTTCTCGCCGCCCTTCAACGGGAATCCGTGACCGCCACTGGCATTTTCTTCAGTGGATTTAACACCGTAACCCTTGATGGTTTTCACACGGACCAGGACGGGCTTGGTAGCGTCTGTCTTGGCGGATTGCACGGCGGATTCGATCGCCTGGTAAACCGTTTGGAGATCATGTCCCTGCTCCACGTCGATCACCTTCCAGCCCAAAGTGGCCATGGCGTCGAATGAAGGTCCCATGTCGAAGGAGTCGGCCGGGATGCGACCGGAAAGTTTGGTTTGATTGTCCGAAAGCACCATCACGAACGGATTCACCCGTCCCTTGGCGGCCAAACCAGGTATCGCGGAAAAGGCTTCCTTGGCTTCCCCTTCCATGGACGCCCCGTCGGAAATCACCAGCACGGTCACGCGATCGTTGCCAGCCGTTTTGTCAGCCATGGCGAGCCCCTGACATTGTCCAACGGCCGAACTCAGCGGGCCGTTGCTCAAAAGGACTCCTTCGGGGTTCAGATGAGATTCGCCATGACCGGTCAACTTGCTTTCGATGCTGCGGAAACCACGAAGATCTTCGAACGTCATGCCGTCAAAACCCAGGTTCGCGCGCAGGGCATAAACACCGTTTTCGGTATGACCGGCGTCATTGACGAAATTATAAGCCTCATGCCAGGGACGATCCCCGGATGCAAAGATCAGGCCGTGAACGGATGCCATGATTTCAGCCAAAGCGGCAGGACCACCCCAGTGACAGGCGGCGCCACCGTTGACAGCATGCACATTCATCAAGGCAACCAAAGCACGTGTCGCATTGGGATCACCCAACACAACATCCTCGCCTGCAAGATTTTTGACAGTAGCAGTGTATTTGGGTGGCTGCGCAGGATTGCCAGCCAAACGGCTTTTCAAGGTCAGCGGCGTCAAAGCCGGAGCTTCCAACGGTTTTGCATCAATTGGTTCGGATCCCATAAATCAAATTCGTTCGTTTTCTAATTTCAATGTCAACTTGAAGCGGAAACTGTAATGACCAAAGCGAAAATGTGAAGGAAAGAATTCAGGACGCTTAATTTGGGTTTTCGAAGAAAATATAGCTCGTGGAGTAATCACTGAACTCGAAATAGACCTTCTTCTCCCCCTCATCCACCTTGAAATTGAAATTCAAGTCCGCCACTCCATACCCATAACGGTAAGGACGCGGCAAGGGATTGCCCTGCGTGGACTCGGCTGTGGTCAGCTTGTCGATCCGGATAAACCGATGCACCAGCTTGTCCCCGGCATAGACCTCCAGCACCCCATCGGTTCCGGTCCAATTCTGAACCGCCCGACTGATTTTGTTTTGAGTCTCCTGGGTACATCCGGCCAAAAAGATGGCGACCAAGGCAAAGCAAACGACTCCAAACACTTTAAAGAACCAACGTTTATCCATAGAACACCAACCTGACCCGAATGAAAGAGCCTGTCAAAAATTTTGAATATGACCCCCAGGTAGCCGCGTTTGCAAGAGACTGTGTAAAAACTCTTTCAAATTTCCTAAGACCACGAAAAAACCAGTTTTCTGGCCACTTGAATTGACAAAAAGTTCCGAATTCTTGATTCGATGACTATTTCTCCCCTCACTCATCAGGGGCTACGGGGCAGTTGTTGAGCTCAAATGATGAGGGTTTTCACCAGGCAAAGGCCTTTTTAGGCCGGGGTGTTCACTTTTTTAAGCTCATCCAGAAGTTGGCCTACACCCAGTATGCTGATCAGCCTTCGAAGATTGTAGCAAAGACACATAAGGCTAAATTCACCTCGCACTTTTGCCAGTGTTGTCACTGAAAAGCTCCGGTAGCCCCAATTTTTGAGCGTGCCAAATGGGTGTTCCACAATCCGGCCACGTTTCCTGATTGTTTGCTTTTCGCTTTCTGCTCGTTGGCGCGAACGCTCTAACACATCCTCATTTCGCAATCTTTCAATATAGCGATATCGAGCCGTCGTGCACTGTGTCCTCAGGTGACAATCTTTGCAGGCATTGGCATTTGCGTAGCGCTTGCGCTCTTTCCCTCTTTTGTAGTGGGTCGATCTAAAAGTCAGTTCATGACCGCCAGGACACCGATAACTGTCGCTGTTTGGTTGGTATTCAAATTTCTCTTTGCCATATACTTTATTGCCTTTGCTGGTGACCCCACTGGGATTGCGCTTAGGTGCCACTATTGCTTCGATACCCGCTTGTTCACACTCTTCCAATCGGTCTGCCGCTTCATAACCTGAGTCAGCAACTACTCTGAGTTTATCCTGTCCCAGCGCCTCCTTGGCAGCTTGAGCCATGTTGGTTAACTGACCAAAGTCATTGGCATTCTGGGTCACCTCTTGCGCTACGATCAGGTCATGCTTGGCATCAACAGCGCTCTGCACGTTGTAACCAACAATGACCTTTTTCATCGCCCGGCTGTCGGGATCGTTCAATGACACTTGATCAATCGTCCCCTTTTCCATTTCTTTTTGAGCCGCTCTAAATGCATCTTGACGTTTTCGAAGATCCGCGAGCTTTTTGTCGATTTCCTCAACCTTTGCACTCACTCCCGGCCCGTCTTGTTGTTTATCGGCTTGATCCAATGCTTCCAAGTAACGATCAATGCCTTGCTGGATACGCTCCAATGCTTTGGCCAATCTCTCTTTATTGAAGTTGCCATCGGGGTTGTTGAGCGCTTTCAACTTACTTCCGTCAATGGCCACCAGTTCTCCTCCAAAAAGCTTGAGCTGACGGCAGAGAATATTGAATTCCTTAAAGAGTGCCACCAGCGCCTTACGGTTGTCCTTGCGGAAATCTGAAATCGTTTTGTGGTCGGGGCGTAGTTTGCACATCAGCCAAAGTAGTTCTAAGTTTCGATGACACTCAGCTTCCAATCGGCGACTGGACCGGATGCGATTAAAGTAGCCGTAAAGATAAAGTTTGAGCAGACAGGCAGGCGCGTATGGCTTACGTCCCGTTTTAGCCGTCACCGTTTTACTAAATCCCAGAGACTTGAGATCGAGCCCTTCGATATAGGCGTCAATGAACCGGACAGCTGATTGCTGGCACACATAATCCTCCAGCCGATCAGGCATGAGCAAAGATTGATTGCGATCCTTACCTTGGATGTAATGACTCATCACATCCTTTTGACCAAATGCACTGCGTTTGGTTTCAATGTTTCTTGAGTTTTTACACAGTCTCGCAAAAACGTGGCCTGACATACATAATGACCCACAATGCCCCTCCCCCCAAAGCCAATGCCATCTACTGAAGAAGGCCACTACAGATAGAACGTGCCGTCCCCGGCGCGTCCCTAATGGTGTCCGAACCTGCTATCACCTCCCGTTTGGGGAAGCCTCCAGCTCTCCGAGCCCCACAGCCTGACCAAGGTAGGCGCGACGAGAATTTGTCGTTCATATGCCAATGGCTTTCCCTTGAACACCATTCTTGAATACGCACGCCACAAGGGGCGGACCGGGACGGTCCGATCTACCCGCAGCACCCCCCCAGGTAGAACGTGCCGTCCCCGGCGCGTCCCTCAAGGTGTCCGAACCTGATATAACCTCCCGCTTGGGGAAGCCTCCAGCTCTCCGAGCCCCACAGGCCAACCAACGTAGGCGCAAAGAGGATTTGTCGTTCATTGGCCAATGGCTTTCCCTTGAACACCATTCTTGAATACGCACGCCACAAGGGGCGGACCGGGACGGTCCGATCTACCCGCAGCATCCCGCCCACCCGATAACTTCATCGACAGACGGTGGATTTTCGCTAACCTCATACAAAATTAAATTATGGCCAAAGGAGAAGTCAGTTGGAAAGGCACGTTTGAAGACGGCAGGAAACGCCAGGTCTATGCCAAAAAAGTGGGAAATGACTGGCGTTTCTACGAGCGCGAAAAACGCTATGACGAATGGGATGCCCTGCCCAAACCTCCCTTTGACGACTGGATGCAACTGATGGATGGCGTCGACCGTCGCGTCAGCCGTCGCCTGCTTCAACCACAGGATGCCCAAAAACTCAGACAAAAGATCAAGGAACTCTATCCCGAGGCAGACGTGCCCAAGTGGAAAGCCTGATCCCCTGAACATGCCCGGCATCCCGAATCCTAAAGGGTGCCCCCCCTTTTGCAAAGTGCCATCAAGATCACCAAAAATCTCGGTCATCCTTCCGGTTTACAACGCCGAATCCACCATCCTCACCGCCGTTCAATCCATTCTGAACGGAAGTTTCAAACAACTTGAGTTGATCGTCGCCGACGATGGCTCAGGAGATCTTACCCTTCAAAAACTGGAAACCATCCGGGATCCCCGACTCCGTATCTTGAAAGGAACCCACCAGGGAGTGGCCGCCACCGCCAACCGCGCGGCAGCCGAAGCCCAAGCCGAATGGGTGGCCAGAATGGACGCGGATGACATGGCACACCCCCATCGACTCAAAAGCCAATGGCAATATGCCCAACGAACCGGATGCAACCTGGTCAGCGGCTGGCTACGCATCGTGGACCTGAAAGGAAAACCGGTCAAAACCATGCAGCGTTATGAGAACTGGCTGAACAGCCTCACCCACCACGAACGCATCATGGCCAGCCGTTTCATAGAACTCCCCCTGCCCAATCCGACCATCCTGGCCAAACGATCCTTTTTCCAAAACGGATGTCGAAAAGGCCCCTTCCCGGAAGACTATGATCATTGGTTAAACATCCTCTCGAAACCCGAAGTCAAAGCCGGCAAAGTCAAATCAACCATCCTCGACTGGCGCGATCACACGAGACGCCTGACACGCAGCGATCGGCGCTACAGCACCCAAGCCTTCACCGACTGCAAACGAACCCACCTGCTCAAAGGCCCCTTGAAAAGAAGAAAAAAAGTGGCGCTCTGGGGAGCCGGCCAAACAGGCAAACCATGGTTGCGATGGCTACTGGAAGAGGGGTTCCAGGTTCCATACGTCGTGGATGTTTCCCCAAAGAAGATCGGACAAACCATCCATGGCGTGACCATCATTGCACCGGAAGAACTCCCCTCCCCATCCAAAAGCAATCCCACCCTACTGGGAGCCGTCGGAGCGGCAGGAGCGAGAGAGCAAATCAAGACTTTCTTAAACTCCAAGGGATATGATGCGGATTTGGACATCCTCTTTGTGGCTTGA
>CAYPZD010000023.1:24698-60395 GCA_964415055.1 uncultured Verrucomicrobiota bacterium | reverse complement strand
CCTTCGATTCCTCCGGATGGAGTGGTTTACAGTCGGTTCGGGGATGGGCAGCCGATGGTGTCGAAACCTCCTTTCACGGATGCAACCTTTCTTCCCGAGCCCGGTGAGGTGGTGGTTATGATCGGTCAGGAAAACTTCGTGCGCGAGCATAAGGCGGGCAGTTTGGAGTCCCGGTTGATGGCAGGTTTTCCTCAAGCCGGGCTGCGGTTTCGATCCATGGCCTGGGAGGCGGATACGGTTTATGAGCAGTGGCGTGATTTGCATTTCGGTGGCTGGAAGGAACAACTTCAGACTGCGGAAGCGGGGATCCTGATCATTCAGTTTGGGCAGATGGAAGTTTTTGATGGAGTGGAAAGGTTGCCTGAATTCAAAGCCGCCTATCATCGACTGCTGGATGAGTTTTCGGTGCAGACTCGTCGATGTGTTCTGGTTTCTCCCATGCCATTTGAAAAGCCTCTGGCCTCACATGCGCCTGACCTGACCCTGCGCAATCCTGACGTCGTGGCTTATGCCGATGCGGTTCGGGAGATTGCGAGGGAACGCCAGGCTGTTTTTGTGGATTTGGTGGGGCCTTTGAGCCGGCGTCCTGGGAATGCGGGGCGATTAACCGAAGATGGTATTCACCTGGCCCCTGAAGGTCTGGAAGTTGTGGGGGGGATCGTTGCGCAGCAATTGGGCGTCGCTGAATTCGAGAACTCCAGTCTCGATGTGCTGAAACCCATTATCGCCGCCAAGAATCGTTTGTGGTTCGACGCCTGGCGTCCTGCGAATTGGTCTTTTGCTTATGGGGATCGGGTGTCCCAGTTGTTCGGGAGTGCGGCGGGAGCTTTGCCATCGCTGCATGGATCTTTCAAGCAGCGCCGCCCCATGATCGAGCGTTTTGATGATGTGATTGCTCGCTTGGTGAAGGGGGAAGCGGTTGAGATTCCTCCCTTGTATTCGATGTCCGAAGCGCGGGTTTCTCCGGTTGCGTTGACTCCCGAGGAGCAGCTCGAAACGTTTGAGCCCGATGATGGGTACCAGGTCAATCTTTTCGCATCGGAAGAACAGGACGTCGTGAATCCGATCCAGATTGCCTGGGATGAACGCGGTCGATTGTACGTTGCTTGTTCGCCAGCTTATCCTCAGTCCCTGGCGAGCATGCCCGCTTCCGATTACGTGGTGGTGTTGGAAGATGATGATCATGATGGCAAAGCTGATCGACATTGGCGTTTTGCAGAGGGGTTGAACATGGTTCAGGGGCTTGAGCCGGGGCCGGATGGATTGTATGTCTGTGATTTTGATCAATTGGTTTATTTGAAAGATGTCGACGGTGATGACCGGGCGGATGAACGGCACATCCTTTTTTCCGGTTTTGGAGTCGGGGATACACATCAGTTGATCAATTCCATTTCGTACGGCATGGATGGCAGCCTTTGGTTCACTCAGGGATTGCATGCCATGTCCCTGGTGGAATCTCCCTGGGGGATCAAGCGGCTGGATCGTGCGGCGGTCTGGCGTTTGCGTCCCCGGACCTTGCGCTTGGACGGCTTCTTTGGTGGTGGCATGGCCGGGGCGAATTGTTGGGGGGTGGTGTATGACGATTTTGGTCAGGTGTTCCATAAGACGGGTGATCGTCCGCATGGATACTGGACGGTGCCGGGCATGGTGCGTGGGGCGAGTCCGATGGGGAGTGGATCCAGGGAGCTTGCCAATCAATCTTATGCCAATTCGCCTGAGCAATATCACTCGGTTGGCGCAATTTTCGAGACATCACCCAAGACCACTTCCATTGATATCGTCGGCACGCAGGCCATGCCGGATGAGATTCAAGGGACTGCGCTGATTGGTGGTTATTTCGGTTCCGTGGTGGAATTGCATCGATTGGAAGATGATGGGGCGGGATTCAAAACAACGCAGTTGCCGCGTGTGCTCCGTTCTTCGAACAACGCTTTTCGTCCGGTAGATGTGAGTATGGGGCCCGATGGTGCGATGTATCTGGCGGATTGGTATAATCAGGTGATCGGTCATTACCAGGCCAGTTATGCAGATCCCAAGCGGGACAAACATCACGGTCGGATCTGGCGCCTTTCGTCGACCCGCCATGAACCGGTTCGACAACCGGATTTGGCAGGGATGAGCCATTCTCAGTTGCTGGATCAACTCAAGTCATCGGAACGATGGACGCGCTATCAGGCCAAGCGATTGTTGTACTATGGATCTTCAGAGTTGGTGATAGCTGCGGCCGATCGGTGGTTGGAGGCGAATGGGAGCGAGCTTAAACAGAACGGGCAACTTCTCATTGAGCTCGCGGGTGTTTATCAAGCCCATGAGACACCCCGCCCCGTGGTGGTGGACGGGATGCTCTCATCGGATGATTTTCGCGTCAGGGCATATGGCGCTCGGGTTGCGGGCGAGTGGGCGCATCGGGTTGAGGAATCTCCCAAATGGCTGCGTCAGGCGGTGCATGATGATCATGTTCGAGTTCGATTGGAAGCGGTGGTGGCCTGCAGCTACCTGGGGGCGGAAGAAGGCGTTTCCATTGCCACTGAGGTCCTGTGGCATCCCTCGGACAGATTTCTGGACTATGCTCTGCGTCAGAGCGTGCGCGCCTTGCAATCGGGGTGGATGGATTCCTGGAGGAAAGGCACTTTGAAGTTGGCTCGGCAAGCTCAAGCGGATTACCTGAAAGATCTCGTTGGGAATCCACCTCAACCACCCAGTCAGGGGCAGGTGCTGTTTGAAATGGCCTGCATGCCATGCCATCAACCGGATGGCAAGGGGCTTGCAGGTGTTTACCCTTCATTGGCGGACAGTGATCGTGTTCAGGGGAGCCCTGATGCGTTGATTCGAATTGTGTTGCACGGATTGGAAGGTCCCATTCAGGTCAACGGGGTGCCGTTTCAATCCACTGTTCCCGCTCAAATGCCATCATTTGCCGGATTGCCCGACGATCAGCTTGCTGCTTTGTTGACTTACCTGCGTGGGGCCTTTGGTAATGACGCCGGAGACATTTCTGCTGACGCAATATCGCGCATCCGTGCCGCAACCCGGGAACGTCAGAAACCGTGGACATTTGAAGAACTCCATTAATCTGATTCCTTTTCGATTTTTGCAGGCGTGTGACTGTTTTTCTTGTTTTTGGTATGGTCTTTGCTAAGGGTTGCGGCTTCCTTTTGGGCATAGGGTCTGCCGTTGTGATCCGGCGAATGTGGATGTGTTCCTGCAGAATATGAACTGAACGCGTGATCCTTGAATTGAGTCTCAAGGAGAGGGGTGTTGGTATGAGGGGGGCTCTTTTAGGGCAAGGAGAGGCTTTGTTTTCTCAACTGTGGTTGAGTGTGTCAGCTCGGTTGTGAGTAAGAATATGGTCAATGAGCGAGGTCCGCGTTGACAAGCGGACTGCTATTATTGCAAGCTCTGGGTTTCCAGAATTGGGATCTTTGAGTTAACCGATTAGGATTGTTGTGGCTGTAAAAGACGATTATTTGATTGATACGCTGGTCGACATGGGTTTGATCACCCAGGAACAAGTCGACGAGGCACGTAGTGAAATGTCCGGTGACAATGGTGTGTTGGATACCATGGTGGCCAAGGGCGAGCTGATGGATGAAAGCGTGACGATGGCCAAGGCCGCTCAGGCGGGTGCGGAAGTCATTGAGCTGGATGCGATTCAGTTGGCAGATGACGTCATTTCCGCCGTTCCGCGAAACGTGGTCAAGCGGTTCAATGCTGTGCCTGTTTATGTGTCAGATGACACGGTCACCATGGCGTTGGGGGATCCGACGGACTTGGAGTCCATCGATGGTCTGCAGGTTGCGCTTGGTAAACAGATCGAAGTGCGTGTTGCCAGCGACAAGGAAATCCAGAATGCCATCAGCCGTTATTACGGTGGTAAGGCCAATCGGGATGACTCGGTCAGCAAGATGATCCAAGATATTACCGAAGGTGAAGTGGAAATTGCTTCCCTTGGATCATTGGAAGCGGATACAGGCACCGAGGTCGCTGCTGACGCGCCTATCATCAAGCTCACCAATCAGATCATTATTGATGCTTACCGGTCCCGTGCTTCTGATATTCATTTGGAGCCGATGCAGCATACTTTCCGTGTGCGATACCGTATTGACGGTGTCTGCCACGTCGTCAAGAGTCCGCCCAAGAGTTTGCAGGCTTCCATCATTGCCCGACTCAAGATCGAGTCGAACATGTCCATTTCCGAGAAACGTATTCCGCAAGACGGTCGTATCCAGTGTGATGTGGGCGATAAAGTGATCGACTTGCGTGTGTCTTCCGTTCCAACCACTCATGGTGAAAGTATCGTCATGCGTATTCTGGATAAAGACGGATTGAAACTGGGGCTGCCTCAGTTGGGCTTTTTCACCGACGATCAGCAGACCTTTGAGCGACTGATCGGACTTCCCGACGGCATCCTGCTTGTGACCGGGCCGACGGGTTCCGGGAAGACGACCACGCTTTACTCCTGTCTGAACTTTATTAACCGTCCCGACCGCAAAATCATTACCGTGGAAGATCCGGTTGAATATGTGCTTGCGGGTATTAACCAGGTGCAGGTGAGTGAAACGGTCGGATTAACATTTGCTCACGCGCTCCGATCCATGCTCCGTCAGTCGCCCAACGTTGTGATGCTGGGGGAAATTCGTGACCTTGAGACGGCGACCATTGCGATCAATGCATCGCTCACCGGTCACTTGGTTTTCTCCACACTCCATACCAATGACGCTCCCAGTGCCGTGACCCGTTTGATTGATATTGGAATCAAGCCCTTCCTGGTGGCTTCCTCCACCCGGGCGATGATGGCGCAACGTCTGGTGCGTAAATTGTGTCCGAAGTGTACTGGGCCCCATACGTATTCCGAAAGTCAGTTGCGTTCCATCGGGATTGATCCGGCGACCGTTGAAGAACCCAACTACCAGAAGGGTAAAGGCTGTGGTAATTGCAATGACACGGGGCATCGTGGACGTTTTGGTATCTTTGAAGTTTTTGTGGTGGAAGATGATGCAAGAAAGCTGATTTACGAAAAAGTGCCGGCATCCGTGTTGCGCCAGCGCGCTCGTGAGATGGGCATGCGCACCTTGCGTGAAGATGGCGCCCGAAAAGTAATCGCAGGGTTGACCACCGTGGAAGAAGTTGTTCGAGCAACTGCCGTGGATTGATGGGTGGAATTTGGCCCTGCAAATGCTCGCAAATTGTGGATTTGTTTGAAAAGATGCTTGGAAATCGCGCAAGGTTCGTTTTGAGTTCCCAGCCCTGATCAAATACTGTTTTTAAAAAAATAATAATCGTTTTACCGACATATGGCTTACTCGATGTCAGATCTGCTGCAGCTGATGGTCTCCGAAGGATCATCGGACTTGCATATTCGTAACGGGATTCCTCCCGCCATTCGTGTTCATGGCACTTTGCATAAAGTTGAAGGCCCACCTTTGTCGGCCGATGATTGCGAAGAGTTGATGCGGAGTATTTCCTCCGAAGACCACATTCAGCAGGTGCGCGAGAATGGTGGCGCCGACTTTGCTTTTGCTTTCGGTGATGCAGCTCGTTTTCGTGTCAGTGTGTTCAAGGAGCGTGGCGATTTTGCCATGGTGTTGCGACAGATTCCCAGCACATTGCTTACCATGGAGCAAATTGGTATCCCGCCCAGTGTCAAAGAGTTGCTTTACAAACCTCGTGGTTTGGTGCTCGTCACCGGGCCAACCGGTTCTGGAAAAAGTACCACGCTGGCGTCTCTCCTGAACATCATGAACATCGAGCGCGACGATGTGCACATGATCACGGTGGAAGATCCTATTGAATATTATCATACCCACAAAAGCTCGGTGATCACCCAGCGCGAGGTGCATGTCGATGTCCCCAGTTTCGCAGAAGCCCTTCGCCGCGCGTTGCGTCAGGATCCGGACGTGATTCTGGTGGGTGAGATGCGTGACTTGGAGACGATTGAAGCGGCCATTACCGCTGCTGAAACGGGTCACTTGGTGTTTGGAACCCTGCACACGACTGGTGCCGCCAAGACCATTGACCGTTTGGTGAATGCCTTTCCGACCAATCAGCAGGAGATGATTCGTATTCAGTTGTCAACGGTGTTGCAGTCGGTTATTTCCCAACTGCTGCTGCCAAGGTGCGACAAGCCGGGACGTGTGGCGGTTTTCGAGATCATGGTCAATACTCCGTCCATTGGTGCGTTGATCCGTGATAACAAAACCTTCCGAATCAATTCCGATATTCAAACGGGTGCCAAGTACGGGATGGTCACCTTGGATGGTTATCTGCTTGAAAAATACGAGCAGGGAATCATTGACGAAGAGCAAGTTATTACCAAATCCCAGGACCCGACCACCGTGTTGGCCAAGCTTCAGGAGATTCAGGAAGCACGAGCCGCTGCGGAGGCTCAACAGTAGTTTTAAGTTATTTTCTTTATAGTTCATCATGTCTGAAGCGATTACCAATCCATTGCTCGGCCTTCTGAGGGACCAACAAATGTTGGATGACCTGCAGTTGGAGGAGATCAATGAGGAGTTGAACCGTAGTGGGAATCCGGTGATGCGGATCATCCAGGATTACGGTTTCATGGACAAGGACACCCTGTTGCAGATTGTGGCCGACTACCTGGGCACGGCTGTGATGCCTGTTGAGCCCGGCATGGTGACCGATGAACTGAAAGAGATCGTTACCGCCGAAACAGCACAGACCTATCAGTGTGTACCGGTGGGCTTGCAGGATGACATGCTGCAATTGGCTTTTGTCGATCCCTTGGATCCTGCCAAAATCGATGAGTTGGGGTATGTGATCCCTTATCCCGTTCAGATCATGGTGGCGGATCCTGATGAAGTGAACAAATGCCTGAGTGAAGCCTATGGTGCTTCGGGTGGCAGCAAGGTTCAGATTGAGAGTGGGATCGCGGATATTTTAACACAGCTGGATGCCGAGGCGGATATCGACCCCGCTGAAGCCGAGGCAATGGTCGATGCCAATGCGCTGGATCTGACAGACGAAGATGAAGACATGCCAATCGTCAAATTCGTCAACCTGGTGCTCCTGCAAGCGGTTCAGGACCGAGCCAGTGACATCCATTTCGAGCCCTTTGAAGACGAGTTCAAGATTCGTTATCGTGTGGACGGTGCACTTTACGAAATGGCGCCTCCTCCCTTGCATTTGGCCATGCCGGTGGCTTCGCGTTTGAAGATCATGGCCAATCTGGACATCTCCGAACGCCGTTTGCCGCAGGATGGACGTATTTCCTGTAATATCGGAGGTCGGCAGGTTGATCTTCGTCTTTCCACCTTGCCGACGCAGTTTGGTGAGTCGGTCGTGCTGCGTGTTTTGGACCGTTCTGCTGTGAATCTGGAACTCGAGCATCTTGGATTTCCCGACTCGGTGATGGACTACGTCAAACAGGCGATCGTCCAGCCCAATGGTATTTTTGTGGTGACCGGACCGACCGGTTGCGGAAAGACCACGACACTTTATTCCTGTCTGCGACGCATCAACAAAACGGAACTGAAGCTGTTGACGGTGGAAGATCCGGTCGAATTTGACATCGAAGGCATCATGCAGGTGCCGGTGAAAGATTCGGTTGGTATGACCTTTGGAAAAGCCCTCCGCGCCTTCCTGCGTCAGGATCCCGATGTGATCATGGTTGGGGAAATGCGTGACCTGGACACATCCCAAATTGCCATTCAGGCATCGCTGACAGGTCACTTGGTGATCAGTACCCTGCATACCAACGATGCTCCCGGAGCGGTGACTCGTTTGGTGGATATGGGGGTTGAGCCGTTCCTGATTTCTTCCACGTTGATGGGAGTGTTGGCTCAGCGCTTGGTTCGAAAAGTATGTGTCTCATGCAAGACACCCTTCGAGCCTACCGATCAACAGATTTCGAATTTGAATCTCTCGCCACATGACATCGGGGACAAGGAGTTCTATTACGGTAGTGGTTGTGGTGATTGCAACGAGACCGGTTACAAAGGACGAAAGGGGATTTACGAATTGTTGATGGTGTCGGATGCGATTCGTAATTTGATCAATGACCGGGCCCCCACCGTGGTGGTACGTCAAAAAGCCGTTGAGGAAGGGATGGTCACGTTGCGCGAAGACGGATTAAGAAGTATTTTCAATGGAGATTCTTCCATTGAAGAAGTTTTGAAATACACCTAAAACAGGTTCCTGTTATGCCCAAATTCAATTATGTCGCCATGGATGCCCGTGGCAAGGAAACCAAAGGCACGCTCGATGTTGCCAGTCAGAACGAGGCGATCAGCCGTCTGAAAGACATGGGTTTCTTCCCGACCAAAGTTACCGAAGCCGCGGCTGAGGATAAGAAGGGTGCCGCCAAGGGCAAAAAGGGAGGCAAAGCCAAACCCGCCAAGTCCAGGAAAAAAGGCGCAAAGAAACCCGGGCAGATCGAGATTAACATCCCCATACCCAAGTTTCTCAAGGGGAAGGTGAAACCAAAGGTTTTGACCACCTTTACCCGCCAGTTGGCAACTCTGGTGGATGCGGGTTTGCCTTTGCTGCGGGGGTTGCGCGTTCTTGAGAAACAGGAGAGGAATGCGGCTTTGAAAGGGATTATCGATGAATTGGCTATCTCCATTGAAGGTGGTAGCACTTTCTCGGAAGGCCTGGCCCAGCATCCCAAGACATTCAATAAGCTCTACATCAACATGGTGAAAGCCGGTGAGATGGGTGGTGTGCTCGAAGTGGTGCTCAATCGTCTCTCCGAATTCATGGAAAAAGCCGAGAAGATCAAAGGTAAAGTGATCGCGGCCATGTTCTATCCGGCGGCTGTGATGACGGTTGCCGCCGGTATCCTGGTGCTGTTGATGGTGGTGGTCGTGCCCAAGTTCCAGCAGATCTTTACCGACATGTTGGAAGGTAAACCACTCCCGGCGTTTACAAATTTTGTTATTGGTATCAGTGATACCATGCGCGAAAACACCATCGTCTTCCCTGAATGGGCAGGTGGCTGGCCTACCCCCGGTCCTGCTGTTTGGGTGATTGTGGGGATTGTCTTTTTCATTAAGATGTTCGGAAAGCTCAAATTCGGACGTTATGTGATTGATATGGCCAAGTTGAAGCTCCCTGTCTTGGGGCCGGTGATCAGTAAGGTCGCCATTTCACGCTTCACCCGTACCCTGGGTACTCTGGTCAGTAGTGGTGTGCCCATTTTGCAGGCCTTGACCATTGTGCGCGAAACCTCCGGTAACATGGTGGTTGCCAAGGCGGTGACTTCTGTGCATGAAAGTGTCAAAGAGGGTGAAACCATCACTCAGCCTCTTGAGCAATCCAAAGTCTTTCCGCCGATGGTGATCAGTATGATTGACGTTGGTGAACAAACCGGTGCGCTGCCTGAGATGTTGATGCGTATTGCGGATAACTACGATGAAGAGGTGGATAATGCTGTTGCGGCAATGACCTCCTTGCTGGAACCGATCATGATTGTGTTCCTGGCTGTCATCGTGGGTAGTATCGTTATTGCGCTCTTCCTTCCGCTGATTATGTTGATCGATCAGTTGGGTGGTCAGTAAGTTACAAAGAGTTGTAAGATCAGATTTTGCGTGGCCGCCGTTTCTGGCGAATTTCAGAACGGCGGCCCTTTTATCGAGTCCAACCAGGGCAAAAAGAAATTGACAGAAACCCTTACAGGATGTAAATACAATGTATTGACGATGTATTTGCGTTCGATATACGAGTGAGTCTGAATGGAGTTTGATTGGGACAACACCTCGGCAGTCACGGATGAAAGTTCTTTGACGCCCCGTGATATTGAAGAATCCTTCGAGGATCCGTTTGCTATCAAGCTTTTACCGGATGCTTCAAGGTTCTCGGCGCAGGCCAGGTATTTTAATATGGGGCGGTCTGCAACGGGGTTGGGGATTTTCAGCGTGTATCGAACCAACGGCAAACAGGTGCGGGTCATTGTTTCCCGTCCGTTTACCGAAGATGAGGCTTATTTCTATCAGCGAAAACTGAATCAATCGATTGGTTGAGCTGAAGAAACAAATTGGAAAGAGTGCTCGATGAATGCCATTAGCGATTGGGAGGATGTTCCTCTGTTTGACAGCGAGCAGGCGGAGTCGGCGTTTTGGGGTGAGAACACCATCGAAATGCGTTTGATGCAGAATTCGGTGGCTTCCGGAAGTGAATCTTCGGAATCCGTCACGATTACGCTCAGGATGGACCCGAAAATGCTGTCACGGATCAAGCGGCTTGCCCGGTCCAGGTATTTGAATTATCAAAGCATGATTAAACAATGGTTGGGGGAACGTGTGGAACAGGAGATGGATAAATCCCTGAAGTCCGGCACCTTTTCCTGACATGGAGTAAACATAGAATGAAACAGACGACCAGCCATGGAAGTAGTTTGGGTTTTCGAAAACCCGAGGGGTTTACTCTGATCGAATTGTTGGTTGTGATCGCCATCATCGGCATCCTGGCTTCCCTCATTGTCGGATTATCCGGCGTGGCCACTTCCAAAGCCCGGCTTAGCCAAACGAAGGCTCTGCTTCATAATATTTCCACCGCCATTGACAGTTATCAGGCCGACTTGGGTTCTTTTCCTCCGGATGCGCAATTTCGTGACGGGACCGTTAACACGGCGACCAATCAGCTTTACTACGAATTGACCGGTTCAGTTTACAATAATCAGGGCAGTTATCGCTCACTATCTGGTTCCGAGCTCATTAATCGCCAGACACTCAGAAACTTTTTTGGGGTGAATGGATTTCAGAATGTTGCCCGGCAGGAGAGTGAGGTCAAAGGTTATCTCGATGTCAAAGGGTCGCAGTCAGGCACGATTTCCTTGAACCCTGAAGTCCGGGTTTTGACTGCTCCCATACCGTGGCCAATCAAGCCCATGCAGGGATCGTATCAAAATGTGTTGGGACAGAATATCGCCATGGAAAACCTGCGGCCGATCAAGAGTGCCGATCCCAAGGTGGCTCGCGTTAATCCATGGCACTACCGTTCATCCGGTCTGAACCGGTTTAATCAGCAAAGTTATGATTTGTGGGCGGATATTGTGATTGGAACCAAAGTTTATCGGGTGAACAACTGGAGCGGGACGCCGAAGGTATACGAGGCATTGCCTCCTCAATAGAACTGATATTCGCAATCCATTTTTCTGCCTTTCATTTGATTAAGATTAACAAAAGCATTTAAACTCATGAAGATTCAACAACATCGGACATCCAGTCAGCCCTCCGGGTTTACCCTGATTGAACTCCTGGTGGTTATCGCCATTATCGGCATTCTGGCCGGCATGCTTCTTCCTGCCCTGTCCAAGGCCAAGGAAAAGGCGAAAATTGCTGTGGCTCGCAATGACATCAAGGCCATTGAAGGCGCCATTCAGCAGTATAATGCCACTTACAGTCGTTTGCCTGCCTCGAAGGCGGTTCGGGAAAAATTGACCGCTGCCAATCCTGATTTTACCTACGGCACGACACACTTTGGTCCCAACGGACCTACACCGCTGGTTTCCAAACCTCAAAAGCAAAATTTTGACATGGGGATTGGTAACCCGAATCTCAATTATCAAATCAGCAATGCGGAGATCATTGCTATCCTGAAGGATTGGCCCAACTACCCTAACGGGCAGGTGACGCAGAACCAGAATCATTCACAGAACCCTCAGAAAATCGATTTTCTGGATTCTACCAAGACATCAGCAAATGGAACGACTCAGGGTATAGATCCTTTCGGTGTGTATCGCGATCCCTGGGGAAGCCCTTACATTGTCACCTTGGATTTGAATTACGACGGAAAATGTCGTGATGGATTTTACAGCCTGCCTGCTGTTTCCGGTAAAGGTGATACCTTGGCGGGACACAACGGTTTGTTCCCGGTGAACAACCAGCCCGGCAATCCATTTGAACTGGGAGCAGACGTCATGGTGTGGTCGGTGGGGCCCGATATGTCGGTGAGCAAAACCACCCAGGCAAATCAGGGCGTCAACAAAGACAATATTCTGAGCTGGCAATAAGGTCATGAAACACTCGGCTACCATCCATGCTGATCCTGGCGCGTCCCAACGAGGGGCGGGGGATATGCTTTCGAAGCGCAGCAATCGTTCTGATCGCGGTTTTTCCCTGATCGAACTGTTGGTAGTCATTGCCATCATTGGCTTGCTATCGGCGGTGACTTTGCCGTCGCTCAAAGGGCTTAACAAATCCAATGCCCTCTCCACAACAAACCGGCAGTTGGTGGACGATCTCAATCTGGCCCGGACGATGGCAATCAACAACCGGAGTCCGGTTTACATGGTGTTCCTGACACCGGTCGTATCAGATATGGGCTTGCTGCAGGGATTACCGGATACAGAGTTGGAACGCTTGGTTGAGTTGATTCCCGGGCAATATACGGCTTATGCGCTTTACACCATTCGTAGCGCAGGGGATCAACCGGGTGAGACAAATCCGAAGTTTTTGACTGATTGGACCTTCCTGCCGGATGGAGTCTTTTTCCAAACCAATAAGTTCAATCCGGATCCCCAGTTCCTCAACGTGGGGGATCCCGTTTTCCGATCCTTTCCCACGCGATTGGTCGAATTTTTCACCACAGGCAGGGAAATGCCTTTGCCTGTCCTTGGGTTTAATGCGCAGGGGCAGCTGATTTCAGGTCGCGACGAAGTGCTGACGTTTCGTGAAGGAAGTATCTTCGTGCAACGCGACGCCAACGGAAACCCGCAGGTTGGCCCCGTCGACATTGTCGATAAATCAGGTGGGGACAATCATTACGTATATATCAATTGGTTGACCGGACGTGCGAAAGCCGTCGTACCGGAGTTGGATTAATGCATATTCAAACCAGACATTTTTCGATCGATCATCGCAGAGCAGCACCTGCTTCGCGCCGGTTTGCGTATTCCGGTGGTTTCACCATGGTTGAGGTCGCCTTGTCCATTGCGATTGTTGCTTTTGCCATGGTGGCGATTATCGGGATCATGCCCACGGGCTTTGAAGCGCAGCGCCTGAACCGTGAGGAGACCATCATCAATCAGGATGGCACTTACCTCATGGAAGCCATTCGGGGTGGGGCTCTAGAATTGGATAGTCTCACCAATTTTGTGGATTCCATTGTGATCAGCAATCAGCTGGGCAATGTCAGATCGGTGGGTATATCCGAAGGTTACAATCGGTTCAGAAGAGCAAATCCGCTGGTAAATGGGCATTTCATTATAGGCATGCTTAGTACCCCGCATTTGGAATTGGTCGATGTGGACCAAAACGGTGCTTTCATCTACTCGACCAATGAGGTGGCTGCCATGGTGCGAGCCATGAGTGGTTCAGCCGGGGAGCGGTTTGCGGATCCTGATTTTCAGGAGAATTCTTTTTCCTATCTGCTGAGTTCCAGGATCGTTCCTTACCAGGCTTCACCAACAGGCCCTTTTGCAGCGAGTTCGACAACACTGACCTCAACCAACCGTGTGTCGCTTTCCGCCAATATCGCCAGCAACTTATTTGATGTGCAGTTGAAGTTCCGTTGGCCGGTGACCAAAGTTCAGACCGCCGGAAGTGGGGGGATGCCCAATATCCAATACCGCGTAGGAAAGAATGAAATGGTCTTTCGTTCACTGGTAAGCGGCAGCTTGTTGCGGACCAACGGTGTACCTTTCCTCTCGGTCAGGGATCCCCGCAACGATGTTCCGCTGTATTATTTCAACGACAAGGAATACACCTCGCCCGCATTATGAAGATGAATCAACCCAACGACAGTCTAGATCGCGGGACTCCAAGTCGTGCCCGGCAAGCCAAGGTGGGTTTGCGTTCGCACATGGGGTTTTCATTGATTGAGGTCTTGCTGGCGGTGTCCATCATGACGGTCATCGTCTTTGGCCTTTTCTCCATGTTCAACCAAACCCAGAAGGCGCTTCGTGCCACTGCCAAGCAGGTGGATATTTTGGGTTCAGGCCGAGTGGCGATTGAGGTGTTGGTGGAAGATATTCAGTCGGCGGAAGCTCCCGGTTTACCGTTGCTGAGTGAACTGACCACCACCACCGCACAGTTGCCACATATGCAGGGAACTTTGGAACGGGCCTATCAATATGAGCCGGTTGTGCAGCAGTTAGTGGATGGATCGTTGAGGACGAACATGCTTCAAAATGCTTTTTTTCTGACGCGTTCTAATTTGAATTGGGTTGCCAAAGGTTATTTCTTTTCACCCACAACGAATTTTGTGGCTCCAAACAATACACGGAGTCTGGGTTTTGGAACTTTGTTCCGATTCTCTTCGGTCAATGTGGATCCAACCGCAACGAGCATTCAGGACCGATATCAGCCACAGCGACGCTTGAACCATCTCCTCTTGGGAAATTTCTGGGATAACTACAATACCGTTCTGAACGCCAACCCGCTGGAAACGACCAATCAGGTATTTAACTTGAGTGTGTCGCCACTGATCGAAGGGGTCATTCATTTCAAACTTCAGCCCATCGATTCAGATGGCAGGCCGATGCTTTACTATACCAATTTCACAGCGTTGAACGAGACCGTAAATTTCTCATATCCGAATACTATTTTGGAACGCGAACAAACCGGTGGAGGAGATGTCCTCGATGGCCAAACCCGATTTCGCTTTTTCGGGGATGCGATCCCTGCCTACATCGAACTTGAACTGGGTGTGTTGGATCCCGAGGTGTTGGCCCGTGTCAAATCCATGCCGAATCTGGATGTGGCCCGGCAATACCTGCAGGACAAACCCGGCGCCGTGCATTTGTTTCGACGCATGATTCCTATTTCCACCGCCAAACCTATCAGTCTGGAGCCGTAATGAAGTTGAGAACAAAAGAACAAGGTGTCGTTCTGGTCATCACCCTGATCATGCTGTCGGTGGTGACGCTGATGGCGATTGTTTTCCTCGGTGTGAGCCGTCGTGAGCGCGCGACCGTCACCGTAACCTCCGATCATATCAGCGCCAAATTATCAGCAGAAGCCGGTATGGCGCGCGCCCAGTCCGAAGTCGTGGGGCGTATCCTGAGTTCTTCGAATCGATTTGATTTTGATTTCTCCGTTTCAACCAATTTTTTCAACCCGGACGGATATGACAATTCCAATTCGAATTACGATCCTGGCAATGCGAATTATTTCCTTCCGAACGGAAATCCTATACCGGATTCTTTCAATCAGTCCGTCAACATAGGCAACCAGTATTACGATCCGCGTCCGCCTGTCTATATCGAGGAGACCGAGTATAATCCGCAGTCGGGACAGTTTGAGCGCAATATCGACTTTAGGTATTATCTCGATTTCAATCGTAATGGACGCTTTGATCCATCCGGCTTGCTCCCGGTTTTGGATGAGAACAACCGTCAGTTGATCGATTCTGATACAGCTGAAAATGTTTGGACAAGGTATGTAGGCGATCCGCAATGGATCGGGATGCTTGAGTACCCGAATCAGCCGCACTCTTCGACCAACCGTTTTGTCGGGCGTTTTGCCTATATTGTGGTTCCCGAGGGTCGCACCTTGGACCTGAACACCATTCACAATCAAATCAAGCAGACCAGCAACACACAGGACTTCTTCGTTCGGAATCAGGGAATTGGACCTTGGGAGATCAATCTGGGCGCCTTTCTCCGTGATTTGAATCCCCGGATCTGGACTCAATATCAATATGCCGGTCCGGGTAACGCGGCCGAAAATATTGGGAATTCATTCCGGGATGCCTTTTCCTTGCTGAACTACCGTCGTGCGAACCGCGCTCTGACACCACTGAATGTCATTGCGAACCCAAGCAATATTCAATTGCAGCGGGATTACATCGATTCGTTTGCGAACGGGCCGTTTCTGTTGGATACACCGTGGCTGGCAAGTGATCTTGCTGACACCGGTAACCAGGTTTGGTGGGGAAGCGAATATCGGAGAGCCTTTTATGATGTCCAGGAACTCTTCAACGGGGTGAAAATCCCAAATGCCGATGGAGTGCCTGCATCCAATGACAGTGTTGCTGATCGTGTTGGCCGTATCCCGAGTTTGGCTCAAACTTCCACCTACGATCGATATACCTATTACCGCCTGATATCACAGTTGGGCACCGAATCGATTCCTGATACCACCGCCCGATCCTATCGTCTGGCCATTCAGGACAACGTGCCGCGTCTGGAAGAAGTGCGCACCAATAAGATTCATCTAAACTACGACAATTATAGCAATCATCAGACCAATTACGTCGACTGGAGCGCACGTGATCTGTTCATGCTTTCGGCCAATCGATTGTTGATGGCCAACATGGCTACCAATCCACCTGCCTTTACTTATTTGAGCGAAGCAGGGCAACAATACACCGCTCCCGGAACGAATTTTCACTTATTGGGTGACACCTATGTAGACCGTGATTTCTCGCTCACCAATATTCAGATTTGGCCTGAGAAAGCGCCTGGTGTGAATGAATACACCGCCAATGTGCATCAACTCCTTCAATTGGCGGCCAACCTGACGGAGCCTGTGACCACCACCAACCGTCCTCTGGCCACGTTTGCGGGCGGTAATCAGGAACGCTTGCCTTTGGTTTTTCGGCCTCGATTCAACGTGGATGATAACGATACGGTGACGATCTATGATTACATCGAAGTCACCAATGACGCACCTGCTCAGTTGATCAAACCTTTCCGTGATTTGAGATTCAAAGCGCAGCGCGATGCTTTGAATCCTGACGATAACGTGATTGGTATTCCCTGGGTCATTGCTGCCAAGAAGGGGCTGCCCAACTTCAACGAATATGGCGTGCTGACCACGCTTGAAATAACACGCAAGTTGGAAATCAATAAAACGGCTCCGAATGCCCCGATGAATCAATGGCAGACAAACCAGATGATCGTGATGGGTATTTCCAACATGTATGGATTGGAAACCTGGAACTCCTACCGTTCCAACTATCCAAGGTCCGTCCGAATGCTGGCACAAGTTCAGTCCAGCTTGGTTGTGACTAATAGGGGTGGTATGTTGCTTCGATCCAACTGGTTCAACCCTTCGAATGAACGATTGATGGTCGCCAACGAATGGCAGGGGCAGGAATTTGTGGTTCCCATGCAGCAGACGTTCATCACGCTGACCAACAGTATATATGATCACATGAGTGGACGATTGGTGGAAGCTTCTTTCTTACCTCAGACACTTTTCCCTGATCGTGGAATATTCCCGAGTCCCCAGATCGGCTTGGCGATGACCAATCGTGTGCAATGCTTCATGCTGGATGAGGATACTCAGCGCATTATTGATTTTGTTAATCTGGATAACCTGACCACCCGGATGGATGTGACTCAGGAGTTGCTTGGGGCGTATGGAGCAGGGACGGCTGGTCCCGTGGCCTCCTCTTCGACAGGCGATTCCAGAATGTTCTGGGTGACGAACAGGTTGGGCAATTCCACAATGATCACTGCGCCGACAGAAGGGGTCATTAATCAGATCTTTACATCACTGGATGAAATTCCCGTTTCACAGAGGCTCTGGAGCAGTTTCAGAGCACGCGGGACGGGGCGTGATCGTGAGGAATCCATTGATTTGTTCCGAACGTTCATTGGATTCCCGCCCAAATACCTGACTGCACAGCAATTGGCAATTGGTTATCAGCGTTTGAATGATCCGCGCAAGAGTTTCGTTCGACAAGTGCCATTCACGCCATCGCTCAAGAAGATTATCTACAACACCTGGCAGGCAAACGATCCGCTGGTGCACTACACCAAGGCGGACCTGACCGATCTTGAAGGCCGTTCGACCCGGCGCGAACTCGTCGATCCACCGGATCGCCCGTTGAATAACCGCATTCATAACATTGGATTGGTCAACGCGAGGTATCGTCCGTGGCCAAGTGGGCCGGGATCGGATATTTCGGAGTACGATGTTTCATTGAAAGATCCGATGATCCGCAGTTCGGACGATTGGCAATTTCCAACTAACCGTTACCCCAACATCGGGTGGCTTGGGCGCGTTCATCGAGGCACGCCATGGCAGACCGTTTACTTGAAATCTGCTGTGGGTTCTGATGGTGCAGGACGCTTGTTGCATGTGACGGACATGCCTCAACTCAGTTCGCCAGTGGCCGAGGGCTATCCTTTCCAGACCTTGCATGGTGATTTGAACAACGGTTTACAGGCCAATGCGATCAGTCCGCAACAAGATGGATCCCGACTGAACACCATGGCATTGGCTCAGCAGAATTGGCAGCGTTGGTCGGGAAGCCTAGGGACGCATCCAACCAACGACTGGAAAATCCTGGAACAATTTACCACCGCACTCGATGACAATGCGGCGCGCGGGCTGTTGTCTGTGAACCAAACAGGATTATCCGCCTGGTCGGCGGTGCTCTCCGGAGTGATCGTTCAGACCAACATGTCCAGCATCGCGGTGATGAATCGAGATCTGGATGGCGTGCAGCCTCCGCAGTACCGAACCAGAACCATCGAACCGGCAGGCTTGAACGGATTGCCCGAGAACCAGAATTTGCCTTCACCGATGACGCAGATGGTCAATGGTCCCACCGGTATCAATGGAGTGCGGCAGTTCTTCCCGAATGGCAGATTCCAGTATCTGGGACAGGTGCTTTCCGCGCCGGCCTTGACCTTGCAGTCGCCTTATCTGGATTGGACAGATGAAGTGCAGTATCAGAGTGGGATTGATGATTTTGCTTATGAACGTATTCCACAGCAGATCCTTTCGTTGATCAAGGCCGATGAGCCTCGGGTGACCATTTATGCTTACGGGCAGTCGTTGCGTCCTGCAAACGAATCGATGCGCACGGATCCGAATCCGCCGCGATTGTTTAACATCAGCACCAATTATCAGGTGACGGGTGAGTATTTGTTCCGGCGCGTTGTGCGTTTTGACGGAGCCATCACCAACCTGCAGGCTACTGTGGAAAGCGAAACCGTGTTGCCGTTTGATTGATGGATTGAGGGGAGAACGAGCAACAGACGAGCCCGCTGCGGAGACAGGAATTATTGGATTTTGAATTGATATGCGATTGAGCGCCAAAACTTGGGTCATTTTTGGAATGATATTGTTGGTTCTTGGAGCCGGCTATTTGCGTTGGGGAAACCTGGCGCGTGAGCGGCAACTGGGACTGATGGGAACGGATTTGTCCTCGAATTCCGGAGCTGGAGCCGTGCATATCCCCAGTCTGGGCGGGGCGGGTCCCAGGTTGCTGACTCAATTGAATCAGACCACCCGACATGCCAATACCGCTCACCCCGAAGTCACAAACGGCTATTGGGAACCTCTGCCCGAAGATCCGCAACACCCACATCGTATCCGTAACACAGCGGTTCGCTTGAATGAACTGGCCCGGTTGGATCATGCGATTTTGTTGAACAATGCTTTGATTGATACCAGTTCGAGACGTCCATTGGATATTCCGGAACATTTGCAAGCCCCTGCACGGACTCGAAGCTATTTGGTTCAAACGGATACAACCTTTGACAAGGTGGTTCCTCCGGCATTACTCGAACAGCTGGAAGCTACCAAGGTATCTTACATCCCCAACAACACCTGGCTGGTCCGAATGGATCCGGATGTGGTGGCGTCCTTGGAAAACACGCAAGGTGTGCGGGCGGTCGTGCCTTATGCCCCTTACTTCAAGATCAGCGAATCTCTCATACCCTTGGCCAAGGAACAGGAAGCGTTGAAAACAGGAACACTGCTCAGCTTGACTGTTTTCCCGGATGAATCCGACGCCGCCCTTCAGGTATTGGAAGACCTGCAGATTCCGGTGGTCAACAAATCGACTTCTCCTTTCGGCGATCAGTATGTGGTCGGGACGACACCGGATAGTCTGGTGCCTCTCGCCGCATTGGATTTGGTGCAGTGGGTGGAGCCATGGTATCCGCGTGCTTTTGCCAGTGATCTGGCCCGTGTGCGGGTAGGTGTGGATACGGATGCCACCAACATCACCAATGACAACCATCATGGATTGACCGGAAAAGGTGTGATCATCAATGTGAACGACACTGGGATCGATGGCACACACCCTGACCTCGTAGGGCGTGTTATTTCTCTGGATAACCCGTCCACCATCCCCGTCAGACCGACGCCCGATCCTGATGCGCCCATGGTTGCTTCCATTGCCTTCAGCGCTTTTACCGATCCTCATGGTCACGGCACGCATGTGGCCGGGATTATCGCCAGTTCCGGTGAGAATTCCCCGGTGGTGACCAATATCATCAACTCCGCCACCAACGCTAATTTTCACGGAATGGCTCCCGAGTCGGAGTTGTTTTCCTTGCGGGTGGATTTGATCAGCGGACCATTGGAGTCGGACGAAATCCTTCAGACCGAAGCAGCGACGTTCAATTACATCACTCAAGGCATGACGAATGCCATGATTTCCAACAACAGTTGGCGTTACCCGGATTCACAGGAATACGGTTTGGCTGCGGCGAGTTACGATGCTGCCGTGCGTGACGCACTTCCGTTGGAGGAGGGCGATCAATCCATGGTGTATGTCTTTGCGGCCGGGAACGCCGGCAACGGGGGGCGTGATGGCACCGGGGGATCTTCCGGAAGTATTGAATCTCCTGCCACGGCCAAAAATGTGATCACCGTCGGTGCGGTTGAGCATTTGAGGTATATCACCAACGAGGTCATCTCGGGGTATGTGGATCAGGTGGTCACCAATGAAACCGGCATTGTGGAAACAAACCAGATTCCGGTGATGGAAAAAGTATTTTTGCCGGATACCGATTCGGCCACCGAAGTGGCGTCCTTTTCTTCCCGGGGCAATGTTGGCATCGGCATCGAAGGGGAAGGCGGTCGATTCAAACCCGACGTGGTGGCTCCAGGGACCTTTGTTGTTTCGACACGATCGAAAGATTGGGAAAGCCCCGGTCAGCTATTCTCTACCAATTTGAGCACTCGTGTTGGTATTTCGGTTAATCCAGGGGACATTTATCCCACTCTTTTATTCATACCCAACGACGGGGTTCGGGTTGAGTTGAGGATTGTGCCCAATGAAGATGTCCCAATCGAGTTGCCGGACCTGCCGCTCTATGTTTCACAGGCGGGCTTTGCCACGACCAATGATTTTGCGGGATATAATGAAATCGCTCTGACGCCTGATGCGGAAGAGCCTCTCACGTTGACCCCCGGGAGCATTTATTACTTTGGTATCGGAAATGAATCCGAGACAACCGTGGCGTTTGATCTGGAAACCCGCTTGATGACTGAGGAGGAACCAGAAGGTTACTTTGCCGGGTTGAAAGAGCTGAATGACGGATTGGAGCCTCACTACCGAATGGAATCCGGCACAAGTATGGCTGCACCGGTGGTGTCCGGTATGCTGGGGCTGATGCAGCAGCACCTCACTGAGAATGGCTACAGCCCAAGTCCTGCATTGCTGAAGGCATTGTTGATCAATGGCGCCCGGTCTTCGGGGACGGTTTACGATTTTCAGATTGATCCTCTGATCAATTATCAGGGTTGGGGTTTACCCAATCTAAACAACAGTTTGCCGAGCCGTTTTTTGGAGGAAACCGACAACAAGTCATCTTCGGTTCAATTCTTTGACCAGGATCCGGACCTGGCTTTGGCCACCGGTGATGTGCGGTCATGGGATTTGAATGTTTCCACCAACGGAGCGCGCGCGTTTCCGATGCGAGTGACATTGGTATGGACCGATCCTCCGGGGAATCCCGCTGCAGGTATCAAATTGGTCAACGATCTTGATTTGGTGGTTTCCAATACTGTTTCGGGAGATGTTTATTTCGGGAACGATTTCGCACAATCCACCCGGTTTACCCGTTTGTCCACGACCAATACCACTTCGACCGCCACCAACTTGGTCAGTCAGGCGGATATCGTCAATAATGTCGAAAACGTCTACATCAATGGTCCGCTTTCCACGAATTACGTGGTCTCGGTGATCGGTCGTCGTGTGAACGTGAATACCGTGTTCGATCATCCGGATGGTGTTGTTCAGGACTTTGCTCTGGTGATCAGCAGTGGGGATGACTCTGATTTGGAAGCACCATTTGAAATCGAAGAAGCCGAGACCCCATTGGCATCAACGTTGCCTCCGGTGATCTCCATTACCAATGGTATCCCACGACTCGAAGATCGGGTTGGCGCCAACAGTCCATTGTTGGGGACGACGAATGGTCTGGTGGGACAGTGGCAGTTCTACATGTTCACCAATTCACTCCCATCGACCAATGATGTCGGGTTTACCAATGGTCCGAACGTGGCGTTTGTTACCTTTCTGCCACCCAACTTGTCACGCCCCAGGACATCCGAGGCGGACATCGATTTGTTTGTGTCGAGGGATGCCGGATTGCTGGACCTGAATCCAGGCGCCATTGCGGCGTCAAACAAATCGCTGAACCAGGGTGGTACTGAAGTGGTGCTTCTGGAGAACCAACCGCTGGGTGATGATGTGGTGTATTATGTCGGGGTCAAATCGGAGGACCATCAGGGTGGCCAATACGCTTTTGTCGGTTTATCGCAAGAGGAGCCGTTTGACTTTACGGATGCCAACGGTAACCGGGTCTTTAGGGGGATACCGTTGAACCAGGGGATCATTCCCGATGGAACGCCAGCGAGTCCGGGGGCCGGGTTGGGCATTGCGATTGGTAATCCGCTCAATGGATTGGCCGTGCAAAGTGTCGTTGTCGAAGAAATCATCTCCCATCAGAACATTGGCGACTTGTTGGGCAGCATCACCCACAACGGCATATCGGCCGTATTGAATAATCACACGCTTTTCAGTCCACAAGGAAGCGCGACCTTCCTGAATGAGGTGTATGATGATTTCGGATTTTACCCGAATTCGATTCCTTCCGACGGGCCAGGGAATCTGATCAATTTTATTGGTGAAAACGGAGTGGGTGTCTGGCTGATGACCATGGTGGATAACAGTTTTGGTCATACAGGGACATTGACATCCTTTAATGTGGTGGCAACACCGAATCAGTTGCTCGATGACAGTGGTGTGGTGAGTACTGTGCAAGGTGAATCCTTTGTTTATTTCTTTGTGGAAGTTCCGGCAGATGCAAGCGCGTTAACCGCCAACTTGACTGAGTTTGATCTGCCGCTCGATCTCTACCTGCGTCACGAGGAGCTACCGACACAAACACTTTACGACAAGCGGACGCTGGGATTGGCCGGTGATCAGGTCATTTCGACTACCATCACCACGCGGGATATACCTCCGTTGAATGCCGGACGTTATTTCATTGGTATTTACAATCCCAATCCCGGTCCGGTGGATTTCCGATTGACGTATGATGTGGAACGCAATCTGGTGATTGATTCCGAACAACCGTTTTTCGCGGGTGAGAAGGAAGTGCCGATCATTGATTTCGGAATGACTGATTCCGAAGTTTATGTGCCGGATGACAGACCTATTTCCGAAGCCAAAGTGGGCATCCGATTGGACCACCCAAGATTGTCTGATTTGAGCCTACACCTGGTCAGTCCGACCGGAACAAGACTTCTCTTGATGGAACATCGTGGTCGGAACAACGAGACGGGACTTGGTTCCGGCATCGGAAATGAACTGGTCTATGGCGGGTTCAGTGACAACCTGGAAGATGCGGACACCCTGATCAAATACGCTCAAGGGCCATTTACCACCAATGCGAATTTCCTCGATCTGTCCATCAGTGGCTTCGAAGAAGCTGACCTGGGGAACTATTTGGAGGGCGAAACCATCACTGCTGATGCTGACGGAAACGAATGGGATGTGGTGTTCGGTCGTGCGCGTGTTTTGGGTGGTAACGGTTCTTACGAAGGTAATCGTTATCTGGATATTTTCAGTTCACGTATTGCGTTGACTATTCCAACGCCAGCTGCTCAGAAATATGATCTCTTTTATGCTTCCCGTTCCATTGCAGGACGTGGATCGCCTGTTGGAGGCGTATATCTTGACGGACGCAGAGCGCAGATTGTTGACGGATCGCTGGCATGGCAACGTAATACACCGTTGCGTTTTCGTCCGGTCAATGATGAAACATTGCTGGAGTTTACTTTCCTTGGAGGACGTCCCTCGATGTTTGTTGACGACATCTCATTGAGTTATGCGCCTGCGGTCAAATACTACTTCCCGGAAGAACCGCTTGAAGCCCTCAAGGGAGAGTCTGCGGTGGGTGATTGGCATTTGGAGGTGCGTGATACGCGTGAAGGAGCCATGTCTCCCCAGCCTATTCTTTACGACTGGCAATTATTGCTGAGTCTTGCGAATACCAACGTTCCGGCAGAGACCCTGCGAAACGGACAATGTTTTGCAAGTACCTTGGAGCCGGATGAAGTGCATTACTTCATCGTGGATGTTCCTCGTGCCGCCACCATGGCTACAAACTGGCTGTCCGGCGGAGGTGATCTCGAGATGTGGTTTGACAATGCGGGTGTGCCCACCGGTGAGATGCCGCCCGATGTGACTCCTCCCATTAACTACAACGGAGATGGTGACGGAGAAGGAATGTTGCTTTCCCTGGAAGGTATGACCTTCTTCGATTCAGCGACCAATGAATTGGGCACGTTGCCTGATCCTGTGTTGCAACCGGGGCAACGCTATTATTTGGCTGTTGCCAATAATCATTCCGACACTTTGCAGGAATATGAATTGTGTCTGCAGTTCGATGCGGACGACATTCAGGTGATCACTTTGACGAACTTGATTGCCTTTACGAATCAGATTCCATTCACGGAAGATTTGGAGATGCAGTATTATCGATACCGTGCCGGATCCAATGTGGCCCAGCTCGATTTCGAACTGGAACCTCTGAATGGGGACGTGAACATGGTTGAGAAGTATGGGTTACCGTTGCCGACCCTGGCTGTATTCGACCAACATTCAGAATTGCCGGGTCTGCAGATTGATCAACTTTTGGTGACCAATCGGCCTCCTGCCAATATTCTGCCTGGGACTTATTATATTGGTGTTTACAATGCCGAGCCGAACCAGACCGATGTGGATTACACCATCAAGGTGACGGAGACGACCTTGCCTTATAACATCATCCGGTTGACCGACGGCGAGCCCGTTGAGTTTACGGTTGGGGACAATTTTGTTTCAGATGACGCCGAAGTGGAGAATTACTTCCTGTTCGACGTGGTCAGCACGAATGCCGCCACCGCTCGATTTGAAATTCTGAATGCCGATGGAGACGCCCAGTTCCTCCTCAAACAGGAAGAACTACCGACACAGATTGATAGTGATCGTTCGTCCATGGTTCTTGGCGATCGCCCGGGTAGCGGCAAGATTCTTGTTCATACCAATGATGTGTTGCCTTCGGTGAGCGGTCGATGGTTCATGTCGGTGCTCAATCAACAGACCGAGGATCTTAATTTCACCATTCGAGCCAGTTTGGAAGTGGACACGCCTTGGGTCACGACCTTGACGAACCAGCTTTGGATGACCAATACAGTGGCCATCAAGCAGGATGGGTTTTCCGAGGAAATCGACTATTACCGGTTTGTCGTGGATCCCGCGGCGGAGGAAGTCGAATTTGTGGTGGATCCCATCATTGGCGGGAATGATTCCAACATGGATCTGATTCTTAAGAAGGGCTCCATTCCTACTTTGGTGGATTTTGATCTTTCCAGTGAGAATGATGGTTCTGAAATCGAAAGAATTACCTTGGATTCAACCACGACCATACCTGTCAGTGGCGGTGAATGGTTCCTTGCTGTGATCAATCGCGAGATCTCGGACGAGGTGACATACCGGGTCCGGGCCAGTCAGGTGGTGGATTTTGCGCCGATACCATTGGAGGACGGGGTTTGGTTTACCAATATCATCAGCGGAAATTTGCCGGGTGCCCCGACCGTTCCGACCATCTATTATTTTGATGTCGATGAAAAGGCAGTGGATACCACATTTACGCTTTCCAACCTAGAGGGCGGATTGAACGGTAACATTGATTTGCTGCTCAAATTTGAAGCCGCTCCATCCTTGAATGATTTTGATGCTGCGAGTGTGAATGCCGGAACGGTGGATGAAATCATCTTTCTCGACAAGACTTCTGCGCCCATTTTACAGGAAGGTCGCTGGTATTTGGCGGTGATTAATCGTGGCACCACCGATGTGGATTATCGCATCATGGCGGATCAAAATCTGGAGGCTGCTGAGACGATCATTGAGGTGCCTTCTGAAATCCTGTTCCAGGGGAATCAGATCTGCGTTTCCTGGGAATCGGAAGTGGGGCAAACCTATTGGGTGGAAGGCAAGGTCCTGGAGGCTGACCCGGTTTGGGATGGTCTGGCAGGGCCTATCGTGGCAACTGACGTGATTAGTGAACAGTGTTTTGATTTTCCGATCGAGCACCAGATATTCCGCGTTGTGATTCGTATCGAACAAGAACCTCCGGGGCCACCTGTTCCATATATCGACCCTGTGGTTGCCCTGAAAGGAAACGAAATTTGTTTAACTTGGGATGCAGAAATTGACCAACGATACAGCATTCAGGGGAGAGCCAGTTTGACCGATGTCGATTGGACGGAGATGGATCAAGTCATAGCCGGCATGGCGGCCATGGAGTATTGCCTCGATGTGAATACACCTTTCCGTTATTTCCGTGTCGAGCCGATTGACGGACCGGTGACTCCTGCTCCGACCACCATCGATCCTGTTCTGGCTTTGGTGGACAATCAACTGTGTCTCACCTGGTCATCAGAGTTGAACCGGAATTACATTGTCCAGGGCAAGGAAACTTTGTCCACCGGAACTTGGGATGATGTGACAACTGTCCTGGCTACCGCCGATTCCACGACATACTGTGTCGCACTTGATACACCTTACCAATACTTCCGAATTGTTGCCGGTGAATTGGGAGAGCCTCCGGTGCTGGGGCCGTATGTTGATGTCACCTTGCGCTTGGGTGAGAATCAAGTTTGTCTGGACTGGGTCTCTGAAGCTGGTCGCTCCTATCAGATCGAAGGATCTACTTCGCTGGATGCCGCCGATTGGTCCGTTGTTGAAACGGTGAACGCAAGCGGTGATGCCACTTCGTATTGCGTTGATCTTCCGAGTGAATATCAGTTCCTGCGAGTTCGGGCCGGCGATATGGTTGAGCCTCCGCCTGTGGTCAATGAAGATGTCTTCATCGATGCCGTGCTGAGTCTTCAGGACAATCAGATCTGCCTCGAATGGCCTTCACAAGCGGGTGATGTATTCACCATTGAGGCAAAATCCGGACTGCAAGACGCCGCTTGGGAGGAAGTCCAACAAGTTGTGGCTACTGGTAACACGACGAGCTATTGTGTGGATTTGCCGACTGCCTACCGATTCTTCCGCGTTCGCGTCGGTGGAGATGGTGTGATTCCTCCGGATAACGAAGAGGTCGTCGGATACACTGATCCCTCATTGACGCTGGACGGTTCCGGTCAGCTTTGTCTGGATTGGGCCTCAACGTCAGGAAGCCTTTACATTGTGCAGGGGGTTGAGGTATTGGGCTCTTCAGATTGGAAGGACATTGAACGTGTCACTGCGGATCAGAATTCGTCTCAATACTGTTTGAGCCTTCCAACCGTTTACCGAAGTTTCAGGATCGCCGAACTTGCGAGCTCCACCGATCCGAATCCGCAACCGGAACCCACGGTTTCTGCTTACATTGATCCCGTGTTGGCGGTGAGTGACAATCAGGTTTGTCTTACCTGGCAGCCTGTGGATGGCAAATCCTATCAGGTTCAAGGCCTGTCGGGCATTCAGTCAGATCAGTGGGAAGTGCTTGAATCTCTGGCACCATCCAGTGATCCGTTAAGTCATTGTATCGTGCTGCCTTCCAGTCATCAGTTTTATCGCATCGCTGTATTGGACAGTGACGCGAATGGTGGTAATCAAGGGGGGCAGGGCAGTGGAAACGCGACTCCTGCTACCATTGATTCGGTGACTCTGGAAAATGGCCAGGTCAAAGTCAGGTGGACCGGTGTTTTGGGGATGGCCTATCGTGTTTCCTATGCCGATGCTTTAACCGGGCCTTGGGTGGAGATTCCAGAGACGGTTTCTTCTGGCACTGAGTCCTTTGAGTTCAGCGATGATGGCACTTTGACGGGCGGGCTGCATTCGCCCCGCTTCTATCGGGTTGAACAGTTGTCGACACCTTGAGTATCTTTTCTCTTTATCTTATCTTTCCTTGCTTTAGAGGGTTGGCAAGCTCATGATGTGATTCATGCAGTCACATGAACTCCTGCGAGATGTGTTCAAGGATGGCAGTCCCAAACAGATTGCTGATGACATGGGTTTGTCGCTGTCCATGATCTATAAATGGGGTGAGGCTACCGGCGAAACGGGTAGTGGCACGCCGAATCCATTGGATCGCATCGAGGCGTTGATCCAGAGCACCCAGGATGAACGATTGCTCCAGTGGATATGTGAAAAGGCGGGAGGTTTCTTTATTCGAAATCCCAAGCATATTCATGCGCACCCCGATTTTTTGATTCCTGCCACCAACACCATTATTCAGGAATTTGCTGATTTGTTGTCTGTTGTGGCCTGTGCGGCTGCGGACAATCACATCAACAATGCTGAAGCTGCGGACATTCGCAAGCGATGGGAGCAGTTGAAGTCTGTGACAGAAGGGTTTGTGCATTGTTGTGAGGAGGGAAATTTTTCCCGGCTGAAACGGGAAGCCGAAGAAGCTGCCAATAAGAAGGCTTCCTGAAACGGGATTTGACACTTTGCAGCAAACTTCATGCCTGTTTGGCTTGAAAAGTTTGGAAAGCGGGTGCATATTGTGATCCGCTTATGGCACAGGGGCTTTATTTATCACAAAGAATGGCGCTCCAGCAGATGCTGGCGCCTCAGCTCCAGCAGTCGCTTGCTTTGTTGCAAGCTCCCATGCTGGAGTTAAAGGCTCTCGTGAACCAGGAGCTGGAGCAAAACCCTGTGCTGGAAGAGATTCTGGAGCAGGATATGAAGGATAAGGACAGCTCCGGCGACTCCACATCCGATAACGATTCCGGATCAGACGATTTTTCATCCGGGGATGATTCCTCCTCCTCTGAAGAATGGGAATCCCAGATAGAGAAGCTTTCGCAGTTGGATCAGGAATGGCGTGATTATTTTTCGGAAACAGCTTTGCCTGCTCCCAGGCATTCCAAAGATGATGAGGAGCGTCGCCAGCACATGTTCGACAGTCTGACGACCACGACTTCCCTGCAGGAAACTTTGCGGGATCAGGTAAGGTTGTCGGATTTGGATGATTCCCTCCAGCAGATTGCTGATTTGATCATTGGGAACATTGATGAAACCGGCTATTTGAAGGCATCTGTGGATGAGCTTGTATTCTCTACCAACACACCTCGCGAGACTATTCAGAGCATTCTTGATTTGATTCAGAGTTTTGACCCACCTGGAGTGGCGGCCAGAGATTTGCGTGAATGTTTGATGCTTCAGTTGGCACGCAATGAGCGGGAGCAAAGTTTGGAATACCGGGTGCTGGATAAATGTTTCAAACTACTTGGTAAACGTAAATTCCCTGAGATTGCACGTGAGTTGGGAGCTTCTCTGGAGCAGGTGGTGCAGGCAGCTGAACGAATCAGTGGGCTCGATCCCAGGCCGGGCAATGCTTACCGGAATGACGGTGAAACCTACGTGGCTCCCGAGGTTTTTGTGACCCGCAATGAAGAAGGTGAGTATGTCATTTCAACCAACAATGATCATATTCCTCGCATTCGAATCAGTAATACCTACAAAGATCTTCTTGCCGAATCTGCCAGCGCGGCCGATTTGAAGGAATATATCAGGGAAAAAATCCGCACTGGAAAATTCCTGATGAAAAGTATCGATCAGCGTCAGCAGACGATTACCAACATCGCCAAGGAAATTGTTCGCAGGCAAAAGGAGTTTTTCGATCAGGGCATTTCGCATTTGAAACCCATGACGATGATGCAGGTGGCCGAGCAGGTGGGGGTGCATGAAACGACGGTCAGCCGTGCTGTGTCCGGTAAATACCTTCAGTGTCCCCAGGGGATTTTTGAAATGAAGTTCTTCTTCACTTCTGGTATTCAAACCGCTTCCGGGGAAAATGTTTCCAATGCCAGTGTGAAGGACATCATTCAGGAGATGGTTCGATCCGAGGATCCTTCCAAACCTCTTTCAGATGATCAAATTGTGAAGAATCTTTTGGTGAAGGACATCAAAATAGCCCGACGAACCGTGGCCAAATACCGAAATGAGTTGAACATTCTGCCTTCTCACTTGCGTAAACAGTATGTTTGAGAAGTTGGCGGGGCGGGGCGTGTTTTACTGTGACAATTCTTTCTGGGTTGTTTCCCGCATGGCTTCCAGGACATTTCTCAATTTATCTTTGTCCTTTCTTTCCATTCGATCGATAAAAAGGATTCCCTTCAAGTGGTCGACTTCATGTTGAACCGCTTTTGACAGCAGGCCTCCGCATGTGAAGCTGAATGAGTTGCCTTTATGGTCCTGGGCGCTGACTTCGACTGACTCGGGGCGTTCGATATCTGCATAAATTTCCGGAAAGCTGAGGCAACCTTCGGGGCCTTTTACTCGATCGTTGAGAGGTTTTACGACCGGGTTGACCAGGACGAGGGGCATGAAGTCGGGTATGGAAACCTCTTTTCCATCGACCGCCATCGTTGATGGCCGGTCTTCGACTTGGGAAACATCAATGACCGTCACCTGAGTTGCTTTGCCTACTTGTTGGGCTGCCAGGCCGACTCCATCCGCGTCGTACATGGTGTCCAGCATGTTGTCGACAAACTCTTCCAGGGTCTCGTCGAACGTTTCCACGGCTTCGCCCTTCTGACGCAAAGCGGGATGGCCATATTTAACAATTGGCAAAATCATGGCGAAATTGTGGTGAATGCCGGTTTATCCCGCAAGGGGAAATGATTGCTTTTAAGAGGGGAATCTAAAAAGTTGTATGGGTACATCAAAACCGGGCCCTATCACCAGAGGGTGGCTAAGGGCCCGGGGAATTTCCAGAACCAGTATTTTACACTAATAAGTAGGACAATGCAGGATTTTGATCTCCACGGTTCCCCGCATCAATCAAAAAGCTTTTTGAGAAAGTAAGCTAATGAGACTCACTGACTCGGAAATCCTAAAAGTTATAGGTCTAGTAAAACGCCAATTCCTTTATGGGTCAATAGGAAATTTGAAAAAAGTAGCTCTTTTTTGGAGGTGTGTGCCGGATTTGACTTGTAACACGTTTTGGTCTAAAGAGTAGCGTATGGTTTGATGGTTTGGTTGAGGCGGTGTTTTTTTACCCCCATGCCCTCTGCGGGCACTTTTGCTAAGTGTGTGCGCTTGTATCCTTGGTCAAAGGAGAATCCGATGTGCATTTAAATATGTAACAACTCGGTTGCCGTAGCGTATATGGTTTTGTATGAAGAGTAACAATCGAAAACAGTGAAAGCACCTGACCATACACATCCTTCTGCTTGGCTCATCGCCGTGCTGCCTGCGTTGGTGATACCGTTCCTGGGAGCGCTCCTATATTTCGTCTGGTTTGCTGATTCCAACTGGGTGCAGCCGGTTTACGCTGGTGTCAAGGTGTATACGATTGTATGGCCGGTGATCGCCGTTTGGTGGATCCTTCGAGAGGACTTGAAGGGGTTCAGGGGGCTTCTGGTGTTTCGTCAACGCATACTGATGGAGGGCACGGGGTGGGGATTGGTGATTTCCGGGGCTATTGTGGCGGTGTTGATTTCTCCTTTCGGGGAAGCCGTTCGAGACCAGGCAGGTGAGGTTCGGCTTAAAGCGGAACAGATGGGAGTGGTGTCACATTTCATCCTGTTCGGGCTCTTTATTTCACTGCTCCATAGCTTTCTGGAGGAATATTACTGGCGTTGGTTTGTTTTTGGGCATTTACATCGATTTTTAAAATCCAGGGTGCTGGCTCATGTGGTGGGTGCTCTTGCTTTTGCGTCCCATCACATCGTGGTGACCACCCAGTTTTTCGACGGCGCAATGGGTTGGGTTTTTGGAATCTCGGTTGGAGCAGGAGGAGGAATCTGGTCGTGGTTGATGATTCGACATCGTTCTCTCATTGGTGCCTGGATCTCCCACGTCATCGTGGATTTGACCCTCATGTCAATAGGGTATTGGTTGATTTTCCACGTGGCACCCACAAATTAAATCCTCCGCGCCACATTTTTGGCGCGAAGGATTTGGCTAGGTAAATGAATGATTTTCTGTTGATCAGGAATCTTTTTTGGGTTTGGAAAATTTCTCCAGATATTTGATCAGAGCGACAATTTCGGCGGGTTTAAGTTTTCGCTCGAAGGGAGCCATGAGCATTTTGCCCTCCTTGTCTTTCATTCCCTTTGCGACGCTTACGGAAACTTTTTTGATATCCTTCAGCTTTTCGGCTACTTTTGGATCCGTGTAGTTCTTGACGCCGGCTTTTTCTCCACCTGTGGTTTCACCTTTTCCATCATTACCATGACATATGGCACAGTGCCTTTTGAACAGTGGAATGACTCTTCGTGGATCGACTTGGTCTTTTTCCCCAGCAAAAACATTCACCGAGCACTGAGCGGCGACTGCGACAGCCACCAGTAAATAGAGTTTGGTCTGGATCCGTTTCATCATCTTTCTTTTCATGGTTGGACTTATCTTAATATGAATTCAGTGAATCTGTATCTGCTTTTTTTGGTTTGGACCTGACAATATTTGCTTCCTTTATTCGCCTGTATCCGGCTTCAGCAACGTCTCATTTCCAAATCCGGTGATAGGAAAATCATGCTTGAGGGGTGAAGTCCTCAGAAAAGTTTGACGTGGGTTTTTGTTGCAAAATTCAGAGACTTTCCCATCATCGGCTTCATGAATTCCTCCCCATATTCGATGGTCCGGATGGCATGTGGCTTTGTGGCTGCAGTCATGCTTTTGAGTGTGAATGCCGTTGTCGGTGAAACTGCGTTTAAAGGTGTCTTGATATCCCCTCAAGATGGCAAGCTACGCATTGAAGTAAACGGTGAGTTCTTTTCCAATTACCATTTTGAAGGTGTGACCCGCCCTTACTTTCATCCGGTTATTGGACCTGACAGTTTGCCCATGACGCGCAACTGGCCGATGGGTGACGGCGAAGGTGAGGCTCATGATCATCCGCACCACAAGTCTTTCTGGTATGCACACGGCGATATCAACGGGCATGATTTCTGGTCCGAAGCTGATCGCGCGGGAACGACCAAGCATATTGCTTTCCTGCAGATTCGTTCCGGTCGAAACAAGGGGGTTATCAAAACCCTGAACCACTTGGTTGCCAAAGACGGCACCGTTGTGGGATCGGATGTCCGGACCATGACCATCCACAATCGTCCTGGATCCGAGCGTATCGTTGATTTTGATATCGAAGTGCGCGCCTCGCATGGAGAAATGGTGATGGGCGATACCAAGGAGGGCAGCATGGCTCTGCGTTTGGCTCCTACTATGCGCTTGAAAGGTGAAGTGGCCCAAGGTCACATCTTAAACAGCGAAGGCGTGAAAGACGGTGGTACCTGGGGGAAACGCGCCAAATGGGTGGACTACTACGGTCCTGTCAAAGGAAAAGAAGTGGGCGTGGCCATCTTCGATCACCCTGATAATCCTCGTCACCCCACCTGGTGGCACGTGCGTGATTACGGATTGTTTGCCGCCAATCCTTTCGGTGTCCATCATTTCGAACGCAAAGAAGCTGGAACCGGAAATTTGATCATCAAGAATGGACAATCCCAGAGCTGGAAGTATCGTTTTTACTTCCATCGTGGAGATTCGGAAAGTGCTCAGGTTGCCAATCGCTACGATTTGTATTCCAAGGAATAGGTGGCCTCACTTGTTTCAAGCGGCATCTTTAACATTTTACTAAAACAAAGAAATAACCTTTATGAATCAAACTGTGAATCGACGACGATTCTTGAAAAGCAGCGCAGCTGCGGGTGCGGCCTTTGCCATGGTGAATCCCATCGACAAGGTGCTCGGAGCGAATGACGAAATCCGAGTGGGCGTGGTGGGATTCCGCAGTCGCGGTAAAAGCCATATCGATGGATTTAGCAATCTTCCCGGAGTCCGTCTCGTCGCCTTGTGTGACGTGGATTTGGATGTGCTGGAGAAGGGTGTGGAGCGTTACAGCAAACCGGGCCAGAAGCTGAAAGCGTATTCTGATTACCGCCGTCTGCTGGAAGATAAGGAGATCGATGTGGTCTCCATCGCAACCCCCAACCACACGCATTCGCTGATCAGTGTGGAAGCCATTCTCGCCGGCAAGGATGTATACGTCGAAAAACCCGTTTCCCACAATGTTTGGGAAGGCCAGCAAATCGTCAATGCAGCCCGTAAATACAACAAGATCGTTCAGACCGGAACCCAGTGCCGTTCCAATCCGGGCATGCAGGAAGCCGTTCAATACCTGCAGCAAGGTAAATTGGGCAAAATTCGGGTGGCTCGCGGTTTGTGTTACAAACGGCGTAAATCCATTGGCAAAGTGGATGGACCGCAGCCGGTTCCAAAGAACATCGATTTTGACATTTGGACCGGACCCGCTCCCTTGAAACCGCTCATGCGCGAGCGTCTGCACTATGATTGGCACTGGGTGCGTGATACCGGAAACGGTGATCTTGGTAACCAGGGCATTCATCAAATGGACATCGCCCGCTGGGTGTTGGGTGAAGATAACCTTTCGCCTGAAGTGTTCAGTATCGGTGGTCGTCTTGGTTATATCGATGATGGCGACACCGCGAATACCCAGATCGTCTTTCATAACTACGAAAAAGCTCCTTTGATTTTTGAAGTGCGCGGATTGGGTTCCTACGCTCAAAACAACCAGCGTCCCAATTACCGGGGAGTGGAAGTCGGATTGGTGGTTGACTGTGAAAACGGATACATGGTGATTCCTTCCTACAGCACGGCCACTGCTTACGAGCACAATGGGAAAGAGATTCGCAAGTTCTCCGGTGGTGGAGATCATTTTGCCAACTTCATTTCTGCGGTTCGCAGTCGCAAACGCGAGGACCTGAACGCGGATATCTGGGAAGGACATGTTTCCAGCGCCTTGTGTCATACAGGGAATATCTCCTATTACCTCGGCGGTAACGCATCACCAGGGCAAGTTCTTGAGGAGATCAAAGGAGACGCGCTGGCTGCCGAATCGATCGGTCGTATGCTGGAGCATATTCAGGTCAATGATGTGGATCTGAATGCCACTCCTGTGACCTTTGGGAAGCATCTGAAGATGGATGCCACCCGCACCGCCTTCCTCGGTAACGACCGGGCCAACGAAATGTTAACCCGGGTTTATCGTAAACCGTTCGTTGTGCCGGCAATTGTTTAAAGGATGGTTTTTTGCCAACCGGGCGATGCTCCGCTTAGCGGGGTATCGCCTTTTTTGTGCCGCCGGCAAGTTTTGGGGAGACATGCTTGATTGTCATTGTGCTCCGTGCACAAAAAAAGGGGCCGTCCCAATGACGGCCCCTGTGATTACGATAGGAAACTATCCCTTACTATTTCTTACTCTAACTCGATCACACGGAAGTATTGTTGTGCTTCTTCTCTTGTTGATGCGAAGTGCTGAATGACATCTCCATTACCTTCGATGGGTTCTCCTACGTTCACCCAACCGTTGCCATTGAGAGTGCCTGCAACCTGCACTTGATAGGATTTTCCAGTTTCGGTGTAGAATACGTATTCCACTGCGTGGTGGATTTCACTACGACCGGTAACGGGGTTGTCTTCGGCGTTCTGTATGTCTGTGCCGGCATGCAACTCGGCAAGGTCACCGAATCCGTCACCATCGGAATCTGCCAAGGTAGGATTGGATCCCACTTGGTATTCCAAACGATC
>CAYPZD010000023.1:21801-24598 GCA_964415055.1 uncultured Verrucomicrobiota bacterium | reverse complement strand
CACCATCGGAATCTGCCAAGGTAGGATTGGATCCCACTTGGTATTCCAAACGATCAGACAGACCATCCATATCCGCATCACCATCACCACTCTGGGCTACGATGCTGCCGAAATGTTCAACTTCCCATTCGTCCAGGATACCGTCGTCATCGCTGTCCAAGCTGGTTCCTGACACATCGGCAATGGCTCCGCGAAGAATGCCCAGTGTGTAACTCAAGTTATGCACACCAAAGCTGCCATCATCTTCTACGAAGAGATAATTGTATGCGGCTCGCAATTCGGCAGGGGTGTAATCTGCAGTCACGGAAACTTCGTCGACACCATAAGGCGGCAGCAACAGAGCAAGCTTGCTCATCAGACCTTTGACTTCTGTCTGTACGCCTGCGATGACTCCATCACCATCAAAGTCCTGCCTTGGGAAATCGAATGATTCGATTCCGCCGTGACAGTTGGAACAAGCTTCCACCAGAGGAATATCGTCTGAATGGTCGTCGGGAGTTCCGCCGTTCCAAGATGGTTTGAATGTGTGGCCTCCAGCCAATGTGTGAGCAGGATTATCTCTACTGGTGTCCTGCATATGGCAGGTCACACAGGAATCCTTGACGGCTGCCAAGTGAGCAGAACTGGGAATGCGTTGTCCATATTCGATAGCATTCGTACCAGCGAGCATATCGCCTTGCGGTCCATAATGAGGGCCATAATGACCGTGATACTCCGTGACGTAAGTTTCTGCATCACGTCGTGACATGTGGCAGTTCATACAAAGAAGTCCGTTTCCGCCCTGGGTTTCAGTGTGACCATTGACAAATGTTACCGCATCCACCTTTCTCAACTGGTGAGGATTGTCCCCTGCATGAGGATCGTGGCAGGTCGCGCAAACAATGGCTTCCCATTCGGTGCGCAACTCGTCGCGAGCTAATCCATCGGTTCTATCAATGAATCCGACACCGCTATGACAACCGACACAAGAGGAACGTCCTTCACCGGTTGGGTAACGTGTGGCAACCGCATGGTTTGAGCTGTTCCACTGTTTGTTGATGACATGATAAGGTGCTGCATCATGACATTGGGCGCAATCACCGGAGCTGGTGCTCATGGTGATCATAGCGGGATTACCACCTGCCGCAATGTGCTCGCTTCCCGCGCCGTGACAGCTTTCACACTGGATATTGGCTTTGGCTTGAAGATCCTCATGCATGGCATCCCAATTGCCTTCTTGCATCGTTTCAGGAAAGGCCCATTCCACCAATTTGGCGACATCGTCAAATCCACCATTGTCGGCTTCAGGAGCAGTGTTGTATCCCAAGGTGTGGCATGAATTACAGTGCTCACCATAATGATTACTTCCCTTACCTTCGATATGTTTGGTGAAGGCATTAGCGTGATTCGTTTCTTTCCAGCCGTTGTATTTGTCGGTATGGCAGACCGAACAATGGAGCGGATCGGAAAAAGCAAATCCTTCTCCTGCGCCAATGTAGGTTGCCCCAAACAAATCGCGGGTCAGAACAATGTCTTCACCGTCGGTTTTCACAACAGCTTTGACTTGATATTTGCCGACAATGTCGGGGACCAGGAGTTGGCGTCCGGCAACGAAGTTGACTTCACGATCCCCTGGGTTGTAAACGGGAATCGTCAATGGAAGTGGGCTTTCCGAGAGTTCGGCTGTGGAATCGGCGGGTTTGGATTCCAGGGTCCACTCTGTGGCTACCACTGTTGTTCCTGCTGGTACCTGCGCTTCCAGATAGAAAGGTTCGCCGATACCAATGTTGTGCAAACCGCCGGATTTTTGAATGCCAGCAGGCAGGTTGTGGTCTTTGATTTCCTGTGGTGACAATGGTCGAGCTGCGATCTGACTACCTTCCCCAAATGCCGTGGCAGGTATGCAAATCGCAAGAATGACCGCCAGTACCGCCATCCTCATAAGGTGATGAAGATTCGATACTCTGGTGGTTAACGTATTTCTAGTTTTCATGCGAGTTTGATGTGTTCAGATTTGTCAGTTTTCAGAATAATAGAAGGGATCTTTTGGATCCAGACGCCAAAACGATGTCAATCGTGTGTTCATACTTTCCGTTTCCCTGTTTTGATTGGTTTATTACGGACCAAGTTTTACCTAAGGTATGAGTGAACGAATTTTGGAGCCACACCTTTGTTGTTTAAGCCTAGACAAAAATTGATTCCCGGGCCGGGAAACCTTTATCCGGGTGCTGTGGAAGGCCTTGAAATCCATTGCAACAATTTTTGGCTACCCCTTGGCAAAATAGGCTATGACCCGATGAGGCGAATCGAGTAGGCTGTCCCATATTTCTCGGTTTGAAATATGCAAATTTGGAGCGTAATTGATTTCCGAGGGAGACATAATTGTTAAGTACACTTTTCAATCAGTGGAGAAGGATCGACCGCCTCATGAAATCTTGGAAAATCAGTCATATTGGATCTCTGTTCAACGGAAAGACCTTCGGTTTCGCCGGCCCGGTGTTGGCGCTGATTGCCTTCGTGAGTCTGGTGTGGATTTCGTGCGTCACGCCTGATTCGGTGTTTCGAATGCCACCGGATATTCCCGATGCCGATTTCGTTGGGGCTGAGGACTGCCTTTCGTGTCATGAGACCTATTTCACCTCCTTTGATTCGACCCCGCATGCTGAAGTCCCGGTTCATCATGAGGAATTGGAGAGCATCGGGTGTGAAGTGTGCCATGGGCCGGGGAGTATTCATTCGGATAGCGGCGGGGCTTATGATACCATCATTAACCCAAGAAAATCTCCATCCGTTTGTTTTCGTTGTCATGCGGACATGA
>CAYPZD010000023.1:0-21701 GCA_964415055.1 uncultured Verrucomicrobiota bacterium | reverse complement strand
ATCATTAACCCAAGAAAATCTCCATCCGTTTGTTTTCGTTGTCATGCGGACATGAGGGGACAGTTTCACCTGCCGAACCATCATCCAATGGAAGATGGCCAGGTCAATTGTTCCGATTGTCATGATCCCCATCACGGGACGGCGACAACCGCGAATTTAAATTTCTTAAGTCGTCCTGAGGACGCATCCTGTTTGAGCTGTCATCCGGAGCAAAAGGGACCCTTTGTTTTTGAACACGAAGCCATGCGCGAGGGTTGCACCATATGTCATGAGCCCCACGGCAGCATCAATGCGAAAATGTTGAAAGAACGGAATTCCGTGCTGTGCCTGAAATGCCATGCGCAGGAATTGAATTCGGATTTACGAATCGGCGGTCTGCCTCATCGTTTCCTGATGAGAGAAGGCACATGTTGGACCGCTGGTTGTCATGAGGCGGTGCACGGATCTCACGTCAGTAGTTCTTTGCGCTTTTAACCCACAGCAGATCAACCCAGCAGTACACAATGAACTCTTCCTTTTGTGAGAAAACGATCCGCTCCCTGACCATGGCCGTTATTCTGGCTTGGCTGGTTCCATGGCAGCTGCATGGTGCGGATTCCAGTCCAAACGTAACCTCCGCTGAATCGCCAGATGCGTCCGGTGAGGAAGTTGTATCCGTCGACGGCTCGGCGGCGGAGGAGGGAGAATCGGTCCCAGCCGGGATCTCCGAAGAAGAAATCGTTCAGGAGTCGGAGACCGAATCGGATAACGACGAGACCGCTGCTGATGAAGAAGCTGATTCGGATGATTCGGATGATTCGGAAGAGGAATTTGATTGGGATGATTTAGATGACCTCATGGGCGATGACGAGGATGAAGAGGGCGAAGAGGAATTTACGCAATGGCGCGGAGGGAATACCGAATTCACAGGTTGGTTGAACCTCTCCGTGGGTGGGGCCGATGTGCAAGGCAATCGGGCCGAGTTTCAAAGACGCTTCGGCACGCCTGCAGGGGCATTCGGGGGTGTTCAGGGTTTTCATTTTGAAAAATTTGTCTGCGAAAATGGCATGTTCATGATCGACGGCAAAAGCATGTTTGGTAATCAGGACTTCGATTTTTCCATGAAGTATGACGATTCGGAAGTGGGGCAAATTGCCGTGGGGTATCAGGAAAATCGCTCGTTCTATAATGGCGCCGGAGGTTACGATCCCGTGACCGATTCATGGTTTGCTTTGAGCCAGGATGAACTTTTCGTCGATCGTGGCATGGCCTGGGCTCGCGGTCGTTTGGCCAAGGAAGATTGGCCGGTCTTTACGTTTGATTATGCGCATGTGTTTGCCAAGGGAAACAAAGATTCATTGATCTGGGCTCCGGCCAGATCCGCGCAGGGAAGAGGCATCAGCAGCGCCTTTCGCAGCATTGATGAATCGCTTGACCGCGTCAGTCTGGGTGTCCGGCATACTCTCGGTAACACAGAAGTCGGAGCTGGCGTGCGGATCGAAACCGGCTCAAGATCGAATTCGCTGAACGAGCGATACGATCCCGATTCTTCCTCCGAGTCACGCATGACTCATCAACAGATCACCGATACCGATTTGTTCGGGGCTCATACATTTACCCAAACCCGATTCAATGATCGCTGGTTTCTGTCATCCGGTTATGCCATTACCAGTTTGGACACTGACTTCCGCGGAGACCGCATATTTGCGCTCGAGTACGATGCTGTTTACGACCCCTCATTGGCGCGCGGACCTGGTTTTCTTGGTTTGACCGGGGGATCGAGGGTCAATCAGCATGTGGCTACCCTCAATCTGATGTACCAACCTTGGAAAGGCCTCACGATCACACCCTCTGTTCGCATCGAACATCAGGACATGGATGGTCGCTCGACCTGGCTCGACACGCCGGGTTCGGGTGTTTCCCGGCAGGGCCTGTCCGAGCAGGGATTCATAGACCTTTCCGAAAGGCTGGAAGCTCGCTATACGAAATTGAAGCATTGGGTCTTCTATCTCAGAGGGGATTGGCTACAGGGCGATGGTGACCTGGAAGAACGTCAACTGGCCTTGACCACTGGATTGGTGGATTTCGAACGCGATACCGATTTTTCCCGCTTTCAACAGAAATACACCGTGGGGGCCAACTGGTATCCCTTGCAGCGTTTGAGTATGGGGGCCCAGTATTATCGCAAGATCAGATCCAATGATTTCGATCACGAGACAGATTCGGTTGCGAACACCGGTTTGAACCGTTATCCAGCATACCTCAATCGTTACAATTTTGACGTGGACGATGTCAATTTCCGGGTGACCGTTCGTCCTCATTCCACGTTGACACTCGTTTCACGATTCGATTATCAGCAATCCAACATCAATGTTCAAAAGGATGGATTGGCCTCATTGGATGCAGCTGAGCAACAGGCTTACATCTTCAGCGAGAGCGTCACTTGGTCGCCGTGGAGCAGGGTGTATCTTCAAGGCAACTTCAATTACGTGCTCGATGACACCACGACGCCTGTCAGTCAAGACCCGGCTCTGACGATCTTGGTTCAAGACGCTCGTAACGACTACTGGACTGCCTCGACCATCGTCGGTTACCTCATCGACGCCCGTACGGAAATCGAGGCGCAATACCAGTATTACCGGTCGGATAACTACATCGACAACTCCGCGTTCACCCAACCCTATGGTGCGGATGACACAGATCATGGTGTCACGGTCACCTTGACGCGTCGTATACGTGAGAACCTTCGCTGGAATCTTAGTTACGGATATTTCCGGCATACCAGCGACACTTACGGCGGCCGGAACGATTACAAGGCTCACCTAGTCTCCTCAGGTATTCAATACCGATTTTAAGCGCTTGCTTAAGCGTTTTAAGGTTGTTTGGTATTCATAAGCTATTATCGGTGGTTTGTTTGTGAAAATTTTTCTCTTAAACAAATAATGCGCAGCGTTGAGCAAATTATGTGGAGTCTAAGGGGTCTTTATCCGTCAAATTAGTAACGTCGAAGCTCGACATAGATTAGAAACTCTTACTTTAACATTGCTATGAAAAATACTCGATACATTGCTACTCTCTTCGCTCTGGCTCTTTTAGTTTCCTGGAATGCTTCCGTGCTGAATATGAATGCAGCCGAAACCAAGATCGACCTTTCTGATGTCAAAATTACCAAAGACACGGTCGCTTTGTGGAAAGAGCATTGTTCTTCCTGCCACGGTAAGGACGGTAAAGGCAAAACCAAGGCCGGTCGTAAAGCCAAGGTGAAGGACCTGACCGATAAGAAGTATCAGGCCAGCTTTACGGATACCGAAGGATTCCTGCACACTAAAAACGGCATGAAAAATGACAAGGGCAAGGAGCAGATGAAACCCTTCGGTGAGGAACTTAAGGATGATCAAATAAAGCAGTTGGTTAAGTTTGCCCGAGTGCTTGCTCAAAAGAAGAAATAATCAAGAAACCGCAACCATTCTTACAAAAGGGTAAATTATGGCGACCTCTCAATCCAAAATGGCACCTGCGGTCATCTGGTCAGGCGCCTTTCTAGCCCTTGCGGTCTGCTTTCTACTTGATTTATGGGGAGCGCCTCGGATCCCGACACAGGTCGAGGTTGAGGAGGCGCTCTCCGCAGACTCTGCACTGCCCCGCTATTCCGTGGCGGAGTTGATCGAACTGGACGAAGACACCTCGGGACTGGATTGCTATGCCTGCCACGAGAAGGACGATCCTGTTGCAACGCTCAGAAATGATGCCGGCGAAGTCATCGTTGGCCCCGATCACCGCGATTTGGTTTTTTCAAGACTGAATTGTAAAGCCTGCCATCCCGAGGAGACTCCGTATGAACTGGATTGGGATGATGACGGTAACACGATCATTCCCGAGGAGCATGCCCACCTTACCATTCGTCATGGATCAGGGGGCACCAACAACGACTGCATGATTTGTCATGACAGTGAGGATCTCACTGTTTTGAAAACCAAGACAGGTGAACGGTTGAATCCGGAGCAAAGCAACGAATTGTGCAGGGATTGTCATGGTCCAAAATATCGTGATTGGGAGATTGGGATTCATGGCCGCTTGAACGGATTCTGGGATCAATCAGCCGGTGATCGTTTGAAACGAGATTGCACGTCCTGTCATGACCCGCATTATCCGGCATTTCTCACCTACGAGCCGGCGAGGGGGCCGGTCCCCATGCATGGTTCAAGTCATCACGTATCGACGGAAACCGACAACCCATAACCAAACCAGATGAATCCGACCAACAACAATTCAGGGAACGCTCCGAAATGCTCGTCCGATACGAGGGATCTCAATCGTCGGGGATTTCTGCGAAAATCTCTGACAGGGGCAACCGGTTTGGCTGCCCTGGCTGCGAGCCTTTCACCTCTGAAAGACTTCGACTCCTTCTCTTCGGTAGAGGCTTTTCTCCAGAAACATTATCGGGAATTGTCGCCGGAAGAGTTGAAAGATGTCCTGACCCGAATCGAATCGGAAGTGGAGCGCGAGTACGGAATCCGCCCTCATGTCAAAGATTTGAAGCCCATGGACGGCGTGGAATTCGCTTATGCGTTGAACCTCACTCGTTGCATTGGTTGTCGCAAGTGCGTGCATGCCTGCGTGGAAGAAAACAATCAGTCCCGCAGTCCCGAACTTCAATACATTCGCGTCCTGAAGATGCCCAATGGCACCTTTGATCTCGAAAAAGGCGATCACCACTACGAAACGCCAACCGTGCCTGAAGAAGGATCTTATTACATGCCGGTTCAATGCCATCAGTGCAAAAAACCTCCTTGCGTCAAAGTATGTCCCGTGGAGGCAACGTGGCAGGAATCGGACGGGATCACGGTTGTTGATTACGACTGGTGTATTGGTTGCCGGTATTGTCAGGCGGCGTGTCCTTACGGCGCTCGCCAGTTCAACTTTGCCAAACCCTCCATTCCTAAGGAAAAGATCAATCAAGAAATGTCCTACTTGGGAAACCGCCCTCGTTCAGTAGGTGTGGTGGAAAAATGTCATTTCTGTATTCAACGAACGCGAGCCGGTCGTTACCCTGCCTGTCTGGAGGCTTGTCCGACCGGAGCCCGAAAGTTCGGTAACGTTTTGGATCCGGCGAGTGAGATTTCTCACATCCTCAAGAACAAGCGAGTCTTCGTTCTTAAAGAGGAAGTCGGAACTTTACCCAGGTTTTTTTATTACTTCGACGTCTGATTCTCATGATACGTTCCTATCTCCTTTTTCTGCTCCGATGCGGCCGAGTCGCTCTCAAAGGTGACTGGCGCTACCATGGATGGCTGGCTTTTCTGTTTATCGTCAGCCTGGTCGGTTTGAATGCCTACATGAAACAACTGGTGCATGGTCTGGCCATTACCGACTTAAGTAACGATGTTTCCTGGGGTGTTTACATTGCCAATTTTACTTTCATGGTTGGCATCGCCGATGCGGCTGTGATGCTGGCAATTCCCGTGTATATCTATCGAAACAAATCACTGAGTGACCTGGTGATTTTCGGTCAGCTTCTCGCGGTGGCTGCCATCATCATGAGTCTGGCGTTTGTTGTTGTGGATCTGGGGCGTCCGGACCGCTTCCTTCATTTGATACCCGGTATAGGAAAAATGAACTTTCCCGAATCCATGTTGAGTTGGGATGTGATTGTTCTAAACGGTTATCTGCTGCTCAGCGTTTACATCTGTGGTCATCTGCTATACAGCCGCTACAGAGGACATGAACCTCGTGCGTGGTTCTATGTCCCGTTCGTTCTCTTTTCAGTCTTCTGGGCCGTCTCACTGCATGCCGTCACCGCATTTTTATATGTCGGTTTGGGTGGTAAACCCTTTTGGAACACGGCGATTGTCGGTCCAAGGTTTATTGCTTCGGCATTCGTTTCGGGCCCTGCACTGGTCATCCTGGCTTTCCAATGCATCCGCCGTGTGACAGCATACAAAATTCCGGATCAAGCCATCCTGACCCTGCGCAGCATCGTTCAGGTTGCCATGTTCGTGAATATCTTTCTGTTGCTCAATGAGCTCTTCAAGGAATTCTATACCGATAACCTGCACGTTTCCGCCGCGAAATTTCTGTACTTTGGATTGCATGGCCATTATTCATTGGTGCCATGGATCTGGACGGCAGTTGTCTTTAATTTTACGGCCATGATCCTTCTTGCCCTGCCACAATCCCGTAGCTTGAAGTACCTCAACGTTGCCTGCTGCCTGGCCATTGTAGGGATATGGATCGAAAAAGGCATGGGCATGGTGGTTCCCGGATTCATTCCTACCTCCCTGGGGGATATCACCGATTACACTCCGACCTTCAATGAAACCCTGATTTGTTTTGGAATATGGGCCTTTGGGTTGCTTTGCTACTCTCTGTTCATCCGGATGTCTCTGCCGGTGCTGGAAGGCAAATTCACCTTCTCAAATGCTGGTGACTGGAAAAAACGCGACGATGTCCGTTTGGAAGAAGCAGTTTCACGGACTTCCAATCCTTCTTCATGAACGAACGTTTGAATGCACAGGATGCCGAGCGTGCGCTGGGTGATCACGCTCACGATAAGGGGTTGGCCATCCAGGCTGCTTACGGACCCCGGCTCAGTTGGGAATCCCTGCTTAGCTTGTTGGATGACCGGGAATGTGTCCGATATCCCTGCAAGATTCAATTTGATTCCACACAGCTCCAAGCCGGAGAATTCGCCTATCCACAACCACTAGGCGATCGACCTGAAGATGGTTTCGTCATTCAGGTTCACGAACACTTCGAAAACCGTAAAGATGACGTGCCGGCATTGGTCCTTTACCAGTTGGTCGCTGTCAACTACGGCAAATTCGCCTCCGACTCAGATGCCGAACGCTTCGGCGCCGCAGCCTTGGGTATGGAAGTAGATGCATATTACGACTATATCTGCCGACTCGCAGACGAAATCCAATAAGCATTCTCTGGGAGGATAACATCCCTATCTTCCCAACGGTCCCTCCAGGTAGAACGTGGCGTCCTGCCGCGTACCCTTGTGGTGTCCTCATTCACAATCGGCCTTCAAGGGAAAACGCGTAAGCATGCGGCACCTCGAACTAAGCTCTCCAAGCTCATAGGATACTGATCCAAATCCTGAACAGGTCAAAACCTGCGGCAGTCAGGATTAAACAACGCCATAAGCCAGCATGGCTTCGGCTACTTTGATGAAGCCGGAGAGGTTGGCTCCCTGGACGTAGTCGACGGTGCCGTCTTCTTGTTTGCCGTGGAGGACGCATTTTTCGTGGATGTCCTGCATGATGTGTTTGAGTTTGGCATCGACTTCGTCGCGACTCCAGGAGAGGCGGAGGGCATTTTGGCTTTGTTCCAGTCCGGATACGGCCACGCCGCCTGCGTTGGCGGCTTTGCCGGGGGCGTAGAGGACGCCCGCGTCCCGGAAGGCGCGTATGCCTCCGGGTTCGGTAGGCATGTTGGCTCCTTCGGCGATGGCCATGACTCCGTTGCTCAGGAGCGCTTTGGCTTCTTCTTCATTGAGTTCGTTTTGTGTGGCGCAGGGGAAGGCGATCTGGCAGGGGACATGCCAGGGGCGTTTGCCTTCGTGAAATTCGGCTTTGGGAAAGAGTTTGGCGTATTCGTTGATGCGTTTTCGCCGGACTTCCTTGAGGTCCTTGATGACTTTGAGTTTTTCGGAATCGATGCCGTCCGGATCATAGATAAATCCACTGGAATCGGAAAGGGTCAGGATCTTGGCTCCGAGTTCGAGCGCTTTTTCAACGGTGTAAATGGCAACGTTGCCGGAACCGCTGACGGCGGCGGTTTTTCCTTCCAGGGAGTCGCCATTGCGTTCGAGCATGTTTTGGCAGAAATAGACAGCGCCATACCCGGTGGCTTCCTTGCGGACCAGGCTACCGCCGAAGGACAGTCCTTTTCCGGTCAGGATGCCAGTGAAGCGGTTTTCCAGTCTTTTGTATTGTCCGAATAAAAATGAAATTTCCCTGGCTCCTACCCCGATATCGCCAGCCGGAACATCGGTGTCTTCTCCGATATGGCGATGTAATTCAATCATCAATGATTGGCAATATCGCATGACTTCGCGCTCGCTTTTTCCTTTTGGATTGAAATTTGATCCGCCTTTTGCTCCACCCATGGGAAGTCCGGTGAGACTGTTCTTGAAGACTTGTTCAAATCCAAGAAATTTAAGAACACTCAGCGTTACCGAGGGGTGGAATCGGAAACCTCCCTTGTAAGGTCCGATGGAGTTGTTGAATTGAACCCGCCATGCTCGATTTGCCCTGACTCGGCCTTTGTCGTCTTCCCAGGTGACGCGGAAGATGACGATCCGGTCGGGTTCTGTCATACGTTCCAGGATTTGTGCGTCCCGGTATTTCCTGTTTTCCAGGATGTAGGGAAGGACAGAGGCAGCTACTTCTTCAACGGCCTGGTGAAACTCCAGTTCACCCGGGTTGCGGCGAACCAATCCCTTCATGAACTTGTCCAGTTCCGATTTTATGGCGGTAGGCATAATCAGCTTTCAAGGTTAACGCTACAGTTCCGGACTATTCATCGGATGATGGGCGTTGCATCTTGAATACACCTTTGTCGTATTTGGAATCATAGGTGGCGTTGTAAACTCCATTTGAAGCAAACCCTTCATAGGTGTAGACGCCCCCGGCGAGTCTCCCCAAATCGGCTTCTCCATTGAAGGCATGTCCGTTGGGGATTTCCTTGGCCTCCACGTCGACCGAGTAGGCGAAGCTGAGGATGCGCTTATATTTGGCGTGGTACCAGGCGTGGTAGGTGCCATCGGGGTTTTCGGTGATCAACGCTCGTAAACGTCCGTTGTGACCGTTGACGTCGCTGAGCCAGGTTCCTTCCCATGCACCTGTCAATGCGTTCGGGGCATAGTTAGGTGTTTTGGATTGCTCTGCTTTCCAGGCGCGATGAAATCCTGAACAGCCACTTGTCATCCATAGTAATGATGCAAGGCACAGTAGCTTGATGTAAGGATAGATGTTATTGCTTCTCATGGTTCAATGCTTGAGGGGGTTTTCATACCAGATCACTCCCAGATTGTCCCGCTCCTCGCAGGTCATGACGTCCAGGTCGCCATCCCCATCGAGATCGAGTATTTCGATTCGATCGAATTTGATGCCCTTCGGACCGGCGATATCGTGATAAACCGGAGTGTTGTTGTCGGTCGATGCCACGGGCGTAAACCAGGCCACGCCGGATTTGCCGTCTGAAGCGCTTTCGCATGTTAACACGATATCCGGTTGCCCATCCTGATTGATGTCTCCCTGTCTGACGGCTTTGGCGCGGCTCATCCATGTGGGCATTTCGAATGCGTCCAGTTTCCATTTGGTCGAGAAGGGCGAGTCCGCTTTGAGTTGCCAGGTGATATTGGGTTTGACCGACATCCAGATGGTCATGCCCGGACCTTTCTTTTCGGCCTTCCAATCCAGAAAGAGCACTTCGTTTCCGACAGGGCCGATGCGGTGTTCTTTCCATGACCGGGCGGAATCAACTCCTTCTTGCCTGATACGGTTTTCCAACCATAGCGCGCCGCTGTTGGAGCCTTTTCGATCCGATACCAGAATGTCCAGATCTCCATCCTGATCCGGATCAAAGGTCATGATGGACATGATCCATCCGGCTTCATAGATCGGGTGCCATTTCCAGGCGTTCAAATCCGTTCGATCCTCTGGAGCCTCGAGCCATCCGACTTGAGCACCTGATCCTTTTGCTCCGAGGATCAAGTCGGTTGAGCCGTTGCCATTGAGATCCGCTGGTGTGGCGAACATCCACATGGCTTGTTTTTCCAGGCAGGGTATGGGGGTGGTTTTCCATCGCTGAGCATCGAGGTAATCTTCCTGCTTTTTGGGCGCCCAGTGGACAAACACCGACCGGGTTTTGCCTTCGCAGCAGCTGATCACGTCAACGATACCGTTTCCGTCCACATCCATGAAGACGGCATCTTCGGGTGAAGGAACTTCTCCAACGATGACCGATTGCCAGGGGTGTTTGACCTGATCATGTCCCGGGTGCAGATAAGCTTTCACCAAGCCTCCTTCTTCCCACCCGGTGGCGACATCCGGCAGGCCATCGTGATTGACATCGAGGAGTCGCACGCCGTCGGCTCCCTGGGAACTTTGGTCGATGGTGTGACGTTTCCATTCGGCTTGCGCAGTGCTGGCTCCTATTGCCAGCGACAGGGCTATGTAGATGCCTTTGCTTTGATGTCTTTTAAAACTTTGGAAAAGAGAGTTCATTGGGCAGCACATCATGGGCGAACAGCGGTTCCGTCTCTTCGACGCAGAGGTTTCCAGTAACCGGGGTGATCGGGGAAGGGATGTTTTGCCGCGGCTTTTTCGTTGATGTCGATGCCAAGTCCCGGGGCTTCGTGAACATGCATGTAACCGTTCTTCATGGTGGGCGCTCCGGGGAAGACTTCACGCATGTCGTCGTTGAAATAGACACTTTCCTGGATGCCGAAATTGTGAATGTTCATGTCCAGATGCGCGTTGGCGGCATGTCCGACCGGGGAAAGGTCGCCGGGACCGTGCCAGGCGCTGCGCACGTCGAAGTGTTCGGCCAGAGCCGCGAGTTTGCGGGCGGGGGTGAATCCTCCGATCTGGGTGATGTGCACGCGTATGAAATCGATCAGGCGTTCCGTGATCAAGGGCACCCATTCATGCGGGTTGTTGAACAATTCGCCCATGGCGATCGGGACGCTGGTTTGGGAGCGCAGGTATTTGAAATAACCGTTTTGTTCGGGGGATAAGGGATCTTCGATGAAGAACGGGCGGTATTGTTCGAGTTCTTTCAGAAGGTTGATCGCTTCGATGGGGCGAATGCGTTCGTGGACATCGTGCAGGAGTTCGATGTCCTCCCCGCAGGTGGACCGGATGTGTTCGAACATCTTCGGTGTGGCCTTCAAGTAGGGGAGTGAATCCATGTGACCGTCGGAATCCAGTCCGAAGCCTGCTTCTTTAAAGTGGGGTTGAGAGGACAGATGGGAAGAGCCATAACCTCCCAATTGAATGCGGATGTGGCGGAAGCCCTGTTCCATTTTGGATCGGACACTGTCTTCGAGTTCCTTGAAGTCACGTCCGCTGGCGTGGGAATAACAATCCACGGCAAATCGTGAGCGTCCTCCCAGCAATTGGTATAGGGGCATGTTGGCGCGTTTGCCCTTGATGTCCCAGAGCGCCATGTCCAGTCCGCTCAGGGCGTTGTTCAGCACAGGACCGTTTCGCCAGTAGGAACTGGTGTAGGCGTTTTGCCACATGTCTTCGATGTCATCGACATCTCTGCCGCGGGCGAATGCGTCGAGGTATTCGTTCACGGCGGTGACGACGGTCAGTGGTCGTTGGTTGTAGGTGCCGCATCCCAGGCCGTAGAGACCCGGTTCGCTTGTTTCCACCTTGATGATCACCAAACGGGCGCTCATCGGGCTGGTGGTGATGGCTCGGACCTTGGTGATCTTAAGTGGTTTCAGGCCGCGGGTGGCCTTTTCGTATTTCTGAGCGGTGGCGTCAGGAGTGGTTTTTCCGAGGCCAAGAGCTCCGATGGCGCCCAGGCCGATTCCCTTCAGTGCATGTCTTCTGTCCATGAGAATTTCAGCTATGTTATCAGGTGGATGAGGTGATTCTACGCCATGCCGGGGCGAAATTGAATAGAAAATGAATGACAAAGTATTCTTTCTGCTTTTAATTGGATATCCGTATGCCGAAGCGAACGGATATTCATTCAGTCTTAATCATTGGTGCGGGCCCCATCATCATCGGGCAGGCCTGCGAATTCGACTATTCTGGAACCCAGGCCTGTAAGGCGCTCAAAGAGGAGGGATTCCGTGTTGTGTTGGTCAATTCCAATCCCGCCACGATCATGACCGATCCGGAATTTGCGGACCGCACTTATATTGAACCTATTACGCCCGAGGCAGTCGCCAAGGTGATTCGGCTGGAGCAGGAAGTCATGAAAGCTTCCGGCGCCGAGGGCAAGCTGGTGTTGCTGCCGACATTGGGTGGGCAGACGGCTTTGAACGTGGCGATGGACATGCATCGCAGTGGCATGCTGAAGGAACTGGGCATTGAACTGATTGGCGCCCAGCCCGAAGCCATCGAAAAAGGAGAGGATCGCCTGGTTTTCAAGGAAGCCATGGTCAAGATCGGACTGGATGTGCCGATCAGCGGTATTGCGCACAATTGGGAAGAATCCAAACAGATTGCCAAGGATATTGGCCGTTTTCCTTTGATCATACGTCCTGCTTATACCCTGGGAGGAACCGGCGGTGGAGTGGCTTACAACTGGGAAGAATACGAAACCATTGCCAAACGAGGCTGTGAACTTTCTCCCGTTTCGGAAATTCTCGTCGAGGAATCGCTGTTGGGTTGGAAGGAATACGAGATGGAGGTCATGCGGGATCGCGCCGATAATTGCGTGATTGTCTGTAGCATCGAGAACTTCGATCCGATGGGCGTTCATACGGGGGATTCCATCACAGTGGCGCCCACACAGACTTTGACGGATAAGGAATACCAGATCATGCGTGATGCATCCCTGGCGGTGATCCGGGAGGTTGGGGTTGAAACAGGTGGCTCCAATATCCAGTTTGGAATGTGTCCCGAGACCGGGCGTATGGTGGTGATCGAAATGAATCCACGTGTTTCACGATCCTCGGCCCTGGCGTCCAAAGCGACCGGATTCCCGATTGCCAAAATCGCTGCCAAACTGGCCGTGGGATATACTTTGGATGAGATTCCCAACGACATTACCCGTGAAACACCCGCCAGTTTCGAGCCCACGATTGATTATGTGGTCACCAAGATACCGCGTTTTGCCTTCGAAAAATTCCCCCAAGCCGATCCGACTTTGACCACTCAGATGAAAGCGGTGGGCGAAGCCATGGCCATTGGTCGTAACTTCAAGGAATCGCTTCAGAAATGTTTACGTTCCATGGAAATCGGGCGTGCAGGATTGGGTGGTGACGGAAAACCATGGCGAATTGGTGAAGATTCATACGGAGATCGAGACATCCTTCCCCGGGATGTTATTACGCGCAAATTGAGTATCCCGAATGCAGAAAGGATTTTCTTCATTCGTCACGCATTCAGGGCCGGATTTACCATGGAGGAAATTCACAAGCTCACCATGATCGATCCTTGGTTCCTCACTCAAATGGAACAGATCGTCGAGACCGAGGAAGAGTTGGCCCAAATGGCGTAGTGCCACCCCAGGTAGAATCCCGACGAGTCGGGATCCCGATCCGTTCCTTGTGGCATCCCTACTCAATTTTGCCGCCCAAAGGAAAGCCAATCGTGTAGGAACCCTACAGTGCTTTCATACGCGCTCGCATTGGCGGTAGGGTATCGGGAACCGTAGGCTTTCCGAAACGGAAGGTGATTGTGATTTGGACACCCCAAGGGACGCGCCAGGGATCCACGCAGTCGCGGGACAGGCAGGCACGATCTACCTTTGTCGTGCCAATTCACCATTCACTATTTCCAATTTCTCAAGTCGCCCTCGCGGATGGTTTGTCCTTCTTTGTCCAGTTTCTCCAGCAGGGGAATTGCGATGCGACGGGAAACCCCCAGTTCCTGACGGAGTGCGCTGACGGTTGAAGGTCCCTGTTGCCGGATGGTGGATTGGATGGTCTGAACCATGTTGTCGTATGCCTCGCTGAGAACGATGAGGTCGGGGCCGATCTCTGTCACTTTCTTCATGCGGATCAGGCAACGGATGGTATCCCCGGTGTCCTGGGATGTGTCGAAATGTTTGCGCGCTGGTGGTTCCTTGGGGGATTCGGACAACGTTTTCAGTATGTTTTTTGCCAAGGGTTGGAGACGGTCCGGGAGCGTCACGCTGTGGCTTTGGTGGCACAGGTGTTCTCCTGCCTGCTCAATGCCGAAGGATTTGCCCAGTTCAGTCAAGGCCGCGGACCAAAGATCGAGACTCGGAAGTTCTTTGCTGAGGATTTTCCGTGCTGTTTCGATCGAGAAACCGGGCATGTCCGGATGTTGTTGGTGGTATTCCTCGACTTGCCGGGCGAAGTGGCTGAGTGTGTCGGTCCAGCCATTGGAGTCCAGTAACCATTCGGCTCGTTTGAGTCCCTTTTTCTCTTTAACGAGTTTTGCTGCTTCTCGCGCCAGTTGTTTGGCGGTCCATTGACCTTTTTGATGCAGCGCGTCCAACTGGACGCCCCCGTCGCGTTCCAGTCGGGATGCCAGATACTCGCCGGCATCGGCTTGTGGGGAACAAAGATTGTTCAGGTAATCCTGTTGTGGTTTGGATTTAAACGTCGTTTGACCGCTGTCGGCATCCCAGATGCGGCCGCCGCCGATGGTGCCTTGTTGGGACCAGTCGCGTAAGACAAACCGGTCCCCCCCCAGCGCGAACACGGGTCGCTCCAGTTTGATCCGGGCCGGGGAACTGTTTCCGGGGAGCAGGGGGGCGTGGTTCGAAAATTCGATGCGCCCCGGAACGTTGTTGGAACCCAGATGGACGCGTATGCGTGTGCCGCTTTTCAAGGGACCGGACGGATGTTTGCCCGGTTTGAGAAGACGCGCGCTGCGGGTAACGACTGCATCAAAACAGTGGGTTTCGGTTCCAAGTTGAGAGATCGTAACGACCTGTCCACGTCCAATGGAGTTGTTCCCGGTTTCATGACCCTGCCGGACACTCAGTCCGCTTAAGTTGAGCGCGATGCGCATGCCGGGTTCGGCGGAATCCTGTTGGGCGTGGTGATGCTGAATGGATCTGATTTTTGTCTGGATGTTTCCGGGCTGAACGCAAACCGCTTGATCTGCATGGAAGGAGGATCCAGTCAATGCTCCGGTGACAATGGTCCCCATGCCTTTGACGGTGAAAGCGCGGTCGACAGGGAGGCGAGGCTTTCCGAGATCCGTGCGTGAGCCGTGAGATCGCAGCCGTTCTGCAACGATCGCTCCCAATGGATCAAAGCCTTCACCGGTTTTGGTGGAGGTGGCTACGATGGGGGCTGATTCGAATCGAGTTTCCTGGATTTCTTCCCGGATCATTTCAATAACAAAATCGGCTTCGGCCTCGGCTAGGTCCGCTTTGGTCAGGACAATGATCAGGTCCGGGACGTCGAGGTATTCCAGGATTTGAAAATGTTCTTCGGTCTGAGGCATCCAACCGTCATCTGCGGCGACCACCAGCAATCCTAGATCAATCGCTCCGACTCCCGTCACCATGTTCTTGACGAAGTCCTCATGTCCGGGGACATCAACCATGCCCAGGTCGTATTCCACCGAAGGGTTTTCGGGATCCTGCAGGATCCATTGAGCGAATCCCAGGTCGATGGTGATGCCTCGTTTCTTTTCCTCGGGGAGGCGGTCCGGGTCGGTTTGGGTCAAGGCCTTGACCAGCGCGCTCTTGCCGTGGTCTACGTGGCCTGCCGTTGCGATGATGAAGGGGAGTGATCGTTTGGCCGTGCTCATGACTTGTTTTGTTCCGACACTGCGAAGTGATCCCAGGCTTTTTTCAGGCACTCGATCACGATGGACTCCTGATCAGGAAAGATGGTTCGCAGGTTCAACTGAAACGCGTTGTTTCGCAAGTAGCCCACGATGGGTGGATCGTTTTCACGAAAGTATTGAGCGATGCGCTCCGGTTTTATTCCTGGTGGACAAAAGGTCAGAGCCATGGACGGCATGCGTGTTTTGGGCATGGTTCCACCGCCCACTTCTGCTTCGGTTTCCTCTATTCTCAACACTTCTTTGGGCAAGGCTGTGAGGCCAAGTATGGCTTCCGCTCTGGTTCGAAGCTCTTCGATGGTCTGGGACAGCAAATGATAGGAGGGCAGTTCAGGCGTTTTGGGAGACTCGGGATTGTCTTTTGCCTGCAGGTGTTGGGTGACGGTGTGTTCCAGTGCGGCCAGGACCAGTTTGTCGGCTCGCAGTGCCCGGAAAAAGGGGTTGGATTTCAGTTTTCCAATCCATTGTGTCGAACCCGCAATGACGCCTGCCTGGGGCCCTCCCATGAGTTTGTCCCCGCTGAAGCAAACCATGTGTGCTCCATGTGCGATGATGGAAGCCGGTGTGGGTTCGGGTTCGATCCCAAAGCTGGACTGAGTGTCGATGAGCGCGCCGCTGCCCAGGTCAAAGCCAAAGGGAATTTCGTTTTTCACTGCCAGTTGCACCAATGCGTCAACCGATGGCGTTTCCACGAAGCCATCCATGTAGAAATTGCTTTGGTGGACCTTCAGGATCAGGGCGGTGCGGTTGCTGATGGCTTTTGCGTAGTCTTCCAGGGTGGTTCGATTGGTGGTTCCAACTTCCTTGAGCGTAACCCCGGTGGTTTCGAGGATTTCCGGAACCCGGAATCCACCGCCGATTTGAACCAATTCGCTTCGGGAAACGATGACTTCGTTGCGGGAATCACTCCGGCAGGTGTTCAGCATCAACACCAGGGCCGCCGCGCAGTTGTTGACCACGGTGGCGGATTCGGCGTCCGCGAGCACCGCCAGTGACTTTTCAACGTTCAACCCACGTTTGCCTCGCTTGCCGGTTACCAGGTCAAATTCCAGATTGCTGTAAGCCAGCGCCGTTTTGGAAAGATGATCCGTCAAGTCCCGATGGAGTGGGGCTCTTCCCAGGTTGGTGTGGAGAACGATGCCGGTTCCGTTGATGACCGTTTGGAGTCGGTTTTGTTGAAAGCGGTTCAGGTCGGCCTCGATGATGGTATCCAGGTTCTGTGGAATTTCTCCTGAGGTGCGCCATTGATGGATGCGGTCCTGAATGAGTCGCTTCCTGATCAAACGCGGTATCGAAATGGATTCCGTTTGTCGCATCAAGGCATCGATGGACGGAATACGTCTCCTGTTTGAATCTGGCGGTGTCATGTGTGGGGATTCTCGACAATGGCGCGGGGGAGGCCAAGAATCTTTTTACGTGGAAAATTCGATGCCATCCGTTTTATGGTCCGGATATGAACCTCTGGACACGAAAGATCCGTTTGATCCTGTGCTTGTTTCTGGTGTTGCCAGGACGGAATGTCGTCGGCGAGGAGCGTCCGAACGTATTGTTTATCGCTGTTGACGATCTTACTGACACGCTTGGTTGCTATGGGGATGTGATTGCCAAAACGCCGCACATCGATCGGTTGGCGGCATCGGGCGTGATGTTCCGGCGTGCTTACAATCAATTGCCGCTCTGTAATCCAACACGCGCTTCCGTCATGACCGGAAAACGTCCTGATGAAATCAAGGTTTATGACTTGGACCGGCATTTCAGGGACACGTTTCCCAATATCATCACCTTGTCTCAGGCTTTCATGAATAAAGGCTGGCAAACGGCGCGTGTCGGGAAGATTTACCATTACAACGTGCCGGCAAGCATCGGGACCAACGGGCATGATGATCCCCATAGTTGGCAGCAGGTGTTCAATCCCAAAGGCAGGGACAAAGCCGAGGAGCACTTGATTTTTAATGCTGAACCTCATCGTAAGATCAGCGCGGCATTGAGTTGGCTTGCGGCGGATGGCGCTGATGAAGAGCAGACGGATGGAATGATTGCTTCGGAGGCGATTCGATACATGGAATCTCATCAAGACAAACCATTCTTCCTTGGAGTGGGCTTCTTTCGTCCTCACACGCCTTATGTGGCGCCGAAGAAGTATTTTGATCTTTATCCGCTGGAAGACATCCGATTGCCGTATGCACCGGCAGGAGATCGGGAGGACATTCCAGTGGCGGCTTTTGCGCATAATTGTCCGGTTCCGAATTACGGGTTGGACGATTTGACCCTACGCAAAGCGGTCCAGGCTTATTACGCGTGTGTATCTTTCGTGGATGCGCAGGTGGGACGTATGCTGCAAGCGGTTGAGCGGTTGGGATTATCGAAGAAAACCATTGTCGTGTTTTGGAGTGATCATGGCTACCACCTGGGGGAGCATGATGGGATCTGGCAGAAGCGGACATTGTTCGAGAAATCAGCCAAATCACCTTTGATCATCCACGCTCCCGGGATTCAAGGGAATGGAATTGATTGTCAACGGGTGGTGGAGTTTGTGGATATTTACCCGACCCTGGTGGACCTTGCCAAGTTACCTGCTCCCGATGGATTATCAGGAAAGAGTCTGGTTCCGCTCTTGGAGAATCCGCTGCTTGATTGGGATGGAGATGCGGTGACTCAGGTGTTGAGACCAGCGGATAACCGATTGAGTGAGGCGGTCATGGGGGTGAGTATTCGCACGGAAAGGTGGCGTTATTCCGAATGGGGTGAAAATGGGGAGTTTGGCGTTGAATTGTATGATTATCATACGGATCCCGGGGAATTTGATAATCTGGCTGCGGATCCTTCGCCCAAGCTGCAAGGGTTGATTCGTGAGTTGCGTCAAAGGATGCAGCGCAAGGCAAGCAATATAACTCCTTCGACTCCCTTCAATCCCGCCCGTTTATGATCCGGTAAAAAACTCATGACAAGTTCGCGATCCGTGATAGGCTCGCGCTCGAATCCTGTTTCAATCGTTATGTCCAAGAAAAATGTACGTCTCTTTGGTGGCATCCCTTCGTTGGTGCTTTTGTTTGCTCTTTTGCTTCATTCCGTATCGCTGCAGGCGGCGGAGACACCGCTTGTCACCGGGGTGGAGTGGCAGCCGCTCAGGGCTCAGGTCAGGCGCTTGATGGAGGCAACGGACTACCTGGGGTTTCCATTCAGCGATGCAGAAAAGGAACGCATCGAATCCGCCATGAAAGCCACAGATCCGGAAGCGGGCTCACGTCAACTGCAGGAGGTGTTGGATCAACGTTGTCTTTACGTGGTCAATATCAATCCCGAAATGCGCGTCAAAGTGGCGCGTGGCGAAGCTGCGCCCCATCTGGTGCAGAACGGTTGGTCTCAATTTCTGGTGAAGGTCAACAACATGGCAGGGGTGACTGCCGCCCTCAAGGCTTCCAGCCCCAATGCCGGCCGCTTGCACAATGCTCCGGCTGACACCATTGCCGATCGTTGGTTGGAGATTCAAACATACGATGCGCAGCCGTTGACCAAGACCTTGTCAGGATTGGAATTGGAGTATCGCATCATTCAAATGTACAGCCGTGATGCAGGAAAACGCGAAGCGCGTATGGGATTCAATGTAGGACAGGGGACGCAGGATATCGGTTTTCGTAACGAGGTGGACGTCCTGTTTCAATGCAGTCCTGCCAGGGAAATCGTTCTAAGCGTCAAAGATGAAGAAGGCAAACCCACCACTGCCATGTTTGAGGTTCGTGATCGGTTTGGGCGTGTTTATCCTTCCCAGGCCAAGCGATTGGCGCCTGACTTCGCATTTCATCCGCAGGTGTATCGCGGGGACGGTGAGACATTGAGTCTGCCCGTGGGAACTTACACGGTGAAATTTGCCCGTGGTCCCGAGTCGATTCCTTTTACCAGAGAAATCGAGGTCAACGAACAAACCCGGGATCTGCATTTTTCGGTCAAGCGCTGGATTGATCCTTCGTTGTTTGGTTATTGGAGTGGGGATCATCACATCCATGCAGCCGGTTGTGCGCATTACACCGACCCCACCCAGGGGGTACATGCTCCGGACATGTTGCGGCACATTCTGGGAGAGGATTTGAAAGTGGGGGCCAATCTGACCTGGGGTCCTTGTTTTGATTATCAAAAACAATTCTTTACCGGCAAAGACGACAAGGTTTCCACATACCCATATTTGCTGCGTTATGATGTGGAAGTATCGGGGTTTGGTTCTCATCAATCCGGGCATCTGTGCTTGTTGCGTTTGAAGGAACAGATTTATCCAGGAGGTGATTCCAAACATCACTGGCCGACTTTGTGTCTGAACACGTTGCGTTGGGCGAAGGCGCAAGGGGCTTTGGTCGGGCCTGCTCATTCGGGTTGGGGATTGGAATTGCCGACCGGTCAGTTGCCCAATTATCAGATCCCACCGTTCAATGGCATCGGGGCCAATGAATACATTGTGGATGTGACCCATGAGGTTCCCGGACCGGATGGTCGTTTGGTGCCTGCAGTCGATTTTATTTCAACAGTGGACACGCCTTATGCCTGGGAACTGAACATTTGGTATCACACTTTGAATGTCGGTTATCGAACCCGCATCAGCGGGGAAACGGACTTTCCCTGCATCTACGGGGAGCGCGTTGGTTTGGGACGCAGTTATGTCAAACTGGGGTCTCAGTTGAACTATGAAGCGTGGTGCGAAGGTATTCGCGATGGCAAAAACTATGTCAGTGATGGTCGCAGTCATCTCATGGATTTCCGTGTGGAAAACCGTAGTATGGGCGATATGGGAAGTGAGTTGGTTTTGGATGCCGGTAAGGAAGTATCGGTCAAGGTGCGCGTCGCTGCCCGGTTGGATGAAGAAGCCAATCCCGGCCTAAGAGATCGCCCTTATCAACAGAAGCCTTACTGGCACATCGAACGTGCTCGCGTCGGGGATACTCGTACGGTTCCGGTGGAATTGATTGTAAACGGATATCCCGTCGCCCGCCAGGACATCGTTGCTGATGGCAAAGTGCAGGATCTCGAGTTCAAGATTCCGGTGCAGTTCAGCAGTTGGGTGGCTGTGCGTATTCTTCCCAGCTCCCACACGAATCCCGTCTTTGTGAAAGTGGGCGATCAGCCAATTCGTGCCAGCCGCCGGAGTGCTGAATGGTGCCTGGCGAGCGTCGAGCAGTGCTGGAAGAACAAGGAACGGTTTATCGCCAAAGAGGAAATGCAGGATGCCTTGAGTGCCTACGACCATGCACGTCAGACTTATCAAAAACTGATCAAGGAATGCCGGGATGATCGCAATGAAGTGGCCGGTATGGAGTTTTGAGGCTCCGATTATTTGACATTCACATAGATTCCCTGACTGAGGTTGTTGTAGCTGCCGCTACCACTTTCCTGAAGTCGAATGGCTCTCACCATGTAGGTTGGATCCGCAAAGTCCGGATCCGTGTCGACATATGTCGTGGCGTCAGTCGGAGTTGGATTTAATAATTGCCAGCCTTCCGCCGGGTGCTTGCGGTAGACATGATACCGACACCCTACGGCCGGGGTGGGTTCCCATTCCAGGCTGATCATATTGTTTTCCAAACGCCCTGTTACAGGTCCGGGAGGAGCCAATACGTGAAGTCGTAGTGTGGGATCTCCCATGATGCTCAACATGCGTGGGGCCACCCGATAGAGGTCGCTCAAATCCCCCATTTCCGGTAGTGCAACCGCGATAGGCGTTCCCAGTGCCATTTTCTGCAACTTCCAGAATCTTGGGTAATAGAGGGAAACCAGACCATAGTTTGGCGTTGCCAGTACGGCTCTCAACCAGTTTTCGTTGGTGTGATTCCAGTCGCCGAACCAGGAGCCATACATCATATAAAAGAGGACGGGGGGTTCATTTTCCTGGTGAATGAGATCCCATGTGAAATGGCTGTAGGAATTGACTGATCTGTTGACTTCCCATCCGAGTTGGATGCCAACCGGTGATCCATTCATCTCATGGTAGCCAAAAGTAACCGGCACGTTTTCGTAAAGGGGCCTGGTCGCCACCGCATGGCCTTCTTCCAAACCGTATAACGCGGCGGCGAGGTTGACGGCCTGGTGTTCTCCGTTTCTGGTTGGAATGAACCCTAGTCCGTTAAAGTAACTGATACGATTTTTGGCCGGGGTCTGTCCGTGGCGATATCTGTGGTTTTTCCGGATGTATTGTCGGGTGAGTGCGACTTCCAACGTCCAGGGGTGGCTGTCTTCCAGTTCGAGATAATCGGCAAGTCCGAAAGAATAGAGCCC
>CAYPZD010000022.1:2935-62260 GCA_964415055.1 uncultured Verrucomicrobiota bacterium | reverse complement strand
CTCGTGACCTACGGTTTACGAAACCGTTGCTCTACCAACTGAGCTACATTGGCGTTGGTGTGGGGGGATTCCTGTGTTTGAAATCCGGTTCTGAGGGCGGATTGCCGTTCAGAGGGTAATCTGTTTAGGGAACTGGGGGGGAGTTCGCAAGTCTATTTTTGACAGGATTTACTGGATGAACAGGATGCTTTTGATGTTGCTTCGCTTTGTCCTGTGGTTTTTGGGTTTAAGCTGATTTGAATCCGAAGAGTTTCTTTGCGTTGCCTCCCAGGATCATGGCTTGTTCGTTTGGATTTAGGTGCTGGATGTAGTTCCGGGCCGTTTCGAACGAAGCGCGATAGGTCTCACCAGTGGCGTCGGCTCTGAAGCCGCCTCCGTAGATCATGCGGTCGGGGCCAAATGTTTCCACCAGTCGGTGGATGGTGGGGGCGATGTCCCGGTGGGGGTATTGGCGGGTGGATGGGATGGCGGAGAGTTTGATGATGGTGTTGGGGTGTTTTGCCATTTCGAAGACGTTCGCGTGTTCTTCGGGCAGGCCCTGGAAGGGGCGTCCCAGGTGGTCGATGATGACTTGGGTGTTCGGGAATGCTTGGATGTATGGGAGAAATCGCGCGGCATATTTGGGTTCGAAGTGGAGTTGGATCGCTAATCCCAGGTCAGATGCGATGGTCCAGAGACGTTTGAGTTCCGGACTGTCGAATGGGGGCAGGCGGTCCGGGGCGTAGGCGTGAACGCGGAGGGCCACCAGGGGGATGCGTTTTGCGAGGGGAGCAATTTTGTCCAAAGAACCAGGTCTGTCGGAAAAGAACAGGCCGACGCCCTTGAGTTTGCCTTTTCCCATTTCCAAGCAGTGTTCGAGGTAGCGATGGTCGTCCTGATAGGGCTCGGGGTGGACCACGATGGCGTAGTCGACGCCGGCTGCGTCCATGCATTCGAGCAGGTGTTCCGGTGTGGCAGGTTCGGTGGGGCGGTAGGGGGCGCGTTCGTGATAGGGGAAGCGGGTGTCCGATGTTCCGGCAAAGCAATGCAGGTGGGTGTCGACCCAAGTTTCGCCAACGGGCTTTGTCGTTTGTTCCGAGCTTGATGGCTGGGTGTGTTGACAGCCGTAGGTGACAGTCGTGGCTGCGAGGGCGCTTCTTTTTAAAAAGGTTCGTCGGTTCATGATGGGATGCCTGAATCTTTATGGAGTGACTGGTCTATCGCAAGCACAATCAGGGTGGTGGGGCATCTCGCTTAATGCCAAGAAGTTTTCGTTCGGATCATTGCAATTTTGGAGTGTTCCGGCTCGACGGAGCTTTGGATACTGCAGGGAAACACCACATCATTCTCCTCCCTTTCGCACGGCCCACTGACCCGTAGCGCTAAAACCACAGGGGGGCGCGCAAGCAATGCTTCGGGGTGCGGGTAACAATCCGGAGTTAAGAACATTCTTCAAAGATGCGGACCAGATCCAAAGCGGTGTCAAGCCACCGCAGTCCATAGACGCATTTATGTTGAAGCACAGTTTGGCATTAAATGAGATGCGTCCATGTCAAGTGCGGCTGGAGAGTAGTTGTTGACCAATCTATTTATCCAGCTAGTCTATGGATTATCAGCCGAGCAAATTTATGAACACTTACCTGAATTGTACACTGGGTGGGAATAAAGGGAACAGACGAGTTCAACGATCACCTGGATTCACGTTGATTGAACTTCTGGTTGTGATTGCCATTATTGCCATTCTTGCGGGTATGTTGTTACCGGCGCTTTCCAAGGCGAAGGAATCGGCCAGAGGGATTGTGTGTCTCAATAACCTTAAACAAATCTCCCTGGCGTCTCAGCTTTATTCGGATGATCATGACGGGCATTACCCGACATTTCGCACTTGGTTATACAGTCGGGAGGGGGATCTGACCACCGGGACGCTTTATCCTTACATTGAATCCAAACCAAGTTACATGTGTCCGACGGATGCCATCGAACTGGCGACCAAACGGAAACCGAAAGCGACGGGGCAGGCGTCGACCAATAATCGAAGTCGGTCCAGCCATGACCGTGATTATAGTTTCGGTATGAACTGTGCGATCTGTCATGACACCAAGATCAGTTCGTTTCGGGAACCTTCAAAAACCATGTTCTACATGGAAGGCAATCTGGCTCCGAAAGATTACAGTGGGCAGGTTGGGCCTCAGGCAGCTTCCCGCGCCCTTGCGATTCGTCATAACAATCGTGGGCACGCGTTGATGGCTGATTTGCATGTCGAGAAAATGGATGAGAATATTTTTGACGATGTTTCTGGAACCAAACGTTTCTGGCTTCCGAATGAAGAGATGGATGATTTTCGCGGTGGGTTTTTCAGAACCCTGCGTTGAAATAAGATGTTGAATATGTTCCTTGAACTCCTTTTTTATCCACACCACCGCAGGAGCGGGATCTACGAGATTTCGCGGATGAACGCATGTGCGTCAGGATAAAGAAACGTGCTTGTATTCCTCAAGGAACCCAAAAGCTGTTACTGTTCATGTAACATTTTCTACTGGCATTCTTCCTCACACAATACTTTGCGTCTCTGCGCCTCCGCGCCTTGGCGATAAAAACAAGCAACCATTGAAAAACTGGTAGCCTTTAAAAGGTTCGATGCAAGATTCACAAACGCTGACCATGACGATCGTGATATTGCTGCTCCGTGGTGAATTTGTCCCCATCAATCCAAATTCTCGCCAAGATCGCAAAGGGCGCAAAGTTCTTTTCTGATGTTTCATGAATGATTTGGTGAGGTTGGTTGCATTGCGCCGCGAAGGAAGCTGATATGGATTTGGTGAAATTGGGTGATGATGGCTTCCCACAATTAAGAGTAATTCACTATTCACTATTTTAAATTCACCATTCAAAAGGGCAACATGTCGTCTATGGCGGCGACCCATATCTGACCTTGGTAGACGAAGCTGAAGTGGGTGCCGGATGGGTTGAGGTTGATGTGTGAAGGGTGTTTGAACTCTACGTCAGGATCGAGAGTGGTGGTTTTATTAAGGTTTCTTTCAAAGAGTTGGAGCTGATATCGCCTGTTATCGATTTCTACAAATGGAAACTTGGTCGTACGTTTTATTTTCCAAGCGGTTCGCCAGGTTCGATGCCCAATGATCCATGTGTTTCCCTTGCCATCATGGGATATTTGAAAATGGACTGATACGGGTAAATCGGAAGAAAAAATCTGTATTGGCTTTATGGTTGGATTTTTGTCATCTGACAATTCAAGGATCGCCAATGAGATGTCGTAGGATAAATCCTTGTTTTCTTCATAGAGGCTCACCAGAAGGTTCTTTTGATCTAAAAAAAGGTCCGGGCCAGCAGGAGGTGGTAACCGGACCACAGAAATAGGATGTTCACTCGATTCAGGTCCAATGATGGTTGGGGAAAGGTAGTAGGGTGTGGGTTCGGAAGAAGGTGTTTTTTCGGGGATCCAAACGACCCAACCCGATTCGTCAGGTAGCCAAGTTTCCATGAAAAAGGTGACCTGTTTGTTTTCAATTGTAAGGGTTTCGTTTGTCTCCAAATCATGGATGTAAATTTCCCGGTCAGATTTTGAGCCGAAAAGCATTCCTATGCGTTTGCCTGAGGGGGAAGCCTGCATCTCAAAGGGGACACTCCGGTCTTCCTTATCTCTCAGGTAAGGTGACAGAGCTTCCAGTAAAGTTTCCTTTCCGTCTCGGATATCCGCTTTGAGGCACATGAAATCTCCCTGGTTCTTTTCTCTCAGGAAGAAGATTTCATGGTCGGAAATCCAGCCGTGGTCCATGGGGGCCAGCAGGTCCATTTTGATGACGGGTTTGGCGACTTTTGAAAGGGATCGGTTGGATCGGTTTTCCTGGAGTTTAAGGAGACCGAAAATGGATGCGCTCAGCATCAAGATCAAACCTACGGCAATCGTCAGGTAGATCTTTTTGGGGGAGCGAGGTTTCATTTCCCAAAACAATAGAGTGTTTTGCTGGTTCGAAGGTAGAGTTTGTTGTCGACCGCCGCCGGGGTGGCCATGATGGCGTCTTTGAAGTCGATTTGGTGGATGATGTCGAGCTCGAGGGCTCCTGCTCTGATGACGCTGACCACGCCTCTCTGTGAAGCCACCAGGATGTAATCATCCACGGCGATGGGGGATGCGTAGTAATCACCCAAAGCGCCGACTCTTTCTTCCTGGTAAACATACTCGCCGGTTGTTGTATTCAAACATGTCAACATGCCGCCATTTTTAATGAGATAAACACGTCCTCGGTAAGCAAGAGGTGTGGGAACATAAGGCAGGCCGCGGGTTTGTTTCCAGGACAGTGTTGGTAGCTCCGTTGCCTTGGCTCCGGGTTTCAGGGCGAGCAGTGCGTTTTCGCTTTTGTTGAAAATCGCGGTCATGCTTTCCCATTCTTCTCGATCGATGCGTTGGTCCTTGTCGGCGTCGATATAGGCGAAATGCATGCGGGCGGGACCTGTGGCTTCGTCCTTTTCGATGGCCTGGTTGCTGTTGGAGTCGTTCGTCAACAGTTCATCGAAACCGGGCATGCGCTTGACGCCTGAGCCCATGGTCCAGCCGGAGATGTAGATGTGTTCGTCGTCGAAGGCAGGGGACGCCACGGTTTCATTGGGGAGTCCTCCCATTTCCCAGACGAGTTTGCCGTTTTCCAAATCATAGGAACATACTCTCAGGGTGCCGGAGGTGATGACGGTTTCCGGGCGCCTGGGAGGCCATGCGATGGGCGTTGAGAATCCGCGTCGAAATCCGGGACGTTGGGTTTTCCAGATTACTTCACCGGTTTCCGCGTCCACCGCAAGTAGATGTGAATCGACGTCCTGATCCACCTGAAGGATGATTCGGTTGTTTGCCAGCAATGGCGAAGACGAGGCTCCGTGCTGGGTGATCGGGACTGGAAGGGGAAGTTTCCAGAGTTCCTTGCCGCCGAAATCATATTTCACCAACCCGAAAGAACCGAAGTAAACGTAGACAAACCGTCCATCGGTTACCGGGGTGGAGTTGGCGGGGGTGCCGTTGCGGTGGCCTCGTTCGATTTTGGTTGGGGCCAGGGACCGTTTCCATAGCAGCTCACCACTGTGACGGTCGAGGGCTGCAGTGGTGAGTTGTTCGTTTTCAAAGGTTGTCAGGAACAGTTTGTCCTCCCAGATGCCGGGGGAAGAGTGTCCTGGTGGGATTTCCTTTTTCCAGAGGATCGCTTCGTCCGGACCGAAGGGTAATGGGAGTTTGGATGTTTCCGATCTGCCCTGGCCGTCAGGGCCTCGGAACTGTGCCCAGTTCTCGGCGGACAGGAACATGGCCTTCGTTCCAGAGAAAAGGATCGTCAGGACGATGGCCAGTGCGATACGAAAGGGAGTTTTCGTTGCGTGACCGATGGCGCTCATGGTGTTGGATTATCCCTCGGAAGGTTGCTGTTCCCGCGCTGCGCTGCCACCTTTACCGTCCTGGGTTTCGCCCAGCAGTTTGGTCAGGAATGCTCCGGCGATGAGGCCTGCCAGCAAGGCAATGCCACCACAAACCCAGTAGGGCAGGGGCTGATGAAAGCCATAAAACATGGTGGCCATGGGCGGTCCAAGAATGCGGGCGACCGCGGACGCACTTTGAGACACTCCCAGGCTGGCTCCTTGTTCGTTATCGGGTGAAACGATGGAGATCAATCCGGTCAAGGGAGCCCGGTTGATGCCGGAGAAAATGGCGTAGACTGCGAGGGAAATCAGGATCCATATGACATTTGAACTGGCCGGAATCATGAAAAAGCTGAGGGTCAATCCGAAGAAACTCGCGAAGATCAGCGGCTTTTCCCCAAAGCGGTGGACTAATCTCCCTATAGCTCCTCCCTGGACCATGGTGGCGATGAAGCCCGAGTAGGCCAGGAAGTAGTAACACTCCTTACGTTCGAACCCCATGTAATCGACCATCAAAAGTGGCAAAGTGGTTTCGAAACAGGCAAAGCAGAGGGTTGCCAGGAACACGAGAGTGACCAGCAATCGCAGCTTGGGTTGTCCAAGAGTGTGGGCCCACTGAGCCCATTGGGCGCGTTTGACGGCTGGTTTGGCATCTTTTGCCCGGCTTTCGGAAAGAATGAAGCAGGCGGCCACGAAGTTAATCAGACAGATGGTGGCAGCCACCCAACCCGGACCTTGAGGCCCGAGGAAATGATCTGAAAGACCTCCGATGAGCGGACCGAATATAAAGCCAAGTCCAAAACCCATCCCAATGACCAAACCCACCCCGCGTGAGCGTTTTTCAGGCGGGGTAATGTCGGCTACGTAGGCGGAAGCCACCGAGAGGTTGGCTCCGCAGATGCCGGCAAAGACGCGGGACAGGAGCAGCATCATCAGTCCGTAGGTCCCTTCCAATCCACTGGCATAGCCGAACATGGCATAGGAAATGGTTGAACCTGCCGTGCTGATCAGGATGATGGGGCGGCGTCCGATGCGGTCGGAAAGTTTCCCTAACCAGGGCGCAAAGAAGAACTGCATCAGGTTGTAGGACGCGACGATGCAACCGATCGCAAGTCCTGAAGCGCCAAACTGTTCGGAGTACAGTGGCAGCAAAGGCAACACGATGCCGAACCCAACCAGGTCGGCAAAGACGATCAAAAACAGAATGAATAGTGTTGGCTTTCTCATTTAACGCCTTTTTGTACGAAGCGCGAAGTTAACGTGTCGAAGGGGGAGATCAAAGGAGAAATTTGGAAAAAGAAAGTGGGGGGATTGGTTGGAATTGTTTTTGGACGGGATGAACAGGATTTACAGGATGATTTTTGTGGAACAGTGTTAGCATCTGTGAAGGGGTGCATCCTTGTTGTTTTGAGAGTTTTTTTATTGGGTGGCCTCAGTTACATCAGTCATGGGATCTGCGAGATGAACAGGATGCTATTGGGTGGTTTTGGGCAGAGTGGCTGCGCTTGCCAACGTGTGGCTGGTAGGTGTTAAAGGTTGTCTTGGTTCGCTCAATTCAATTTGACGATTTGGTGGGTTTCGGGTCGAATGGTTTGCAGCTAATTTGGATTCCATTATGAAAAGCCAGAAATTCTCTCGTCGGACCGCTTTGAAATCGTTGACCGCAACCGGCATGGCTGCGGCGGCATCCTCGAATATCGCCCGTCAGCTTGAAGCTGCGGACATCAAGCCGGTGAAACTGAAGGGCAATGTGAACCATTCCGTTTGCAAGTGGTGTTACTCGGATTTGACTTTGGAGGAGTTGGCTCAGGCCGCTTCCCAGTTTGGCATGCAATCGGTGGAACTGCTCAATCCGGATCAGTTTGCCGTGCTCAAAAAGTATGATCTGGTCTGTGCCATGGCCAATGGTCCAGGTGGGATTCCGAAAGGATTCAATCGCATCGAAAACCACGCCACCTTGATTGAAGGTTTCCAACGCATGATCCCGCAAGTGGCCGAGGCTGGTTTTCCGAACATCATTTGTTTCTCTGGCAACCGTGCGGGATTGGATGATGAGAAAGGCATCGAAAACTGTGCGATCGGATTGAAACAGATCATGAAGGTGGCCGAACAAAACAAGGTCACGGTCTGCATGGAATTGCTCAACAGCAAGGTCAACCACAAGGATTACCAGTGCGATCACACCGAATGGGGAGTGGAACTGGTGAAGGCGGTGGGTTCGGAACGGTTCAAGCTTCTCTACGACATCTACCATATGCAGATCATGGAGGGTGATGTCATCCGCAACATCCGCACCTATCACGAATACATCGGGCATTATCATACGGGTGGCAATCCGGGCCGCAATGAAATCGACGAGACACAGGAACTGAATTACCCGGCTATCTGCAAGGCGATTGTGGAGACCGGATTCAAGGGGCACATTGCCCAGGAGTTCATTCCTAAACGCCACCCGCTCGGCAGTCTGTACGAAGCTGTGCGGACCTGCGATGTCTGATAGTGCGACCATTCCCTGGCTGGCCCGGATCAAAAGGACACTGCCACCTGTGCTACTGGTGGTAGCTGTGTGCTTTGCCTATCTGTACTACAACTCTGAACCGCGCTACCAGGGGCGGCGTTTTTCGGAGTGGATGCGTCTCTATGAACAGGGAGTGGATCCCGGGCGAGCGGAGCTGGCGATTTACGCCATGGGACCGGATGCCGTGCCTCATCTGGCCTATTGTTTGACATCCACCAAACCCGGTATGTTGGATCGCATGGTGATGTCCGTAGGGCGGCTGAACCAGAGCCTCGCTTTTAAGCTGAGTCAGGCGACCTCCAAGTGGAAACTCAGCCTTCAAGGTAACGGCCGGGCCAAGAAGGGGAGGGAATCCCTGATCGCCCAGGACCTGCTCAAGAATGCTCCGGAACCGTGGAAACCGGACATTATCTTCGCTATGAAGGATCTTTTGGAAAACGGTTCCGTTTACCAGCAACAACCCGCCTTGTTGGTGATGGAACATTACGCTTCAGATGCTGGTCCGCTGGTGGGCGCTTTGCGGGAAATCATCAAAGACGGGAATGACAGTTTACTCTGGCCAACCTTGGATCTGTTGCGCGAGATGGGGGAATTGGCATCTCCTCTTGGACCTGAGTTGATCCCTCTATTTGCTCACCCAGACATGTCCATACAGTCCAAAGCGGTTTTGGTGGGATCCCGTATCAAGATCGATCCTCATGAAGCCATGCCTGCGCTCAAGCCTATGCTGGATTCCATGCCCGGTGAGCATCGGCGATTGGTGGCCGTGCAAACCCTTGCTGCAATTGCAGTCGCTGAGGAGGAACAAATCAAATATTTGGTGGAGGCCCTGGATGATCCTTCTGAAGATATACGTAACCACGCTGCTTATGGGCTCGGGCGTCTGGGAAAGGATGCGATCGGGAGTTTGGATGCCTTGATTCCTTTGTTGAGGGATGAGGTGATTGGCGTGCGGGCGACTGCTGCGACGGCGATTGGCAACATGGGCTCTGAAGCCAAATCAGCGATCCCTCATCTGTTTGATACGATGAACAATGATTTTTCCGGCGTGGGGCAGGAGTGTCGTGTTGCCATTGAAAAAATCGATCCAGAACAGGCAAAAAACATCATTATCCGTTAAAAAATCAGCGTTTCCCCCCTTGACGAACGGCAAAAGTTATTTTTACTTCACTGCCCATGAGTCAAAAAACGGAAAAACATGAATTTCAGGCGGAAATCCAACAGCTGTTGGATATTGTTATTCATTCTCTCTACACCGATAAGGAAATCTTTATTCGGGAACTTATTTCAAATGCGGCGGATGCTTGTGAAAAGCTCCGGTTTCACCAGAGTTCCGGCAAGGACATTCACGAGCCTGACACCGAGCTCAAAATCAGCATCGCTACCGACGACAAAGCCAACACCATCACCATTACCGATACCGGCATCGGCATGTCTCGTGATGAACTGGTCGAAAACCTCGGCACCATAGCCCATTCCGGTTCCAAAGCTTTCCTGAAGCAGGTTTCCGAAGGCAAGGAAAAGCCGGATGCCAACTTGATTGGTCAATTTGGTGTTGGTTTCTACTCCGCGTTCATGGTGGCCGAAGAAGTGAAGGTCAACACCCGATCCTTTGCTCCTGATCAGTCAGGGCATACCTGGGTTTCCCAGGGGGTTGGCACTTACGAAATTGACGAAGCACCCGATTGTCCTCGCGGTACACGCATTTTCGTCAAGCTTAAGGAGGACGATAAGGAGTTTGCCACGTCAACGCGGGTAGAGTCCATCATCAAGCAGTATTCCAATTTTGTTCCTTTTCCTATTGAACTCAATGGCGAGGTAGTCAACAAAGTCAGCGCCATCTGGACCCGCAGCAAGAGCGAGATCAAGGATGAGGAATACAACGAATTTTATCATTACATCGGACATGATCACGAGGATCCATTGACTCGGTTGCACTTTTCCGCTGATGCACCGTTGGCCATCAAATCGCTGGTGTATGTTCCGGCCAAGAACATGGAGACGCTGGGAGTCGCCCGCAGCGAAAACGAGGTGCATCTCTACTGCCGCAAGGTGCTCATCCAATCCAAAGCCGAAAAGCTTTTCCCTGAATGGTTGCGATTCCTCAAAGGTGTGGTCGACAGCGAGGATCTGCCGTTGAACATCTCGCGTGAATCCATGCAGGACAGCGCATTGATGCAGAAGTTGAACAAGGTGTTGACCACGCGTTTCCTCAAGCATCTGGACGAGCTGTCCCAAAAGGATGAGGAAGCATTTTACAAGATTTACGATCTGTACCATCGATTCCTGAAGGAAGGTGTGGCGACCGATTTTACACATCGTGACAAGCTGGCCAATCTGTTGCGTTATGAATCCACCAGTTTGGACAAAGGCAAAAAGACTTCGCTGAAGGAATACATCAGTCGCATGCCCGAGGATCAAAAGGAGATCTATTACCTGGTGGCTTCCGGGCGCGATGCTGCAGAGGACAGTCCTTATCTGGAAGTTTTCAAGTCCAAAAACTACGAAGTTCTTTTCCTCTACGATCCGATTGACGAAATCGTGATGGACCATCTAGGGCAGTTTGAGGAGAAGACTCTGACGTCTGCCGAGAAAGCTGATCTTAAGATTGAAGATAACAAGGACGAGAAAGCTCTTTCAGAAGAAGACGCGGAGGCATTGGCCAAATGGGCGAAGGAGAAACTGGGCGATAAAGTGGAGGAGGTTCGTGTTTCCACACGTTTGGTAGGCAGTCCTGCCGTGGTGCTCGACAGCGATAAAACCATGACCGCTCAGATGCGCCGGTTTATGAAATCCATGAACCAGGATGCCGGTCCGGTCAAGCTCGACATGGAGTTGAATCCTCAGCACCCCATCGTATCACAATTGTTCCAGATGAAAGGCGCCAACGAATTGCTCGCGACCAAGGTGGTTGAGCAGTTGCTGGATAACGCCCGTCTGGCTGCCGGTGTGGTGGAAGATCCCAAGACCATGGTCAAGCAATTGAATCAGTTGTTGGAACAGGTGTTGACTGCCGGGAAATAGGTAGACCGGACCGTCCCGGTCCGCGCCTTGTGGCTTGGGAGTTCAAGCATGCCATCCAGAGGGAGCCCTGGGGCATTGAGAATCGCAGGCTTCCCGAAACGAAAGATCATTGGTGATTGGGCACCACAAGGGACGCGCCAGGGACGGCACGTTCTACCTGAGGGTGAGAATCGCAGGCTTTCCCAAACGGATTGTCATTGGACTTGTAAGCCACGAGGTTTGCGTGACGGGACGTCCCGCGGCTACCTGGCGCAAAAAAGCCGCAGTGAGGATTTCTCACCGCGGCTTTTGCTGTTCTATGTTCGAAATTACTTTTTCTCCACCCGAATGGATTCGATGGTGACCGGGGTGGTGGTTTTGCCTGATGGATCAGTTTCCAGATTGCTGATTTTGTCGGCGATGTCCATTCCCTCGATGACTTTGCCGAACACGGTGTGTTTTCCTGTCAGGTGAGGGGTGTCGACCACATTGATGAAGAATTGTGAGCCGTTGGTGTTGGGGCCCGAGTTGGCCATGGCGATGACGCCACGATCTGGTTTCTTGGCGGGCAGTTTGTCGTCGAATGCGTAGCCAAGGTTGGCATACACATCGAGCACGGATAAGGCATTAACGGTGTTCTGGATCTCTTCGAGTTTTTCCTGGAACTGTTCCTGACTGGAGATGCCCAATTTTTGCAGGACAGGACCTAGTACCGTTCGTTGAAAGCTTGCTTGATCACGGATCAACAGCCAGGGGTGGGGTGCTCCGCCTTCTCCCATGGCTTTTAGATCAGCCAGTCCGAGTCCTTTTGCGTTGATTTCGTCTTTGAATTTGTAGCCGGGATCTCCTGTACCGGTGCCGAGGGGGCAACCTCCCTGGATCATGAAGTCCTTGATCACCCGATGAAATGTCAATCCATCATAAAAAGGTTTTTTGACATCTTCCCCCGTTTTGGCGTCCTTGAAGGTCTTATTTCCTTCGGCCAGATCGATGAAATTTTTGACGGTTTCCGGGGCGGCATCAGGCCAGAGTTCGATGCGGATATTGCCCTGAGACGTCTTCATCAAGACCACCGGATTGTCGCTGGTTTTGGTTGCTGCCGTCGGGGCAGGTGCTTCCTCTTCAGCTGCTTGTAGGGATTCCGTGCCGGCAAGAGCGATCGTTGCAACCGCTGCCACCGCAACGATTCCTTTCCGTAGATTAGGTATCTTATTCATGTCAAATTCGACGACCTTACGCGATTCCTATTCAATTGGAAGCTTTCTTGAAAAAAAGAACGTGCTGTCTTGGAAGTCCTTCGTAAGTGCGAACCCATTCAAATCCCTGGTGCTCCGCTTCTTTTTGCACTTGGGCTTTAGACATTTTATGGAGCAGCTTGATGGGGACACGTGGATCTTCCAGTCGATATTCCACCCAGACGACTTGTCCATTTGGTTTGAGCGCTTTTCGTATGGCGGTCATCATTTCGTGCGGATACGAAAATTCATGGTAGACATCGACCATGAGCACCATGTCCAGCGAAGCTTCTGGAAGGTTGGGGGATGATTCCTGTCCAAGGATCATCTCGACGTTCTCGATGCCTTCCGCCTTCAGGTTGTTTTTCAGGATGTCCAGCATTTCCGGTTGGATGTCCACTGCCATCACTTTGCCGTCCTTGCCGACTTCTCTGGCCATGCGCCGGGTGAAGTAACCACTTCCTGCTCCGATGTCGGCTACGGTTTGTCCGGGGCGGATGCCGAGTGATTGGATCAGCAGATCCGGGCGTTCTTCTTGTTGGCGTTCGGGGCGCTCCAGCCAATCCGCTCCGAGGTGCCCCATGACATGAGATATCTCGCGGCCTTGGTAGGCTTTGCCGATACCATCGCGAGAGGGCCGCGCGAGTTTGGTATAGTGTGAGGTCGTTTGTCCGGAACTTTCTTGTGATTGAATGTGTGGGGACAGTGACAACAGGCAAATGATCGCAAAATAAATCAGAATGCTCAGGTCGTTTCCGGACTGGGTATGATGTTGAAACGTTTTTTTCATGAGTGAAAGCGTGTGTTGAGTGTCGCATGAAATTGAACACACTTGTTACGGAAGGCAAGCTTCAATCCAAAGGGTGAGGCCTGCAGCAGGCACGATCTACCTTTTGGTTTTCTTGCCGGTCAGGATGCCGCAGTGGATCAGGGTGTCGAAGGGGCCAGTCACTTCCAGCCCGCAGGCTTCCATCCAAGAGCGGTATTCTCCTGCGGAGTAGGCGCGGCCTTCGGTGAGGGTGAACAGGGCGGCCGAATAAAACGCGATCGGGGCCGGTCCGTCGAGGGCGTCGTTGAGGAAGACGTCATGGACGATCAGGCGTCCGTCAGGTTCGAGCAGTTCGCTGTAGCGACGCATGAGGTTTTGGCATTCAGTCACGTCCCAGTCGTGGAAGATATTGGAAAAGAGAAACGCGTCAACTTTGGTATCCGGATTCCATTCGAACATGTCGCCTTCCACCAGGTGCAATCGGTCTCTATGTGGGCTGGCGGCTGCCATTTCGCGCGCGATGTTCAGGACTTCGGGGAGGTCGACGAGGGTGACTTCCAGGTGCGGATTCTTTTCAAGCAGGGCGAGGGCATAGATTCCGGTGCCGCCGGCGACGTCGACCAGGTGGGAGACGTTTTTCAGGTCCAGTTTTTCCGCCAGAGCCGGAGCGACATTCCGTGCGCGGCCTGCCAGGGAGAGGGTGAAGTGACGCGCAAGGGCTGTTTGTTCCATGGCGGATTTGACACCCGCACGATAAATGAAGGCAGCGCCTTGATGGTCGATATCTGCCGGTTGGTTGGTTTTGAGACGTTCCACCAAGTCCAGCACCTCCGGTGAATCTGCTGCCAGACCGAGGTAGTCTCCCACGTAAAAGGTTTTTTTTGAGTCGAGATGTTCGAGTGCCATTTCAGTGGCCTGAAATTTTCCTTCGGCATCGCGCTGGACCATGTTCATGGCCTGGAGGGCGGTGAGTAACACGACAAAGGGACGTGATTCCAGTTGGAGGTGTTGCTTGAGGTCCATTTCCGAAACCGGGCCTTGGGCCAAACGTTCGAACACTCCGAAATGCGCCACTGCTGCGGTGAGCAGGTTGGAACCGTAACGCCAGCGAAACGCCTCAAAGATCGGGGTTGGATCGGTGCTTGGTGATGGCTGGCTTGTGTTGTTGCTCATTGGGATTGGAGTCTAATCAAGCTGGTGATCCTTGGGTAGTTTTTTGGTTTCAAAAAATGCCATTGAGAAACTTTTCTTCAAAGTGGACGTTTCTTTCTGAAGAGACAATGCTGGTAGAACCTAAATCGCCTCATCATAAACCCATCGATTGGCGGGTGCGAATGCGCATGATACCACACGGTGATACGGACTGGCCGGGTTGGTTGAAGTGGCTTTTACTTACTCCTGCTTTGCTGCTGGCAGGTTTCGTGGTTTTTGGCGTTGGAGGGCCGATTTTGGGTTTGCACTTTGGGGTTGGCCCCAGAGAACATGATTATGGAGTTACATGGTTTTCGCTAGGCGGTTGTCTGAATCTTTCCATTGAGCTTATTGGAGGGATAAGATTTGGCAGGTCGGGTGTTTCGCATACACAGATCAGAATTGGGTTTATCTTGTTTACCATTTTTGCTTGGAGGTTTGTGGGGGCGATGGTTCCGATGATTATAACATGGAAATTTTGACAATAATGTTGTCAGAAGATTCCCATTCATGAATGGTCTCCACTTCTTATGGCAACGCAGACTATCAAGGGTGTTATTTTTGATCTGGATGGAACATTGATCGATTCGCTGGCGGACATTGCGACGGCGGCGAACAGTGTGTTGGAGAAATTTGGTTTTCAGCCGCATCCTGTCGAGGCTTACAAGACGTTTGTGGGTGATGGTGTGAATGTCCTCATGGAGCGTATTGTGCCGGGGCAAGAGATCACGGATGAGTTTCGCATGAAATTCCTGTTGGCATGGAAGGACGCCTATGCGGTGCAATGGAAGATTCAAACCCGACCCTATGATGGCATTCCTGAAGTGGTCGCCGGTTTGAAGGAAGGCGGGTATAAAATGGGTGTGCTCTCGAACAAACCCCAGGAATTTACTCAGGCATGTGTGGCTGAATTTTTCCCATCGGACGACATGGATCCGGTTTGGGGGCTTTGTGAGGATCGTCCCAAGAAACCCGATCCCAAAGGCGCACTGGCCATGGCTGCTTCCTGGGGTTTGCAGCCCGAGGAAATACTCTATGTAGGGGACACGAATACTGATATGCAGACCGCGGTCAATGCCGGTATGTGGCCTTTGGGAGTGTCCTGGGGATTTCGTCCCCGCACGGAACTTGAGTCCTGTGGGGCCAGGGCGGTCATCGATCATCCTTCTGAAATCCTGCCTCTTTTGGAGAATCTTTCAAAACAGCAGAGTTGACATTGGGTGTGGATCCTGATTTGAATCGCGCTCATTTCCGTTAATTCATCTGATTAGGGAAAGCTATACTTTTAAGCAAAACCTTGAAGCGAGCATGAAAAATGCTTAGGTAAATGAACGTGTCCACTGAGGAAAACAAAGAACGCAAGCCATTGAAAATGGTGCAGTGCGCAGGTTGCGGCGCCAAGGTGTTTATACCTGGCGATCTGGAGCCGTTGACCTCCACGCCGTGCAGCAAGTGCGAGTATCCCATCATGATGCCCATGATGTTACGTCAGTTCAACTTGCTGCGTCCGATTGCTGAAGGAGGAATGGGCGTGGTTTACCGGGCATTTGACACGTCCCTGGAGCGGGAAGTGGCGGTGAAGTTGATGAAGCCTGAATTGGCTGAAGACAAGGAGGTTCTTGAGAGTTTTTATCGCGAAGCGCGTGCCTGTGCCTGCTTGAATCATGGTAACATTATCCATATCTATACGTTCGATGAGTATGAGGGAATGCGTTACCTGGTGATGGAGGTCGCTGACAACGGAAGTTTGGACGGGCGCATTGAGGAATACAGCGTGCTGGATGAACTGCTGGTGCTGGATGTCGGGATCAAAATGGCCTCCGCTCTTGATTCTGCTTTGGCCAAGAACCTGTTGCACCGGGATCTCAAGCCGGCCAACATCTTGTTCAACAAGGAAAATGAGCCGAAATTGGTGGACTTTGGGCTCGCAGTGAATGCTGATGCCGATCAGAACTTTCATGGCGCTGTGTGGGGCACTCCTTACTACATCGCCCCCGAAAAGGTGAATCGCGAGGGAGAAACATTCCTTTCCGACATGTACAGCCTGGCGGGAACGCTCTATCATGCGCTGACCGGGCATGTTCCGTTTGAAGCGCCGACCATTGAGGAAGTGGTTGCGGCTCATGTGCATACACAATTGACGCCGCCGAATCACGTGGTTCATTCCATTACCCAGCCTACGTCCGACGCCATCTATCGGGCTATGGCCAAAGAACCGTCTCATCGTTTTCAGAGTTATGGAGAGTTTGTTATGGCTCTTGAGAATGCTCGTAGTCAATTGCTGGTGAATCAGTTAAGAGCTAGCAATGCAGCCGCTCCGCCCCCTCCGGGTGAAGGTGGAGGCAAAGGCTGGTGGAGACGTTAGGGATTGCCCTTCCTTTTGTTGGGCTTGTTGTTGCACAATTGTGACAGCTTGAGCGGATTCAGGGTTTGCACTCCGGGGCTTCAGGCGATAGGTTGAGGCCCGCTAGAGTCCAAACCGATAAGCACAGACATGAAGGTTTTCCATCAAATGTTGTCCATCCGCCTCTTTCTTCTCATGGCAGGAGCTGTCTTACCGCTTCTTCCGATGAAATCTGCGTCGCTCGGGGAGGGAACAGTTCGAGCCCATTGGCTTTTTGCTTCCCATCGCCAGCAGGGGCAAAAGATGTTGCCAATTCAAGGTGGTCCGCGACCATTGTTCCGTGGGCAGGTTCGTTTTAAAACGGATCCCTTGCCTCCGCGCGTCGAGTTGACCGGCCGAGGCGAACGCCTGGTGTTGGCTGAAAAAATCGAAGATGCCAACCTTCCCGAAGAATCCTTTGCCATCGAATCATGGCTGAGAGTCAACGAACTTTCTCCCAAAGCCGGCATCATCGGCGCAGCGCAGGACGATCCTTCCGCCAAAGCTGGTTGGATCCTGGGTCACCAAAATGACCGTTTCTTCTTCGGTCTTGCCACTGAAAATGGAAAGGGAATGACCTATATCCAAAGCGATGCTGGATGCGTGGTTGGCAAATGGCATCATGTCGTGGCCAACTATTCCGGTGACCGCATGGAGTTGTGGCTGGACGGAGAGCTAGTTGCACAATCAACTGCCCAGAGCGGAAAGATTCGGTATCCAGACAAACTTACCTACGAAATTGGCGCTTTTCATGATACCGATGAACACCATGCGCTGGTGGGAGCGATTCATGAGATCTACTTGTTGGATGGCCCGATGGAGAGCGCACTGATTCAAGCCCGCTATCGTGATAAACGGGATTACTTTCCAAAACCAGGACCTGATCCGGTCATCATGCCGATTGCTTACGGGCCGTTCATTGACTGGCAAGGTAAAGGGCAGGTTCGGATCTCCTGGGAAGTCGATGCTGTCATGCCAACCCGGATTGATCTGATGGGGCCTGAAGGCGAGTTTCGACAATTCTCCTTACCAAGAGGTTCCCAGAAGCACGAAGTCGTGTTTGATCAACTCCAGCGTGATGCCGAATATCAATTCCGCATTCACGGTCCTGATGTAGGAGAACAGGTCCAGTTCAGTTCACTCTACGAATTCGATACTTCCTTTTACTATGCCCCGGTTCCATCCGCCGTGCCGGATGCGGCTTCCGAACTGGCTCAGACTTTTTCAGAATACGAATCCAGCATGAGTGGCCTGTTGAATGCAACCGGCCGTGATCGCGGGTTCGGTCTGATCCTGGGGGCTGGTCAGGCGGAACAAAGCATGGCTTTTGCTCTGACTCGATTGAGTGAATACAAGGTGGTGCTGGTGGATCCTTCAGAAAAACAGGTTCAGTCCGCTCGTCGCGCTTTGGATGATGCGGGAGTTTATGGAGAGCGCGTGACGGTTCATCAGGGCGATTTCGCATCGCTTCCTTATGGAACTTTCTTCGCCAACCTGGTTCTTGTGCCGGATGCCGCGTTGGTGGCCCGGGAGCAGGAAGGGGACCTGGATTGGTTGAAGCGCATGGTGCGTCCCGCCGGAGGAACGGTTTGTGTGGCGGTGACAGCCGATACGCCGTTTTCAGATGTAAACAATATTTCGAATGCATTCTCTGATTTTCAAGTGAATGTGCGCAAAGGTCCGAAGCAATCCTGGGTGATGGCCACGCGTGGCGAACTTGTTGGAGCCGGTGAGTGGAGCCATCAGTATGGTGGGGCCGATAATTCTTCGTGTAGTCAGGACGCCCTGGTGCATGGTGAACTTGGAGTGCTGTGGTGGGGGGATCCGGGACCACGTCCGATGCCTGATCGCGGCCCGCGTAATCCCGCGCCGGTTTCCGTCAATGGACGGTTGTTCATTCAGGGAGATCGCACCTTGTTCGGTTTGGATTCCTATAACGGAACCATTATGTGGAATTATTTCAGTCCCGAGATGCGCCGGGCAAACATGCCGCGTGATTGCAGTAACATGATCGGTACGCACGACTATCTTTACATTGCACAGGGACGTTACTGTATCGGGATCGAAGGGGACACGGGAGAACGCAAACTGAGATTTGAAGTGTTGCGCCCAGAAGGTTCCACCAAAGTGGATTGGGGTTACCTGGCATCGGTGAAGGATGTTTTGATCGGGAGCAGTGTCAAATCGGGGAGCGGTTACCTTGGTGATGACGGTGAATGGTTTGAAGAATATCATCCGGAAGACGTCAGCCGTGTTGTGAGCAACAGTTTGTTTGGGTTGAACCGTCATTCCGGTGAACAGGTCTGGAAGTACGAAGGCGGCGCCATCATCAATTCCACCATTACCATTGGGAACGGTGAAATCTATTTCCTGGAAAGCAGAAACCCTGAAGCGATGACTTCGCCTCACGGCCGATTGGAACCCGACGTGCTGACCGAAGTGCGTCTGGTTTGTCTGGATTTGGAAAATGGACAACAGCAGTGGGAACGCGTGCATGACTTCAGCTCCTGTCAGTTCATGACCTACATGAGTTTCAGCAACGACACCCTGGTGGTTACTGGAGCAGACAAGAACAAGCATTACCACACCTTTGCGTTCAATACGGCCTCTCAAAAGGTGGAAGGTGATTTAAGCCAGGCTCCACTGGCGGCCGGATCATTGTTGTGGGAAGAAAGCCATGAGGCAGGAAAAAACCATCACAGCGGCCACCTGCAACATCCGGTCGTGATTGGCGATACTTTCTACTCCGATCAACGGGCTTTCAGTTTGCGCGATGGCAAACTTCTGCGGACGGACCTTCCGGAGCGTCGTGGTTGCGGGACGATGTCGGCCGCGTTGAACAGCATCTTCTATCGACATTACTACCATGGGCAATGGGATTTGGAGAGCGACAAGCGGGTCCAGTTCGAAGGACTCCGCAGTGGTTGCTGGTTGGGGATGATTCCTGCCGGCGGATTGCTGCTGGCTCCTGAAGCCAGTGCCGGGTGTTCCTGCGCCAATGCCATTCAGACTTCCGTTGGTTATGTTCCGAAACACCTCGATCCCACTGCATTTGTAAAGACACAGATTCCTTGACAGAGACCGTGAGCAATATTCCACCACCAGATTCTTATTTTCTATCCAGCGCCGAAGGGTGGCTGTTGTTGGGGAATCCCATCGAAGCCCTTGGGGAGCTGGAAAAAATAAAACCGGCCATGCGGGTGCGGCCGGAGTATCTGGAGTTGAAGTGGCGGATCTTTGCGGATACCAAACAGTGGGACGAAGCACTGGAGCTCGCCGAGGGGATGGTCCGGGAATTGCCCGATCACTCCGGAGGTTACATCCTGCGCTCCTACGCACTTCGAAGAGCAACGAAGGGTTCCGTTAAAAAAGCGACCACCGCCCTACTGGAAGCGGCCGCCAAGTTTCCCAAGGAACCCATTATCCCTTACAACCTGGCATGCTACGCCTGTCAATCCGGAGACCTGCCGCAAGCCAGAAAGTTCTTTCGCATGGCGCTTGAAATTGGCGATCGTAAAGAACTCCTGAAGATGGCCAGCATGGACAATGATCTCGAGTTGCTCTGGAGCGAACTGAAATATTTGTGAGCCTCTGCTCATGCCTGGTTCCGGGATTCACTTCGTTGAAGCCTGCCAGCTATTCGGGAAAACACGTTTGATGTTTTTGCGATAGATTTTGTCAATGACCGTTCGCGTTAGTTTGAGTCCCTTCACCGGTAGATCGAGCACCGCAACGGATTGTTCCTCATCCGTGCAAAGGTATGCCCAATCGGATATCCAACGCTGCTGCATTTGGTAATAAGCGGCCTTTGCCTGCCCGGGAGCCGTCACGCCTCCATCGGTTCCGTAGACGATGCGGTCCTGGTATTTGATAAAAAAGTTCCGGACACGCTGGAGGTCCTGATTGGACTGATACTGAATCTGTCCCATCCGGGCAGCTGTATCGACCACCGCGTTGGGATACTTGTCCAGAAACTTGCCCAACTCTTCCACGCTCCATTCCAGACTTCCGAAGTGCGCCCCGATGAACGGAAGGTTGGGGTGTTTGTCCAGCATTCGGTTACGGGCAGCGATTTGGTCTTCGTAGGAAGGCATTTCGGGGTGGAGATACATGTGGTATTTGGGATTGCGCCGGAAGTAATTCCGATCGTTTTTGACCGTCATTTCGTCCAGCGGCAACCAGCAGTTTTTGGGTTCTCCCAGATGCCCCATCAGGCGAATGCCCTTTTGTTCGAGATAATCAAACACCGGGTCGAATTGAGGATCATCAATCATGACCAACTTGCCGTCCTTGTTCCGAAACTCCATGCCAATGTCCTTCCAAACCTTGACGGCAACGGCGCCATTTCTAAAAGTGGCCTCCAGGTATTGGATCGTTTTTTCAATCCAGTCCACATCATCCCACCCTTCAAGCGGAAACGCTGAAGCCACTTCCACATGTCCGGGATGCGCCGCTTTTTGCGCGAAAGAAGCCTGGTGTTTTTGTTTCAGTTCCGTGGAGTCGGCAGTGTGTACCACGACGTTCAGGAATTTGAATCGATCCTGCGCCGCCAGCTCGACGAACTTGGGTTCGACCGTGCGGATGTGGAAGTGGGAATCAATTTTCTCCACCTGATCATAGTCCTCCACGGAGTAGTAAGTCTCCTGTGCGTTCATCGCCCAAGCACAGACAAAGACGGTCCAAAAGGTCGTTAACAGAGTTTTCATGATTTCCAATCCTATCGGTCCAGATTGCAGGTCGGAAGGTTTAAATAACCGGGCGGTGGTGTTTTTTTGAGTATTGAATTTGCACAAAATGATTGATACAGTCGGTCTATGAATTGGGAAGACTGCCATGCAGTGGAATCAAGCCCCGATAAAATGGGGGGGGCGGTCGTTTTCGTGGGGACACGCATTCCCGTGTCGACTCTTTTTGAAAATCTCAAAGCAGGGGCGACTATAGATGAATTCCTTGATTGGTTTCCGGGGTCTGACAGAGGACAAATAGAAGCCGTTTTGGATTTTTTGGCCGGATCCGAACCTCAGTGCGCTGCATGAGGATACTTTTTGACCAAGGAACGCCATATCCTCTTAGCAAATTCCTGCCAGAAGGTTCGGTGAAGGCTGCCGCTTGGCATGGCTGGAGCGGTCTGTCCAATGGCGATCTGATCGCAGCTTCGGAAGAGGCTGGGTATGATGTGTTGGTCACGACTGATAGGAATTTACGGTATCAACAAAACCTCGCGAATCGGAAAATCGCCATTGCGGTCGTTCTTCAACCGGCATGGCCAATTTTAAAAATGCGTGCCACAGAGGTAGCGAAATTTATTCTGTCGATGAATAGTGGCAATTACGTCGAAATTTGAACATTTGAAAATTCATTGAGTTTCAAAGGGCTGGAACTTTCAAATTGAATTCCAGCGGATTCGAACCCACTATTTCCCCATGATCCGATATCCAAGCATTTGGTTTTCAATACTGTCGTTTTGTGTGGGGACTTTTTCCGTCGATGCGGCTGGGCAGCGTCCGAACTTTTTGATCATCATGGCGGATGATTGTACGCACAATGATCTCCCCGTGTACGGTGGCAAGAATGCGAAGACACCGAACATAGATCGATTGGCTTCGCAGGGCTTGGTGTTCGATCGGGCCTATTTGACCTCTGCCATGTGTCAGCCCTGCAGAGCGGAGCTTTATACGGGATTGTATCCGATGCGAAATGGATGTGCCTGGAATCATTCCGCCAGTCGTCCCGGGATTACCAGCATGCCGCATCATCTTTCAAAACTTGGTTATCGCGTCGGGTTGGCTGGGAAGGTGCATGTCAGTCCGAAATCGGTGTTTCCTTTCGAATCGGTGGGTGGATTTGATGACAATTGCGTGCGTAATCCGACGCGTGTGCATGATTTGAAATCTGTGGACGAATTTATTTCACGCGATGCCGACCAACCTTTTTGTCTGGTGGTGGCTTTGGTTGAACCGCATGTGCCCTGGGTGATGGGGGATGCCTCCCAGTATCCACCGGACCAAATCCAACTGCCACCCAACATTGCCGATACCCAGCGCACCCGTGAGGATTTTGGCCGATACCTGGCCGAGATCACCTACATGGACGGACAGGTGGGCGAGTTGTTGCGGTCGCTGGATTTATCGGGCAAGGCGAATGAAACAGTTGTCTTGTTCAGTTCGGAACAAGGGGCTCAGTTTCCCGGATGCAAATGGACTAATTGGGATACCGGGATCCACACGGCATTGATCGCGCGTTGGCCGGGAAGGGTGTCAGCCGGCAATCGAACCAAGGCGATGGTGCAGTATGCGGATGTCTTGCCGACGCTGGTGGATATTGCCGGTGGATCGGTAGCTCCCGATGATTTTGACGGAAGCAGTTTCATGGAGGTATTGACCGGTCATCGCAACAGTCACCGAACCTTCACTTATGGGATGCACAACAATGTGCCCGAGGGGCCTCCTTATCCGATTCGAAGCATCAACAATGGGGAATATCACTACATTCGCAACCTGAGTCCGGACGATATTTACATCGAAAAACATTTAATGGGGATCAATGGCAACGGTAAGTTGAACAATCCCTACTGGGCAACATGGGTGTGGAACGCGACCGAGGACGAGGCGACCTACAATCTGGTGAAACGTTATACCAGCCGCCCCGCCGAAGCGTTGTATCACACGGCAAGCGATCCCTATGAAATGAATAATCTCATCGATGATCCGAAACTCAGGGGCGTTAAAGAACAACTCATCAAAGCGATGGAAGACTGGATGGCTTCTCAGGGGGATCCGGGTTCTCCGCAGGATACGTTTGAATCCTTGAGAGCTTCACGACAAGGGGAGCACAGGTTTGTGCCGCCCGGGGATTAAGGGAAGGGCCTGTCTTTGGGGATGTGTTCAGATTCGATTGGATTCAACAAGTTTGCAATTGGATGCCCCTGGCGAATGAATTGTCTCCAAAACGTTATAAAGCTCGTGTTGCATTCATACGTCAAATGGTGGTAAAAACTTGCTCGTGAATCCGACGAATGATCCTTCGGCTGCTTTGTCGCCGATAATGTTGTATGGATTATGGGGTTTGGGAGCGGGATTAATAGCCCTGATTTTTCTTTGGCTCCTGAAGATTGAACCGTATGTGCGGAGGCGGACCCGTACCTCCACCTTCTTTCTCTACCCGTGGGCTCCCTGGAAGGATTACCTCGACGGTCTGCGCGTTTCCAAACGGCACCGACGCGGCACACCTGCGTTCTTTCACTGGTTTCTATGGGGCAGTGTGTTGGAGGGTGTGTCCTGTTTCGTATGGATGGTAATTTGGGTGATGCGTTTATCCTGAACAATTAGAGAGAGGATCGCGGTCTACTTGTTGAAATGAGTTGCGTCGGAAGCATATCGCATGACGTGGTAAATATAGTTCTGCTCCTGAACGCCCCGAAATAAATGAGCCATCGGACCGGTCGCATACACCACCACATCCTCGCCTCCATGAGTTTCGCTGCCCAGGGGAATCGCGGCCTCCTGGATATAGTGTTCGCATTCAACGTCCACTTCGGTCAGGTCCGGTCTGGCTTCCCTTGGTACATTGATGTATTTCCACGTGTCACCAAAGTAGGATAAAGGACCGCCTTTTTCCTCGTGAAAATGCTGTCCTCCAGGTGAAACCTTGTGTGTGTCGGTGTTGACCATTGGCCCCGTATAGCCACCTCCATTGACATAGCCCAGGGTGGTGTAGGGCATTCCAAGGGCATCCTTGGCAGGATTTTTTTCCGGTTTTCCTTTTGCATCATTGTTTACAACGAGTCCCAGGATGGGGTTTCCGCGCGTCGGGTAACCGGCAATGGTGAATGTGTGGCTGTGGTCGGCGGTAACGATGATGAGTGTCTCTTTGAGTTCTTCTTCTGTCAGGCTTTCCTTAACGGCTTTGACGGCGGTGGAAAGCTCCACTGTTTCGTTCAGCGCCCTGTAGGCATTGCTGGCATGATGGGCATGATCAATGCGTCCGGATTCAATCATCAGGAAGAATCCCTTCTCATTCTGTTTCAGGATGTCCAATGCTTTCAGTCCCATCTCTGTCAGGGATGGTTCTTCGGGATAAATGGGTTTGGAGCGATCGACTTCGTATTGCATGTGGCTTCCCTGGAACAAGCCAAGGAGTTTTTTTGATTGGGTCGTATCGACAGATTCGAATCCTTTTTTATCGTAAACAAATGAGGATCCGGATTTTTTAAGCCACTCATTGATCAGGTTGCGTCCATCCTGTCTTTTTCCTTTGCTGGATGGGTTTTCATAATCGGGTTGTGTGTTCGGGATGAAACCCAGGCGACCACCACCCAAAGCGACTTCGAGGCCATCTCCAAACGGAAATTCTATCAACTGAAGTGCAATGTCCTTGAACCCTGCGTCGATGGCATCCTTGTGGTCTGTCCGGACATCTGCATCCTGTTCCCAATTCCGTTCCGGGGAGTGGGAGTAGCATGCGGCTGGGGTTGCATGGGTGATGCGGGCTGTGCTGACGATTCCAGTCGAACGGCCTTCTTTCTCGAAACGTTCCAGCAGTGTTTCCAGTTTCCTGGCGGAACCACCAAAATCTTCGCCTGAGTCATACGTGCTGCGTACCACCTTCTCGTCGTATCCAAAAGTGCCGGCCTTGGTTTTGTGTCCCGTCATGATGGCGCTCATGGTGCCGGCTGAATCCGGTGTTTGTTGATTGCTGTTGTAGACCTTGATCATGGCGGTGTTCGGAAAGGATTCCCAGCTCAGGTAGTTTTCTTCTCCGGTCTCGCCGCGTTGTTGACCTTCCAATATGCGGGAAGCTGTGATGGTGGAAACGCCCATGCCATCGCCAATGAACAAAATAATGTTCTTTGCGTGCGCTATATTCGGCTGTTGCGCGATGGCCTGCTCCAGCCGGGCTGCCTGGTTGGCATACGAGTAAGGTTCGGGTGTCGCTGCCATGCAGGCGCTCATGCCACAGGCGGAAATGAAAAGTCCGCGCAGCCAGGATAGGGTGAAAATGCTGGTTTGTGTCATTAGGTTTTAGCTGTTAGCGTTTAGGTGTTGGGTGTTTATAGATCAAAGACTGTTTTGTCCATCGTGGTCTGCCCTCCATCGTCATCCCGTGGTGCATCGGGTTGATGAAAGATCAGGCAGAATGGACCGATATTGATCTGGTCCTTGTCGCGCAGGAGAGTGGGTTCCGTTACTTTACGGCCATTGTGAAAGGTGCCGTTGCGGCTGCCAGCATCGATGAGCCAGAGTTGATTGTTTTTTTCCTTCTGGATCATCGCGTGGCGACGGGAGACTTTCTGGTTGGGCAGGCAAAGATCGCTGGCGTCGGTTCTGCCGATGCTACAGTTGGAGCGAATGCGGATGCGTTCGCCTTCGGGCATTTCTATTTCGGCCACGGGACGGATTCGATCAATCCAACCCAGATTGTAGACCTGTTCGTAAATTCTGTTTCGAACGACCAGGTGGTTTTTCTCCACTCGAATCAAGCCGGACAGAAAAAGCTCGCTGATCATGGGGTTGGTGTCATCGTCCGGAACCTTTTCATTGTTTAAAATACGTTCGTATAACTCCAACAGAGTCATCTGATCGAGATGACTGCGTCGAATGCGTTCGCGGACATAGAGGAGGTTGTCATCTTTTTCGCGGGCCCGGCTGGACAGGAAAATATCCTCGCAGACGGAATCGACCAGAGATCCCGGACTCGAATCGGACGGATCTTCAGCGGATGCCAATTCGGTAATGGCCCGGCACAATCTTTGGGTGAGGAAGGGATGACCATGGGTCCAGTAATGGATGCGTTGCAGCAACTGGATGGAGCGATCCTGATCGTCCGGATTCCGTTCCAATCCACGAGCGAGGGGAACGGCCTCTTCGTAGGAGAAATCGTTCAGGGGAATACGGCGGCCGATGTTGAAAGGGGTTGTATTGGGGTCTTTGATGAGATCGGCCGGCGTGGCTACCCCCAATAGACAGAAGGTGAGTTTATTGTATTCCTCGTCTTCGATGCGTTGGTTGTAACACTGACGGATGGCCGCGAAGAATTCGTCTGTTGAGAACGGAAGGCTGCGCACCATATCCAGTTCATCGAAGAAAATGACCAACGTTTTTTTGATCCGAGGCAGGATCACATGGCGTATGGCCTGGAACCATCGCTGAACCGGGCTCAAACGTTGGTGATCCATCCAATAATCTTCCAGCTCGTCCTCTAGGTGCGTTGACTGGCCGATCTTGACCAGCAGCCCGTCGTACCATTGTTCGGCATTGACGTTTTGACCGATGGCGGTGAGGTCAAGGATGAGGGTGTCGATGCCCTCTTCCTTCAATCGCATGGCGGCCCGCACCATGCTGGAGGATTTTCCCATTTGCCGGGCAGTCAGCACGTAGCAAAATTCGCCTTGAGACAATAGATCAAACAATTCTTTGTCGGAAGTGCGTTCTACGTAAGAAGGGCTATTATGGTGCAAAGTGCCCCCCGTTGTGAAAAACCAGCTCATGTCCGGATGATAAGAGACAGGGCAGGGCTGCGCCAACCAGAAATACCAAACCTTTCTTGGTTGCCCGTTTTTTTCCCAGTTTAAGAAAAAACCGGTATCCCTTGTAACCGGTCCTTCCGATGAAGCGTCTCTGAATAACGAACATTGAAACAAGGATTTCATTATGAAGCGAAAAGCAATTATTCTAGCAATGGCAGCCTTGGCTGCCGCAGTCACCGTCGATATGCAGGCTCAAGGTCGTGGCCAGGGCCGGGGTCAGGGTAGGGGAGAAGGTCCCAGAGGCGGACAGGAAGGATTCCAACGTGGACCCCGTGGTCAGTTCGGCGGTCCCGGTGGGCTAGGTGGCATGGGGCGTTTCGGAGCCCCCCCTGTTTTCGCTGCCCTGGATGCCAACCAGGATGGTGAACTTTCCGAGGAAGAAATCAAGAATGCCGTGGCAGCTCTTCAGAAACTGGATGCCAACAAGGATGGCAAGATTTCCCTGGAAGAAGTTCGGCCTCAGGGCGGTCCTCGTGAAGGAGGGGAAGGTCCCGGTCGATTCGGTCGTGGTGGTCCCGGCGGTGGCGGAGCTGGTAACAATCAGATGGTGGACCGCATCATGCAGTCGGACGCCAATAACGACGGCAAGGTTTCCAAGGACGAACTCCCCGAACGCATGCAGCGGCTCATGGGGGTTCTGGATGCCGACAAGGACGGTTTCATCACACGTGAAGAAGCTGAAAAAGGCATGGCAGGGTTACGGGGTGGTCAGCAGAACCGGCCGCAAAGAGAAGGTCAAGGTCGTGAACGTGGTCGTGGTGGCCGCGGTCAGGGGCGTCCAGGTGCACGCGATCGTTAATTTGAGTGATCCATCCTGAAAGGGTTCATACAATCAAGCAAAAGCCCCGAAGAGTTTTCTTCGGGGCTTTTGCTGTTTATTGAGAGTGGATTAATAGGATTGCTGATCGCTGACGGCTGCAGGATTCCGCTGAATCAGTTCAATTTCGTATCCCTCGGGCGCATCCACAAATGCGAATCCGCCGCTGCCATCGGGTTTCATGGTGGGGCCATCGGAGAATTCCACGCCAATGGATTTGATGTGTTCCCCAAACGCCTCCAGGCTGTCCACAATGAACGCCAGATGCGTGAGATCTTCCTGAACCTCCACCTTTCCACTGTTGGGGAAGTAGCAGAGTTCGATCAGTTCTTCACTCTCGGGAGCTTTCAGAAAAACCAGTTCGGAACCGCGTGGTGATTTGTGCCGGCGCACTTCTTCCAGTCCCAGGACTTTCTTGTAGAAGTCCACACTCTTTTCCAAATCGCTCACGCGATATCTTGTATGATCTAAACGTCGTACGATTGACATGGCGGCAGGATAGGGGACGAGAATTGTCAGAGCAACAGCGGAATCTTGATCTTTTGGATGCCAATGGCGTTACCGAACGCCGTGGCGGACGCGCAGTCCCGATACTATCGGGATCCCTACCAACCCAGAGGCTATCGCCTCCGGTAGGGCCCTGCTGCCGCAGGGCCGAGAGCGGGGTGAGGTGATCGATGGACTGTTGCGCTTTGCGGACACGCCACCGGACATGCAGCAGCGTGTCCCTACCGACCTCTTTGGAGGTCAGTTATTATCCATTGCCTGAATCGGTTTCCGATTCCTTTTGGCGTAGTTCAGTTTCTTTTTTGCGGATGGCTTCCCGTAGGAGCATTTCGGCAGACCATCCTTTTGCCTGGGCTTTCATGGCAAGGTCCAGCAGTTGTGTTCCCAGCTCTTCAGTCAATGCGGGCAGATTGGTGTCGGCGGGGCTGTCGGAATCGATCAGTTTTGCTTTGCGCGCTTTCTTGGCGAGTTTTTCGGCGTATTGAAGCGCGGGCAGGTGCCGGGGAATACCATCCAGAGCCGAACTGCGCTCCAGGTGAGTGCCTTCTTTTTCTTCACGTTTGATTTTCTCCCAATTCGCCCAGACACCGTCGACGTCCTTGACTTTGGTGTCGCCAAATACGTGCGGATGTCTGCGGATGAGTTTATCCGACAATGTTTCACATACCTGATCGAAGTTGAAAGCGTTTCGCTCATTGCCAAGTTGGCAATGAAACACGACCTGAAGCAGAAGGTCTCCCAGTTCCTCCACCATTTCATGTTCGTCGTTGGCTTCGATGGCATCGATCAATTCGTAGACCTCTTCCACCGCGTGGAAACGGAGACTCTGATGATCTTGCTCCTTGTCCCAGGGACATCCGTCAGGGGCCCTGAGTCTGGCCATGACGTCCAATACTTTTTGAATGGGGGTTTGTTCGTTTGTCACGTTGTTGGATTTTTCTAAAGGATGACCAGGTTGTCGCGATGGATGATTTCTCCTTCGCGCTGGTTCCAGGTTGAAAAGGAGTCGGAATCCCATTCCGCGATTCCCAGCGCAAATTCGGTGCCTTCTTCATCGCGGACGCGAACGACTTCACCGGATTTGAATTGACCCTGGATGTCTCTTACACCTTTCGGGAGTAAACTGCGTCCGTTTTCACGCAGGGCAATCTTGGCACCTTGATCGACCACCAGCGAACCTTTGGGGCGATGGAAAAAAGCGATCCAGCGTTTGCGACCCTTGAGGCGTTTGTCACATGGCAAAAAGACCGTGCCTACATCCTTGCCATCGGTCATATCCTTGAGGATGGAGGCGTTTCGTCCGGGGCCAATGAACATGGGGATGCCCGATCGAACCGCGATGCGGGCCGCTTCCACTTTCGTAGTCATGCCGCCGGTGGCCGTCACGCTGGTGGTTCCCTTGGCCATGGCGATGATGTCATCCGTGATGGCGGGCACTTCCGCCAATCGTTCTGCGTCCGGTTGTCCAAAGTTGTTGATCAAGCCTTCCGCCGTGGTCAGGATCACCAGCAAATCCGCGTGGATGAGGCTGGCAACCAGCGCCGACAAGGTATCATTGTCGCCGAACTTGAGTTCCGTGAACGAGACGGCGTCGTTTTCGTTGACGATGGGAATGATGTTTCTGTCCAGCAAAGCCACCAGGGTGTTGCGGGCGTTCAGGTGGCGATCGTGATGTTTCAGGTCTGCGTGGGTTAGTAATACCTGTCCGACGCTGAGCCCGTGCTGCGCAAACAAATCGGAATAGGTGTTCATCAGGCGGGTCTGTCCGACAGCGGCACATGCCTGCAGATCGGCCAGATCGCGTGGACGCTTCTCCAGGCGAAGGCTCCCCATGCCCGCTCCAACCGCTCCGGATGAAACCAGCACAACATCCCGGCCCAGCTTTTTCAATTCGGCGATTTGATTGGCCAGCTGTTGCATCTGGGACACGTCGGGCTGGTTCCGGTCATCGGTCAGGATGCCGGTTCCTAGTTTGATCACCAGGCGCTGGGCTTTGTTTAACAGAGTGGCTCGCATATCTGCGTTAATCTGCGTCATCTCGAAGATCCCACGATTGTGGTGGTGCGGATAAACTGCATAGGTAAAGTGATGGGAACCAATGTTCAGAGTTCCTTGATGTAAAGACTGGCAAACTCAATGGGATCCCCGTGATGTTGCAGCCCAATGGGGCCGCTTTTGGGCACATCCGGGAGATGAGCGTTTTCGATCACGGTGATGCCGTTCAGTTCCACCGTCAGTCTGTCACCTTTCAGGGTGATGATAAAACGGTTCCATTTGCCAATCGCGTTGTCCGCCTTGACTCTCGGAGTGAGTGCGGCGCGAACAGCCGGGTCGGTCTTGGGATTATTGCGGTATCCATAGACCTCGCCCGATCCGATGCTCCAGTTCCAAATGTTGACCTGGCTCTTGGTGTTGCCCCGAAGGAAGATCCCGCTGTCACCCGCTGATTGGACGACTTCTGTTTTACGGTTACCCTGTGCATCTATGGCGTAGTCACCGTTGGGCAGCACGATGGGGAATTCACGCTTCGCTGGTTCGCCCGGCCAACGCCAGTCGCAGATCAGGACGAAGTCTTTATAGCTTTCCTGGGTCCAAAGATGTTTGGTTTCGGCCTTGCTATTGCCGTCATAGGTCAATTTCCAATCGGATGCACGCCAATGATCCTTGCTCCCTTCAGGGAGTACCCATCCTGATAAATCCACGCCCGTGTAGATTGACTTGAATCCATCATCCAGAGGGGCTGTTTCTTCAGGGGTGGCTTGGGTGGATGGAAGTTCTTTGATGCGGATGTTCCGGTAATCCACTTTGCCCCCTTCCGATTCCAGCGCGATGTAGCCTTTGCGATACACGCAGTCCTGACCGCCGGACACTTCCTTGCCGTTGACCGCCAGCTTGATCACGCCGTTGTTGCAGGTGACTCGGTAGTGATTCCATTCCGGAGAACTGTTGGAACGCATTTCATTGGGAAAACTGCGTGATCCCCGGCTGGGTGCATCCGGTTTCATGGTGGAACCGTGGATGGGGAAAATGTCCCCGTGCGTCGTGAACCAGTCGGATTTTCCATAGGCGGTATCCAGGATCTGGACTTCAATGGCTCTGAGAAATGGAACTCCCGGCGCTGAAATGGGTTCCGCCCAGACAAAAAGGCCTGCGTTGCCTCCGGGAACGAGGTGGCGCCATTCCAGTTCCAGCACAAAGTTTTCGTATTGTTTTTCCGTGCGGAGAGCACCTGTCGGCACACCGGTGCAGTGGATCATGCCGTCTTTTACCGTCCAGGTGTTGGGGGCGCAATTGACATTGATCCAGCCATCCAGAGATTTGCCATCAAACAAGGGGGTAAAGCCCTGATCTGCCTGGTCGGCGTTCCCGCTGGTTTGTTGTGCCTGGGTCACCGCGCTCCACGCGAAGGCGATGATGGTCAATAAATGGAAGCATCTCCTCATCATGTTTGGGCAGTCTTGAGCAGAAAAAGACATTGAGCAAGTCGATAAATCACCGCATCATCAGCCTGTTCCCGCCAAAAACGTTGAGTGATTGACAATGGATGCGGGTAAATGGCGGATGCATCGGGCCTTGGGGCGTGTTAGTTTGATCTCAGAAGCATGGTGTAGGGTATCCGTAACTGGGGGCTGCCCGTTCCTAGAACACAAAACTCCAAAACCATTTTAAGTCATGGCAAAAAAGAAAGTTTCCAAATCGAAAGCAGCTTCCACTCAAGAAGTTCCTGCGGGTGAAAGTATGCTGGATATTCTGAATCAGGATTTCTCCTGGGACACCATCAAAAAGTTTCTCACCTACGAAATTCCTTCTCCTTTTGCATCCCAGCACACGGGATTGGACGATGTGGATCTGCGTCAGAATCACATGACCGAGAAGGAAATCCAGGAATACCGGGCTCGGAAAGCCCATGTTGGGGATACTTTTGGGGATTATCTGGTGGATCGAGGCATCATTTCGCCGGAACAACTTCAGGAGGCGCAGGCATTTCGGCAAAAAACGGACCAACCCCTTTGGCGTACCCTCCTGCATTTGCGCATGATCACCCCACAGCAGTTGGCCAAACTGCTGCGTCTGGATTTTCCGATCGGAACCCTGCCTGAAAATGATTTTACCCAGCACCTGGTTCGCAAGCGTATTGTTAAAAAGCGTGATCTGAAGGCCGCCTGGAAGATGGCGCAGGAGAAAAAAATGCACTTTCTGGACTATCTGCGTCAGGAAGACATCGCGTCCGATGAGGCCATCGCGCAAGCATTGGCGGACCAGCTCAACCTGCCTTATGAAAGTCTTGAGAATACTTCGGTGATTCCCGAGGTGGCTCTGGACCAAGTGCCCTACCACTTCCCGTTTCGTTATCACGCAATTCCATACCGTTTTGAGGACAACGTGTTGTATGTGGCATTTGCAGACGGCGACAACATTGTGGAAATGGAAGGGATGGGATTGCTGTTTGATTTTGAAATCCAGCCGGTCATCGCCCCGAAATCCACCTTGGACCGTTTGCTGAAAACCTACGTACCTCAAATGGATGCAGACACCGCAGAGGAAGAAGGGAGGCAGTACGAATTGCAGAACGAAATCGTCGATAAACCCGCCCCTCAACTGCTGGACATCATTCTCAAGGGCGTCTTGCGACGTGACGGATCAGATATTCATTTCGAACCTCAAAAGGGTTTTTACCGGATTCGATATCGTGTGGACGGTATCCTGCATGATGTCCTGACTTTGCCTCGAGAAATTGCGCGCAAAGTGGTGAATCAGGTCAAAAATCTGGCCGAACTCGACACGGTCAATCCTATGATCCCGCATGATGGGCATTTGGTCATTGTGATGGACGACAAGGACATGAATTTTCGTGTTTCGGTGTTGCCGACACCGGACGGCGAGAAGATGGTTTTGCGGGTGGTCAAAATGCATTTTGCCTTCAGCCGTTTCGAGCAGTTGGGCATGGAGCTATCCCACCGTAAATACATGGACGCGCTCATGCAGATGCCTTCCGGATTAATTTTGGTGGCGGGGCCTGTGGGGTCCGGCAAGACCACCACCGTGTATTCCTGCATGAACTGTTTGAATCCCTTTACCCAAAACATCATGACCATCGAAGATCCGGTGGAATACAAACTGGTCGGGACCACGCAGGCTCAGGTGAATCACAAGGTGGACATGACGTTCGCAGTCGGGTTGAAGGCCGTTCTAAGGCAGGATCCGGACATCATCATGGTGGGGGAAATACGTGATGAAGAAACCGCCAATGTGGCCGTTTCGGCGGCTTTGACCGGGCAAAAAGTGTTCTCAACAATCCACGCCAACTCCGCACCGAATGCATGCACCTCGCTTCAGTTTCTAGGGATTCGTCCAACGCTCATGGGGCATGCGTTGGCCGGGATCGTCTTTCAAAAAATCGTGCGCTTGAACTGTCCTCATTGCACGCGAGAATTCGATGCGGATGCTGCATTGAAAAAAGCCGTCAAATGGCCGGCCAATAAAGCCCTGAAAATCAAACAAGGCACTGGATGCCCGACTTGTTTGCAGACCGGCTTTCATGGAAGGACGGGCGTGTTCGAGATCCTGATACCGGATGACAGTTTCAAAAATGCCCTAGCGCATAGTCCTACGCATGAGGAGATCACCAAGGCTGCTGTGAAATCGGGCATGCTGACCATGCATGACCACGCCACCGAACTCCTCGTCAAAGGCAAAATATCACCCTCGGAATTTCACCGCATTCTGTAAGTTGCAATTCACTTGCAACTCCGTCAGATTACCGGTGTTGTCATGAGGGACATGATAAGAAAACCGAAACGCACCTGGATGCGCCAATTAGCTTTAACTGGCGTCATGGGGGGGCTGTTGGTTTTACAAGGTCTGGCCCTGCATGGTGCGGAAGTTTCGTTTGGTCGCGAAAAAGAAACCCTGACAGCCGATCTCAGAGGCGTTCCCTTGGGGGATGCGCTCAAGTTGATGGGGGAACGGATGGGCTGGAACGTTTTTGTTGAGCCAGGATTGGAATCCCGCCGGGTGTCCACGCGCTTTACCGATCTGGCGGTAGGGGAATCCCTGCGCCGCGTTATGGGTGAATTGAACTATGCCCTGATTCGGGGAAGTGGCGAAAAAGCATCCAAACTACTGGTCTACGCCACCAGCGCGTCCAGCGCGACACAGGAAATTGAATTGTCCGAGCAGGTTGTCATATTTTACTCCAAACGCATCGACAACGAAATCATCGTTCAGATCAAGCCGGGGAGTCCAATGACCATCGAGGAAATTGCCGAGGCATTGGACGCCGAGATTGCCGGGGAGGTTGAGGGCTTGAATGCGTATCGACTTCGTTTCAAAGACGAGGCAAGCGCCGATGCTGCACGGGAGCGACTCAAGGATTCGGATGCGCTACAGATCAGCGACAATTATGAATGGGGCCGTCCGGGTGAAAATCAACCGTTCATCCAGGGAGGCGGAGCAGGATTCTCACTCAAACCGGGCAAAACCGATGGGAATGAAATCATTGTCGGTTTGATTGATATGCCGGTGCAATCCAGCGATGATTCACTGTCAGAATTTTTACTGCCGGGCATCACCATCGGGGATGGAACCGCCGCTCCAAGCGATGTGCCATCGCATGGGACCAGCATGGCGCAGACCGTCCTGAAAGGGGTGGAACTCGGCAATGAGGGTCAATCCGAAAGCTCCGTTCGCATTCTACCGATTGATGTGTATGGGGGCAGTGACACCACATCCACGTTTCAGGTCGCTGCGGGTATTTATGAAGCCGTGAAGGCGGGTGCCAGCATCGTGAACCTGAGTTTGGGAGGTGCCGATGCAGCGCCATTCATGGAGCAAATGATCACTGAAGCCTCCCAACAAGGCGTACTGTTTGTTGGAGCGGCCGGCAACAGTCCCGGAAAGGACTACACATTTCCAGCCGCTTATCCCGATGTATTGGCCGTGACCGCAGCAGGCCGAAACGGAGAACCGGCTGCCTATGCGAACACTGGGGATTTTGTGGACGTCATGGTGCCCGGGCGTTCTTTTGTCGAATACAACGGAACCACCTACATGGTGAATGGCACATCCAGTTCCGCCGCCTACGTCTCGGGGCTGGCTGCCTCCATCTCAGCCAACACCGGCAAACCCGTCCGCGAAGTCGAATTCGAACTCCGCCAAAACCTCCCCAAACCGTGATGGGCGCAGATCAAAGAATTGAACCCCATCATCGGAGGGGTAAGTTCCGTCTTACACCCCAAAGAGGTTCGATAAGCGACCTGCTGGCAAATGGAGATTAAAAAAGCCGAGGATCTCCCACCAAAACCATTTCTCGAATGGCCCGAATATCTCGAATCAATTAATGTCATCGATGTGTTCAACACAAAAGAACGAAAAGAGATGAACAAACGATTGGAGATCGAGTAAGTGAGTGGTCCCAACTGGAAGAAGCCTCAAAAAGAGGTATTGATATTCTGGCAGATCAGTAATACCTTCGATGCATGCCAGTCGTATCGGTCAAGTTAGATGCTGGAGAGTTCCAACGGTTAAAAGCGGAGGCAAGTCGTTTGGGCGTTTCTCAATCCGAAGTCCTTCGACAAGGATTAAAATCGGTCACTGAAGAAAAAGCCAAAAGTTCGCTTGCTGATCGAATGCGCGATTTAATTGGCAAGGTGAATGCCCCCGAAGATCTCTCAACGAATCCCGCTTACTTGAAAGACTATGGCAAATAGCATCATCGTCGATTCAGGTCCGCTGGTTGCATTGTTAAGCCCACGGGATCATGCACACGCATGGTGCTTGAGCCGAATGGAAACTTTCGAAAATCCGTTATTAACCTGCGACGCGGTCCTGTCAGAAGCTTTCTTTTTGTTGAAGCGTCATGCAGACAGGGGCTCGGAAGAACTGATGGAAATGATCCGGAGAGGTTTGATTCGCTCTTCGTTTAGCTTCTCTGAAAATGAAGGGCGCCTACTATCCATCATGAAAAAATACGCCAAACTGCCAACTTCCTTCGCCGATTCATGCCTCGTAGCCATGGCGGAACAATATGAAAACGCCAAGGTTTGGACTCTCGACAGTGACTTTCGAATTTACCGAAAAATAGACCGACGCCTCATTCCTCTTATCAGCCCCCATTGACTACCAATTGGGCGCACCTCAGTTCATCCCAAGATCAGAAACCTCCCCAAACCGTGATGTCCAAAATGATTGAAGTTTTTATGGGTGGGCATCAGATGTCCCTTGTGAAATTCGTGGAAGATTGTATCACATTACGTGTTGGAAGCGTTACTTACGAAGAAGGTGGAGTTGCTCCACCCAGGTCGGGACACACATGTTGGACTGTGGAATTTGATTCCTTCGATCTTGCGCAAAAGACAAAAATCGATATTGAGTCCAAAGGCATTCATGTTGAGGGTCCCTGTGAATATTAAATGAAACAGAGGGCAAAACATTCGTCTGAGTAAATGTGAACTACCTTACGAATGAAAAAACAGGATCGTAATGATTAATCCAATAATGGATTTCTGGTTGTCAGGGATGGGAAAAGGCCAAAATCGCAATCATGCGCCGGCCCCTTCATAGGCCGCAGCACGTATTTGATTCCAACTTGCCCCTTTATATTCCGGCTGCAACCCATCACCCCCTACTATGACAGGTTGAATTTTTCTTTCTTTGCGCTGCAGGCGCTCTCTGAGCAATAATTGCAACCCCTCCTCAGTCAATTGTTTGAGCGTTGCAGATTCTCGGGAAGCCTGTTCTTTAATTTGAGCAAGCAATCCATCAGCAATATCGATGGTTGTCTTCATGTGGGCACCCATATTGTTCGCATTCCCTCTTTTATCAAGTCAAAGAATCGATCTCAATATGACGCATGCTCAAGCGTAGAATCTTTTTTCATCAACGGGTGGATTGACAAGTATCCAGAGCGGTTCCGACGCATCGGAACACGCAGTCCATATGGCTCTCGGCTCACACTTATATTCTTAGAAGGAACTGAGCCGTGCCCGGCGCCAGCCAAATATGCATTCCTGGCTTGAGCTTTTGGGCTGTTTTTGATAGTTCGTGATCTATTCCTGTGATGTGGTTGCGAAAGGCATGTTCTAGATTATTTGGCCGATGGATTTTTCTGTTTCTTTTCGGTTGCGGTCTTTTTGTGTTGGGGACTGTGGCTGAGGACTTGCAACGTCAGCGTGTTCTGGAGCGGTTTGAATCGGATATTTATCCTTTGATGACCCGGTTTGGGGAGGATAGTTGTGTGGGGTGTCATGAGGATGAGGATACTTCCAGTCTGGTGTTTGTTGGCAATGCGCAGGACGATTTTCAGATTCTTTTGGATCAGGGGTATCTTGCTTTGGAAGGACCTGATACTTTCCTGGCACGCATTGTTCATTCCAATCCCAAACGCCGGATGCCCAAGGGTGCGTCCCTGGAACCCTGGTCCGCTGAGGAGGTGGAACGGTTGCGGTCCTTCCTGAAAACGACCGCCGATTTGATGGTGACGGATCAGGTCGATGATACTTCGTTTCCTGCAGCCCTCTTGAATCCGTATCAGGGAACGAAACCGGGGGGATATGATAATCAGTTTCTGACCTACTCTCAGTTGCAGGGAAAGGTAAAGGCCATTTTTGAAGCTGACTGGGTGAGGGAAGGGAAGGACATGTTTCAAGAGCATGTTGCTTTTTTCAACGGAGCTGATTTCGTCACGCGCTTCAATGAATCCAGTGAGGCTTCTTCTTCGTTTTTGGTCGGTCTGGATATGTTGGGACGTGATGTGGCGGCGAAGGCCTACCGGACCCGGACGGGTCCTTTTCGGTGGCACCCCATGTCGCTTCCGGATCCAAGGGAGTTATCGGAAGCATCTCCGGCATATCGTGAGGCGCTGGTGAATCTATATGAAAGAATTTTGTTTCGCGCGCCTTCGGAGCAGGAGATCGATCGTGCTTTTGAATTGTTGCAGAATGTGTATCGATCAGGCGCTTCGCTGTTGGAACAGGAGGGTGAGTTGGGGTTCAAGCTGACCGTGCATGACCCTTCCACCGGATTGTCCAAAGAACAGTGGGTTTCCGTTCCTGTTTTTTCCGAATCTCTGGGACTTTATCAGCAGTGGATCGATCAGTCGAAGGGGCAGGCTTTGGGGGAAGGTGAAAAATACTTGCGGGAGCAGAAACTCGATCAACGCATTCGTTTATCTTCTGATCTTCCAGGGCAGCGTTTGATGGTGCATCGCTTGCAGAATGGTGAGGCGGTTTCGCTCGCAGCGATTCGGCTGAAATCCTTGGCGGAGGATTACGAAAGTGTGATGGGCGTGACCCATGCTTCCGTGGTGCGAGACGGTGCCTGGAAATTGAATACCCGAAATGGATTCGAAAGTTTCGAGCACGAACCGGTTGCCCAGGGACCCGGATACATCGAGTTGCCCCTGCATGTCCCTCATGACGGGGAATATGAGGTATCCCTGATTTGGCGTGGTGGAAATCATTTATCCCAGGCGGTCAGCATCGAGGTGTATGCCCCCAATGAAACGCGACTTGCCATGCCGGACGTCGCGGCGATTCCGGAAAGGGGGAAGGCTTTGTTTACTTATGACAGCAGTGAGGATGCGCGTCCGTTTGCCGAACTGCCTGTGACGTTTCAGTTCGGGGAACAGGATTTTATCGAGGTGAACAATCACGGCACCGATCAGCGTGTCACCATCGGCGCTCTGGGGCTTGTGCCGGCGCAGGGAGGGGATGTGCTCGAGATCGATTCCCGTGAAGCGGAGGGGAACGAGGATTGGGTGGATTTCAAATCGAGGAGTTTCAGGGCTTACAATCAGAAGGGAACCCAGATCGAGGATGAGAACAAGAACAAGGGTGAACGTTTTCTGCGGTTCCGTCCCAATATCAAAACGAAACTTTGGCATGAGGGTGCTTTTTATCAAATCCGCATTCACTATCCCGGCAAACGTGATCATGAAACGCATGTGCCGGTGGTGGTGCATGCCGCGCAATCATCGCCTATGGTTCGCGTGTATCACCCCACCCGCGCCAAATCGGGTTCGGAGTTTGTGGTGGATGCCTCGTCCAGTTATACCGTTCAGCACAGCGCCCTTCAGTTTCATTGGGAACAGACCAAGGGAGTTCCGGTGACCTTTCTTTCGGTGGGGCCGATGCTGAAAGTACAGGTCAACGCGCTATCGTTGGAAGAGGCCGCCTGGACCGCTCTGACTCGAGGCTTGATTCGTCATCCGGATTTTTTGTTCACACGGCCGCCTTCTCTGGCTCATGTCAAGGAGCAGGATGAAAGGAAAGCATTGCAACTTGTCAAGGTAGCGCTGGATTTATTGGGACGACCTCCGACTCAAGAGGAGTTTGAACAGGTGGGCGAAGGCGGCTCGATTGAGGCCATGGTGGATCGTTATTTGTCGAGTCAGGCGTTTCGCGATGATTATTATCGCCGCATCCGCCTTTACCTCGAAAGTCAGGGAACCGTTTTGCAGGACGAACCTGCCAGGCTCTGGTGTTATGTGGCTTTCAATGACCTGCCCTTCAGTGAAATCCTGACCGCCGACTACACGGTGGGGCCGGGTTTCATCAAACAGGACCGGCCAGCCTATCATGGTAGTACCGGTGTGTTGACGACGAAGGGGTTCATCGATGGAAAACCTGGTTTGCCTCACTATAATTATGCCGCCCAGGTGAGCATGTTGTTTCTGGGTTATGTTTACGAATTGCCGCCTGAGATCAATGCCGCGCGTGAAGGTATTACTGCGCATGGAACCACCGATCCGGGTTCGATGTGTTATAGTTGTCACAAGATCCTGACGCCGCTTGCTTTTCAGCGAAGTCATTGGACGGATGACGGTGACTTTCGGACCCGTGATGAGAAAGGGGTGGCGATCCGGGCGGATGATCGGGGGTGGGTTGAGGACTATCCATTCAAGGGCGAGGGCATGGAGGCGTTTGCCACGCAGGCGGTGAAGAAGGAGCGATTCATTCGCACCATGATCAATACGCACTTCCATTTTTACTTCGGACGTTCCATGCGTCACCTGACGGATGAGCGTGTTCTTTACAAACGATTGTGGGATAATGTGCATGAAAACGGATTTCAGATCCGGTCCCTGATTCGGTCGATCCTGACATCACCGGAATACATGCAAACCAATTCCGGTGAACTGGCGGCGGAGGCGGCAAAAACTGAGGACACTTTCGCTGGGACGCCCTAACTCATTTCCATCAAGCACAAGCGATCTATTCCCAGAAAAAAAGACCTGTTATGAGAAAACCCTGTCAAGTTGATCCAAACATCGAGGTAAGTTCTTCTGGAGCTCCGAATCCTTTTTCAACAACGAGACGCCGATTTCTCAAACGGCTTGGAGCTACAGCGGCTGGTTTGACTTGTGCGGACTTCCTGTCCTATTTCAAAGCCTACGGATTGCCCAGTGAAAGCAAGGCGGATGCTTTGGCGGCGGATGCCTCGCGGGCTCATGATGATCCTCGTTTTCTGGTCTACTGGTTTCTGGAAGGCGGTTGGTGCGGCTATGACATGTTCAATCCGGTGATGACCGATAACAATGTGGTGCATCGCTTGGATCGGGTGAGTGATGAACGGTATCGAGTGTTGCGCTGGGGGGAGGAAAACTACGGCATCAAGAAGCACGGCAATATCCGCTATGGTTATCTTGCCGAGAAAGGGACCGATTTGTTCAAGGACATGGCAGTGGTCAGTTCCATGCACACCGGGACAGGACACTCGCGCGATCGCTTGAAGGTGCACATGGGGGACTACCGGTTTCGGCAGACCGATGAACGTGAGGAGGACGAGCGGTCGGTGATGCAGGCATTTGCCGAGGTTTATGGTCAGTCATACGTTCTTCCCAGTCTGTCCTGGCACTGGTGGTTGTCGGATGGGGAACTGAACGAGGTGCAGTACACCGGACGTCGGGGATATTACCATGCGCTGGGGCCGGCCCACGCTCACACCATTTATGCCGGGACACCCGCCAAGCTCAAGCAGTTGTTGCTTCGCATGCGACAGGATGCGGGAGATGCCGTTTCGCACGAGATTCAATCGTTTCTGGAAGATGCTCACAGCGGTTTTCTCAAAGACGACAACATCGCTGCGGTCAAGAGCTACCACTCCGCCCGGGAGATCTATCTGAAGATGTCTGAACGCGGGCAAAGTCTGGATGAAAGTGTGCTGTCCAGACTGTTTGCCGATCGCACATTGAAAGAGGAGTTTGGTGTTCGTCACGAAGATGAACTGATCACCTATCGCAGTGTGAACGGCAACAAGGCGCGCAGCAAATTTTCACCCGCCGCCAATGTTCAGGCGATGATGAGTTACGAAATGATGAGGGCCGGGCTTTCTTGTGGGTTCTTCATTGAATCCAGGGATGTCAGGCGATTTGATTCGCACAATTCCCGTAAGAATCTTTGGAAGAAAAATGGAGACACTCCTGTTGGAAACAAAGATCAAACGGATATGATGTCGCAGGATTTGTGGGATCCGTTGCATGTGTTGGTCCATCGGTTGAAAACCACCGAATACAAACAGACAGGTCGTTCCTTGTTTGACTGCACCAACATGGTGATCAATTCGGAGTTCGGTCGATCCATTCACGGGGATGTTGATGGGATACTTGAGATGGACATTCCTGCAGAGGAAAAGAATCAGAAAATTGACGGACAGGATATTTCGGCGCATTGGAAGGTGACTTCGTGTGCTTTCCTGGGGGCTGATGTCAAAGGGAACAGTCAATTCGGAACCGTGGGAGAAAAGACTCTGCATGCGGTGCCGATGATGCCTGATGGAAGTCTGGACCCCCACTATGATCCGGTGACCGGTCAACTCCGAGAAGGGCAAAAACGACACCCTGAGTCATTTATTCCAAATCATGGGGATGTATACGCCACGGCTTTGCGTTTGGCCGGGATCAGTCCAGAAGGTAAAGGGCGCAATGAGCGTCCTCCGATGGAATTTGTTCTGAAGCGTTCGTAACAAATGTTTGATGAAGCACACGTCGGGTTTTTGTTATTATTTTGCAATAATTGTTCAACATTTGCGCGAATTTGTGCACTTTATTGTTTCTTTTTCTTTTCTCATTTCACCATACTCTCAGGAGATCCGATACCAATAACAGGCGAAACCAAGCATGGTTGGATGGGGGACATCGAACCATTTGCCGCTGTTGGTTGAGTTGATATGGCAAGTGAAAAACAATTAGAAGTGGTGCGCTTCGGTGCGACGGAGTGGAACACATGGCGGACCCAGAATGCCTTGGTGGATATTGATTTGGGGGGTGTTGATTTGCAGGGATTGGACCTTCGCGGCGCTAATCTTCAGAATGGCAATTTCCGTTTGTCCAACCTGCAGGGGGCCAATCTGAAAGGAGCCAATTTACAGGGTGCCAATTTTTCCAATGCATCCTTGCAGGGTGTCAATATGATGCGCGCTGAAATGCGTAATATTTCATTGGCAAACGCGAATCTCCAGTGGGCCAACCTGGCTCAGGCCGATGCGCAATGGGCTGACATGCATGGTTGCAATCTGAGATTGGCGAATCTGCAGGGAGCAGATCTTCATGGTGCCAATTTACGAGACTCCAATTTACTGGGAGCCAATTTGAAACTGACCAATCTAGAGGATGCGGATCTGAGTAATGTTTTACCTAGAGGTCTGCATTTACAGGTTGCCGAGCAAAACAGGCGTTCTCCTGATTTATTGGAAAAATCCGGCGGGAAAATTGCCAAAGCTTCGAGAGAGGCTTTTGATTTGTGGGCGCAAACAGCTTTTTGATGCGGCTTCGAAAATGCTTGGTGTTGAGGTGGACGCGGCGGAAGTTTAAAAAACCCTGTCGGAACATTATCGTGCCACCCCTTACAAGCCATCCCCCTCGGTTACTTACAAGAGCGCTGAGGGTAAGGAAGTTGTGGTGCATCAACATCCTTACCAGCAATTGCAGCAGAACTTGTTTTTAATAGCGCTTCAAAGTATCACGGAAGCCCAAAAACAGTCTTTGAATGCTCTTTCCTCCACTCATTTGGGCGTTGCCATGTCCAACCTCAAATGCTTGTCATGGCCATTTGAGTCTTTGGTTAAAAAAGAGCACTTGAGTTCGGCCAATACTTGAGTAATTACCTTTGATTCGTTCAATGGCAGCCCTTATAGTGCGCACCCTATGGCGCACGGTCATCTATTTCATAAGTTAAGCGGGATCGGCCTATCGGCCGCTCTGGTGGGTTCGGTATTTGGAGCGGAATTGGGTTCGCCTGTGTCCGATCCGGAACGGGTTAAAAGCGCATCCGATGAAGGCCGCATGGCCATGCGTGGATTCTCAATTCCGGATGGATTCGAGATCGAACTGACTGCTGCTGAACCACATCTCGCCAATCCGGTTGCCTTTCACATCGATGAACGTGGGCGGTTCTATGTCGTGGAAACGTTCCGCCATGGAGCCGGTGTGTTGGACATCCGGGGACGCCGGGGGTGGCCCAATCAGGCTTTTCTGGATAGCTTGTCCGAAGAGCGATCCGCCAACCTGTCCGACGAACTCCTGGACGCCGACCTCGCCTCCCGCACCGTGGATGATCGTATCGCCATGTTGCGTTACTACATGGGAGACAAGGCGGAGCAAACCCTTGCGGTCGAAACGGATCAGATTCGTTTGATCGAAGATCGTGACGGCGATGGTGTGGCCGATCATTCTACCATCTTTGCGGATGGTTTTGATCAGATTGCTGATGGCCTTGCTTCCGGGGTATTGGCTCGCAACGGAAAAGTGTATTTCACCAACATTCCCGATCTCTGGTTGCTGGAAGATCAGGACGGTGACGGGATCGCCGAGAAACGTGAATCCCTGCACTACGGTTTTGGTGTGCGCGTCGGATTTCTGGGGCATGATTTGCATGGATTGAGGTTTGGTCCGGATGGCAAGTTGTATTTTTCCATTGGTGATCGTGGTTCTCACATCAAAACCAAGGACGGCCGGGTGGTTGGTTTTGCCGATACGGGGTGCGTGTTCAGGTGTAATGCGGATGGCAGTGAGCTGGAAGTCTTTGCATTCGGTTTGCGTAATCCTCAGGAATTGACCTTTGACGCCTATGGCAATCTTTTTACTGGCGACAACAATTCAGACGGTGGCGACCAGGCCCGTTGGGTTTATCTGGTAGAAGGTGGAGACAGTGGTTGGCGGATTGGGTATCAGTTTCTGAATAATCCCGTTCCGAGAGGCCCATGGAATGCCGAAAAAATGTGGCATCCGCAGTGGGAGGGGCAGGCTGCTTACCTGGTGCCGCCGATTGCCAACATTGGGAATGGTCCATCGGGGTTGACCTATCACCCGGGGACTGGCTTTCCCGATGCTTTCCAGGATCACTTCTTCATGGTGGATTTCAAAGGATCCCCGGCCAACAGTGGTATTCATTCTTTTCGTATGAAACCCAATGGAGCCACCTTTTCATTGGATAACCATGAACAATTCGCGTGGAACATCCTGGCGACCGACGCGGATTTCGGTGTGAATGGCGGGCTTTACATTACCGACTGGGTGGAAGGATGGAACAAGACCGGCAAGGGTAGGATTTATCGTCTGTTTGAACCATCATCCGCCGAAGCCGACATTGTTACTCAGACCAAGGCTTTGATGGCGGACGGGATGGCCCATCGGGACTTGAATGAATTGTCCGAACTCCTGGCTCACCCTGATATGCGCATTCGACAGGAGGCGCAATTTGAGATGGCTGAACGTGGTGGTGACGCCATCGAGTATTTCTCAAACACCTTGAAGCAGGAAGGGTTTCACTTTGCCAAACTTCATGCCCTTTGGGGACTCGGACAAATTCTTTCAAATGAAAGTGCCGCCGCGGGTCCGGTTTTGGATGCTCTTTATGCCGAGGAAGATGAGGTGCGTGGTCAAGCAGCCAAAGTTGCGGGTGCCCACCGCATCCAGAATGCTTTTGGTCGATTGGCGTCACTTTGTGCCAATGACCCGGCTCCACGTGTTCGTTTTTTTGCCGCCATTGCCCTGGGTAAATTTGGTCGCAAGGAGGCCATGGCTCCTTTGGTGACCATGCTTGAAGCCAATGGTGATCGTGATCCGTATCTACGGCATGCCGGTGTGATGGGGCTGGCAGGTCTGCAGGATTTCCGTTGGCTCCAGGATATCGCCGATCATCCTTCCAGTTCGGTGCGCATGGGGGCTTTGCTGGCGATGCGACGCTTGGAGCGTCCGGAGGTGGCTCAATTCCTCAAAGATGCCGATCAGCTGCTGGTGACCGAAGCCGCTCGCGCGATCAACGATGTGCCGATCGAAGCAGCCATGCGGGACCTCGCCGATTTGGCTTCAGGTCAAAACCTGAACGAACCTACCTGGAGACGTGTGGTCAATGCCAATTTCCGACTGGGACGTGAGGAGTATGCGGCCCAATTGGGACAGATCGCGGTCAATGAATCCCTTGAGGTATCCGTCCGGGCCGAAGCGCTCGAAGCATTGTCCAGTTGGGGAAGTCCTTCCGGGAGAGACCGTATTACCGGCATCTGGAGTCCTGTTTCCGGTTACCGGTCCATCGAAGATGCGAAACGTGCCGTTCAATCCGCCATGCCTCGTCTGGTGGAACATCCTTCACAGGAAATGATTGTGGCATTGATTTCAGCCGTGGAAGCTGTTGGGCTGGACACGGCCGCGCCATGGTTGTTGGGAACTGTCCGCAATGACACCCTGAGTGATTTCACCCGTACCTCGGCTTTGTCGGCTCTTGGGAATTTGGGAGAACAAGACTTGGTCCGGCAAGCAGTGGAGATTGCACTGGAAACCGGCGACCGTCGATTGCGCCGTGAAGCTTTGCGGTGGCAGGAACAATCCGCTGACAGCCTTCAAACGCTCAAAGACGCTTTGGAAAGTGGCGATTTGAACGAAAAACAGGCAGCCATCGCGTCCTTGGGACGTGACACGTCCAAGGAAGCCATGGATTTGATGGGATCCCTGACAGATCAATTGGTTGAGGGTGCCCTCGATCAAGGACTTCAGCTCGATCTATTGGAACTGATTGAATCCAAGGGCACACCCGAGTTGCAATCCAAGGCGAAAGCCTACAAAGAGAATCTGGTGAAACAGTCTCCATTCAAAGAGTTTGCTGTGGTGCTTGAAGGTGGCGATGCAGAAGCAGGGCGTCAAATCTTCTTGGAACGCGAGGAAGTGGCCTGCTTGCGTTGCCACAAAGTCGATGGAAATGGAGGGGACGTTGGCCCGGCTTTGAACGGGTTGGTCACCAAGGAGTCGATCGATTACATTCTCGAATCGATACTTTACCCCAACAATGCCATTGCGGAGGGATATGAAAGCGTGTTGGTGGAGACCAAGGATGATAACTTTTATGCAGGTGTGATCAAAGAGGAAGATGCTGACAAGATTGTTCTGAATTCGCCCGAAGATGGCATCCTTACCTTGAAAAAAGACAACATCGCTGCGCGTGAAAAAGGGCTCTCAGGGATGCCGGAGGGACTTTATCTGATGCTGACCAAGCGTGAATTGCGAGATTTGGTTGCCTTTTTGGGCAGTTTGAAGTGATTTCAGAATCGCATTGCTTAATCCCTGCAAGTTTGGCATTTATCTGTTTATGCTGTTTCGCCGACAAATCGTTCGTGGGTGTCTTTTGGCTTCCCTTGCATTGACCGGTATATATTCCTGTGTGGCTGCCGAGTCACAGGAGACGCGTTTGGGCTATTGGCATTATCAGGGTGCCCGCCAGATTCGCAGTCTTGATGGAGGACAGGTTTTTAAATCCATTCTGGAGTCCGATTCCACTGCTCCCGTTAAAGATTTGATTCTGACAAAGCTGGCCAGCGCACCCGATAAACTGATCTTCGGTCTTCAAGCCGAGGCCCCTGATCAGCGACGGGAGTTGTTGACCCCCTTGATGGAGGATTTGTTGGAGTTCCAATCTTACGGTGAAGTCCATGGGCTTTCTTCGGGTGTGATCAGTTTTAATGTGGGAATCAAACTACCTGAAGAACGACGCATCGACTGGAATACCAAACTACGTCAATTTGCCGGTTCTTACGGTTGGGAGATCGATCCCCCACTCAGTGAAGGGATGACCTCCGAGTGGCAATCCGGTTCGTCCGATTCGGGATTTTTGATTCGATATGCTCAGGTGGAAGATTGGACCTTGTTGAGTGTTGGGGCCGATGCTCTGACCCAATTGCTTGAGTGGGACGAATCGGTTGAGGACGGGGAGTTTCCTCCTGTTTCCAGCGCAGAAGATTGGTGGACGGTGAATCTGGGCTTTCAAACTTTGAGCGGACTGACTGGAGGGGCATATGCCGGTCAGGCATTGGAATCGCTGACTCTTGGTGTATCCGGTGACGGTGATTATCTCCGGACGCATGGTGAGTTGCATTTGGCAGCCCCTCTCGATGATGGGGTGGAAGAGTGGTCCATTCCCGTCAATTTGATCGTTGAACCGATTGTAAGCTTTTCAGCCCAGCGCAATTTGGCTCCATTGGTTTCTCAAATCCCAGGAATGAACGAGCTTTTTCCTAAAGAGACTCCAAGTCAGGCTGTCGCCTGGTCACGTGGCGCGAGGCAGCAGGGTACGAAACCAGGGATTGAAGCCGCCCCAGTGTTCCTGAACTTTGCTTCCTGGCCGGTTACCGAAGAAAATTTGGCAGTGGATGGCATGCGCAGGAATGTTGCCCGTTGGCTTGAAGAGAGCCTGTTGAAAAGCAATCGAGCTTCGTTGCATGATGGTGCGGAACCTAATTCGTTTCATTTGACCATGGTGCCCGCTTTCATTCTTCCGTTTATTCAGGGGGTTGAATATGAAGGGAAACCCTATCACTTGGCCGGTCTGACACACAGGTTGGTGAATCGCAAGAATCCTCCTCCTCCTTCTTTGTTTGCGCAAATCGAGAACCATCCACGACTCAGGTATTATCATTGGGAAATCACCGGCGAAAAAGTGTATCAATATCGGGGGTTTCTCAACATGTTGGGTTTCATGTTCGACAAGGGACAATTGCTTCAAGACTCTCCCTTGTTTGGTTGGACAAAGGGTATGGAGAGCAAACTAGGTAACTCTGTTACCCAGATTCTGAGCAAGTCCGCCCATACATTGGAACTTCAGCGAAAATCCCATTTTGGTCTGACCGGTTTTGAAATTGCATTGCTGGCAAAATGGATCCATTCCGAGGCATTCCCCTGGGTGGATGTGGAAGAACTCTCGGTATGGGAGTTTCCTGAGTCCACAGTTCCTGGACCCTAAAACCTTACCCGCTGATGTGGAAACTAGGTGTTAATATCGATCATACGGCCACGTTGCGGGAAGCCCGTTATCGTGGGCAATCCCGAGGCGAACCCGATCCCGTTGAAGCTGCCCTGGCCTGTGTCAGCGCCGGTTGCCACAGCATCACCGCTCACTTGAGGGAAGATCGCCGCCATATTCAAGATCATGACATTGATCGTTTGGCTGAGGCTCTGACGGTGCCTCTGAACTTCGAAATGGCCAACACGACAGAAATGGTGGCCAAGGCCTTGGAAATCAAACCGGCTTACGTCTGTCTGGTGCCGGAGAAACGCGAAGAAGTCACCACAGAGGGAGGCCTGGATGTTTCAGGTCAATCCGATCAGATTGCAGCCACTTGTCAACGTCTTCAATCAGTTGGTATCGAGGTGAGCCTTTTTATCGATCCCGATGAAGCGGTGGTGCAGGCATCCAAGGAAACGGGTGCGCTGGCGATTGAGTTGCATACGGGGGCCTATGCTGAATCGTTTGATTGCGAAGCAGACCGGGAAGCGGAACTGGCTCGATTGGTCAAATCGGCCGAATTGGCTCATTCCTTGGGCCTTAAAGTGAATGCAGGACATGGTTTGAATTATGAGAACATCAAACAACTGCATGGAGTTCCTCATCTTGAAGAGCTCAACATCGGTCACAGTATCGTATCCCGTGCCCTGTCTGTGGGATTTGAGGCGGCGGTTAAACAGATGCTGGCATTGATGTAATCTGGAAGATCTTTTCCTTAATAAAAAAAACCATGCTCCGAAGAGCATGGTTTTTTGTTGCTGGACATTTAGTATGAACCAACTACGGGCTTCCGTAGGGTAACGGTTGTCCGTCGCATCGAGCTGAAGTTCTCACCTGCACCCAGATGGCGTCGCGGCTGCCGGGAACTGCCATGCGTGAGACAGATCCATTTTTAGCTGGGGCATCGGTGTTGGGGTCGGTCCACTTTTTGATTTCGCTGTGGCCGTCCAAGAAAGCGAAGTTTGCTGCACGGTTATGATAGGTGGCAGGCCAGTCAATCCACTCCTGCTGATTCATACCTACTGCAAATCCGGCGTCATTGATACTGCGTTCATCTTCATCCAGGAACACCCAAAGATTTGAAGGTCCGGGGGCTGTTGCGTCCGATTCCTTGCCGTAAGTTTTGTAAGGGCGGCATTGCTGATGATTGTGGGCATTGTCCAACCATGGTCCTGCCACGGCTTGTTTTTTGCTGTTGGAAATCGTTCCAACCGCCTGGCTCATAGCCCAGGAGCGGACGCGAGGGACTTTCCTTCCACCTGTGGTGATCGTGCTTCGGTCAGCCGGGCAACGGAAAATCTGGTGGGATCCAACGTAAGGTCCAAGCTTGGATGTTCTTTCGTCGAGCAGCATTTGCCAGTTCGTGGCATGCTGGGCGTTGTTCATCGAGCCGGCGCACCAGTTATTTCCAGAAGTGTTGCCATCGTCCGGATTCGGTGGGAACCAGTCGTCGTTGTCAGTGGCGTAAATCTTGAACGCGAGCATCATCTGGCGTCCGTTGTTCATGCACTTGATCCCTTGAGCCTTTGTTTTTGCCTTGCTGAGCGCCGGTAGAAGCATTCCCGCAAGGATGGCGATAATGGCAATAACGACCAACAGCTCAATCAAGGTAAAACCCTTGCTCAACCGTTGCATCGTTTGCCGCGTTTTTTGGTTGTTTTTCATTATAAGAGTTCGAATTTGTTAATAAGTTCAAACAGACTCAGATTTCTAACGGACGCTTCTTTCGTGTGTCAACTCATAGATGATTTTCGGTGTGTCCACAACTGTGCGTTTGTGTGCACAATGCTCTTTTTTAAGAAAAAACCTCCAAATTGAAACATCCATACGTCATGGTGCGTCTGGAACGTAACTCATGAAATTCTCCGGTTTTTCTAATAAATTGCTGTGGCTCCTTCCCATTTTGCTGGCTTTCCTGGTCGGGGTGACCGGGTGGTGGGCCAATCGTGGCATTGGTGATGCCATCAAGGTTTCCCTGCGGCGCGATATGGAGTCTGCTCTTGCTGCCAACGTCACGGCTCTGGAAATATGGTTTGAAAATCAGAAAAAACTGGTTCATTCCATTGCAAACGATCCAGAGATTCGACAGCAAGCCCTTCAGCTTATCGAGGAACCGGATGCCTTCGAGCCTCAACCCATGCTGCATGTCGAGCCGCTTGCCGATGGCAGTTTCGAAGCCTGCCTGCAGCAGCGGGTGAGTGAAATAGAATACTACTACGCTTTCCTGGCGAATCCGGACATGGAAGTCGTGCACCATTTCCTTGGGAAACCTCCCAGATCCATGGGGAACCTGCCTGAGGCTCTGCAGCCCAAGTTTAAGCAACTGATTGAATCCAATGAAGCAGTCGTGATCACGCCCTTTAAACGCCCCTCTCCCGAACAGGGAAAGAGGGGGCCGGGAGGTAGAAGGGAAGGATCTCCTCGGAATTTTTCTGAGGGGAGACCTGAGCGACGGCCCCGCCCTGATCCATCCTCGTTCCCGCCCGAACGGTTTGGTAGGGAAAGGCAAGAAGGGGAACGCCTGGGGGGACGTCGTTTTCGGCCTCGTATTCCCGACCACCTGATGCAATTGATGCAGCAGGACACCTTAATGCAAGTGGCGGCTCCCATTGTGGATGATCATGGCGATGTGAAGGGGGCGATTGCGTTTTTCATTGATCCGGAGCACGAGTTCTCCCGCATCATGTCAGTGGCTCGTCCTGGAGAAAGTGGTGAGACCTATGCTTTTGACGCATCTGGACTCATGGTGTCGATGAGCCGCTTCGATGATCAGTTGAGATCCATCGGACTGCTGGATAAGGATAGCCAGGCTTCCTCAGCGTTGAATCTCTATTTGAAAGATCCCGGCAAGGCGCTGGCGACCGGATCGGTCACGGACATGGATGCCACCCGGAATTGGCCCATGATGCAGGTTGTTCAGACAACTTACGACCATTTGAACGCACCGGAAGCCTCCAATGAAGGTCAGGTATTTCAACAAACCGAAGTGGAGCCTTTCCGGGATTATCGCGGGGTGGAAGTGGTCGCGGCCTGGACTTGGCTGCCGGCCTACCAGTTGGGCATGGCGACCCAGATCAACGCGCAGGAGGCCTACCGTCCTTTGTTGATGTTGAGGTGGGTGTTCATTGTTCTCATTCTGCTCTTGCTGCTGGCTTCCGTCGTGATCTTTTCGATTTCTGTTTTCAATGTTCGATGGAAAAGAAAGTTGGCTGAGGCTCAGTCTGAAGCCAAACGGCTGGGGCAGTATCATCTTGAGGACAAAATTGGAGAAGGAGGCATGGGCTCCGTTTATCGAGCCCGGCATGCCTTGCTTAGGAGGGAGACTGCCGTCAAATTGTTGACTCCTGATAAAGCGGATGATCTCTCCGTTCAGCGATTTGAGCGTGAAGTCAAATTAACCAGTCAACTGACCCATCCCAATACCATCCAGGTGTATGATTATGGCCACACTCCTGAAGGGCTTTTTTACTATGCGATGGAGTATTTGGATGGTTTGAACCTGAAAGATCTGGTCGTCAGAGATGGCCCTCAATCACCCTCACGAGTGGCGTTCATTCTCCGGCAAGTTTGTGAATCTCTACAGGAAGCTCATCGGGCGGGTCTCATCCACCGGGATATCAAGCCGGCCAACATCATCCTTTGCGAGCGGGGTGGTCTTCCGGATTTTGTTAAAGTGTTGGATTTTGGCTTGGTGCGTCATTACGGCATATCCGGCAAGGACAAGACACAGGTCACACTGACCAGTACGGTGAGTGGGACACCCCAGTTTTTGGCACCGGAAGCCATTCGGAATCCGGATGATGCAGACCCAAGGAGTGACATTTACGCCATTGGTGCGGTGGGCTACTTTTTGCTGACGGGACATTATGTGTTTGAAGGGCAATCCATGATGGAAATATTTGAAAAACACCTGACCCAGGCACCGGTTCCTCCCTCGGAAAAGCTTGGGAGCGCTATTGATCCTGTTCTTGAAACATTGTTGCTTCAATGTCTTAGCAAAGATTTGTCGGAAAGACCAAAATCTGTGGCAGAGATATCTGAAAAACTTGTTCACTTTGAAGCCAACCATCCATGGACTTTGTCTGAACGGATGCATTGGTGGACGGAATACCGGGTGTCTCAGCAAAGGGTTCGCCAGACCTCCTCTCAAACGACCCCGGAAACCGCGTCCTCACTGGATAAAACCATTCTGGTTGATTTTCATAGTCGGGCGTAGTGCAACCTCTTGATTGGGATTGACATGATATGGCTTGGTAGGGGAAGCTTGAGCAGATGCTTACCTTGGGAAGGGGGGCAAATCAGAATCGTTCAAAGGTCAACGCTTCCTGGATCTTGATCTGTTTTTTGATGGATCGCCCGAGAGAACGATTTTCCATGTATCATGGCTGACTTAAAACAACACATTGGAGATCAATTGCAAGCCAAGCTGACGCAGATCCTGAGAAGACATCAGGATGCTGTGTCAGATTTTGATTTGTCCCGTCCCATGTTTGATGTGCAGTCCGGTTTGGATTCATTGGATTTGGCAGAGGTATTTGCCTGGGTGGAACAGGCTTACGGCATCGACCCCATGCAGATCAGGGAATGGGATCTGCCAACCTGGGATGCATTTGCTGAAAGGGTTTCAAGAGAAGGGCGTTCAATCCAAACGCATTCCTGAAACAACGACTGATGTCATAGTGAATTGAGATTAAATGCCGCCACATCGTAAAAAGAGAAGCAGATCCAACAGCTGGAAACGCAAATTGGAACGCAAAGCCGGTCAATCCGCTCTGCTGTTCATTCTCGTGAATAAGCCGGGCTTCCGTTATACGCTGCTCGGATTGATCCTGTTGTTCCTGGCTGCGGCGGTCTATATGGCACCACTTTGGAATATTGCCCCTGAGACCTATGGCAAATCAGTGCGAACCAGTTTGTATCGTATCCATGAGGCCAGGGGGTGGAAAGAGAAGGCCATTGCCGCTGCCAAACTGGATGATCTGGAGGAAACCGCCTTCTTGCTGCGCATGGCGTTAAGCAGAAACAGCCTGGATCCCGATCTTCATCGCATGGTGATCACGAACGGGATGGCCTTTGATGTGCAAAGCCCTGCTGAAATACGGGATGTGGCCTTGAGAGGAGAGCAGCTCTTGTCATTAACGGCCACCAATTCGGCTGATTTGGACCTGGTTCTTTCTTACAATAGACTTCGAGGTCAGGATGAATTGTCCGCGAATTTGCTTGTCAACTTACCCGATCCGACACCGGCACAGGTGACCGAACTGCTCCATTTGCTGTACGAATCCCGGCGAACTGAGGACTTCCAACGCATGTATGAACTGCATGTGAGTGATTTGCCGGCTGATGCGCGGATGGAAGCTGAACTTTACCAAATCGCCGTCCAGGCGCTTCAAGCCCAAAGTGAAGAGGCTGCGTTCGCGATCATTGAGAGGATGGAGTCGGGTTCGAATTCATTGCTGAGCCGGCAACTGCGCCTTGAAGTTTATGGGCACTTCGGAGCAACGGATTTGTTCAAAGAAATTTTTGATGAAATTCAAAAGAATGAGGAGGATTTACCCGGGCAACACGCATACTATTGGGAGCTTCTCTCCGGGGCAGGACAACTTGACAACGCGCGAAAGCTGGCTGCCCAGTACTGGCCTCAGGTGATTCAGTATCGGTTTGTCCGATTGGAGCCGGTGGTTCATTTGGCCGAGGCCTACCTCAAGTTGGGGTTGCCTGATCGTTCCTGGGAGGTTTTCCGACTGGCCGAACCGGTTTTTGAAGACAGTCCCAAATACTGGATGGAGTACGGTGATTTGCTGATAGAAGCGGAACGATGGCAGGAAGTCATCAGTCATGCCGTGAAACTCAGGACGCAAAAAGGAGGTATTGCCGACACCAAGGTCTATGCTTTCTTCATCGAGGGATATGCGCTGGGGAAACAGAAAATGGCCATGCCCGCCACGACATCGTTTAAACGTCTGATCGGCGAATGCCCCTTAAAGAATGCCTCCATGGCCTTACGAATGGCGCAGGGCCTGGTGGAGGTGGGGCACGGAGAACAGGCATTGGAGTTTTTGGCCCTGCATGACAGCATGATCGAAGACCGGCACACGTATTTCGATTTGATGTTTCAAGCCGCCAAACTCGCGGGCGATCCTTCCGCACTCGACGTGGCACTGAAGTCATTGGAGGAAACAAATCCGTCTTCGCTAAAGACCGCAAAACGTCAGTTGGAAGCGACTGTGCTGATGCTCGGAGAAACGGAACAACCTTTGCAAGCATTCACCCGGTCCATCCCTGAAAACGAATGGTCGGATTCGGAACGACTTTTGGTAGCTTGTGCACAATGGCTGCAGAGCAACTTCGCCGGATTGGACGATCAGTTGAAATCGATCCAACTGGAGTCGCTCTTACCCTATGAAAGAGCATTGCTGACTTTGATTCAGTTCGACCAGCTTATCCAGAATGCACGATTGGAGGAGGCGCGCAGTCTCTCCCTTTTGCTGGATAAAGATCTTTTATTTCCCGGATACGAAGCGAAACTGGAAACTCTGAAGATTCAGTTAAATACATCCAGCCAGGAAAGCCCGTAGTTAAGACTTTCTGCCTGCATTTGTCGGTGAGTGGATCCCCACAAATGTTATGGCAACTCAAATATTATCAAATAAGCGGCCCCGTCGGAATGTGTCGGCAGGCTCCAGTCCTTTACGAAAAGATTGGAGATTTCGATTGTCCGTTGGGGGAATGGGGCTGGTATGCCTCTGCTTTTGCGTGGGAATGTTCAAGGTAGTCAGGGTGTCTCCTGACGAAATTTTACCCGTTGTTCGCATCAGCGGACTGGACTATGCCCAGGCGTGGTTGGCGAAGCGGCAGGCGATGCGGCATGAAAGGGAGGGCAGGCCTGCCTTGGCATTGCTGGCGTGGAAATCCTGCATCGCGAACCATCCCTACCATGAGCAGAACCTGACACAGGCGATGCTTGCTCATGTGCGCCTTGATCGACCGACCCGTCAACACACCCAGGATGTGTCGCGATATGGCCGTTTTATGGCGGAAAAACCCAAGGCGGAGTCATCAGATCGTCTGCTTTCCCCATTGGTTCTTGTGTGGATGGGGGGGATAGAGGAAGCTGCTGATTTGGTTCTCTCCATGGCGCCTCCTCAACTATCTGATGCATTGACCGTCTCATCATCTATCATTTTACTGAGCGACCGCGCGCTTCCCGAGTCTTGGAGACTTGCATTGCGAGATGTTCATGGTGAAGGGAAGCCCGCTGCCGAAACACTTCTGAAGTATTCCGATGCTCTCCAGTGCTGAGACTGGAATGAGGTGTCAGAAGTCAAAGGCTTATCTGTTACAGGGGTGGATGGTGGTCCGATAGTCAAAGAGCTGTTGGAAATGCTCGAGGTCAACCTTCACTTCTGGTTGCTGTCCCATCGAAGCTCAGCCGATGAAATGAGGCAATGAATGGCGGAGCATCCGCTACGAGGACGGGAGCGGACTTGGCATCGTCTGCTGTATTGGCGTAACCAGATTGAATCCGGAAATGGCCATCGCGTCTGGAGCGACATCAAAGGTGGTGGCAACCTGGAGTGGCTCCATGCTGCTCAGGTGATCGAATGGGGGGAACTCTATCAAGTATTCGACAAATCGGGATCATTCATTGCCAAGCTGAAATCTTTGCTGGGTACATTTGCTTCCTCCCCTGAATTGACCTTTTATCATGGAACATTGTTGATTCAGAATGAGCGTTGGGTTGAGCTGCGAGCGCTAGCCACTCGAATGCGAACGCGGACCTCGAATGTGAAATGGAAGGGTTTGTCCTTTTTCTTCGAGGCCCAGTCCTGGCAAGGAGAAAAAAGTCCGCAAGCAGCTATGGAATGCTACCGCAAGTGGGTGGCATCAACGGTTTACTTTCCAGATCTCGAGTTGGAGGCCGCGAGAATGGCGCGGCATGAAGGAATGAGTGATCATGCCTTGCGCCGTTATAGGGCACTGGAATCCAGCCATGAGCAAGATGTATCCTTCTGGAAAGAAGCGTTTGAGTTTGGACGTGAGTTGAAACTGGAACGTTACCAACTGGACGCTTGCCGAAAGCTGCATGCGCTGGAGCCGCAATCGAAGGAACATGCGTTTAACTACGCGTCCCTGCTGCTTGCCATTCGGAGGAATCCCTCATTGGCCCTTTCCTTGACGGATTCATTGATTCTACGATTTCCACATGATCAATCATCGGCGGTCACTCATACCCATGCCTTGCTTCAGAACGATCGGTTGAAGGAAGCTGCAAGGGCCCTTTCCCTCATGGACCCGGATCAGCTGCCCGTGTCCATGCGAGACTCCTTTCAATTGGCCCAGTTCGAAAGGCTGTGCCTGGAGGGCAAGGTGGACGAAGCACGTTCCTTTGCTGGGATGATCCAAAGAGATAACCTGTTCGTCCATCAGCATGTTTGGCTGGAGGAACAGTTATATCAACTGGAACGCCGATAATTCAGTTAAAGGATGACCTCAAAACCCTCAAACCGGGGATGGGAAAGATGCATGCCTTCGGGCGATCGCGCCTGGCTGTGGGCTTTGCGAAAAGCGTCGGATTCGGTCCAGGCAACAAACACCTCGCGGGAGGCCCAGACGGAGTGGGACACGTAGGTCGTGTGCGTGTCCTCTTTCGCTCCCTTGAGTAAGTGAAACTCTTTGAAGCCGGGGACCTGATCCAGATAGGACTCACGATTGCGCCACATTTCCTCGAACGCAGATTCGAAACCCGGGGCGATTTGAAAGCGATTCATTGCGATATACATCCCACACCGTTCGCACATCCCGCTCGGCTTGTAAAGGTCGGATGCCTTTGTTTTTCCTTTCGTGAATCCAAGGATCAGGTTTCAATTTGCCCATGCCCTTTTATCGACATGAAGATCTGGAACTGAAACATCTCATTCAGGGATTTGAAGTTCAATTTGTGCATGGGGATTCCATGACGCTTGCCTATTGGAACATCGATGCAGGTGCGAAACTTCCCGAGCATTCCCATCCGCACGAGCAGATATGCAACGTCATCGAAGGCGAATTTGAATTGGTGATCGACGGAAAGGCAACCACGCTTCGTGCGGGTGATGTGGGCGTGATCCCTTCCCATGCCGTTCACTCGGGCACGGCTTTGACGGATTGCCGGGTGATTGATGCCTTTTCTCCTGTCCGCGAAGATTACCGTTGATGTATGAACGTCATGAAAACGATTCCATCTCATTCCAATCGCAGAACGTTTCTGAAAGAAACCGCTGTCACGACCGCTGCCCTCGGGCTGAGGACCGGAGGTCTTGCCCAAGATAAAACCGCGCCCATAAAGGTGGGGCAAATCGGTACCGCGCATGCGCATGCCAGAGGCAAGTGGCAGTCGATGAAACGTTGTGACGCTTTCGAAGTGGTCGGGTTGGCCGAAGTAAACGAGGAGCGTGCGAAAGCCGTCAAGGCAAATTCCAAAGCTTATCCGGACGCTCAATGGATGTCCCTGGAATCATTGTTGTCGAGTCCCGATGTGCGATTGGTGGCAGTGGAGACGCATGTTCGCGATCTGCTTGACATTGCCACACGGTGTTTGAAGGCAGGGAAACATATCCATCTGGACAAACCAGCCGGCAGTGATCTGGCTGCTTTTAAACGAGTCGTTGATTTGGCTCGTTCCCACCGGCTGTTGATCCAGATGGGATACATGTATCGTTATAACCCGGCGTTCGAATTCTGTTTCCGGGCCGTTCGCGAAGGTTGGTTGGGGGATGTTTTTGCGGTCGAAGCCGTGATGGGGAAAAAATCGGGACCGGATGTCCGACGGGAACTGGCCGAGTTTGAGGGCGGCACCATGTTCGAATTAGGGTGTCATGTGATTGATGCCATTGTCTACATGCTTGGTAAACCGGATCAGGTCCATGCATTCAATCGGAAATCCATCGACCAAGATCCCCTGGCCGACAACCAACTTGCGGTGCTGGAATATCCCAATGTTGCCGCCACTGTGCGCAGTGCGTTGATTGAAGTGGACGGTTTTGCAAGGCGTCAGCTGGTGGTTTGCGGCAACAAGGGAACCCTGGAGATTCGGCCGCTGGAACCGCCTGCGGTTCGATTGACTTTGGAGGAACCGGTTGCTGGATACAAAAAAGGTGTTCAAACGGTCACGTTTCCCAACAGGGGGAGATATGACAAAGACTTTGAAGATATCGCTGAGGTGATGCGAGGCAATCGTTCCTTTCAGTTCTCCTACGAGCATGATCTGGCAGTGCAGGAAACAGTGCTTCGGGCCAGCGGGATGATGTGACGGTGCCCGGGGAAAGCGTGGATAAGTTTTCCAATTATTCCATGGATTTCGCGTTCCAATGGGGCATGTTTTACTTGGGGAAACGGAACAGACTGGAATTGGGAATATTCCGGAGAATGGAAAGGATCGCTTATGCTTGCCAAATATCACATCGAATACACGGTCAGGCTGGGGAAACATGATCAGATGCACCACATCAAAACGGACGATCCGGTTGCATGCGAAGAATACCTGATGGAACTGCTCGACCGGGGATTTCACATCAAACAAATCTTGCATGAAGGCGTGGCCCTTCCACCGGTTGAATCCGACAGAATGATCAAGACCGCAGCAGGATTGCTTGCAGCTCGAAAAATCTGTCAGTGCCTGAATATCAAGCCCGAAGAAGAAAAATACCGCTTTGGTTTTTCCGCCTGATGGAT
>CAYPZD010000022.1:0-2835 GCA_964415055.1 uncultured Verrucomicrobiota bacterium | reverse complement strand
CAAAAATGATTAAATCCTCGCCTTTCTCCTGAAAACAAGTTCGGGAGCAGTCAAGGCAGCAATCATTTTAAATTTATGGCCACAGCAAACGATTTGAGAAAAGGGATGGCGATCAACTACAACGGCGACGTCAGTGTCATCCTTGACATGCAACATCGCACCCCCGGCAACCTCCGGGCGTTTGTGCAGGTGATCATGCGCAGCATCCGCACGGGTAAGTCATCCGATGTCCGTTTCAGTTCCACCGAGAAAGTTGAGATCGTCCCCTTGTTCAGCAAGAAGATGGAGTTCAGTTACATGGACCGGGAAGATTTTGTGTTCTGCGATCCCGAAACCTACGAAATGGTGACCATCACCCCTGACATCGTTGGGGACGCCAAGAATTACCTGACCGAAAACGGCGAAGTGACCATCACTTTCATCGAGGAACGGGCGGTGATGATCGAAATTCCACCAAGTGTGACCTTGACGGTTTCCGAGGCCCCGGAAGGGATCAAGGGAGATTCGGCCAACAATGTTCAAAAGCCGATCACCCTCGAAACCGGTATTTCCATTCAAGCGCCTTTGTTCATCAAAACGGGTGAAAAAATCCGTGTGGACACCCGAACAGGCAAATACATGGAACGCGCCTGATTCGGTTGCGCAATGACTTGGTATAGAAAGGATCTCCTGTTATGGGAGATCCTTTTTCGTTTTGGAATCCTCCCGGTGGTCGGCGATTTAATATCAATACATCACCGATTCGAAAAAGGCTTTCATTTCGGCAGCGTAGTAGACGCCGTATTGATAAAATGTTGCCTTGGTGCGGGAATTGGGTTTCCAGTCAAAGAAAGCATGCCCGGCTCCTCCGACCTGAACATATTGGACGCGTTGGCCGGCTTCGACCAGGGCGTTCATATAGCTGCTGACCATTTCATCCTGAATTAATCCATCGCGAGTGCCGCGCGTGAGGTATTGGGGAACCGAGCGGTCGGATGCGTTCGGGATATGGTTGATGGGTGAAATGGCCGCCTTCCAGGTGTCGTCCGCCTTGGGATCTTCGGAGTAATGGTTGAGGAATGGTCCACCGAAGACGCCATAACTGGGCGCCGCTGCTTTGATGGCGGTGAGCATGTCTGCTTTGACTTGTGCGACGGTTTTGTTCTTGGGGAGGTAAGTGGGGCTGAACTCAAACACGCCTGGTTGTTGGCCGAACCCGCCGTCTCCGATCATCTCGACCATGACCGAACCTGCTGCCGACAAGTGTCCTCCGGCGCTGTCTCCGGTCAGGCCGATCCGTGTAGAATCGCCTCCGTATTCCCTGGCGTGTTCCATGATGTGGGCGACGGCTCCGTAGACGTCTTCGATGAGGTTGGCCATGGTGTTGTTGGTTTTGTCCCCGTCGGCTTTGCCTCCCCAACGGTAGTCCATGCTGGCCACCACGAATTTACCGCCGCGTGTCAGTTCGCGTGCCAGTCCTCGCATGACGTCTTCGTCGTTGGTCGTCCAGCCGCCTCCGTGGATGATGACGATGATGGGCAGCCCTTTGGCTCCTTTGGGTGAAAAGACATCGTATTTCAATGGCTTCACGCCGGGTTGTGCGTAGACGATGTTGTGCCGCACATCCACATGGGCGACTTCTTCCGCTTTGATGAAGGAGGCGCCGATGTGTTTTTCCTGGTCGATGACGACTTTGAACACATCGGTCATGGATTCGTGATACATGGCTCCCCAACGTCCGGGCACGGAGTAGTAACCGGAATCCAGAACGTAGCCGTGGTCCGGTTTGGTGGTCACTTCGATAACAGTTCCCGCAGGGACTTGACCGTTGGCGGGTAAACTCGGTTTGATGGTGAAGGAGCCGTTGTCGACTTCATCCAGGATGACTTTGAATGATTCCGCTTGCGCCGATGAAACGTTGATTGATGACATGATGAACAATATGCAGAGATGACTGATTAGATGTTTTGTGATGCTTCTCATGGTGGCGCGATGCTAGATCAATCATGGCGGAAAGGGCAAAATGATTTTTTTTGACAGCCCCTGCGATTGCCGGATCTGCGAGATGGACTGGATGGTTTTCATGTGTTTGAAGGTATTCCTGCCCCGGAGTTCTTTTCAGAAGATCCCGTCAGCGTCAAAGCGGACTTGCCCGCGCACGCCCAGGCTCGCTAAGCTCATTACATGAAAAGAGTGTCCTTGTGCAGATTGTCCTATGCGTTGGTTGTTCTGCATTTGTTTCTTTTTCTGCCCTCGGGCAAGTTGTTCGCGAATGAAGCATTGGTGTTGGATATAAAGCGCAAGGGCGGCCAGGTGTTTTTGCATGCAGAAACCGGCCGGATTGTGGAAGTCAATTTCAATGGTCATACCCTGCTGGATACACGGTTGCTCGCGAAGATCGCCAAGGAAAACGCCATCACAGATCTGTCCCTGGAGCAAACGCCGGTCGGGGACGAGGAACTGGAACTGCTGTCAGAGCTGTCCAATCTGGAGTGGCTCAATCTTTACAAGACGCAGATAACGGATACCGGTTTAACGAACATTGCCAAGTTGACGCATCTGAAGCACCTGCCCATCGGTGAAACCAAGATCACCGACCAAGGGTTGAAGCGGTTGAGATCCCTCAGGCAACTCGAATATCTCGGACTGCGCAAAACGGCTGTGACAGATCAGGGACTCGGTCTGTTGAAGACGTTTCCCAATCTCAAGGGATTGCACCTTGGTGAGACGCAAGTGACCGATGAGGGATTGAAACATCTGACCGCGCTGACCGGTCTTACCAAACTCTGGTTGCATGATACGGAAGTCTCCGATGACGGGTTGAAATCATTGGCGGAATTGAAAGAACTGCGGCAA